>JAUWOY010000049.1 GCA_030611885.1 Chloroflexota bacterium | reverse complement strand
CAGTGAAAAGGCGGCGCAGGTCACGGCGGCCGAAAGGGGACGCTCCGTCACCTCCTCCCGCGCAGAGAACCCTCCCTGGCTGGCTGTGGCCCACGTTGGGCAACGCGGTGGTGGGAGGGTTCATCCTGGGGACGCTGGCCTTCAGCTTCATCTGCAATCAAGAGGGGTTGAGCAACGCGAGGAGCATCTTATGGCGCGCGCTCACTACCCTGGCCGTGCAGGAAGGACGTACATCGTATGGGATCTTGATCCTCGTGATCCTGACCTGGTTGATGGCGGGCATCATCTTTCTCTCCGAGATGGCCGGGCGTGAGTGGTTCAAAAGGCGAGCCTCCGACTGGCTGCGGATCAGCCTGTTGTATCTGGCCGTCTCGCTCGGGTTGGGCTTGATCTTCGCCCTCTTGCTGGCCGGGCGTCTGGCCACGTTGCCGGATACGCTCTCTGGCCCACAGGACATACAAGATGCGCTGCTGCTCACCAACCACATCGTGTCTCAGATAACCCTCTACTATGGTTTTGTCGCCTTCGTGCTTCTGGCTGGGGGGCTGGCTTTCCTTCTGGCGCTGATGAAGGAGCGCAGGCTGCCCAGGACGCCGGTCACAGCCTGGGGAGTGGCTGCGCTCGTCCCACTGCTGGTGTTGGCCGGCTATGTCTCCGTGCGGTACAACCTGACACCCATCCAGGCCGATATCGTCCGCAAACAGGCCATCCCTTACGACAACGATGGGGAATGGGACGTGGCCATCGCTCACTATGAGCGGGCGATCGAACTGGCCCCCCGCGAGGACTGGTACTATGCCTCGCTGGGCAGAGGTTATCAGAAAAAAGTGTCCAGCATCAGCGACCCCGCGCAACAGGACCAGTTGTTTCAGATGGCTGAGCAGAGTTTTATTCAGGCGCGGGAGATCAATCCCCTTGAGATCACCCACAGCACCGACCTGGCCCACTTGTATCGCCAGTGGTACGATCTGGCGTCCGATCCGGCGCAGAAGGAGCGGTTGGGCCGGCAGGCCAACGCCAATTATGAGATCGCCACCACGTTGAGCCCCAACGATGCCATCCTGTGGAACACAAAGGGGAATTCCCACTCGCAGCTCGGCCAGTTGGAGGAGGCCGCCGAAGCGTACGAGCACGTGGTGGAGTTATTTCCCCTTTCCCACGAAATCTGGCACATCCTGGGCGCCGTCTATGCCCAGTTAGACCGCCTGGAGGAGGCCGTCGCCGCCACCCAGGAGGCGCTGGAACTGGCGCCGGAAGCAGAGGATGCCTGGGATGCCCACCAGACCCTGGCCACTCTTTATAGCCAACTGGGACGGCCAGAGGATGCGCTCTCCCAGGCCCAAATGGCCTGGCAACTCGCCCCTGAGGAGCAAAAGCCCGCTCTTCAAGACCTGATCGCCCAATTGCAAGAAGCGAGACCCTAAAGGTTTTAAACCTTTAGGGTCTGCTCCTACGTTTTTGCTATGAGAGCCGTTTTATGTTATAATTGGGTTGTCTACAGACCGAAACGAGTGGGGGAAGGAATGTCTTCAGAAAATCGCCCTGGCGTTTCACTAACAGTAGAGGAACTGCTCCAGCGGGGCATAGCAGCAGCGCGAGAGGAACGGCGCGGCGAGGCTCGCCGCTGTTTGCAGCAGGTTCTGGTCGTGGCCCCCCTTAACGAAGAAGCCTGGCTCTGGCTGGCCAGAATCGCTACTGACCCTCGCTCCGCTTTGGCCTACTTCTCGCAGGTGCTAGACATCAATCCCCAAAACCAGCGGGCCAGGGATGGGTTCAGCGCAGCCAGAGCCGAGTTGGCCGAAAAAGACAGCCCCTCTCCCGCTTCCTCAGTCACCGAGCGCACATCTGCCTTTTCGTCGGCCCTCACCAAACTCTCTGATTTCTTCAAGAGTAACCGCATTTTCTTCGGATGGGTTGGACTGGCTCTGCTGGCTTTAGCTCTGGTAGCGAACGGCTGGGCCACTGGCTTGGGCCAGGCAGCCTGGGACCAGTGGATAGCTACCCCCACCCCGACACCCACCGCCACACCGGTGCCCACACCTACGCCCACTAACGAACAGTTGATGGCCCCCCTCTGGTCAAAATTGCACCCCGCCTGGGATAACCAGGCCTGGAGCTACGTCATTGAGCTGTTGGATAAGATCAGGGACATTGACCCCGCCGAGGCTGAGGAGAAGCTCTTTGCCGCCCACTTCAACTTTGCCACCCAGCTCGTGAAAGACGGCCAGTTGGAAGAGGCGGTTGCCCACTTCGACCAGACGCTTCTGCTTCGTCCTGAATATCTCCCGGCCCAGGAGGCACGAGAGCTGGCCATAGCCTACCTGAAGGGATCGGAAGGCCACGGTCAGGGGAACTGGGTGGAGGCCATCGCCTATTTGGAGAAGGTATACCTGAGAGATTATAGCTACCAAAATGTAGGGCTTTTGCTCTACGAAGCCCATTGGCGGCAAGGGGCGGCTCTTCAAGAAAGTAGCCAACTGACTGAAGCTCTCGGGGAATACCGACGGGCCTTGGACATCCAGCCTTATGGGATAGAGGCCAGGACCAGGCGAGCCGAATTGACGGCTCGCCTGAAACGCATTGAGGTTGACGTCTCACAGCAAAGACTCACCGCCTGGGATGGCGATAAGCTGGTCTACAACTTCATCTGCTCCACAGGAAAGTCCGGAACCCCGACCAAGTTCGGGAGATTCAGCGTCATAAGCAAGCTGACTGAGGCTTACGGCAGCGCGTGGGACATACGGATGCCCTATTGGATGGGCATCTATTGGGCTGGCGGCAGTGAGAATGGCATTCACGGCCTGCCCATTCTCAGCAGTGGCCAGACCCTGTGGTCGGGATACCTGGGCCAGCGGGTATCCTATGGCTGTGTCGTCCTGGACACCTGGGCCGCCAAGCAACTGTACGATTGGGCTGAAATCGGCACTGAAGTGATCATCCGAGAGTGATGTGACAAATTCGCAAAAGTGTGCTAAAATTATTGCAGACCGATTATTTATGAAGGGGAGGTTTAGCTCAAATGGCACCTGAAACTGGTTCACCCGATTTTGTTGACGTCAACATCTTGCCAGAGCAACAGCGGCCGCGCAAATTGCCTCGAGGGGCGATAATATTATCGCTGATAGCGATTAGTTTGGCCGCCCTTATCTTGCCTCTCTACCTCGTCTCTGCCAGTATTCGCGGCAATATCGTTAGTTTAGAAGACGAGTATCAGTCTGTTCAAAATGACCTGGCGACGGTAAACACTCCAGCACCCGAGGTCCAAGAGCTTATGAACACCCTGGACCAGACCCAGAAGTCGGTTAGCGAGCTCGAGGAAGCACATTCCACCATCGCGGTTGACCGCGCCGATTGGTCGGCCGTAATGGCTGCCATCGGCAACTACGATCCGGATCAGCTTACTCTAAATACCCTCGCTCAGGCCGATACCCGAATCACCCTCGACGGGCGCGCCATTAACCGCTCCGTTGTAATTGCCTACGCCGATGGTCTCAAAGCGTCCGATCTCTTCTCCAGCGTAGAGGTGCAGTCCATAACCAGCGTTGAGACCCCCTTTGTCCCAGCGACGAGCATCCCAGAGGTAACCCTTACGCCCAGTGTGACCATAACGCCTGGAGTGACAATAGCGCCCACGGAGACGATAACGCCTGGAGTGACGATAACGCCTACAGTGACTGTTATTCCTGTCGGCCCCGATGAGTACGAAATAGACGACTTTGAGCCCAAGGAAATCTTCCTGTACCCGCCGCAGCCGCGGTTACACAACTTCTATCCCGTCTACGATGTGGACAGGGTCAAGTTCCTGGCTAAGAACGGGCGCTACTATAAGATCTCCACCTCAGACCTGCGGCCCGGGGTGGACACTTACGTGGAGGTGAACGTAGGCGGAACCCGTTATACCAACGACGATTGCCACCCCGGCGACCTGAGTTCCTGCTTGGAGTTTCAAGTTGGGATTGGCTATGACGTGTACGCTACCGTCAGGATAAGCAACCGAGGGCGATATGGCCCGGAGATGTTGTACTTGCTCACCGTGGAGGAGGTTGCGCCGACGCCCACGCCGGTGCCGACCGAGACACCGGTGCCGACCGAGACGCCGGTGCCACCCGATACGCCCATTCCGACCGAGACGCCTATTCCAACCGAGACACCCATTCCAACCGAGACGCCCGTTCCGACCGAGACGCCCCTTCCAACCGCTACCCCCACGTCTACTCCAGACCTGCGCGACGTGTACGAACCCGACGATACTGACCCCAAACCTATCGCTCTAGCAGAGACGCAGCCTGAGCACAATTTCTATCCTGATGGCGACAAGGACAAGGTGACCTTCGGAGTTAAAGAGGGCCGCCTCTACGCCCTCACCACCTCCAATCTGGCCCCAGGTGCAGGTGTGGACACCAAGATCGTGGTTGAGATAGATGGTGAAGTCTGCCTGACCTGCGAAAACGATGACATCGGGCCGGGCTTTCTCGACTCCGAAGTGCGCTTCATACCCACGGCCGATGGCACGGCAGTAGCGACTATCAGCGTAGGCTTAAGCGGCCAATATGGTGATGACAAGACCTACGATTTGACCCTCACCCTCCTTTCGACCGAGGTTGATAAATATGAGCCCGATGATCCCTTTGCTAAGCCCATCGCCGTAGAGGGCGTGCAGGAGCACAATTTCTACCCTGAAGGCGATCGGGATCTGGTGAAGTTCCTGGCCAAGGCAGAGCGGCACTACGCCGTCTACACCTCCAACCTGGTGGGGGTAGACACGAAGCTCAAGGTCACGCTGGGTCCTCATGCATGGGAGAACGATGACCGCAGACCAGGCACGGGCAACTTCGACTCGGAGGTCTGCTTCCAGGCCCCGATAGAAGACACAGCAGTGGTGCTCATCACCAATCTGCAGCAGTATGACATTGACAAGACCTACGAGATCGCTGTCAACGAGGCGCCAATGCTGGCCGTCAGTCCACTGGGCCTCTACTTCGCAGCCGTGGAAGGCGGGGATAACCCTTCGCCGCGGGAGGTGGACATCATCAACAAAGGCGGGGGCGTACTGACCTGGGAGGCTACCAAGGACGAGGACGCTACTTGGCTGAACATCAGCCCAGAAAGCGGCACCGCCTCGGTCCGCGTCCCCTCGGTCATGAACGTGTTTGTGGACACCACTGGCTTGGCGGCGCGCTCCTACCCCTACAGAGGATATATTGACATTGATGGGGAAACCTCCTCCCGGTGCTGCGCCGGTCTTTGTCAGGAAAGGGTCATAGTAAACTTGTGGGTTACTACCCCTGCTACCCCTACCCCACCTCTGGACGTTTGGATTAGCCCAAGTGCGGTCCACAGTAGGTGCGGTGAAGAAGCTGACCACTTTGCCACTGCCTTTATTGATGGGAATACAGCCACTTATTGGGAGCATGATGCTGATGAGTTGCACCAGATTGTCCTTGATATGGGAAGCGCGTGGAAAATCGAGGAAATCCAAATATGGGCAGTAGGCAGTCAGGCTTCCCGCTGGGATAGTGTAGATATTTACGTCAGCGAGAATGCTGCAAATTGGAGCACAGCGGTTGCTGATAATGTGAGCATAGATGGTAATAATGAGTGGGTTAGCGTTGATATAACTGACAAGTACGGCAGGTACATAATGTTAGAAGGCATAGATACCAGGATGGTTGACGGCTCTTTACAGGGCTACGAGTTTGAAGCCCTAATTGCGACGACGGCCTCCTCCCCAAGGCCCCCTGGCATGGCCTCGTTGGGGTCCGTTTCTTCTGTGGCTGCTCCCCCCTACCGTCTGCAGAACCCAGAGGCGGTGGAATTCGTGATCGTGCTGGAGTTAAAGACGGGGTCGCCATGATCTCTGGAAGGCGATGGGGTTGCGAAAATGAGGGAAAAGAATGAAAAATAGTAAGGTAGGATCCAAGCTGATGCTTGCTCTGGGGGCGGCGATACTGGTCGGCGCGTCCCTGCTGCTTGTCCTGAGCTCAGCCGAAGGGCTGGCGCTGAATGCCGGTGGAAGGGTCCTCGCCGTTGGATCACTGCCCCCATCGCCAGAGCCTGCCCGTCAGGTAGCGCCGACCGTGCCGCCGCCCCCCCTAGCCCCCCAAAGTTGGGGGGAGGGGGCAGGGCGCACAGGTTTCATACCGCCGCCGATGGACTTGTCTCATCTGAAGGGAGACAGAATACCTGAGGGGGTTAGCGCCGCGGCTCTGCTACCCAGCGAGTGGGATTGGCGCGATCAGGGCGTGGTCACCTCGGTGAAGGACCAAGGCAATTGCGGCTCGTGTTATGCCTTCGCTGCCATCGGCAACATCGAGTCCGAGATGCTGATTGACGGAGCCGGCAGCTACGACTTTTCGGAGAACAATGCCAAGGAGTGTTCCTGGAACGATCCCAGTTGCGTTGGGGGGAACTACTACATGCTGGCCAACTTGTTCTCCCAAAAGGGTACGGTGCTGGAGTCGTGCGACCCGTACGTGGACAGCGACGTCAACTGCAATGACACCTGTCCGTACATAAAGACACTGCTGGACTGGAGGATCATCTCAGGCGATGCGGCGCCCGACACGGAGGTGCTTAAGAGCTACATATATGCCACCGCCAGTCCGGTCTACGCATCAATTTACGTCGGCGACGGCGATGCCTGGGAAACGGAGTTCGGGAGCTATGACGGTTCCTACACACTCTACTATCCGGGAACAGAAGGGCCGAACCACGCCGTGCTGATCGTCGGCTGGGACGACAACCTCACCCACGACGGAGGCACGGGCGGCTGGATAGTGAAGAATCAGTGGGGCGCGGACTGGGGAGACAGTGGCTACTTCACCATCGCCTACGGCTCGGCCAGCATCGGCATGTACTCCTCGTTTGTGCACGACTGGCAGGACTACGACTCCAATGGCGGCATCATGTACTACGACGAGGGCGGCTGGACGCACATGGCGGGCTACGGCAGCACGACCGGCTGGGGCCTGAGCAAGTTCTTCCCTGCCAGCAACACCTACGTCACGCGCGTGGAGTTCTGGACCACGGACCGCACCACTGACGTTGACGTGTATATCTACGACAACTTCGATGGCGCGACGCTCAGCAACTTGCTGTGGAGCAGTCACGACCACAGCTTTGACGAGGCTGGTTATCACGGAGTGGTGGTGGACCCGCCTCTGGCCGTGACCAGTGGCGACGACGTCATCGCGGTAGTAAAGTTCACCAACGCTGATTACCCGAATCCGGTCGCCATTGATATGGAGGGACCTCACGAGACGCAGCGCACCTATACCAGCGCCGATGGCAGCACGTGGGAGGATGAGGGAGGATACGGCGATGACGTAGGGATCCGCTTGCGTACTTCGGGGGTTGCCGTTTCACCCACACCAACGCACACGTCAACGCCCACACCAACGCAGACATCAACGTCCGCTGGCAAGGTATTTTTACCCATTATTTGGAAGGAACCTGCCCTTGTCCCCGGGGCTTGGGAGATAGGGGCGATGGCCAGGAATCTGAACACAGGGGGCCCGCTCAGATGGGTGGGGATTGAGCTTCGGTACTTCCAGGACAATAGCTGGATGCGCTACGGTCAGGCGCAAACCGATGCAACTGGAAAGGTGCAATGGAGGCCAACAGAGACCTGGTGGTCAACCGGCTCTGGCGGAACGGGTAGATGGGACCTGCAGCTCAGGGTACTCAGCAATCCCTATGGGTGCGACTGCGTATCCGCCACCTCCGACTGCGGGGGCACGAATCAGTGGGGATACAATTGGTACAATGATCGTCTGTATTTCCAGAGTGTCAGCGTGGTGGGTCAGACTTACACCGGGAATTACTTTGACTTTCTCTGCCCCACCAGCACGCCTACCTCAACGAGTACCCCCACGCCTACGCCAACGGGCACGCCTACACCAACGGGCACGCCTACGCCAATCCCTGGTGTTGATGAGTACGAGCCTGACGACACCGACGAGGATGCCAAACCCATCGTCATCGGCGAGATAGGGACCCAGCTACACACTTTCTGCCCAGACAACGATATAGACAAGGTCACCTTCGCAGCCAAGGCGGGATACTGGTACGATGTCTACACCTCCGACCTGAATTTGGATGTGGGTGTGGATACAGTCATAACCGTGACCGTGAATGGGGAAGTGGTAGGCTGGAACGATGACATATCAGAAACCGACAAGGCTTCCAAGGTCACCTTCTCGATTACGACCACTGGCACAGCGATAGTGACCATCGCCGACTATTTCGGTCAAGGGGGAGAATTTCACTTCTACGACATCACCGTTGATCAGTCTGTGGATATCTACGAGCCTGATGACACGGATGAGACTGCTAACCCCATCATCATTGACGCGCCGCCGCAGTTGCACAGCCTTTACCCCGATGGGGATGTGGATAAGGTGAAATTCGGGGTCAAAAAGGGGCTCTTGTACGTCCTGGGCACCTCCAATTTGATCACGGGCACGGACACCATGATCACCGTCGCGATTAACGGCGAGGTGTGCGACCCGACCGACTATTATTGGTGCGAGAACGATGACATCGGCACCGGATCGCCCGGGCCGATTCCCGACCCGGACTTCTTCGCGTCGGAGGTCCGCTTCGTGCCGGATGTTGAGGAGGGCATCGCTTTGGCAACTATCAGCAAGGGCGCAAGCGGCGAATACGGCCCCGATAAAACCTACGAGCTAAGACTGGACATGCTCTCTGTGGGCGTTGACAAATACGAGCCCGACGAGATCAGGCCAAAGTTCATCGCTTACGGGGAGACCCAAGAGCACAATTTCTACCCCGCCCACGACGTTGACAAGGTCAAGTTCGTGGCCAAGGGAGGCCATCACTGGGCCGTGTACACCTTCGATCTGGCGGCTTTGGGGGTAGATACATACATCAAGGTGGAAATGGATGGATACAGTTGGGCCAACGATGATTGGCAGCCCGGCACGGGTATTTACGATTCAGCGGTTTGCTTCGAGGCCCCTTACTGGGGCGTAGCAACCGTGACTATCACCAACACGCAGCAGCTATATAGTCCGGATAACACCTATAAAATCACCGTGTACGAACAGCCGATACTGGAAGTCAGTCCCACGACCCTCGACTTTGGTCCGGTTATGGAGGGCGATAGTCTCCCATCCCAGGAGGTGCGCATCCGCAACACTGGCACTGGCGATCTGACCTGGATAGTAGCCACCGACGAGAACGCTTCTTGGCTGGTCATCGACCCCTCCTCCGGCACCGCCCCCACGACTATGGATGTATCAGTGAATACCGCTGGCTTGACGGCAGGTGTGTATACGGGGACGATCATTATCCGTTCAACGTTGCCGTGCACTGTGGGCACGCCCCAAATGGTTAATGTAACCTTGGAGGTCGTAACTTCGACGCCTACCCCCACGACTACCCCAACACCCGGCACGGTTACTCCCACCCCGACCCCAACTTCTTGCCCTGGTGACAGCTACGAGCCGGATGACACCTGGCAGCAGGCCACGGAGATCCAGGTCAATGGGGCGACACAATCACATAACTTCCACACTCCTGACGACCAGGACTATGTGGAATTTGATGCAGTGGCTAGCAACGTCTATACCATCACGACCTTGCACCTGAGCGAAGGTAACGATACAACCCTAACCCTCTATGATACCAATGGCACTACAGAACTAGAAGAGAACGACGACTACGAGGCGGGCAACTCCGCCTCAAGGATAGAGTGGTTGTTTACTAAAACGGCTACTTACTTTGCCAAGGCAGCGCCCTCCGGTCCACAGGTTGGCGAATGCGAGACCTACGATATCAGTGTTGGTACGATAGGAGACGAGTACGAATCTGATGACACCGATGAGACCGCCAGCTCTATTGCTGTTGACGAGACTCAGTGGCACAATTTCTACCCTGATGGCGACGTGGACAAGGTGACATTCGAGGTCAAACCCGGCCGCCTGTATGTCCTGGATACTTATGATTTGGCCCTAGGCACGGATACTGTCATCACGGTTACGATAGACGGCGTGATGTGCCCAACAACCGACTACTATTGGTGCGAGAACGATGATATCAGTCCGGGCGATCTTAGATCGGAGGTTCGCTTCGCGCCAGACGAGGAGGGCATCGCCCTGGCAACCATCAGCAAAGGCGCAAGCGGCCAATACGGCGCCGCTAAGACCTATTATCTAAGGCTCACCCTGCTTCCTTTGGGTGTTGACAAGTACGAGCCCGACGAGATCATACCCAAGTTCATTGATGACAGAGTACCGCAGGAACACAATTTCTACCCCGATGGCGACGAGGATTCCGTTAAATGGCCGGTCAAAGAAGGCCGTTGGTACGGTGTCTTCACCTCCAACCTGGCCCCGGGGGTGGATACCAAACTCGAAGTCACGATGGACAACAACCCGTTGGGTGAATGCGATGATTATGACCCCGGCGGCGGCAACTTCGCCTCCACAGTCTGCTTCACAGCAACCAACAATGGCTGGTCGGTAGTGACTGTCACCAATCTCTACGAGTTTGGCCCAACCAAGGCATATACCATCACGGTGGTCGAAGAGCCCTTCATAGAAGTCGAGCCTGAGTCACTCATTTTCACATGGTCGCCGGTTTGGCCTCCTCCACCACCCCCTTACCCTGAACCGCAGACCATCAATGTCACTGTCCCTGGCGGCGGGAACCTACTCTGGAGCGTTGAGGATGATGCTGACTGGTTAGTCGTAGGCCCCGCCCAAGGCAAGACCCCCTCGGAGGTAACTGTGTGGGCGGATGACCTTGATGACTTGCCGACCGGTCTTTATGAAGGGACCATTACCATCACGATAAGGCCTTCCTCAGCCTGTCCTACCCAGTGTGAAGACAGCCTCCCTCGCACGGTCCCTGTCCAACTGAGTATCAGGCCGGTGGAGCCTAGCCCAACCGCGACGCCAACAAGCACGCCAACGCCAACAAGTACCTCTACGCCCACCCCAACACCCACAAACACGGCTACCCCCACCGCGACGCCAACGAGCACGCCCACGACCGATTGTCGTGATGCGTACGATCGGGATTGGGATGATGATACCTGCGGGCTGATGGCTCCAGAGATAACGATGGGTGAATCTCAATACCACAATTTCCACACTCCGGGAGACAAGGATTACGTGAAGTTTAAAGGCGTCCAATCTATAACCTACACCATTTGGACAACAGAAACACTCGGTTTTCCTGTAGATACCGTTCTCACCCTTTACGATACCAACTGCATGACGTTGACTCAGCATGACGATAATAACTGGCCTACCGATCTATTTTCGACGATCACTTGGCACATCACCGCTACTGGGACCTATTTTGTTAGGGTAGAACACTGGGATCCCCTAGTCGGCGGGTGCGAGCCGGAATTCAACTACACCCTGGCCATCACAACGACTTCACTGTCCTCCTCGATGCCAGAGCGTGTGGCTCACCTCGCCCCCCGCCTGCAAACGACGTACAAACGGACGGGCGTCTTTCTCCCGCTCTACTGGAAGGAATAGAGATTGAGACCCTAAAGGTTTTACAAACCTTTAGGGTCTGCCTAAAGAACCATGATTTGGAGGTAGGATTGCTATGGATAGTGTGAGAAACTTGCGAGACAGGATCCCAGTCGTAGACCGCCTTTCTTTGCTGGCTCTGGTTGTCATGATCGTGGTAGGGCTTGCCGATGTCCTTTTTGTCATGTCCTACATTGTCCCACGATTGCAAGAAAGGGGGGAGCTAACCTCCCAGTTGACCTCGGCTCAGGAGGCGCTGAACGAGGCCCGAAAAGCCCAGGCGGCAAGCCCTGACGAATTGCGTAAGCAAGCCGAGGCCGCGCAGGCTAAGCTGGACGATGTGGCCAGTGTCTTCCTCAGCGATTCCCAGGCGTCTGAAGCGTTGAACAGGATGTATCAGTACGCCAGCGAGAGCCAGGTGGAGATCACTGATCTGCAGACCCAACCCACTCCACAAGAGGAAGAGAAAGGCGCCTACGACGTCAGAGAGTTCCAGTTGCAAGCTGAAGGGGACCTCCCCGACCTGGTGGTCTTCATATCCCGCATTGAAGAGACTGTGCTTGAGAGCTTCGTGATTTCCAACGTGAGCATCACGGAGGGCGAAGAGCAAGACACTCTCAACATGAGTATCGCCCTCTATACTTCCCCCTATTCCGCTGGAGCGGTTGTGGGACCGACGCCCGGCGTCACAGTGACGCCAGAAAGCCTGGCGCAGATGGAGGAAATGCTGGGGACGGCCTGGGATTCAGGGGATTGGAAGTTGGTCATAGGTCTCATCGAGCAGATCCTGGCCATAGAGCCTGATTACGCTGACATGCCCAATAAGCTGTACTCGGCCTACGTCAATTATGGCCGCCAGTTCCTGGATGAGGGCAATCTTGATGAGGCGACAACGCAGTTCAACAGTGCCCTGGAGATCAAACCCGACGGAGTGGAAGCCCAGGCGGGACGAGACCAAGCAGCCGCCTGGGTGCCGACGCCAACATCTGTCGCTGTCACTACTCCTACCGGTGCACCCCCGCGAACGCTGACTGTGGAAGAACAGTTGGAACAGCGCTTGCACGAGTCGTGGGCGGTAGCCAGCGATGACGACAAACGAGCGGAAGAGTGGGAAGAAGTCATAGGATTGATCGGGCAGATTCGGGTCATCAACCCTGCTCGCGATGACATGACCGAGAAGTTGTACGCGGCCCACGTCAACTACGGGCAACAGCTCGTCGCCGAGGGCAAGCTTGAGGAGGCGAAAGTGGAGTTCACCCGCGCCCTGAACGTCAACCCCAACGGCGGAGAGGCCATGGCGGAATTGGAGGCGTTGGCGGGTGGTGCAACGCCTGCGCCGCCCACAACTGCAACTCCAGGGGCACAGCCTACCATCCATGTGGTGCAGCGGGGGGAGAATCTGTACCGCATCTCCCTCAGGTACGGCGTTACCGTGGAGGCCATCATGGCAGCCAACGGGCTGACCAATTACAATATTTACGTAGGCCAGCAATTGCGCATCCCCACCCAATAGATTAACCTTTGGCGCTGGGCGAAGGTCTACTGACCAAGTCATCTTCGTCTAGGTCGGAGACCTTCGGCGAACGAAAAGAAGGTAGGTTTAATTAACATGAAGCTAAGTTTTCGCAAAAGCCAAGAAACGGTGACGGTCAACATCGAGGAGAGGAGCCTGCGACTGCTCACGGTCAAGGGGGGCGAGGTTCAGAAATGGGGACAAGTGCCTCTGGAGCCCGGCCTGGTTGAGAATGGCCTGGTCCGTGACCCTGCGCGGGTGGGCCTGGCCCTCGAGGCCCTTTTCCGAGAACACAAAGCACCCAAGAAGGGGGTCATCTCCAGCCTGACGGTGATAGGGTTGGGCTCGACTTCTCTCATCTTTGACTTACCAAAGATGAGGCCGAACCTGTTGGCGAATGCCATCGGTCGCGAGGCAAGGCGAGTGATGCCCGTGCCCGTGGATGAGCTTTATCTCTCCTACCAGGTGATCGGTGAGAAGGGGAATATGCAGCAGGTCTACGTGTTGGGCGCGCCACGGGACCTCGTGGACGCCCACATCACCGCTTTCCAAATGGCCGAAATCCAGATCAAGGCGATGGACCTGAAACCCCTCGCCCTCGTCAGGGCCATCAATCAGAAGAACGCAGTTATCGCTGACCTGGAGAATGAAAGCTTCCACGTAGTAATAGTGGGGGGTGCTGTTCCTGATATCACGCGAAGCGCAGTCCTGCACAGAGAGGGCCTCGACCCGCAACAGAAAGCTCGTCGTCTGGTCGAAGAGGTAATTCGCACCATTGACTTCTACAACCACAGCCACCCCGACAAACTGCTTGAACCCTCGGTTCCTGTTTTCCTGACGGGGGAGCTGACAGGCATACCCAGCGTATATGAGACCATCCAGGCTGAGATGGGATATACTATTGAGATGCCCAGGCCGCCATTGGTATATCCGGAGACGCTGCCTCTTTCCCAGTTCATGGTGAACATCGGGCTAGCTCTCAAGAAGGAGGATTGAGCGGTTGATGGTCCTGCTCTACGCCGTGCTGGGGCTGGCTTTCAGCAGTTTCCTCAACGTCTGCATTGACCGTCTGCCGGAGAGGGCATCTATCGTCTCACCACCCTCTCATTGCCCAGCCTGTGGACGCAGATTGGCCCCGTTCGACTTGATCCCCCTGCTCAGCTATCTCTTCCTCAGAGGTCGGTGCCGCCACTGCGGAGCACCGATACCCCGGCGCGTCCTGTTGGTCGAGGCAATGACAGGGCTGCTGTTTGTCCTGCTCTGGTATCGTGCGGGAAGTCCTCCGTATGGTCTTTCCCTTCGGTTACTGCTAGCCACTCTGTATACCTGTTTCTTCATCGTCATTTTCTTCATTGATCTAGAGCATCAGCTCGTGCTCAACCGGGTGATCTACCCGGCCATCATCGTGGCCTTGCTGGCCATCCCCCTGACCCCCAACCATGATGCAGCCGAGTTGCTCGGCGGAGGAGCCATCGGCTTCGGGCTGCTCTTCCTCATCGCCTTTATCTATCCGGCCGGGATGGGGATGGGCGATGTCAAGCTGGCTACTTTTATTGGACTGGTGGTGGGCTTCCCCTCGGTCTTCGCTGCCCTGCTCATTTCCTTTGTGGCGGGTGGCCTGGTAGGGGGGGGCTTGCTGTTGACCGGCCTGAAGGGGCGCAAAGATCCCATCCCCTTTGCACCCTTTCTTGTTGCAGGGGGGGTGGTGGCCATGCTGTATGGACAGCAGATTATAGACTGGTATGTGAGGTGCTTATTATGAACATTGACGACCTGCTTCGCGTCGTGGTTGAGCGCGATGCCTCTGACCTGCACCTGAAGGTGAGCAGCCCCCCTGTGCTGCGCATCTACGGCGCACTCGTCCCTTATGATGGCTCATCAAGGCTCACGCCTGAGGATACACGAGAGGCTCTTGAGCACATAACAACTGAGGAGCAGAGGGAATACTTCGCCAGGGAGTTGGAGCTGGACTTCGCCTATAGCATCCCTGGGTTGGCCCGCTTTCGCGTCAACGCTGCCCTCCAGAGGGGCACCGTCAGCCTGGTCTTTCGTCAGGTGAATTGGAGAATCCCCACCCTCGAAGAGCTGGGGCTACCGGAGGTGTGCAAGGTTCTGGCCCTGAAGCCAGATGGGCTGGTCCTGGTCACGGGTCCCACCGGCTGTGGCAAATCCACCACCCTGGCGGCCATGCTAGATTACCTCAACGAGAGGGAAACCCGTCGGGTGGTCACCATTGAGGATCCGATCGAGTATCTATTTAAGGACAAGAAATGCTTCATCACCCAGCGGGAGCTGGGGGCCGATACTCGATCCTTCTCGGCCGCTCTGAAGCGTGTTCTTCGCCAGGACCCGGACGTCATCCTGGTGGGGGAGATGCGCGATCTGGAGACCATCGCCACCGCACTCACCGCTGCGGAGACAGGGCACCTGGTCCTTGCCACCCTGCACACCCCCAGCGCCCCTGGGGCCCTTGACCGCATCATTGACGTCTTCCCCCCGTACCAGCAAAACCAGATCCGCGCCCAACTCTCAACCACCCTGCAGGCGGCGCTCTACCAGGCTTTACTCCCCAGGGCGGATGGCAATGGCCGGGTCCCTGCCGTGGAGGTAATGATAGCCACCACTGCCATTCGCAACCTCATCAGGGAAGGGAAGACCTTTCAGATGCCCAATGTCATCCAGACCGGATCCCAATACGGCATGCAGACCCTCAATCAGGCGTTGAGAGACCTCTGCCAAAGGGGATTGATCAACCCAGAAGATGCATTCCGCAAATCGGACAACCCCGAGGAGCTACGGGAGTGGATAGAGGATCGTTTCCGTCGCTGAAGTAGTTATAAAGATAAAGGAATGATTAGTCCCACTCCGAGCGAGTGGGACATTTTATTTTTCCCCCGCCGCTGAGCCCTCTTTCTTCACGCAAAATTCACGCTGTTTTCACGCTATTTTCACGCACAGAACCTAAAAGTGTGTTATAATAAGAGAAACAATCTGTTGCTAAGCCTTCTTTCTTCACGCAGAATTCACACAGAATTCATGCTATTTTCACACATAACCTCCCCAAGCTGTGATATAATGAGGTCAGAAAATCGAAATAGCAAGGAAGCTAACGTGATCTTAGGCAAGAAAGGAGGAGAGAAAAATACTAAAACCAAAACATCTCGTCCCTGATTACGAACTGCGAATAAAAACTAAAACAACCAAACCTAAGGAGGTGAAACAAAATGTTTAAGAGAATACGTAGTGAGCGCGGCTTCACGCTGGTAGAGTTGCTGGTGGTTCTGGCCATCATGGCCATCCTGATCGCCATCGTGGTTCCCAACCTCACAGGGTTCCTAGGAAGGGGCAAGCAGCAGTCCTACACTGCTGATCGCAACATCATCCAGGCTGCGGTGGATGCCTACTACACCGATACGGCAGGCGGTACGGTGAATGAGTGGCCGACAAGTGATGCAGCCACCGGCGCCATCGTCTTCACCGAACTGACGGGCGCAAACTTGCTGAGGGAGATGCCAACGTCGGCCAGCAGCGCCCATGGGGGCACCGGCACCTATGAGTGGAAGATTGACGATGATGGCCTCGTTCAGAGCGACCCCAGCTATAACGGGAGCTATCCGTAGGCTTTGCCGACCACACAGCGTTCGAAAAAGGCAGCCCAGTTCATGGGCTGCCTTTTTTCTTGCTCTTTTTTGCTTTTTCGGTATAATGCAAGGGGATAGTAACCAGGAAGGGTGCGGAGTTGACCGGGAAGAGGATTTGCTTTGTAGCTCTGGCGGCATTGAGCTTAGCTTTGGCTGTGGGAGGGTGTTCGGATGACCAGGTTTTGTTTTGGTAAGCGTCGCATCGCCCAGGTCGGAATAACGGCCCTCCCCTTCAGTGCGCTGCTCGGCGTGTACAGCGGGCGGATGGAGGCCCGGCTGGCTCTTCAAATCGTTATTTTCAGCCTGGCAGCTCTATGGCTGTCCCTCGTTGGCCCAGCAAGGCTAAAATATCTCGCTCGTACCAGCGGTCTGGTTGGGCTACTGCTAGCGCTCCTAACGATCCTTGCCCTCCTGAGTTCCTTTACCTCAGTGCGCGTCGCCGCCAGCGCGGCCGAGTTCGGACAACTTTTGGCCTACATTGTCCTCTTTTTCCTGACCATAGACCTGGTGAGAAATGAAACGGGGATCGCAAGGTTTGCCAACGTCATCCTCATCGTCGGTTTGCTCATAGGCCTCATCGCCGTCTATTTCTACTGGGGGCAAACGGGCTACGTCACTCACCCGCGAATGAATTCCATGTTCGGCAATAAAAACCACTTTGCGGGTTTCTTGCTGCTAATTCTCCCTCTCGCCCTTGTCCTCTATCTCAATAGCGCGGACACGAGGGAGCAGGTAGCTTACGGCGCCACGGCTGTCTTCCTCGCCGATTGCTTCATCCTCACCTACTCCCGCGGGGCATGGCTCAGCCTCCTCCCTGGCCTCTTTCTCATCGGGTGGGCAACGCGACGCCTTCCCCTCAGGCGTTCTCTCAAACGAATAGCCATCCTGCTCATCGCAGTTATGGCTACGACGTTCCTCATCAACAGCGATGCCCTCCGTCAGGCCCACGGGGTAGGCACCCGTGCCGTCGGCTCAATTATGGCCACCGCAGTCAACGCTGCGGAGCCAGAGGGGAGCCTCTCCGACCGCTTTGGTTATTGGCAGGGGGCAATTCGCATCATCGGCGATCACCCGCTGCTGGGGACGGGACTGGGCACCTTCAAGGATCTATTTCTACAATATCAGCAGCAGCCTTTCCACTACTCCAAGTACGCCCATAACTACTTTCTGCAAGTGGGGGCGGAGATGGGCGTCATCGGGTTGATCCTCGCCGTCGGACTCGTTGGCGCCATTGGCTGGCGATGCTACAATCTGTTAGCGAAAATGTTGGCAAGCAATCTAACCCAGCAACCTCCTGCTTCTCCAATTTCGACCATCGCTTGGGGACTCAGCGGGGGGCTGCTGGCCAGCACAATTCACAACCTGGTTGATTTGGACTGGTATATCCCCGCTATCGCTATCCTCTTTTGGGCCGAAGCGGGCTTAATATTCAGCATCTCGGCGCTCAATGCACAGCCTTCTAATGAGACCATCTCTTCTACCCTCAGTTTGATAGACTCCCTCTACCGACCTATCCTGATGGCCCTCACCTTGTTCATGCTCATGTGGAGTGGGGCGCAAGCCGCCGAGTTGTACTACTTGAGGAGAGGCATTCACTTCAGGGACGAAGGTGCATTACCCCAGGCCATATCTTCGTTGCAGCGAGCTTCTCAATTCAACGTCCTCGACGCCGAGCCGCACCGCATCCTGGCGGAGGTCTACCTTCAGCGCCTCCAGCAGGAAAACGACCGGTCTTGGCTGGAGTCCAGCATCATCGAGGCGGAACAAGCAGTTGAGCTGGCTCCTTACGATGTCCAAAACCGCTGGACCTTAGCTCGAATTTACCTCACGGCTAACATCAAACAGAACCCCACTCTCATCCAACTGATCATTGAGCAATTAGAGGCTATCGTGGATATGCGGCGTCCCTCCGGGGAGCCTCAGGCTTATCAGCAACTGGGGAAACTGTATCTTGCGCTGGGGCGTCAGGAGGAGGCAAGGCAGCTTTACCAAAGGATAATTGAGGATTGTTCAAAGTACTATAGTCAACCCTATAACCAGGAGATGACAGCATTATTGGCCGATGTACACCTTACCCTGGGGCAAATCCACACCAATTATGGAGATCAAGATAAAGCGCAGGCCGAGTATAAAGCTGCCATTGCCCTGCAGCCCCAGAACACTGCCGCCCATTTCGGTCTGGGACGTCTGGATTACGAGGACAAGGATTTCGAGGCAGCCCTGGCTCACTTTAAGCAGGCTGTGAAGTACGACCCAAGCTATGCTCCCACCCACTACAACCTTGGCCTTGCCTATCTAAAGCTCGGGGAAAAAGACAAGGCCCAGGAGCATTTCGAGACAGCCTTGCTCCTCAACCCAGGGTGCGAGGAATGTGCTCAGAAGTTGGAATCGTTGGAGGGTGATTAGTAGAAATGAGGGCCCGGTTTACATGAACCATGCCGAAACACGACTTCCGAAGTCTACCAGACTTCGGAAGTCTTGTCGGTTTAAGGCTTTGTCGTGAGGACTTCTTATCTTAGAGGTGAGGGGTTATCCTGGCCAGGAGATTTCCTTTGGGCATAGCACCGACCAGACGCTCGACCACCTGGCCGTTTTTGAAGAGGATCAAGGTGGGGATGCTCATCACCCCAAATTGCATAGCCATACGCGGGTTGCTGTCCACGTCGAGCCTGGCTATTTTGAGCTGGTCAGCGTATTCGGCGGCGATCTCTTCCAAGGTGGGGGCTATCATGTGACAAGGGGCACACCAGTTTGCCCAGAAGTCAGTCAGCACGGGCAGCGCCGCCTGGATAACCTCCGCCTCGAAGGTCTCATCGGTGACGGTTATGGGTTTACTCATCGTATTTTCCCTTTCCTCACTTGATCTCCACGACGGCGCCTTCGCCTTCTAGCCTGGCTTTGACATCCTCGGCCTGCTCCTTGGGAACGGCTTTCACCACGGGGCCGGGCGCACTGTCTACCAGCTCTTTGGCTTCCTTCAAACCCAGGCTCGTGATCTGGCGTACCACCTTGATGACCTGGATCTTCTTGGGGCCGATCTCCTTCAGGATGACGTCGAATTCGGTCTTCTCCTCCTCCGCCGCGGCAGCCGCAGTCGGAGCCGCAGCTACGGCCACAGGAGCTGCCGCGCTCACCCCCAGCTTTTCCTCCAGAAGCTTGATCAAATCGGAAGCCTCAAGAAGAGTTAACCCCTGAATTTCCTCGGCGATCTTTTCTAGTTTTTCTGCCATTTTGATTTGCCTCCTTTAAGTTTGACTAGCTTGTTGTTCTAGTTGTTCGACTCGCGCTTTGAGCACGTACAAAACACTGCGGATGCTGCCGGCAATGGCCCTGGTGATCCCGCTAGCCGGCCCCTGGATAGTACCCAAGACCTGGGCCAGCAAGATCTCGCGGGGCGGCAACTCGGCCAGAGACGTGACCTCGTCGGCGCTGATTATCCTGTCGCCCAGGAGCCCACCCTTAATGACCAGGATCTTGGACTCCTTGCTGAAGTCCACCAGCACCTTGGCCACAACGGGCGCCTCTTCGAAGCAGAAACCAATGGCCGTTGGGCCTTCCAAAAGGTCCTCGGGCACAGGTAGCTTCGCCTCTTCCAGGACCAACTTCATCAGCCTGTTTTTGATCACGTGATATTCGCTCTGAGTCTCCTGCAGCTTTCTGCGCAGTTGGCTCATGTCCGCCATCGTTAACCCTCGATAGTCGGTCAAAATGGCCGCACTGCTGCGCGAGAACAGATCGGTGTACCAGGATACCAGTTGTTCTTTTTTCTCCCTCGATACCGCCAATTTTTCATCACCTCCTTTCGGTTAGATGTGGGGTTCGTAGTGGGGTTCGTAGTCAATGTCATTAAGATAAGGAAGCGAGCGTCGGCCGAGTAGGTCTGGGAAGACCGTATCGAGGCCACGCGAGCGGCTTTTGCAGTGCATCTCACATTGCATGGGCCGCGCCTTGGTCTCGATACGCTACGCTACTCGACCGGCGGCGCTTAACTTAATGACATTGGGGTTCGTAGTAGCGACTTCAGTCGCTTTTGCGCCATTGTAGACGACTGAAGTCGTCACTACGGTTGCCACTACGGTCGTCACTACGAAAAAAACGCTAGTGTCAAGATAGAAAAATAAAAGTCTTTGTGCCGCCGACACAAAGACTTGCAGAAAAGTTGTCTTTTCATTGTCTTCGCCTCGGCAGGCCTTCGATTAAGCGCTCCCGCGCACCTGCTGTCTTGGGCTTGTGTATTCAACTACATCAAACCAGAATTTGACCTCCTGGCACGGAATACGCAACACGCATCACGTTTCACGTCTAAGCTATCTCCAGGGCCAGTGCCTGAGAGGTATCGAGTTTGATGCCCGGCCCCATGGTTGTGGCCAGGGTGATTCTCCTGACATATTGTCCTTTGGCGCTGGGCGGCTTAGCCTTCTTGACCGCCTCAAACAGTGCCGCCATATTGTCCACCAGCTTCCCCGCTGGGAAGCTGACCTTGCCAATGGGCACGTGCAGGTTGGCCGTCTTGTCAATCCTGAACTCCACCCGCCCCAGACGCGCTTCTTTGATGACTCGCGGCAGGTGCTCGGCGGAGACGATGGTGCCAGCCTTGGGGTTGGGCATCAGTCCCCTGGGCCCCAGGATCCTGCCCAGCCTACCCACCTTGCCCATCATCTGGGGTATGGATATGGCGACATCGAAGTCCAGCCAGCCGTCCTGGATTTGCTTGACTAAATCGTCGCTGCCTACATAGTCAGCTCCAGCCTCTCGGGCTATCTTCTCCGCCTCGCCTTCAGCAAAGACCAGGATACGCACCTCTTTACCCAGCCCGTGGGGCAAAAGCACCACACTCCGCACCTGTTGATCGGCGTGGCGAGGATTCACGCCCAGGCGCATGTGTACTTCCACCGTGGCATCGAAATTGACGTGTGAGGTCTTCTTGGCCAGCTCGATAGCTTCTTCGGGCGAGTAATATCTTGTCCTGTCCACTTGCTTGAGTGCTTCTTGATAATTCTTACTGCGTTTTGACATTTTCCCTCTCTACGAATCTACGAATCTACGAATATACGAATCTACGAATCTACGAATCTACGAATCTACGAATCTACGAATCTACGAATCTACGAATCTACTAGTCTGCGATCTCGATCCCCATGCTGCGGGCCGTGCCCTCGATCTGGCGCTCGGCGCCGGCCAGGTCTATCGCATTGAGGTCCTTCATCTTCAACTCAGCGATGTCTCGCAACTGCCCCCGACTGATGGTGCCCACCATTTGTCGGCGAGGCTCGGCGGAACCTCTCTCTATACCGCAGGCCTTCCTCAACAAGTCGGCGGTGGGCGGGGTCTTGGTCACAAAAGTAAAAGACCGATCCTGGTAAACGGTTATCTCGACAGGGATAATGCTGCCTACCTGGCCCGATGTGCGAGCGTTGTATTCCTTGCAAAAGGCCATTATATTAATGCCGTGCTGGCCCAAGGCCGGCCCGACAGGTGGGGCAGGGTTGGCTTTGCCAGCCGGAATCTGTAATTTGATGATCGCTTTAATCTTCTTAGCCATTCATTCTCCTCTTCTGAGCAGAGCGGGCTCCCACGCCCGCGAACCGGGGCCTGGGAGCCGCCTCTGCTGGAAATCTCGGATACGAATCTACGAATCTACATCTTCTCCACTTGCAGGAAATCCAGTTCAACAGGCGTGTCCCGGCCGAAAAAGGCGACCAGCACGCGCACCTTGCTTTTGTCCATATCTATGTCGTCAACGCTGCCCACGAAATCGGTGAAGGGACCATCTACAATCCTGACTCTTTGTCCTGGGCGGAAGGTCACCTTTATCTTTGGCGCTTCTTCCTCCATGCGCTTCATGATCCTCTGGACTTCCTCAGGACGCAAGGGGGTGGGTTTTTTGCCCATACCGACGAAGCCGGTCACCCCAGGGGTGTTGCGGACCGTGAACCAGGAATCGTCGGTCATGAGCATCTCTATCAGGATGTAGCCGGGAAAGATCTTTTTTTCAGTGATCCGCCGCTGGCCATCCCTTATCTCGATCTCCTCTTCTGTGGGCACGACCACCTGGAATATCTTGTCCTGCATTCCCATGGACTCGATACGCTGTTCCAGGTTAGTTTTCACCTTGTTCTCGTAGCCAGAATAGCTGTGGACCACGTACCAGGCTCTTCCGTTTGACTCTGGCTTCTCTTCCTCTTCTTCTTTTCCTTCTACTTCTTCTACCAGCTCTTCCATGTTAATTTTGCTTTCGCTAGGGGATACCCGGTTCAGACGAAAGGCAGGCTAAACCATATCCGCCATGATCCTCTCCATGTTTCCGCCTGCCATTAGCGTATTTATCTGATTATCAGGCCGAATACCCAGGCGAAGATATAGTCTATGATACCCAAGAGAGCGGCCATAAAAATCGTAAAAGTAACCACGATGAAGGTTAAGCTCAGCACCTCCTGACGGTCAGGCCAACTTACCTTCCTTAACTCTGCTCTGGTTTCCTTAAAGTATCTAACGATGAAGTTATCCTTCTTAACTGATGCTTTGGCCAATATTCTTCTCCTGCTCAGTGATGATCAGTCCAATCGTTCAAGACACCGCCTTAGGAGACGGTGTCTTGAAGAAGAGCAATTACTAGAGGCAGGGGGTATAGGAATCGAACCCATAGCCTCTCGTTTTGGAGACGAGTGCTCTGCCAATTGAGCTAACCCCCTGTGTATTCGCCAGCTACTTTGTTTCCTTGTGAAGAGTATGAGTTCGACACCGGGGACAGTACTTCCTCAGTTCCAAACGGCCGGGGTCGTTTCTCCTATTCTTGCTGCTGGTGTAATTGCGTTCCTTGCACTCAGTACAGGCAAGGGTGATTGTAAGTCGTATAGCCTTCTTAGCCATTTACATTCCTTCACTTGATGATTTTGGTGATCACGCCAGAACCAACAGTCCGCCCACCCTCTCTGATAGCAAACCGCGACCCAGGCTCCAACGCCACCGGCTCTATCAACTTCACGTTCAAATTCACGTTGTCCCCAGGCATCACCCTCTCTACTCCCTCAGGCAACTCCACCGCCCCCGTTATGTCCAGCGTCCGAATGAAGAACTGCGGCCGATACCCAGCGAAGAACGGCGTGTGCCTCCC
>JAUWOY010000100.1 GCA_030611885.1 Chloroflexota bacterium | reverse complement strand
CCTCATAGGAGCTATCCACCCGTGACGGGAGTGCAGACCGGTGCCATTCCTTACTACTCATACACCAGCGCGTCAATCTGCGCGTCCGCTGAATCACTGACTCCACTGAAACCCCTGACATCACTGAAGCCCCCTCAGTGTGATCAGTGTCCTCAGTGCCTCAGTGATCCAAACCCTCCACCACCCCAATTTCCTCCTCCGTCAATCCATACAACTCATACACCAGCGCGTCAATCTGCCGGTCAGTGGCCTCGATTTGCCGCTGGTAGAGTTCCTTGTCGGCGGGGATGGTGGCGGCGGCCAGCTTCTTGTGCAGCGCCAACATGCGCTCCACCAGCGCGACCATTTTGTCGTGGCGAGCCTGGTCGGTGGGGTCGGATAGGTCAAGAAGAGGTACGGGTAGCCGTCTTGCATCTGTGATTATGATTTTGGGGAACAATCCCTTCCTGGCCTTGGGAGCCACTTGCAAGAAGAAAGCGCTCATCGCACGACTATTGAGCACGCCAAGAACGAACTTCGGATGTGGACTTTGTGGACGTGGTAGAACAGCTACAACGCTCGGATTGTGTACAAATACCTCTTCCGCGTACGTTGCAAGCAAGACACGTGGCAGATGACCAGTAATCTCCCGAATCAATACCCGTGGACCAGAGAACACACGCGGTGGCAAATAGGTTGATACCCACTCTCCATAACGCACCCAGACACCCGACCATTGTAAAAAATATAGCCCTACGTCCTTTCCTTGAAGCTCTTTCACATAGTCTGGTCCCAGTTTCTCATCAGCGTGCCATAGCCGACCTTTGACAATCTTCTTGGCCTGGGCCTCGCCGAATCGCCGGGTCAAAGTGGTAGTTCGATAAGGAATGTAGCCTTGTCTGACTTCACAGTAGTCATCTAAAGTCGGGAGAGTTTCTTGAAGCCTGTTCACAAGGATGCCAAGTGGAGAAGGGGGAATTAGATATTGAGACCAAGTCTCTGCGGTGCGTAACGTTTCAATTTCAACTGTCCTGACCTCTTTCACTTCACGTCCTGACTGTCGAAACTCAACAATGTGGCAATTCGTTGTTTGCGTCCTCTGAAGGATCATTACCATAGAGCGCACGCTGGGGCCAGCAAACACATCCACCCTAGACAAATCGCACAAAGTAGTGACCGATGCCAAGGATAAAACCGCCTTTCTGCATTTTCTAGCGTAGACATTGAGTGCGAAAGTGTTCGGAATTATGTAGCCAATAGCCCCGTTGGGCTTGGTAAGTTTAATGGCTTTCATTAGGAAATACTGCGAGGACTCGTAGTCGGCTACTTGAGGGAAGCGTTCAGAAAGACATTCTCTCAGTTTATTGTCCAGGGCAGCTCCCCACGGCGGATTCCCAATCACCGCGTCAAATCCCCCCGCCGCCATCGCCTCCGTGAACTCCGCCTCCCAATCAAACGGATTCACCCGCCGCATCTCCTCCTCGTCGGGCAGCAGTTGGGCCTCGAAGTAGTCCGGCCCGATGAGGGAGTTGCCGCACTTGATGTTGTTGCCCAGGTCGGGCAGGGCGCGCTCACGCCACAGGGCCAATTGCTGCCCCAACGTCTCCTGGTTCTCCCCCTCCAACACCTTGAGCAGCAGGCTCAGCTTGGTCACCTCCACCGCCTGCCGGTCTATGTCCACGCCGTAGATGTTGTTGAGCAGGATGCGCTTCTTCTCGGCACTGGTCAGCCGCCAGTCGCCGCGTGGCCCCTGGTAGAGAGCAGGCCGCTTGCCCCGGGCGTGTTTGGCTGGATCGTGCGCCTCGTACCACTGGCGGTGATAGTCCAGCAAATATTGGTACGCGCCCAGCAGGAACGAGCCGGAGCCACAGGCGGGGTCGAGGATGCGCAGCTTGCTGATCTGGCGAGGTGTCTTGCCCTCGACGAGCCTGCCGACGGTCTGCTTGACGATGTAATCCACGATGTACGTAGGGGTGTAGTAGACGCCACCCGCCTTTTTGACCTCTGGCTTCTCCTCCACCTTGGCGCGGTGGCCGGGGGTCAGACGGATGACCTTGCCCAGGAACTGCTCGTACACCTGGCCCAGGATTTCAGCCGGCAGCACCGAGAACTCGTAGGGGGACTGGGGATAGTACAGCCCGGCCAGGATGGGCTTGAGCACCTTGTCGTCAATGGACAGCGTCTTGGTCAGGGTATCGGCCTGAAAGTCGAAGAGGTCGGAGTTGTACTTCTCGTCGGCCTGGCGGTAGAGGTCGCCCAGGCGTTCGTAGATGTGGGGACCGCTGGTGAGGGCCAGGAGGCGGGCGTAGTCCTCGATGCCCCGGTCCTCGCACATCCGCAAAAAGATGAGGCGGTCAATGGTGCGCTGCACGGCGAAGTTCAGCTCGGGAACCGACAGGGCCGGGTTGCGCAGGGCGATGTTGCGAGCCAGGGTATCGCGCCAACCCTCGATCTCCTTCAGGAACTCGGCGTCCACCTCGCTGGTGCCGCGCTTGCGCCTGGCGTCCTGCACGTAGCGGTCGAAGGAACCCTTCAGCACCGACTCTTTGGCAAACACGCTGTGGATGTCGTCGAAGCGATCGAGGTACTGGTCGAAGGTGAGGTACATGACGCGGCCCGCGCTGGCCTTGTCGGCGGGTTTGGGACGCTGTCGGCAGTCGTAGACGGAGAACTCTTCAAAGTCGGTGAGGATGCTCAGGGGCAGTTTGGCGCTCCAGGCGTAGCGCCGCAGTTGGTAGGCCGGGCCGACGTCGCCTTTGACCGAGATCGAGGGCTTCTTGGCCTCCAGGAAGAACTTGCGCACCCCGCCGATGCGAAAGCAATAGTCAGGCGCGCGGGTCGCCCCACCGACCTTGATGGCGTCCTCGTGGATCACGTCTTTGTACTGCTCGGCGTAGCCCTGGACGTTGCGCACATCCCAACCGAGGGCTTCAAAGAAGGGGTCAATGAACTCGATACGCACCTGGGTTTCTTTGTAGTCAGCACGCTTGTAGACATCCAGGTTGCGGGCAAAGCGCTCCATCAGCCCTTCGACCTCGATTTTGGCATCAGCGTAGGATATGGCCATTTCGCTTCTCCCCATTCTGGTACCTTCGTATAAAAAACGACAGCCTCAAGGCACGCGAAGACGCGGCCCTGGCTGGCGTCTCATCGGTTACGACCCAAGCCAAACGAAGCGGGTAGGGTTATCTGCTGACAGGCGGGGAGCACGGCTTTACTCCGTGCTCCCCGCCTGTGGTCGAGTTTACTTTGCACGTCGTGCACAGCTGCGTGGGCCTGCCGAGGGGCCCAGTCGGGATACAGAATGCTGAAGGCAGCCTTCTCGTCCTCCGCCCCAGCCACGGGGCCGAAGTTGAGGTTCCAGAAGACCCACCGCTCGCAGGTAAGCCACACACCTTGCCATCGGTTTTTTTCTCGGAGCAGCGACTCCCTGATGCACGGATTGGGTTTACGCTTGGCTCCCTACCTCTTGACGATCACCCGCAACTGGCAGGGCTCCGGATAGTTCCCGGTACCATCCACGACCGTAAGGCGCAGTTGATACACCCCCTCAGGCAGAGCTCCGGTTTTCCAGTCGCCGAGGTAGCCGTTGACCACTGGTGCGTAGTGGAGCTCTTCGATGACGAACCATTCCGTGGGCCACTCACCGAAGCCGAACTCCAGCTTATAGAACCAGAAGTTGTCAATGGCGGCCGTCCCCCTTACAAAGGTGATCCCGCACCCATCGAGCTCGGCGTCCACAGTGGGCTCGGTTATGTTAGCCCACGGAGCGCAGACGGCTATTTCGGGCTCCGGCTCTGGCTCAGGCTCAGGAGGAGGCGGGGGAGGGGGCGGCGGCGGGGGGGGCGGAGGAGGAAGGGTGTAGCCGGGGATAACCAGCCCCTGTCCAGGGTAGATGTAATTTGGATTGGAGAGGTTGTTAGCGACGGCGATAGCCCAATGGGTCGTGCCGAAGCGGCGGGCGATGGAGTAGAGAGTATCGCCCCGCTGCACGATGTAGTAGCCTCCAGAGGGGGGAGGCGAGACCAGCCCAGAGGGGATGCACAAAACCTGACCAACATAGATATAGGCAGGATTGAGGATCCCATTGGCCTGGGCGATGGCCTGCACCGTGGTGCCATGGCGGCGGGCGATGGAGTAGAGGGTATCGCCCCGCTGCACGGTGTAGTAGGTGGTGCATGGGGATAAGGACGGGGAGGCTTGGGCGACGATCCCAGTCGCTAGCACCAATTGCACTACCAGCAGCGCCAAAATAAAGGCCTTACCTAACTTGCTTTTCATCTTTCGTACCTCCTTTTTTTAGTCCTCGAATATCCGAGGATGCTATTTGGAAATGTCCCAAAAGAGCAAGATTGTCCGCTGACAGCAGGGGGCACGGCTTTGCTCCATGCTCCCCGCTTGTCGTCGAGCTTACTTGGGCATGTCGTGCACGGCAGCGTGGGCTTGCCGAGGGGCCCAGTCGGGATACACTATGCCAAAGGCGGCTTTCTCATCCCCCGCCCCGGCCACGGGGCCGAAGTTGAGATTCCAGAGGAACATCGCTCCCACCCAGCCCCAGCCCTTGCCCATCCCGTAGGCCGTGACGATGTACTGAGCCTGTTCCAATTCGGTGTTATCGGCGGCGTACTCGTAGCCAGGCGCCGGCGAGACCCCCAGGCCATCCACCGAGGCCCAGCCGAACTCGGTGGGCCAAAGCTTCTTGCCACTATCGCCATACCTGACCATGATGTCGCGAGATCCCTCCATGGTGCCCCGGAAGACCCAGCTATGATGATGATTGTCGGAAGGGCCTCGGAAGGTAGCGCTGGGATCGTTCCACGTCTGCCAAGCGACATTAGGAGGGACGTTGTAGCCGCTGGGATGCACTCCCACAGCATCGCAGTAGTTCTTCAGGCCGGCCTGATACATCTGCTCCAGGTAGGTGAGGTCATCAACAGCCACGGGCGGGTTGGCCCCAGTGGGGGTCGGGGCACCGCTGATAACGATGGCGTCAGAGTCCTGGGCCTTGATGGCCTGATAAGCCGCCGCCAGGAGCTGGACGTAGCGATTGGCATCCAGCGCCTCGTTGCCCCATTCGTAGTGCAGGTTCTGCTCGTTCCAGACCTCATAGGCCTGCACCCGGCCCTCGTAGCGTCCGGCCAGGGCCCCCATGAAGTTGGCCAAATCCTGCGGGTTAGCCGGTGGCCCGTCCACGGTCAGGTCGGCATTAGCACCCCGCGCCCAATCCGGAGCCTTGACCACGCTGAGGAGCACCTTGAGGCCCGCATCGTGACAACTGTTGACCAAAGCGTCAATGTTGCCCCAGTTGATGTTCCCCTTGGAGGGCTCAAAGTCCTTCCAGACGATCTGGTGCTTGATCCAGCCAAAGCCCATGTCCTTGACTGTCTCGACGATCTGGGCATGGTCTTGACCGATCATGTGGGCCTGAATGCCGTAGCCAAAGCCCGTCGGCGATGGCGGAGGGGGCGTTGGCCCCGGTGTGGGAGCGGGCCCTGGGGTAGGTGTGGGCGCAGGCGGCGGGGTGGGGCCCTCCCCTGGGATGAGCAGCACCTGGCCAGGGTAGATGAGGGACGGGTTGGAGAGGTTGTTGGCCACGACGATGGCCCAGACAGAGGTGCCGAAGCGGCGGGCGATGCTGTACAGGTTGTCACCCCGCTGCACGGTGTAGTAGACGTCACCCGAAGGGGGAGGGGGAGACGGCGGCGGTCCCGCGCCGGGGATGTACAGAACCTGGCCAACGTGGATCAGGGAGGGGTTATAGATCTGGTTCGCCTGAGCGATGGCCTGCACCGTAGTGCCGTAGCGGCGGGCGATGGCGTAGAGGGTATCGCCCCGCTGCACGGTGTAGTAGG
>JAUWOY010000072.1 GCA_030611885.1 Chloroflexota bacterium | reverse complement strand
ATCCGTCCCGCTGGCGATGGGTACCCCACCAGCTTTTGGGATGAGGGGGAAATCGTGAAGGGGCAGCATGCCCTGCGCATTCCCCTGGAAGCTCCTGGAGGTGATTACTACGTGGGAATTGTGCTGCGCGAGCCTGAAATCGCTCAGCCTGGCGGCCTTCTGGCTGATTTGCTTGGAGCGTTCTTCTCCGATGGCTATGCCCTCGACATGGGAAAGATTCACGTGATTCAGGTCGAGCGCGAGTTCGACGTTCCGACCATTCAGCACCCTTACCAGGCCAACTTCGGGGGGCTGGTGGAGCTCCTGGGTTATGATTTGGAGAGCACCGGATTCAGTCCCGGCGAAGTCGTGCCTTTGACCCTCTACTGGCGGGCCCTGGAGCAGATGGACACCAGCTACACGGTGTTCACCCACCTGACTGACGAGGATGATCGCATCTGGGGGCAGCAGGATAATCCACCCAGGGGAGGAGAGCATCCCACGACGTTGTGGGTGAAAGGTGAAGTGGTAACCGACCGCTATAGCATCGTCATAGATCCCGATGCTCCGTCGGGCCAATACGCCATCGAGATAGGCTTGTACAACGCGGCGACGGGAGTTCGGCTGCCGGTCCTGGATGAGAAGGGGGAAAGTGCTTCCCCCCCAGAGTTGGGGGGGACCGAGGGGGGGGCTGATCGGGTTCTGTTGCGAAAGGTGTGGGTGATAGCGGAAACGGACTGATGACTAGACAAACTTACAACGTTCTCATGATTGCTCCGACCAGCTTCTTCCTCGATTACGGGTGCCACGTTCGCATCGCGGAAGAGGCGTGGATCCTGGAGAAGCTGGGCAACAAAGTCACCATCGTTACTTATTACATAGGTGGGGATTTGGACGGCGTGGCCATTGAGCGCACGCGGCCCATCCCCTGGCGGCACGATTACGAGGTGGGGTGCTCCAGGCATAAATTGGTCTTCGACGCTCTCCTCTCCATCAAATCGCTGCAAGTGGCTCTGCGCCAGAAACCCGACGTCATCCACGCCCACCTGCACGAGGGCGCTCTGATCGGCTACGTGCTGGGCAAGCTGCTGGGCACGCCCTTAGTCTTCGACTTTCAGGGCAGCATGACGGGCGAGATGACTGATCACCACTTTCTGAATCCCGATGGAGCCCTTTACCGCCCCGTGCGCTGGGTCGAGCAAGTAATTGACCACCTTCCCCCAGCCATCATCACCAGCTCCCGTCACGCGGCTGACCTGCTGAGAAACGATTTTCACTGCAATTCCGATAACATCCACATCGTGCCCGATTGCGTCAACACCGACACCTTCCGACCCGATGCCTTCGCCGAGGAGGAGCGCATCAGCCTGAAAGCCCACCTGGGCATCCCCCCGGAGCGCAAAGTCGTCGCCTACCTGGGCCTGTTGGCCGAGTACCAGGGCACTCCCCTCCTGGTGCAGGCGGCGGCCCAGTTGGTCAAGACCCGCCCCGACGTCCATTTCCTGATCATGGGCTTTCCGGGCGAGCAGGGCTATCGGGCCTATGCTCACAGCCTGGGCCTGGCCGATCACGTCACTTTTACCGGCAAGATCCCCTACCAGTTGGCGCCGCGCTACCTGGCTCTGGGCGACGTGGCCGTATCCACCAAGATCTCGGCCACCGAGGGCAGCGGCAAACTGTTGAACTACATGGCCCTGGCCCAGCCTACCGTGGCCTTCGACACCCCCGTCAGCCGCGAGTATCTGGACGACTGGGGCGTCTACGCTGAGCCGGGCAACGCCGCATCTCTGGCCGAGGCGCTGAGCTCCATCTTGGCGGATGAGGAGAGGGCTGCCACCCTGGGCGTGCGCCTCCGGCAGCGGGCCATAGAGAGGTATTCCTGGGAGCAGGCGGGGAGGCAGATCATGAGGATATACGATTCGCTCTGCCTTGGAGGGAAGAGGCGGAGGTGAAGTCCGTAATTCAGCTCTTTTGGCAACAGCAAAAAGCCACCTGCGTTAACTACGCAGGTGGCTTTTCGCTTTGGTCAACGCGCTCCTCCTATGGCTGCACCTTCAGGATAAGCGGCAGGTAGACGTGATGGCAAGTTTCTGTGACATTCCAATCGACACAGACACGCCAGGCTGTCCCATGAGGGTTACAATTATCGTAGTCATCGGGACACATGTAGTCGTTGCTGTTCTGGATGGCCAAGACATAGGTTCCACCGTAGGGCTCGATGTGGCCGGGGAAAAGATCGACCTCGCCGAAACGCCCTTGTCCATCGTACGAGATAGAGGTGCCCTGCCACCACCACTCCGTTTTGTTGTCGCTCCACATTTCCAAAGCGGCTCCTATCACCTGCCTGCATGCTCCAGGAGAGGAGAGCGTTAAAGTACGCCGATATAGGTAAGTCGTCCCGTTCACAGCTTCTTGGTCGCCATTCCCATCCTGCAGACCGATGGGCGTGGAATCAGCGGGCAGGGGGCCCCAAGGGGGATTGGCCCAGAACGGCGACCAAACCTTTGAGCTAGTCTGCCAGGAGCTATCGGGCACGAAGTCCGGTTGATTCCACCCCAAGGGCGCTGGCGGCGAGGTCACGCGAATAAGTGGGGAATCTTCGGCCGAGGTGGTCGTGTACCCGGAGAAGAGTGAAGCATCAATCCGGTAAATGCTATCCCCAGGGGAAGAGTAATAGCACGTTACCACCGGCGTTAGTGTGGGCGTGGGCGTCACTGTAGGCGTGGGCGTCTGTGTCGCCGTGGCCGTGGGTGTGGGCGTGTTGGTTGACGTCGAGGTAGGAGTGGGTGTGCTCGTCGGCGTGGAGGTGGGGGTAGCTGTGTTGGTGGGCGTCGGCGTAGGTGTCGAGGTGCTTGTCGGCGTGGGGGTGTCCGTTACGGTCGGCGTGCTCGTCGGTGTTGCCTGTGCGAGCTGGATGGTCCAGCTACCGCGTGGACACCGAATGTCGTCGGCGTACAGGGTTGCGTCTCCAGGGACCCCTTCGAGATAGACGGTGATCGCGACCGTCTCCCCATCGTACAGCGGCTCCGCTATGAAGCCCGGCTCAATGTGCCCCTCATGCCCAGTCACCCACAAGCGAATATTGATGGCATATTCGTGCTCTTCTTCGTTGAACTTGAGCCATCCCTCGAGTTGGACTTCCTCGCCCGTGACGCCGATTTCGCTGGGGAAGCCTACGAACTCCAGTTCCCCAAGCGAAGCCGCCGCCGTTGCCGCCCAGGCCCAGAGAAGGCTCAGAGCGACCGCTACTGTTAGAACTTTGGTTCTCGTCATTCTAAATCTCCTTTCCCCCCCGATGAAAACAAGGGGCTAAGTTCTACATAGCTTCCGGATAAGAACTCTCTCGGGAAAGTCGAAGGGAGCGGTCACTGCTGGCCCAGGAGTTTTCTAGTCGCCGCTATAGGCTTTCAAGATGAGAGGCAAGTAGAGCCTGTATGGCGTGGGCGTGGGCGTGGGTGTAGACGTATCAGTTGGTGTAGGTGTATAGGTTGGTGTCGGCGTTGGCGTGTTGGTAGGCGTGGCTGTGGGCGTGATGGTCGGCGTCGGTGTATAAGTTGGCGTTGATGTGGCAGTGGGCGTAGGTGTGGGGATGGGCAAGCCGTACTTGCTTACCCCACCACCATGGGTGGCGAACCAAATGTTCCACTCGTTATCTGTGGCGATGGCGGTGATGTTATCCTTTGCCAGTGCTGAGTTTGAGGTATTGTAGGTCGTCCAGGTAGCCCCATCGAATTTGCTCACCCCAGCATTATTGGTGCCGAACCACTTGTTGCCTTCCCAGTCTATGCCGATAGCCTGGACTTTCGTGCCTGGAAGGCTGTAGGTTGCCCAGCCGCTATCGAATCGGCTCGCCGCAGCAGCGACGCAAATAAACTCGACACACCACTCAGCGTACCCATCGGTACACCCCCCAAACCACTTCACATTGGCACTGTCTACGGCGATGGACAAGATATGGTTGTCTGCTAACCCTGAGTTTGATTTATGGTAGGTCGTCCAGCTCGCTCCGTCGAACTTGCTCACCCCGCCAGTGGAGGTGCCGACCCACACGTTGCCGGAGTTGTCTACGGTGATGGCATTGACGGAGTCACACGCTGGTGGATAGGGGCAATACAACGCTCCGTTTGAGTGATCATAGGTCGTCCAGCTCTCTCCGTCGAACTTACTCACTCCGTACCCATACCCATCGTTCAGCCTGGTGCCGAACCAGATGTTACCTTCTTGGTCTATGGCGATGGCAGAGATAAACCTTACGTTATCGTGGGTCATCCAATTGGTCCCATCGAACTTGCTCACTCCGTAACGAGTGCCGAACCACTTATTACCCTCCGCGTCTACGGCGATGGCATTGACACGATTATACACCAACCCTGAGTTTAAGATGTCATAGGTCGTCCAGGTAGTCCCGTCGAACTTGCTGATGCCCCTGTTGGTGCCGAACCAGACGTCATCTCCGTCCACGGCTATGGACAGGACGAAATCAGACACCAATCCCTCCGGGGAAGCGCGGTAGGTCTCCCAGGTGCCTGGTTGGGCTTGAGGGAAGTTAGCGGCCTGGGATGAGGGCGCCAGTTCGCTAAAAAGACCGGGGCGGAGCCCACGCTCAAGAGTGGTCAGGAGGGCTACCAGAAGAGCGGAGGCCACTATGAAGTACAGCACCCTGGTGAGTATGGCAGTGATCCGTTTGATGGTCGGCTTAGTCATAGAGATTCTCCTTTCGCGGTTAGAGTACCCGTTTCTCTCCCATCAATTTTACCACGTCTCGGCTACTTGTGCAAACTTAGCTTTTCTGGAACTTTGATATAAGCTCCAAGGCCCGTCCTCGGGCCGCCCAAAACGCACCCGGTGACGGGTGCTAGAGCCTTATATCAAAACTTCAGTAGCTTTTAGACCGAAAGAAGGGCAATTCTTTCTGGTGTGAATTTCTTGCATCAGAGATGATTATACTATATAATTACTTGTCAAGCTCTACAGTTCAACCAACCAAATTCACAAGGAGGTACGACGATGATCTCTGGTAAAAACCGTTCAAACGTAATCCTGCTGAGCCTGCTCACCTTGGCTCTGCTCCCCGCGCTGTGTCTTTCTCTCCCCATACGGGCTTCCTCGCCCACGCTCCTCATCAGCGAGGTCTTTTACGACACCCCAGGCACGGATGAGGACGAGGAATGGATCGAGATCTACAATCCCACCGCTTCAGCTATTGACCTCTCTGTATACAAGATAGGCGACGAGGAAGAGCAGGGCAAGGGCGAAGGAATGTATCAGTTTCCCCCTGAGGCGAGCGTACCGCCTGGAGGCGTCATCGTCATCGCCCTCAAGGCGACTGGCTTCTACGCCCTCTATGGCTTCAATCCAGACTACGAGGTTACTGACACCGACCCCTCAGTCCCCGATATGATCAAGCACTCAGCTTGGGCCACGGGTAAGATCGCCCTGAGCAACAACGGCGATGAGGTGCTTATCCTCGACGGCGGCGACGCTATCGTGGATGCCATGTCCTATGGCAGCAAGACCACCTTCCTCGATCCTGCCTGTCCCGATGTCGCCACTGGCCATTCTTTGGAGCGCTCTCCGGCCAATGAGGACACCGACGCTGCCGAGGACTGGATTGACCAGGAGTTCCCCAATCCAGGGTCAGTGACCGTGCCCACGCCGACGCCGACGGCGACATCCACACCCACAGCCACGCCAACCGCCACGCCCACCACCACACCCACGCCGACGGTGACAATATTCAGGGTCTACCTGCCTTTGGTGCTCAAGTAGTTCGACGTTGCTCAGCCGCCCAGGTAGAAGAACACGGATTGGCAGGATTTACGGATCGGCTGCACTCTTGTCTGGGCCATTCCGTAAATCCTGCGCATCTGCTTTCTTGAGGAGAACAGCGGGTCGGCAGGGGCGCATGTAGAACTTGTGGGAGCGAGCGCTGATTGAGTAGCAAAGCGTATCGAAATCAAGCGAGCGGCTCTTGTGAGGAACCCGCTTGGCCTCGATATGTCGCTTCGCTCCTACTCGGCCGGCGCTGGACATGTCGCTGTCATATCTGCTAAACTTGGACTGAGGGGGAATTCGTAAATCCTGCGCATCTGCGTTCTAAAGAGGGCGAGGGAGATGAAGAGACTCGTAGCCGGACTAGCTGTAATTATACTTGTGAGCAGCGGCTTACTGATTGCCGTGGTGATGCGCGCCAGTGCCGAGGATTCCTGGCTGTTGGAGACGCCGACCCCAACGCTGACGCTGACTCCAACCGCCACGCTGGCCAGCACCATCACGCCTACCAGCACGCTGACGCCTACCGCGACGGCGACCATCATCCCAACGGCGACGATCACGCCCACGGCAACCTTTACCCCAACGTTGACCCCCACCGCCACCCTCACCCCGACGGCGACCATTACCCCAACGGCGACGGCCACGCCTACGGCCACACCCGCCATCCCCGACGTGGTCATCAACGAGGTGGTGTACGATTCCGTCCAGTCCGGCTCCGACGCCGCCTATGAGTGGGTGGAGCTTTACAACAATGCCTCTTCGCCGTTTGAGCTGGTCGGTTGGACGATAAGCGACAATATGGCCACCGAGCCCATCCCCACGGTGATCATCCCCGCCAACGGCTTCGTGGTCATCGCCGCCTCCGAGGATTTCTACACCAATTACCCCGGCTTCGCAGGCACCATCGTCTTCGTCGCCGACGGCAGTGTCGGCAACGGGCTGAGCAACGATGGCGACCGCCTGATTCTCAGAGACAGCACGGGGACGGTCATTGACCAGATGTCCTACGGGACGGACGCCACGGTCTTCGATCCTCCTTGCCCCGGCGTCGCCGCCGGCCACTCGCTGGAGCGCGAGCCGATGGGCTACGACACTGATCAGGCGAGCGATTTCATAGAGCGAGCCTTTCCTTCGCCAGGGGGCACCCCCATCCCAACCCCAACCCCAACCACGACGCCGACGCTCCCTCCCACGGCTCCCCTTCTCATCAGCGAGGTCTGCTACGATGGCACGATTCCAGAGACCGAGGGCGATGAGTTCGTGGAGATATTCAACCCCACCGGCGATGCTGTGGACCTCTCTCTTTACAAAATCGGCGACGAGGAGACGAAAGGCAAGAGCGAGGGAATGTATCGGTTTCCGCCGGGGGCAACGATCGAGCCTCAGGGCCTCCTCATCGTAGCTAAGAACGCAGCCCAGTTTCAGGCCCGCTTCGGCTTCTATCCTGATTTCGAGGTGCGGGTCTCAGGCGCAGATTTTACTGATACCGCGATAGTGCTCAACATGGCTAAGTACACTCCTTGGGCCACGGGCAGTTGGGCCCTCTCCAACACGGGCGACGAGGTGTTGCTGCTGGGGCCCGCCGATGAGATTGTGGATGCTATCGCCTACAAGTCGGGCGACTACGCTGCCGTGGGCGTGATCGGCCACATCTCCGCCCCAGCGTCCAGGTCGCTGCAGCGAGTGGGCGCGGGCGACAGCGATGACATGAACGCCGACTTCGCCATCGCCGCGCCCAACCCTGGTTCCCTGACCGACTTCCCCCCACCGCCCCCCCCGCCCCCACCGTCAGCCCCGCTGCCCGGTGGGATGTGGGCCTACTTCGGCTGCCTCCATTCCCACTCCACCTACTCCGATGGCAGCGGGCCACCGCGCTACGCCTACGCCGTGGGCCGGGCCAACGGACTGCACTTCCTGGCCCTCACCGATCACTCCCACTATTTTAACGACGCCCAGTGGGCCGACATCCTGGCCCAGGCCGAGGCCGCTACGGTGGATGGGATCTTCGTGGCCCTGCGCGGCTTCGAGTGGACAGGTCGGGAGGAGGGCCACATCAACATCTTCGAGACCGAGGGCTATCCCTCCCGCGACGATCCCAATTACGACAGCCTGGGAGAGATTTACACTTGGCTCGCCGCGCAGCCGGGAGCCATTGCCCAGTTCAATCACCCCTTCCCCGACAGCGACTTCAACGACTTCGCCTACGATCCGGCGGCCGATGTTGCCATCGTCTTGCAGGAGATCGGCAACGGCAATAGGGTGCAGTACCGCACCTTCGAGAGCGAATACCTTCGCAGCCTCTACGCCGGCTGGCACGTGGGCGCAGCTAACAACGGCGACACTGAGACGCCCGATTGGGGCGCTGATACCCCTCACCGCACCGGGGTGGTTGCGCGGGCACTGACCAAAGGCGACATCCTGGAGGCGCTGCGGGCCCGGCGCACCTTCGCCACCGAGGACAGCAACCTGGCCTTAGCCCTGCGCGCGGATGATACCTGGATGGGCTCCACTATCCCCAAAGCACCGGCCGTCGCCTTTTCCGTAGACGTGGTTGATCCCGACAGGGAGAGCGTGACCCTGGAGCTTTTCGATAGAGGTCTCGTCGTGGCCAGGGCCAGCTTCTCCAAAGCCGCCATGCATACCTGGACGCCTACAGCGCCCGCCGTGGCGGGACACTTCTACTTTGTCAAGGCCACCCAGGCCGACGGCGACACCGCCTACACCAGCCCCGTTTGGGTGGAAGGAACAGCGCCAGCGGACGCAGTTCTGCTGAACGAATTCATGCCCGCGCCCCACAGCGTGGACTGGGATGGCGACGGCACGGGCGATCACAACGACGAGTGGATCGAGCTTTACAATGCCGGCGGGGCCGTGGTGGGCCTGGGCGGCTGGCAACTTGACGACGTGGCCGAGGGGGGCAGCGGCCCTTACACTATCCCCGCCGACCAGGTCATCTCGCCGGGCGGATTCATCGTCTTCTTCAAGAAGGACACTGGCATCGCCTTGAACAACGACGGCGATGGCGTGCGCCTGCTGCGCCCCGACGGGGCGGTGGCCGACGAATATCATTACACCCACAGCCCTGGCTACGACCGCAGCTTCAGCCGCACCGTGGACGGCGGCGGCCATTGGACGGCCGGCTACGCCGTGACCATGGGGGGCCACAACCACCCCGCTCCAGCCCCGCCCCCGCCGCCAGGCCCGGTCTTCGTGACCATCGCCGAGACGAAGCTAATGGCCACGGAGACCATAGTCACCGTCGAGGGCCAGGTGACCGCCCCGCCAGGGACCTTTGACGAGCAGTCTTTTTACATCCAGGACAGCACGGCCGGGATACTGGTCTATTTGCGGGATGGAGAAATCCCCGTGCTCTCCGAAGGGGATAAAGTACGAGTTACAGGCCAGCTCTGGGACTATTACGACGAGCGGGAGATCAGGGTCGCCGGGCCGGGAGACATCCAGCGCGTGGGCGAAGGAGAACCTCTGGAACCGACCATCATCAAGACGGGAGAGGTGGACGAAGCCCACGAGGGGCTGCTGGCCCAGATCGTCGGTGAGATCACCGGCTGGGGGAGAAGCGTGCTGTACCTGGACGACGGCAGCGGGGAGGCCAAAATCTACGTCAAGAAAGCGACCGGCATTGAGCGGCCCTGGGTAGAAAAGGGCGAAATCTACAGCGTCATCGGCATCGTCAGCCAGTACCAGGAGGAGCACGAACTGCTGCCGCGTTACCAGAGCGACATCTCCCTCTGGCCGGGGACGTTGCCCACAACCGGCGGCGATTCGCCGTCGAGCTAGAGCGGTTTGCTCCAGGGGAAGCGTCGTGTTATAATGCAGTGTGCGGTGAAACGATAAGATACTGAGTATAAGCTTTGGTATCTGTGCCGGAAATTCGTAACGTTTAGTGTTATTCCAAGAAGAAAAATGGCTCAACTTTTCCCATCTCTAGAACAAATTCATAGGCTCAAAGTACCTCCCAGACCGGGTGAATTGCATTTGCTTAACTTCTTATGTAATAATCTTCCTGATAGATATGAAGTGTACTTTCAGCCATTCCTTAATGGGGATAACCCTGATGTTATAATAATGCGTCAAGATGGCGGTGTGATGCTCATTGAAGTAAAGGATTGGCAGTTACACAGCTATTACATTGATGAAGGCGGAAACTGGCGACTGAGTGCTAATGATGCGTTCATTAAGTCTCCCATATCACAAGTGTGGAAATATAAAGACAATCTGTATCATCTGCACATAGAGGAACTACTAAAACAGCAGATACTCAACCCGAAACTGTGGGCTGTGGTATCGTGTGCGGTCTACTTTCACAATGAAACCACAACTTCAATTGCAGAGTTTTGTGAATGCGACCCCGAACTGACAAGAGGGCGTATCAAGCTACTTGGACACGATTCACTAACAAAGCAGAGTTTCACAAATCTAGTGCACGAATTGGGACTCAGTAAGCGCTCCCACTACTTCTCAAATGAATTGTACGATAGCTTCAAACGGTATTTGCAGCCAACTCGTCATACAATTGAGCAGGGTAAGCCCATTAGTTACACAGAGAAACAGAGGGAATTAACGATCAGTAAGCCCGGGGCGCAAAAAGTTCTCGGGGTTGCTGGTTCGGGCAAAACGATGGTGCTAGCTAAAAGGGCTGTCAATGCCTACTTAAGAACTGGCAACAAAGTGCTAATACTTACATACAACATCACCTTAAGAAACTATATTCACGACGAGATTAGCAAAGTGAGAGAGAGCTTTGGCTGGGGCAATTTCTACATCACCCACTATCATCTTTTGTATGCGGCGACAGCAAATAACCACAACCTGGTGTTTGTCAACTTCTTAGCCGACTGTGACGATGAACAGTTCTTTGAAAGTGTAAAAGACGAGATACCCAAGTACGATGCAATCTTCATTGATGAAATACAGGATTATAAGCCTCAGTGGATCAGAATAATCAGAGAGTATTTCTTGGCTGATGGTGGGGAGCTTGTTGTTTTTGGTGATGAAAAGCAAAACATCTATCGTCGTAAAATGGATAAAGATAGAATGCCCAGTACGGGCATAGGTGGTCAATGGAACAAATTGAATGAGTCACACAGATTGACCACCAAAATAGTAAATTTGGCACTGAAGTTACAATCTTATTTTTTCAAGGGGCGATACGCTGTTGACGAAGTTGAGATAATAAGTCAACCAAGCTTGTTTGATTTACAGGAGAGTGTCGACTATGTACATTTCAATCCAGCAACGACCGAAGACGAGATCTGCGAAACAATAACATCGAAAATCAAGCAACTCAATGTACAACCAAATGATGTAGCAATTTTGGCAAATACTGTGGCGTTCTTGAGGGAGTTGGAGTTCACATATAGACAAAAAACGCACGAAAAGACGACCATAATGTTTGAGACGAAAGAAATGTGGGACGAACTGAGCAAAGAACTATCTGGTGACGAATTAAAGAAAAGAGTAGACAAGATAAGGCGAGGATTGAAATTCAATTTCTGGGCAAATGCGGGAACCGCAAAATTCTCAACCATTCATAGCTTCAAAGGATGGGAGAGTAGTACACTGTTCTTGATAGTTAGAAATGAGGACTATCTTGGTGATGAAAGGGCTGCCAACGAGGAACTAATCTATGCGGGCATCACTCGCTGCCGAAGCAATCTGGTAATCATCAACGTCGGTAATCCCAAATATCATGAATTCTTTGAATCGTCTTTGTGATGAAAGTCTTATGGTGTCAACAACATCGTATAAGCATTGTTAGGCGCGAAGGAGAAAAACGCATGTCAATCAAAGAAAACAAGGCGCTTGTTCGCCGCTATTTTGAAGATGCCCCGTACAATCCAGATGCCTGTGATGAGATCTTTGCACCCAGTTTCCAGTTTCACACCATCCTACGTGCAAGCGTGACCCCCCAAGTGATAGAATGTACTCCTCAAAGTGAGAAAGCCGCTTATGAACGGCATAAATCGGTTTGGGGTGGTTGGCATATAACAATTGTCGAGATGATTGCCGAAGGAGATCGGGTCATGGTGCGCTGGACATCTCACGGCACGCATCAGGGTGAGTCTCGTGGCCTTCCCCCAACTGGCAAGCAAGTGACCAATTCTGGCATCAACATTTTCCGCATCGCGGATGGCAAGATAGCAGAAGTTTGGGACATCCATGACCGATTATGGGTGTGGCAACAACTTGGCGTTTTGCCTGAACTCAAAGAAGCCATCGCCAAGGCAAGAGAGGCTATGTTGTCACAACAAAATGGTAAGACCGAGTAGGCACTCAAAAGCAAACGCGCCTAACATCTCGTTCGTGTGCCCTGCAAAGCTGTCGCCTGCTAACCGGTGAGAGTCCGGTCGTGGCTTCGCCGTGAGCGCAGCCGAACAGTAACTGCCAGGAGGCCACGTAGCAGGCATCCAGTGCATCAAAAGTTTCGTATAAGCATTGTGCGTCAAAATTGACGCTATAGAATTTTTGTGGTGTCAATAACATCGTATAAGCATTGCTGGACAGTGGCTCAATAAACAGAGGCGGATAACTACCAAAGGCTCAGTGCAAATGGAAAATGACACTCAACACATCCAGACCGAATTTCATAAACTGGTTGCTAAGGCAGTAGAAGAAGGTCTAGAACGCATAGAACCGCTCGTCGCAGAGAAACAAAGGCTTGGTACTTACTTCAATTGGCTAAGTATGTCTTTTCATAAGAGTGGTCTACCAAGCTTTAGTGAAAGCTTGTTTGCAGGTCCCACTGACTACAAGTATGCGTTCCAAGGGCAATGGGGTTACCCTCCCCTAATATCTACTGATGATCTAAAATCTTTTCAAAACCTCTTGGTGTTCGCAGAGTCTCAGGACTATATTAAAAGACGACTCCTTCACCCAGGAATGGTCGAGATCAGGGAAGATGCTCCAGATTTTCAAGCCTGGACTCAGGAAAACCTGAAGTTTCTCGTGTATCGTATCCCAAAGGACTTTCGGTTCGCTTAAAAAAGTAGCCAAATCCAAGATTGGGTAGTATAATCATGGTGGTAACCGCCGCATGACAATGTGGCATAACATCTTGATTTTGGAGGACAGCTATGACACCAAGACACGACTTCCCGATCTCCGAAATGGAGCCCGAGCGCGTCGATAGCATCCCCGTGGTACTGACCATCCTGATGCAAATGGGCGTTCAAGCCATTATGGATGCGCTTTACACCCCGCACGGGAATCACCAGGGGTTGAGTGTGGGCTGGCTGGCCACGATTTTCCTCACCTATATCCTCACCGAGGCCGATCACAGGATGTGTCCAGTTCAGAAATGGGTGGCCAAGCATCGCCACACCTTGGAAAGCTTGACCGGTCAGACTATTATGGCCTTATGCTAGATCGGAAAAGCCAGCGATTTGATTTGTAAGAAATTCTGATTGCCCAGTAAACGATTGAGATAGATGCACAGCGTGTGGGCCGCCAGTTTGGTATACAGTCTGGTGCATAGTCCCCAGAAGGTATG
>JAUWOY010000021.1 GCA_030611885.1 Chloroflexota bacterium | reverse complement strand
CGGTTGAGTAGGGCCTGAAACGTAGTGAAAGGGCCAAATCGAAACCAAGCGGCTCTGGTGAGACCCGCTCCCTTGGTTTCGATACGCTCTCCGCTACGCTACGAGCTACTCAACCGGCGGTCGCTGGTCTTAACTTGATGCCTATGGCGTCCTCGCCTCGATTTCGCGGCCAAAGTGGCCCACCAATCTGCCAGCGTAAGTTTGACATTATCGCTGCTCTTTGCTATACTAATAGCGGATGGGGGGCAAGTCTCTCCAAGTCCGGAGGGATGGCCGAGTGGACTATGGCGACGGTCTTGAAAACCGTTGTGGGGGCAACCTCACCGGGGGTTCGAATCCCTCTCCCTCCGCCAAATCGGACAATTGCATAGCCAGCCCGGGGAGATGCCAGAGTGGACGAATGGGACCGCCTGCTAAGCGGTTGAAGGGTCAAAAGCTCTTCCGTGGGTTCGAATCCCACTCTCCCCGCCTGTGTTGGTATCAATGCGCGCCCTCGTGGCTCAGCGGATTAGAGCGCCTCCCTGCGGAGGAGGAGGTCACAGGTTCGAATCCTGTCGAGGGTGCCTTTTTATTTATAGATTCTTGACATTCCGAACGTTTGTTCGTATAGTATGAGTAGTCCGGGCAGAGAGGTGGTTGGCGTGGATACTCGTCAAAAGATCGAGGTGCTGGGCCGGTCGGCTCAGTATGATCTGTGTGGTCAGGCCTGTGGCACGGAGGCGAGCCGGGTGCGCGATGACCTGGACCGCTGGATCTACCCGGCCTTGCTGCCCGATGGCAAAAGGATCAATCTCCTCAAGATATTGCTCACCAACGCTTGCGAGAACGATTGCCACTATTGCGCCAACCGCGCCAGCCGCAACTTCCGGCGCATCAGCTTCACCCCTGAGGAGCTGGCTTACACTTTCGATCAGATGCACCGCAAGGGATTGGTGCGGGGCCTCTTCCTCAGCTCCGGCGTGTGCAACGCTGCCCGCACCATGGACCGCATGATAGCCACGGTCGAGCTGGTGCGCCGCCGCTACGCCTTCCCCGGCTACGTCCACCTCAAGATCCTGCCTGGCGCTACCTTCGCCCACGTGGAGCGCGCGGTGCAGCTCGCCAATCGGGTTTCGGTGAACTTGGAAGCGCCGAACCCGGAACGCCTGGCCCGTATCGCTCCCCCCAAGGATTTCACCGCCCATCTCCTCCAGCCCTTGCGTTGGGCCAGTCGCCTCATCGCCGAAGGCCAGGGCCAGCGAGCCTCGGTCAGCCAGACCACCCAGTTCGTCGTCGGAGCAGCGGGTGAAACCGATCGCGAGCTCCTCTCGACCACCGCGCGACTCTATCGGGAGGTGGCCCTGGCGCGGGTTTACTTCAGCGCCTTCCAACCGATTGTGGATACTCCTCTGGAGGATCATCCCCCTACGCTGCCTCTGCGTGAGCATCGCCTTTACCAGAGCGATTTCATCCTCCGCAGGTATGGCTTCACCTTCGAGGACCTGGTCTTCGATGATTCGGGCAACCTGCCCAGCGAGGCCGACCCCAAGCTGACCTGGGCCCAGGCCCATCCTGAGTGCTTCCCCGTGGAGGTGAACCGAGCCAGCCGCGAAGAGCTTCTCCGCATCCCCGGCATCGGCCCCACCTCGGCTTCCCGCATCCTCAAGCTGCGCAGGCAGGGCAGGTTCTGCCAGCTTTCGGACCTCCGCAAGGTCGGAGCCGTAGCCAAGCGCGCCGCCCCATTCATTTTACTGAATGGCAAGCAGCCACCCTTCCAGTTGAGCCTGTGGTAGAGCTGACTTCCGCGATTTGACAAGGTTGCCTAATCATGATATATTGGTATTCCCCGCCAGGATTGCGTTTTATCAACATTTGCCCCCAGACATGCTCCTTACAACAGCTTGGAGAAAGCCATCCCACAGGCAGAAAAAGGGTTGGGACTCACATTGATTCTCCATCGCTGTTATAATTCAGAGAAGAAGAGGAGGTGATGATGAGAGCCTATAGTATGGTGCAACCGATCTGAGCCGGCCGTAGGATTGGGCTTCCTTGGGCCACTCGGAAAACAACAAAAACTAAGGAGGAGATTGAGAAATGAGAAGCAAGCTTTTAGCTATTCTGGTGGCGCTGGTCATAGTTGCGACCGCGTGCGCTCCAGCTGCCCCTGAGGTGATCGAGAAGGAAGTGATCGTCGAGAAAGAGGTTCCGGTCACCGTCATGGTGGAGAAGGAAGTGGTGGTCGAGAAGGTGGTCACGGCTACGCCTCTGCCGCCGGGCTTTGACAAACGGGGCGGTACCATGGTCATGGGCTTTTACCAGGAGCCGGAACTGCTGAATGACCTCGTCCGCACCCAGACGGTGGCCGACATCGCGGGTGCATTCTTCGAGCGTGCGCTGCTGGGTGTCTCGCTCGCTGGCGAGTTCGTGCCCGATCTGGCAAAGGAAGTGCCCACCGTTCAGAACGGTGGGGTCTCCGAGGACGGCCTGACTGTCACCTACCATCTGACAGAAGGCAACGTCTGGTCCGATGGCGATCCGTTTGACTGCCAGGACGTCGTCTTTACCTGGGAAGCGCGCGTGCATCCTGAAAGCGGCGCGGTGAGCACCAGCGGCTATGCAGACATGGAGTCGGTCACCTGCCCTGACCCCTACACCGTGGTGGTCAAGTACAGCAAGTTCTACGCGCCTTACCTGATGCTGTTCAATAGCCACCTACCCAGTCATATCGGCCTCGACCTGGCCAAGATGCAGGAATGGGAGTACAACCGCAATCCCCTCAGCCTGGGCCCCTTTGTCCTGGAAGAGTGGGTTTCCGGCGACCACATGACCATCGTGCGCAACGAGAAATACGAGTACTGGGAGACGGAAGGTAAGCCCTACCTGGACGCCATCATCCTGCGCTGGATCGAGAGCCGCGAGGTGGGCAAGCAGCTCATCCAGACCGGCGAACTGGATTTCGTGTGGGACTTGATCGAGGCGGACCTGCCCGAGGCGGAGAAGTGGGAGGGCGTAAAGATCAGTGCCCCGCCCAGCACTGGCACCGAGCGGCTGTTGCTCAACCTGCGCGATCCGGAACTGGATGCGCCTTGCAAGGAGTACCTGGAGGAGAATCCCTCCTGGCACTGGGCCCTGGGCGATCCCAAAGTCCGCGAGGCGATTGAGTTGGGCATTGACAAGCAAACGATCGTGGACAAGCTGCTCTATGGCTACGCGTCTGTGGGCACCACAGAGCTGAACCTGGGTTGGGCGCTGCCTGTCATTCCGAAGACCTCGTATGACCCGGCGAAGGCCAAGGCCCTGCTGGAAGAAGCCGGTTGGACGGACACCGATGGCGACGGCATCCGCGAGTGCCACGGCTGCCCCTACGCCGACGAGGGCAAGATGCTGAAGCTCAAGATCCAGACCACCTCTGGCAACGCGCTGCGCGAGCAGTGCCAGCAGGTGCTCATGGAGATGATGGAAGAGATCGGCATCCAGTTCTACATTGAGAACGTGCCTAGCTCTGAGCTCTTCGCCAGCTACTCCAGCGGCGCCTTCCGCAAGCATGGCCAGTTCGACATCCTGATGTACACCACCTCCTATGGTCTCGACCCGCATAGCCAGATATACGGCTACTATAGCTCAGACAATATCCCCTGCGACGACAACAGTGGCCAGGGCTACAACTATTCGCGCTGGATCGACGATGAGGCTGACGAGTGGATCCAGATCGGAGGTTCCAGCCCCGATGTGGCGGTTCGTAAAGACGCCTATCAGAAGGTGGCCGAGCGCATCGCCGAGGGCCGCCCGCATATCTATCTCTACGACCGTGGGGACATTGACCTGCTCCGCGAACACTTCATGGGCTACGACATGAACATCTGGTTAGAGGTGTCCTGGAACGCCGAAGAGTGGTATATCGAGAAATAGCCAACCACGCTGGCTAGCCAGTTGGCGGGCGGTCAGAGACCGCCCGCCAACCCTTATCTTGCAAAGGGATCGCCTATGACGCGCTATCTGATTCGTCGGGTTTTGCAAGCTATTCCAGTCCTGCTCTTTATCAGTGTGATCGTGTATGGACTGATCATCATCAGCCCGGTGGACCCTCTGGCCATTTATGAAGAGAACCCGGACATCACGCCGGAAGACATGGCTATGCTGGAGTATCGGCTGGGGCTGCGACAACCGGCCTTTCTCAACTTTCGGGGGAGTTCGGGCACGATCAAGGCGGCAAAAGTAGAGCTTTATAACAAACCGGGGCCATCGCAGGGCATAGAGCCAACCAAAACCGGAGAACTGTCCAGCGGCACCAAAGTGGCCCTCGTGGATAGCAGGAAGAATGACCTGGGCAACTGGGTCAAAGTGCTCCACGTCGGGGAGCGCGTGACCGGGTGGACCCACCGCGAGAATCTGACCATTAGCGTGAATCCCTTCGACAGCCGCTACTTCAAGTGGCTCTTTGCGGTGGTGCAGGGGGATTTTGGCCGCTCCAACGTGGAACGCCGCCCGGCGCTGGAGATGATTCTGGAACGCTTTCCTGCCACCTTCTACCTGATGGCTGTCTCTTTTGTGGGCCAGTTATTGATTGCCATTCCTATTGGCATCATCTCGGCCGTCAAGCAGTATTCGCTTTTTGATCACTTTTTTACAATCGTCGCCTATGCAGGACGCTCGATTCCCATCTTTTGGTTTGGGCTTATTCTGATCATCGCCTTCCACTCCAGTCTCGACTGGCCTTCGTGGGTGGGTGAAAACTGGGCCGGTAAGCCGCTGTTTCCGGGGTCCGGCATGTACGACGTCCGCCTTGAGCGTGAACTGGGCTCCACGCCTTTGTGGGATTATCTGCATCACCTTATCCTGCCAGTGGCGATGCTGAGTGTCTTTGGCGCGGCGAGCTACATCCGCTACATGCGGGCCAGTATGTTGGAGGTCATTCACCAGGACTACATCCGCACCGCGCGGGCCAAAGGCTTAAAAGAGCGAGCCGTGCTCTATGGCCACGCCCTCAAGAACGCCGCCATCCCGGTGGTGACGATCGTAGCTATGGACCTGCCCATTCTCTTTGGCGGCGCGTTGTTCACCGAGACCATCTTTAGCTGGCCGGGGATGGGCAAGTTGTTCTTCCGCTCGGCGCAGCGGGTGGACTACGCCGTCCTGATGGGGATCGTCATGATCAACGCCACTCTCATTGTAGCCTTCAATCTGATAGCCGACGTGGTCTACGCCTTCCTCGATCCCCGCGTTCGGTACGAGTGAGGGGTTCGTAGTAGCGGTTCGTAGTAGCGACTTCAGTCGCTTTGGCGCCATTGTGGACGACTGAAGTCGTCACTACGGTCGTTACTACGAAAAAACGCCAGTGTCAGGTACGAAACTAGAGGAGGTTGTTCATGGCCGATTCTGAAGCTGTGCAGCCCCAGGAAAAGCCGCTATTGGACTTGGCGCCAAAGTATCGTGAAGAGCGAACCATGGGGCAGTTGATATGGCATTCTTACCTTCGCCATAAACCGGCCATGTTCGGCACGATCATCGTTCTCATCTTTGCCCTGACAGCCATCTTTGCACCTTACCTGACGCCCTACGACCCGGAGAAAATAGACCTGGACGCTATGTTGCAACCGCCATCGGCCAAGCACCTCATGGGAACGGACGAGTTGGGCCGTGATTTGATGACCCGCATTTTTTACGGCAGCCGGGTTTCGTTGAGTATAGGGGTCATGGCTATGGCGCTGGCGGTGGTCGTGGGCGCTATCGTCGGCGGCGTGGCCGGTTTCTACGGCGGCTGGGTGGACAATGTCCTGATGCGGTTCACCGACATGATGTTGGCTTTTCCCCAGCTTTTTATCCTGATCATTCTGGCTCTTGCACTGCGGAACCTTCCTATCGAGGCACTGCGAGGTACGGCCTTTGCCAGTATTTTCTCTATCGTGTTGGTCATCGCCGTGTTGGCCTGGATGAGGGTAGCCCGGCTGGTTCGGGCTTCGTTCCTCTCACTCAAGGAGAAGGAATTCATCGAGGCGGCTCGCAGCTCTGGCGTGCCCAACCTGCGCATCATGGTTCGCCACCTGCTGCCCAATGCGATGAGTCCTATCATCGTGGCCGCTACCTTCCGCATAGCCACCTCCATCGTCACTGAGTCCGGCCTGAGCTATCTAGGCTTCGGTGTTCAGCCGCCCACGCCCACCTGGGGCAACATGCTCAAAAACGCCCAGGATCAGATGACCCGCGCCCCGTGGACGGCCATCTTTCCTGGACTGATGATCTTTATCGCCGTCATCGCCATCAACTTCATCGGTGATGGCTTGCGGGATGCGTTGGATCCATACAAAGCGGAAACGTAGTAAAGAAAAGTTTGGTTCGTGCAAGCTTCTTGAAGGCAGGCAACTCTCATGCGTTTTGAGTGGGATGAACAAAAACGCAAAGCAAACATCCGTAAGCATGGTTTTGACTTTAGAGACGCCTGGAAGATTTTCGAGCTACCGATGCTTGTGGCGCTGGATGACCGGCAGGACTATGGTGAAGATCGGTGGATCGGGATTGGTATACTCAATACACGGGTTGTCGTCATAGTATTCACTGAACGTGGTGAGGATACTATCCGCATTATTTCGATGATGAAGGCAACGACTAATGAGCGAATTAGATATGAACAACTCCTCAGAGACCAATTGGGCAATGATTGATTCGCTAACGGACGAGGAGATTGATCGGTCAGAACTTCCGCCGTTAGACGAGTCGTTTTTTGCCAGAGCTACCTGGCGAATGCCAGAGAGGCAAGCGACCATTGCCGTGCCTGTAGACCCCGATTTGCTTGCCTGGTTTCAGGCGCAAGGTAGTGAATGTGAACAACGCATAATTGCTGCACTTCGCATCTACGCTGAGGCGCACAAGGGCTTTGTTCGTCAGCCGGAGCCGGCGGCCGTTTAGCGTTGCGTCGTCTGCCAGTCAGGTAGCGATTGCCTGCTCGTCGTGGCGGTTGGTGTGTGGCCTGGGTTCGTGGTCGGCGGGGGTTGCTCGTGGGTTGCGTGCGCCGCCCAACCCCCGCTGCACCCGACCGCCCACAAACAAGGTCGATTTCGCCGGTTTCTCTCTCTGCTGTACAGGTTCGGCGGCGTGGGTTCTGCTGTCATCGGCTTGGGCGGCGGGTGAGCTTCGCCGATCTACTGAATCTGGCTTACTCGTGAAGATGGGCGGGCCATCTGGCCCGCCTTTTTTCCTGGATCTCAGTGTATCCAAAATTGCTCCAAGGGGATTGCCAAATCCCCGCTTTAGGCCTGGATCGTCAGATCCAGGCCGAGCAAAATTGGATCTACTGAGTCTTGGAAGAGAGGAGACGATTAGCCATGTCTACCGTCGAGTTTCTTTACCTCAGCCAGGAGGAGGTCATCATTGCTGGCGGGCTTGACATGGCTGCGGCCATGGCCGACGTCGAAGCCGCGCTGCAATTGCACCACGCCGGTGACGACCTTCTGCCCCCCAAGGCCGTTTTAGGCTGGGACCAGGGCGGCCGGGGTCTAAGAGAGGACCACATCAACGCCATGCCTGCCTACTTGGGCGGCGATTACAACATGGCCGGCCTCAAGTGGATCGCCAGCTTCCCGGCCAACCCGCATCAGCGTAACCTGCCTCGCGCTTCAGCCCTCATCATCCTGAACGATCCTGACACCGGCGTGCCGTTGGCCGTGATGGATGGAGCTCTCATCAGTGCCATGCGCACTGGCGCCGTCACCGGCGTTGCGGCCCAATACCTGGCCCGGCCCAACTCTCGCTGTGCCAGCCTCATTGGTGCCGGGGTGCAGAGCCGCACCCAACTGATGGCCCTGTGCGTAGCTCTCCCTCGCCTGCAAGAGGCGTTCATCTACGACATCCGCCGTTCCCGCAGCGACACCTTTGCTCAGGAGATGGCCGACCTGCTCGACCTGCCCGTGCGGGTGGCCGACGACGCCGAGACTCTGGTCCGCAAGGCCGACGTCCTGGTCACGGCGACCACCACCTCGGAGCCCATCGTTCGCCACGGCTGGCTGCGGGAGGGCAGCTTCTACGCCCACGTCTCCGGCTACGAATGTGAGTTCGCCGTCATCGCCGTGGCCGACAAAGTGGTGGTGGACGACTGGGAACAGGTGAAACACCGCGCCGCGCAGACTATCGCCTACATGCACCAGGCGGGGGAGTTCGACGACGATGACCTCTACGCCGAGCTGGGCGATATCGTGGCTGGCGACAAACCCGGCCGGGAAAGCGATTCGGAGCTCATCTTCTTCAACCCGGTTGGCCTGGGCACCGAGGACGTCGCCGTGGCGACTCGCATCTACCGCGCCGCCCAGGAACGCGACCTGGGGCAGACGTTGACCCTCTGGGAAAGCCCGCACTGGGTGTGAGTCATAATTATGGAAACGCTATCGCTCTTTCCTCTGGACACTCGCTTGGATGATAAGGGGGGACTCTGGCTGGGGGGATGTCTGGCTTCGTCTCTGGCCCGTGAATTCGGCACGCCTCTCTACGTCTTCGATGAAGCGACCCTCCGCACCCGCTGTCGAGAATATCGGCAGGCCCTGGCGCAACACTACCCAGGCCCCGCTCAGGTGGCTTATGCCAGCAAAGCGTACCTCAACCTGGCTCTGGCCCAACTCTTCGCTCAGGAGGGGCTGAGCCTGGACGTTGTCTCGGGCGGCGAGCTTTACGTGGCCCGGCAGGCGGGTTTCCCGGCAGAGCGGATTCACTTCCACGGCAACAACAAGACGCCGGCAGAGTTGGCCCTGGCCCTGGATGAGGGCGTGGGGCGCATCGTGGTGGACAATTTCCACGAGCTGGACGTGCTGGAGCGGTTGGCCGCCGAGCGGCGGGTTCGGGTGCCCATCTGGCTGCGCCTCTCGCCGGGCATTGATGTCCACACCCACCGCTATCGCAAGACCGGGCTGCTCGACTCGAAGTTCGGCTTCCCGCTGGAAACGGACGCTGCCGAGCGCGCCCTGGCTTGCGCCGTGGCCAGTCCTCATCTGGAACTCGTCGGCCTGCACGCCCATATCGGCTCCCAGATTTTCGACCTGGAGCCTTTTGCCGAGGCCGTCGCCCTCCTGGTGGACTTCGCGGCGGCGATGAGAGAGCGTCATGGCTTCGAGTTGCGCGAGTTGAGCCCTGGCGGGGGATGGGGGGTGCCCCATCACGAAGCGGACCCTCCCGCACCAGTGAACCGATACGTGCAGGCCGTGGGTCAGGCGGTGGTTGAAGAATGTGGCCGCCACGGGCTGGCTCTGCCCACGCTGGTGATCGAGCCGGGTCGCTCCATCGTTGCCCCGGCGGGAGTCGCGCTCTATCGCGTCGGTGCGCGCAAGGAGATTCCTGGCGTGCGCACCTACGTCTCCGTGGACGGCGGCATGGCGGATAACATTCGCCCGGCCCTCTACGGTGCTCGTTACACGGCCCTGGTCGTGGAGAAGGCCAACCTGCCGGCCGAGGAGACAGTGACCGTGGCTGGGAGGTTCTGCGAATCGGGGGATGTGCTCATCCGCGACATCGCTCTGCCCCGCCTGGCGGCGGGCGATCTGTTGGCCGTGCCGAGGGTAGGGGCATACTGTTTGCCTTTGGCCAGCAACTATAATCTTGTCCCACGTCCGGCAGTGGTTCTGGTGAGAGATGGACAAGCCGCCCTCATCCAGCGAAGAGAGACCTTTCAAGACCTGACAGCCCGCGATCTGCCGCTGGCTGGTTGAACACTACAACGAATTCAGAATCAAACGAATCAGGAGCAAGGCCTTTGTTTCCCCCGCTACGGCGGGGCGTCCTCGCCCTGATTTCGCAACCGAGAAAATAGCCAATATCCAATACCCAAATATCTTTTGTCAAGGAGAGAAACTATGAGCAACATTGACGAACTGAAACAGCGCATTGTAGACGAGGTAGACACCCGGCGCGAGGAATTGATCCGCACCTCGGACACGATTCACGCCAAACCGGAGCTCGCTTTTCAGGAGTTCGAGGCCGCGGCACTCTTGACCTCTGTCCTGGAGCGAGAGGGATTCACGGTGCAGCGCGGCGTAGCTGGACTGGAGACCGCCTTCGTTGCCTCGTACACCAGCCAGAAAGGGGACAGGCCCATCGTGGCACTCCTGGCCGAGTACGACGCTCTGGCCGACCTGGGGCACGCCTGCGGCCACAATATCATCGGCACGTCCTCAGTGGGCGCGGCCCTCGCTGTGCAATCCGTACTCGACGAGATTCCCGGCACTATCCAGGTCATCGGCACTCCGGCCGAAGAGGGTGGTGGGGGCAAGATAATCATGGTCGAGGCCGGCGTCTTCGACGACGTGGATGTGGCCATGATGGTTCATCCCTCCACGCGCACCATGAGCCGGCGCACCTCGCTGGCCTGCTACGAGCTGAAGATGGAATTCTTCGGCCAGGCTGCCCACGCCGCTGGCTCGCCGGACAAAGGGATCAACGCCCTCGACGCTTGCATCTTGACCTACAACAACATCAGCGCCCTGCGCCAGCAACTGGCCGACGACATCCGCATCCACGGCATCATCACCCACGGCGGTTCGGCCCCCAACATCATCCCCGATTACACCGCGGCCGAGTTCCTGGTGCGAGCGGCGGAAAAGGACCACGCGCTGGCTATGCTGGACAAGGTGGAGGATTGTGCGCGGGCGGGGGCTCTGGCTGCTGGCGCCGAGGTCAGGCTAACGCGCCCTGAGAAGTACTACGCCAACATGGCTCCCAGCTCCGTCCTGGCCGATCTCTTCGACGCCAATCTGACCACGCTGGGCCGAGAGGTGCAGTTGCCACCATCCAGCGGGCGCATGGGCTCCACCGACATGGGCAACGTCAGCCACATCGTCCCGGCTTTACATTCCTACATCACCATCGCGCCTGAGGAGGTAGCGGGCCACTCGCCGGAGTTCCGCGCCGCCTCAGCTTCCCCAGAGGGCCACGCCGGCCTGCTGGACGCGGCCAAAGCGCTGGCGATGACGGCTGTTGACCTCTTCTCCAACCCAGACCTGGTGGATGCAGCCTGGGAAGAGCACCAGACTCGTTTCGGCTGATCGCCATTTGACAGAGTGGGAATAGGGCGATATAATAAGCCTGCTCAAATCTAGAAAGGTTTAGATGATTGCGGTGAACGTCTCGGCGTAGTCGAGACGCTTGCCGTGATCGTTATAGCCTCAAAATTACCCCAAAGGAGTCAAAACATGTATGCTAGGTCAAACATCCTGGAACAGATCGCCTCTAACCTGTACCAGGGCGAGGACGAAGTCGTTGTTGACCTGGTTCAGCAGGCGCTGGATCAGGAGATGTCGCCGGCTGAGGTCCTCAACGGCGGCCTCATCGCCGGCATGGACGAGGTGGGCAAGGACTTCAAGGCTGGCGACCTGTTTGTGCCTGAGGTGCTCATCGCTGCCCGGGCCATGCACGCTGGCATGAACATCTTACGCCCGCTGCTGGCCGAAAGCGATGTGCCCACGGCTGGCAAGTACGTCATCGGCACGGTGCAGGGCGACCTGCACGACATCGGCAAGAACCTGGTCAAGATGATGCTGGAGGGGGCGGGTTTCGAGACGGTTGACCTGGGGACCGACGTCAGGCCCGACGCCTTCGTGGCCGCCGTGCGAGAGCATCAACCGCAGCTCCTGGGCATGTCGGCACTGCTGACCACGACCATGCCGGGGATGAAAGCGACCATCGAGGGGCTGGAGGAGGCAGGACTGCGTGACACGGTCAAGATCATGGTCGGCGGCGCGCCGTTGACGGCAGCCTTCGCCGAGCAGATCGGGGCCGACGCCTACGCGCCCGATGCGGCCAGCGCCGTGGATGTGGCCCGTGATCTGACGGCCTGATTCGAGGAGGCATGATGGCGAGGAAACGACAACCTGTCAAGGGCCTGGTCGGCGGCCAGTACAAACCTCTGACCGACGAACAGGTGCAACGCATCCACGAAGCGGCGTTGAGCGTTCTGGAGCGCACTGGCGTGCAGGTCGAGGAACCCGAGGCGCGGCGGCTGTTCCAGGAAGCCGGAGCGGACGTAACTGACGACCGCGTGCGATTGCCCCGTTCGCTGGTCGAAGACGCGGTGGACTGGGCCCCTTCGCGGGTGGTGCTGGCCGGGCGCGATCCGAAATGGGACCTGGAGCTGGAAGGCGCGCGAGTCCACATCGGCACGGGCGGCGCGGCGTTGACCGTCCTCGACCTGGAGACCGGCCAGCCGCATCCAGCAGTGCTGCGCGACGTGGCCGAGCTGGCCCGGCTGGTGGATGCGCTGGATAACATTCACTTTTACCTGGTGCCGGTCTATCCCACCGACATGGGCAAAGAGAACGTGGACATCAACCAGTACTATGCCGGCCTGGCTAATACCACCAAACACGTCCAGTCCGGCGTGTACAGTGTGCAGGGCATCCGCGACACGGTCGAGATGTGCGAGAGGATCATGGGTGGGGCTGACGCATTGCGCGAACGCCCCATCGTTTCTTTCATCACCTGTTGGATGGTCAGCCCCCTCAAGTTCGCCACCGATGTTACTACCCTGCTCATCGAGACCTGCCGCCAGCGCATCCCGGTGGTGCTCTCGGCCGCGCCGATGGCTGGCTCCACCGCGCCGGTGACGCTGGCCGGGATGCTGGCTCAGCTCACCGCCGAGCAGCTTTCGGGCGTGGTGCTGACCCAGTTGGCCCAACGGGGCGCGCCGCTGCTCATCGGCCCGATCCCGGCCACGGCGGACATGAAGACCGGTCGCTACCTGGGCGGCTCGGCCGAGTTCGGCCTGACCAACGCGGCCATGGCCCAGATGGGCCAGTTCTACCGCCTGCCCCTCTACAACTCGGCGGGCATGACCGACGCCAAGCTCCCCGATGTTCAGGCTGGATTCGAGAAGGCTATGAGCGCGGTGCTGGCTGCCCTGGCCGGGAGCAACTTTATCCACCACGCAGCCGGGATGCTGGAGAACATGAGTTCCGTCGCCGCCGAGCAATTCGTCATTGACAACGACATCCTGGGCATGGTCATGCGCGTGGTGCGCGGCATCGAAGTGAACGACGAGACGCTGGCCCTGGACGTGATCGACGAAGTGGGGCCAGGCGGCCATTACCTGATGGCCAAGCATACCCTCCGCCACATGCGCTCCGAGTTCTACTATCCCTCGGACGTGGTGGATCGGCAGGGGCGGGATATGTGGCAGCAGGACGGCGCCCTGGATGCCCAGGAACGAGCCAGGCAGATCGCCCGCGACATCCTGGCCAATCACCAGCCAGAGCCGTTGGATCCGGACGTGGAAAACTGGATTCGCGGACGGTTCGACTTGAAAATCTGAAGGGTGTGTTTCAAATGAGTTAGACAAGACTTCGGAAGTCTCGAAGGTGCTCTGTCCAGTGGCTTTTGAGGCGATTTCAAGTCGCTTTTGCTCTCAAAATCCTTGGCGGGAGACTTCCGAAGTCTAACCTCAACCGAAATGAGACGCACTCAAATCTGAAGAGAGGAGTTCGACCTTTGACTGAACAAATTCCTATCGAAACCCTGCATCCCACTATCCGGATGCTGTCCGACGAACAGATTCAAGAGATCCATAACACCAGCCTGGACATTCTGTCTCGAACGGGCATCGTGATGAAGAACGAGGCTGGACGTCAGTTGCTTCTTGAGGCGGGAGCCTGGGAATCCGGAGAACGCATCAAGATCCCCCCGCTCCTGGTGATGGACGCCATTGCCTCGGCCCCATCTCGCATCCCCATGCACAACCGGCTGGGCGAGCTGACCATGCCCCTGGAGGCGGGCAAGGTGTTCTTTGGCTCCGGCTCCGACTGCATCTTTACCATGGATGTGGAGACCGGCCAGCGGCGCAAGGCTACCGCCGAAGACGTCCAGCGCATCGCCCATCTGTGTGACGGTCTGGAGCAGATGGATTTCGTCATGTCCATGGGCAATCCCTCCGACGTGCCAGCGATGGACGTCTTTCTCCACGAATTCATCGGCATGATCCGAGGCTCGGTCAAGCCTAACGTCTACACGGCCAACGACCGCGCCGACATGGAAGACATCTATCGCATTGCCTGCGCGGTGGCTGGCGGCGAGGACGAGCTGCGCGAAAAGCCCTTCCTGCTGCACTACGCCGAGCCCATCTCCCCCCTGCTTTACAACGACGAGTCGGTGGACAAGCTGCTGTTCTGCGCCGAGAAGGGCCTCCCTGTTACCTATCCGCCCTCGCCCAACACCGGCGGCGGGGGACCGATCACCCTGGCCGGAGCACTAGCCCTGGGCAACGCCGAGTGTCTGGCCGGCTTGGTGCTAAGCCAGTTGGTGCGACCAGGCACGCCCTTCCTGTACGGCATGAACACCGCTGCGTTGGATATGAAATCGGCCATCGTCAGCTACGGCGCTCCTGAGTGGGCGATGGGTATGCTAGCCTGGACCGACATCGGCCGCTGGTATGATCTGCCGGTGTGGGGAGCCGCTGGCGCCACCGACAGCAAGGTGGTGGACGCCCAGGCCGGCCTCGAGGCGGCGATCTCGATCATGGCCGCCTTCCTGACCCGCTGCAATCTGGTGCACGACGTAGGCTACATCGAGTACGGCACCACCTCTTCGATGGAGATGCTGGTGGTGGCCGACGAGATCATCCGCGACGTGCGCTACGTCATGGGCGGCGTGGAGGTCAGCCAGCGCACCCTGGCCCGCGAGACCATCCATCGCGCCAAGCCCGGCGGCGGCTTCCTGGCCGACGATCACACGCTGGACAACTGGAGGTGGGCCCAGTGGCGGCCAGAGCTGATAGACCGCATGCGCTACGATCGCTGGGTGCAAAAGGGCCGCCAGGACATGACCACCCGCGCCAACGAGCGCGCTCGCCAAATCCTGGCCGAGCACGAAGTGCCCCCTCTGCCCGAGGCGGCGGAGGAAGTGATTGCGGAGGTGCTGAAGGAGCGAGAGGCTAAAGAGAGATGAACATCACAACCCGCCCGTAGGTGCAACCTGCGAGCGGGTTGTTTTGTGAGGAGTGAAGAGAAGGAGAAACCATGAAAACAGCCAATTCTATCATTTTCCCATCGCCCCAGTTTGCCGTGCTATCTGAGACGCAACTCCAGGATCTTCACCTGGCTGCTCTGGAGGTGCTGAGGCGCACGGGGATTCGATTCCATCACCAGCAAGCTCTGGACATGCTGAAGGAGGCCGGCGCCTTTGTCTCCGACGGCAACCTGGTCAAGTTCCCGGCCCGGCTGGTGGAGGATGCGGTGGCCTCGCCCCCAGGCCGGATCGTCATGTGCGACCGGGACGGCGAGCCAGCCATGTTTCTGGAGGGGACTAAAGTCTACTTTGGCACCGGTTCCGATTGTCTGAACTTTATCCCCCCCAAAGTTGGGGGGGAAGAAGGGGGGGCAGGTGAGCATCGCGAGTTCACCCAGGCGGACCTCATCAACGGCTATCGCCTGTGCGACGCCCTGCCCAACATTCACTTCGTCATGTCCATCGGCATTCCATCCGACGCGGTCCCGGCTCTGATCTACGACGTGCAGATGTCGCTGATGCTGGAGCACACCACCAAACCCATCGTGTTCGTGACCGACGATAAGGCCAGTTGCCAGCGCGCCATTGACATGGCCGCCGCCGTGGCGGGCGGTTACGAAGCACTGACGGAGCAGCAGCACATCTTGCTCTATTCCGAGCCCAGCTCGCCGCTGCAGCAGTCGGAGACGGCGGTGGACAAGCTGTTGCTCATGGCCGAATATCAGTTGCCGGTGGTTCACTCGCCGGGGCCGCTGATGGGCGGCACCGCGCCCATCACCATGGCCAGCGGTTTGGTGATGTCGCTGGCCGAGATCCTCAGCGCTTTGGTGGTGCACCAACTGAAGCAGCCGGGCGCGCCCTTCGTCTTTGGCGCCGGACTGCATCACATGGACATGGGCGCCGCGCAGATCTGCTACGCCTCGCCTGAGTTTCAGCTTACTAAAGCCGCCATCGCCGAATTGGGCCGCTGGTATGGCCTCCCCACCTGGGGATATGCTGGCTGCTCCGACGCCAAGGTGATGGACGAGCAAGCTGCCCTGGAGGCCATGCTGTCCGTGTTGATGGCCAAGCTCAGCGGCGCCAACCTGATCCACGACGTGGGCTACATGGAGAGCGGCCTGACCACATCTTACGAGATGATCGTCTTGACCGATGAGTTGGTCGCCATGACCGATCACATCATGAAGGGGATCGAAGTCAGCGACGATACGCTGATGCTGGATGAACTGGACAAGGTCGGCCCCGGCGGCCACTTTTTGGACACAGAACAGACGCTGAAGCGCTTCCGCGACTTTTGGTTCCCCGGTCTCTTGGACCGCAAGAGGCGGCCGCAATGGTTGGAAGCCGGAGCCACCACGCTGGGCCAACGGCTCAGCGCCCGCGTCAAAGAGATCATCAAAGAGCACCAGCCCAGGCCCTTGGATCCGGATAAGAAACAGAAGGTGCAGGAAATCCTGGCGCAGGCAGATGGCTAGCAGCGCCGGGATGCAATATTGGGCGTAGGCGCTGCTATCCGAGCCAGATTCAGCGTCTTGCGTTAGTCATTGAGGTATGGTATAATATAGCGTAAATCATACTCAATTCATCTTGGATCCCATTACTGGCTCGTAGAATTCCAGATGGGCTACTACACATTTCCGAGAGGGCTCAAAGCAGAAGGGAGGTGAGGGAACAGCAACTTGGTGATCTATGTAGATTCCGCAAAGTCCGTAAAAATCAGTACTAAAAAAGGAGGAAAAAAATGCACGAACGGATTCCTGACCTCAAGGACCAGTATCTCAAGGGGAAGATGTCCCGACGAGAGTTCCTGCGCTACGCGACTCTCCTGGGCCTGTCCCTGACGGCGGCGCAAGGCCTGATCGCTGGCTGTGCGCCGAAGGCAGCACCCACACCGACGCCGAAGCCCACGCCGAAGCCCACCCCAGTGCCACCGACTCCGACACCGGCCGGCCCTACGCGCGGCGGCACGCTGCGTATACGTGGAATCGTGGGACGCATTGATCACCCCGCCCGCTACTCCTGGGTGGCCAATTCCAACACCACGCGTCACGTAGCCGAATACCTGACACTCACCGACGAGAACAACCTCACCCACCCCTACCTGTTGGAGAAGTGGGGGGCCAGCGACGACCTCAAGACCTGGACACTCAATCTCCGTAAGGGCGTCAAGTTCAACAACGGCGACGAGTTCAACGCCGACGACGTCGTCTTCAACCTTGGGGAGTGGCTGGATGAGGAGGTTGGTTCTTCGATCCTGGGTCTGATGTCCTACCTGACGCCGGAGGGCATTGAGAAGATAGACGACTACACAGTCAAGCTCCACCTCGACGCGCCGCAGATCGCCGTGCCGGAGCACCTGTTCCACTACCCGGCGCAGATCATGAACCACCGCACCTTTGAGGGCGACTTCATCAAGTCGCCGGTCGGCACCGGCCCCTTCACACTGGAGGAGTACTCCGAGGATGAGCGCGTGGTGCTGAAACGGCGTGATGACTACTGGCAGATGGGGGCCGATGGCAAGCCATTGCCCTACCTGGACGAGATCATCTACATTGATCTGGGTGGGGAGACATCAGCCCATATCGCGGCTATACAGAGCGGGGAGGTGGACGCCATCAGCGAGCCAGAGACCGATCACTTCTTGGCTCTGAAGGACGATCCGAACATCAATATGGTCGGCGCGTCTACGGCCCAGACTCGGGTCTTACGCATGCGGGTGGACAAGGAGCCCTGGACCGACAACCGGGTGCGCATGGCGCTGAAGCTGTGCCAGGATCACGACAAGATCCTGAAGCTGGCGCACTTCGGTGAAGGGGACCCGGGCGCGGACTTCCACGTGGCGCCGGTCCATCCGGAGTACTGCGAGAGGCCGATTCCCAAGTACGATCCGGAGCGGGCCAAGGCACTGCTGGCCGAGGCGGGTTATCCCGATGGGCTCACGGTCGAATGTGCCGTGTGCTCCGACTGGCCAGACGTCGTCGCCTACGCGGAGATACTCAAGCAGGACGCTGTCCCGGCGGGCCTCACCATCAACCTCAACCCCATGCCTACCACTGCCTACTGGGCCATTTGGCCCGAGTGTGACCTGGGAATCACCCCCTGGACGCACCGCCCGCTGGGCACGATGGTTCTGGCTATGGCCTACATCGCCGACGAGGAGGGCAAGCCGGTGCCCTGGAACGAGACCCGCTGGGTGGACGAGGAGTTCTCAGCCCTGCTCAAGGAAGCCCAGGGGACCCTGGATGTGGAGGAACGCCGCAAGATCATGTGCAAGCTGGAGGAGATCCAGTACGAGCGCGGCTCCGTAGGCATCCCCTACTGGCAATTCAAGTTTGCTATCGCGAACAAGAAGGTCCAGAACTTCAAGGCACACCCGACCCAGTACGATCTCTTCAACGAGCTCTGGCTGAAGAGCTAAGCCTCTCACTCACAACGGCAAGAGAGTGCAGACAAGGCTGGCTTTGCTGCCAGACATAGGCTTGACTGGGGCAGGTCACGGCTGGCGTGTGGCCTGCCCCACATTCAAAAGGACCAAATCCAAAGCTCAAAAACCAAAAATTTCCTCAGGGGACGAGGAGTACAAGTTTTGGGCTTTGAGCTTTGAACTTTGAACTTCAAGGAAACTTGCCATGGCTAAGTTTATCGTTCGACGTCTGGGGTTCATGCTCCTGACGATGTTCATCGTTTCCATAGCTATCTTCGCCATCAACGAGATCGCGCCCGGCAACATAGCGCGTAACATCCTGGGGCCGTTCGCTACACCAGAGCAGGAAGCATCCTTTTTAGCCCAGTTAGGGCTGGACCAGCCGTTGCATATCCGCTATGTCACCTGGCTGGTGGGCAGCGATTGGCGTGCAGAGCGGGTGGTAGGTATGCCCCTGCGGCGGATAAAGAAGCCAGGGACCGAGTTCTACGAGTGGTGGGCCGTGGAAACCGATGGCACCCTGGTGCGATGGAAATTGGACGGCGAAGACCTGATCGCTTTGCGGCTTCAGCCGGACGGCACGGTAGTCGAGTCCATTGACAATGACAGGTGGCAGACGGATGAAACTGGTGTCAGCACTTTTTGCGGGGTGGATACACACAACCGCGCCGTCATGTGGGAGAAGGGCGGTGCCCAGACCTATTGGATGCGGGCCAAGGCGGCGGGCTGGTGGACGGAGCAGAAGGGCGGTGCTAAGGGGTACATCCCTTTGCTACGCGGCCTGTTGCGCGGCGACCCGGGTGAATCTGTGAAGACCGGCCGCCCCGTTGCGGACACCCTCCTGCGACGGCTTCAGAACTCTATTATCCTGGCCGCCATCGCCTTTGTGATCGTCATGCCCCTGGCTCTGGTGCTGGGCCTGCTGGCGGGCCTCAACGAAGGCAAACCACTGGATCGCATCCTCTCGATAGGCGGCTTGATGACCACCGCCACTCCCAACTTCGCCACAGGCATTTTCTTGATCCTGATATTCGCCGTCTGGTTGAAACTACTGCCCGGCGCCACCGTTTTCGCAAGTGAGAGAGCAATTTTTAAAAACCCGAAAATGTTGGTCCTGCCGGTGCTGACGCTCACGCTGATCGAGCTGGGCTACGTGCTGCGCATCACGCGCGCCAGCATGGTGGAGGTGATGGGAACCGGCTACATCCGCACCGCCGTCTTGAAGGGTCTGCCCTACTGGCGCATCGTCTTCAAGCACGTCCTGCGCAACGCCTTGATGGCCCCTATCACGGTCATCATGCTCCACGTCAACTGGCTGATGGGTGGGATCGTGGTAGTGGAGGCGATTTTTGGCTTTCCCGGCCTGGGCCGGTACTTGCTGGATGCTGCGCTGTACAAGGATGTCTTCGCCATCGAAGCGGGGGCGATGGTGATGGTGATGCTGGCTGTGGGGACACAGTTAGTGGCTGATATCATCTATACGTTTTTGAATCCGAGGATTCGATACGCGTAGCATTAGGAAGGGGAGTAAGTCATGACAGCAAGCGAACAAGTTATGCCCAAGATTTCTGCCCGCCCACCGCTTTGGCAGCGGTTGCGAGACGCTATGGCTCCTGTCCTGGCCTCCAAAGTAGCGCTCGTGGGGCTGGCGCTGGTCATGTTCTGGATCCTGGCGGCGATCTTCGCCCCTGTCCTCACGCCTTACAGTCCGCTGGAACAAGACGCCGACGCCATGAATTTGGGCCCCTCGGCGAAGCACCCGTTGGGCGCCGATCACCTGGGGCGAGACCTGTGGGCTCGCCTGGTCTACGGCAGCCGCCTTATCCTGGTCTTGGCCCCTCTGTCGGTGCTGTGCTCCCTGGCCGTGGGTACCACATTTGGCCTGATGGCCGGCTACTTTGGCGGGTTGATAGACGAAGTGGTGATGCGCATCCTCGACGCCCTGATGGCTTTTCCAGCCATCCTGCTTTATCTGATCATCATCGCCGCCGTGGGGGCCTCGGCCATGAATGTCGTCATCGCCATTACCGTTGCCGGCGCACCCGGCATCGCCCGGTTGGTGCGCAGTCTGGCCATGGACATCCGCACACGGGAGTATATCGCTGCCGCCCAGTTGCGGGGTGAGAACCCCTTCTACATCATGTGGGTGGAGATCTTGCCCAATGCCCGCGGGCCAATCATCGTGGATGCCATGCTGCGGGTGGGCTACGCCGTCTTCTCCATCGGCACGCTGGGCTTCCTGGGCCTGGGTCTGCCGCCGCCCACACCTGACTGGGGAAGCATGGTCTGTGTAGGACGCCGCTACATCTGGTCCAACCCCTGGGCTGTCCTGTGGCCTTCGCTGGCCATCTCATCGCTGGTAGTCGGGCTCAACCTCTTCGCCGACGGCCTGCGCGAAGAGACGATGCGGTATCAGTAGTAAGGTTGAGGAGGAGCTAACCGTTGACCATAAACGATCATAAAATCAAAACCCCAATTCTAGATGTACGCGACCTGGCTATCTCGTACGAAACTCGCAAGGGAGATGTGCAGGCTGTGCGCGACGTCTCCTTCGAGGTCAATCGCGGCGAGACCCAAGGCATCGTCGGCGAATCGGGCTGTGGCAAGAGCACCGTCGCCTTCGGCATCGTCAACTTCCTGGGACGCAATGGCAAAATCGTGGGTGGCAGCATCCTTTTTCAAGGACAGGAATTGCGAGGGCGGTCGGAGGAAGAACTACGTCGCCTGCGCGGCGACCGGATCGCCATGGTCTACCAGGACCCCATGCAGGCCCTTAACCCCAGCTTGCGCATCGGCGATCAGTTGAGCGAGGTACTGACCGTCCACCGCGGCCTCAGCAAAAAGGCAGCCTACGAGAAGTGCATCGTCATGCTGAAACGGGTGTATATGCCCGACTCCGAGGCCGTGATGATACGCTATCCCCACCAACTCTCCGGCGGGCAGCAGCAGCGAGTGGTCATCGCCATGGCCCTGCTCAACAACCCAGCACTGCTGATCATGGACGAGCCTACCACTGCCCTGGACGTGACTGTCGAGGCGGCGGTGCTGGATCTGATTGACGAACTGCGGCGGGAATTCGATACGGCCATCATGTACATCACCCACAACCTGGGCGTCATCGCCCGCGTCTCCGATGGGGTGGGAGTGATGTATGCCGGGGAAATGGTAGAACGGGCATCGGTGGAGAAGGTGTTTCTGCGTCCCTTCCATCCCTACACCCAGGGACTCATGCGCTGCGTGCCCAAACTGGGGCTGAGCAAGGAGTCGAGCTACTTGTACCCCATCCGTGGGCGGGTGCCTTCGCCTGCCAATCTTCCTCCCGGCTGTATCTTCGAGCCTCGCTGCGACTATGCCCGCCCGCAGTGCGGACAAACTCATCCCCAGTTGCGCGAGGTAGCGCCTGGCCACTTCGCTCGTTGTCTCTTCGCCGAAGAGATTGTCGCCCAAGAATGGCAACCGTCAGAGGATTTGATTCCCGATCTGGCAGCATTGGCGGCGCGCAAAGCGGAAGCTGCGGAGCCGATCTTGCACTTGAAGAACGTCAGGACCTACTACGAGCAGGAGCAGAAATCGGTGGCCTCTCTGCTGGGCCTGGGGAAAAAGCGCTACGTCAAAGCAGTAGACGACGTCAGCATCGAAGTGCCCAAGGGGTGCACGCTGGGCGTGGTCGGCGAATCGGGGTGTGGTAAGAGCACGCTGGCCAAGACCATTGTCGGCCTGGAGCCACTCACCGACGGCAAGGTGGAGTTCCTGGGCTTCGACATCTCCGTGCCCGTGTCGAAACGTGACCTGGCGCTCATCAAAGAGCTGCAGATGATTTTCCAGAACCCCGATTCGACCATGAACCCCTCTTTCACCGTCGGCCACCAGGTCGGGCGCCCGTTGCGCCGTTTCAAAACCGTGCCGCGCCGCCAGGTGCGTAACGAGGTCATCCAACTGTTGGACGCGGTGAAACTGGACGAGCGATATTACGACCGTTTGCCCCGCCAGCTCAGCGGCGGCGAGAAACAGCGCGTGGGCATCGCTCGCGCCTTCGCCGCTCGACCGGACCTGGTGCTGTGTGATGAGCCGGTTTCATCGCTCGATGTTTCTGTACAGGCAGCGGTGCTCAACCTGCTGCTGGAGATCCAGCAGGAATATGGCACCACCATGCTCTTCATCGCCCACGACCTGAGCGTGGTGCGCTTCTTCTCCGACTACGTGGCCGTGATGTACCTGGGGAAGTTCTGCGAGATCGGGCCCGCCGAGGCCATCTACGCTCCCCCCTATCACCCGTACACCGAGGCTCTCCTCTCGGCAGTACCCATTCCCGATCCCAGCGTCGCGCAAAAGCGCATCCGCCTGAGCGGGACGGTGCCCAGTGCGCTCAATCCGCCCAGTGGCTGCCGCTTCAATACCCGCTGCCCGCGCAAGCTGGGCGACATCTGTGAAACGGAAGAGCCGCCCTGCCGGGATGCGGGAGGCGAACACCGCATCTTCTGCCACATCCCGCTGGAGGAGCTGCGCAAGATCGAACCGGTCGTGACGGTCAAGTGATAGGCGCCAGGCATGGAAGCGCCGTCGTTAGTGACTTCATTGGAGGAAAACTATGTTGGTCAAAGACTACATGACGAAACATCCGCTGATGGTTCAGCCTACAATGTCCATCATCGAAGCTCAACACTTCATGGTAGAAAACAACATCCGTCACTTGCCCATCGTCGGAAAGGGAAAGCGGCTGTTGGGCCTGGTCACCCGCCAGACGCTGCTGGTCCAGCCGGCGACGCTGGGCAGTCTGAATGTCTGGGAGATCACCCGCTTCCTGTCCGACCTGACCGTTGGCGACGTGATGGTCAAAGCCAGGGATGTCACCACCATAGGCATGGACATCACGCTAGAAGAAGCGGCCCGTGTCATGGTGAAAAAGAAAATCGGCTGCCTGCCCGTGATGGAAGAGGGCATCGTCATGGGTATCATCACCGAGGCCGACCTGCTGGCCCAATTGACCGATCTGCTGGGAGGGAACGTGCCCGGCGTGCGCGTCACGATGCGCGTGCCTGACAAGGTCGGAGAATTCGCCAAAGTCACCAGTGCCATTGCTTCACAAGGTTGGGGAATCTACGCCAGCGGCACCGTCCCTGCTCCGAAGCGTCCGGGCTACTGGGACATCGTCGTCAAGATACGAAACGTGCCCAGGGAAGAGATCGTCTCCGTTTTGGGGAAAGTTGAGGGTCAGGAAATCGTGGACGTGCGGGAGATCTAGGCGCCGTGAGTGGTACCGAAGGGGACAAGGGGACAAGAGTCCCTATGTCCCCTTTTTCGTGAGGATTTGACACGGCTTTTGCAGCGGTCGTCGCTGAACCGGGGTGAGGGATGATCTGCTACGTGGACATAGAGCACGAAAAGGCGCTGCAGAGCGCGGAGGAGCGGGCGGTTCACCAGGCCCATTGCGCAGATGTTAAACGGAGGCTGGAAGAAACCTCTGGTGACGTATGTGTGGTCCAGCGCTACGAGCGCGTTACGCGACAGTGGCTCAGCAAATTGGAGATAAAGGCCCTGGTCATCAGTGGCAACGTGACCGATTGGGCGGAGTACGACGAGGCATCGCTGGCCGAAATGTATCGCATCATTCGGAATGCTGATCTGCCGATCCTTGGGATCTGCGGTGGGCTTCAGCTCATCGCCATGGCCTACGGAGTCCCCATCGGCCCCATGCGGCAGATCAAAGAGGGGGAAGATGATCCGTATCCGGATTTTGCACCGGGCTATTTCAAGGAATGGGGCTTCATCCCGGTGCGCGTCCTCAAACCGGATCCCCTTTTCGACGGCTTGGGAGAGAAGCCAGCCTTTCTCACAGCCCACTACTGGGAGGTGAAAGAAGTACCGGTGGGCTTCGAACTGCTGGCGTCTTCCGACACCTGCCGAATTCAGGCCATCAGGCAGATTGGGAAGTTGGTGTATGGAACCCAATTTCACCCCGAAGCCTACACGGAAGGAGGGGCTGGTCGCCGCAGCCCGCTGGTCAATCTCGTTTATCCTGAAGGCTACACGGAAGAACAGACCGATGGCCGTAAGCTGCTGGTCAATTTCTTACGAGAGGCTGGCATTCGTGAATGATGAGAAGTAACCCATGAACATCAATTACCATGCTCATCAAACGCCGCAGTTCCGCGTCCTGTCGGATCGGCAGATTGAAAAGGTCTACCAGGCGACACTGGAGTGCCTGAATCGCACCGGCGTCGAGGTGCGCAACGCCGAGGCGCGGGAGCTGCTGGCCGCCGCTGGTGCCCGTGCGGAGGGTACGCGCGTGCACATTCCGCCGCACATCATCCAGGACGCCGTCGCTGCCAACCCGCGGTCTTTCACCCTGTGGGGACGCGATGGTCAACATCAGATGCAAGTTGTACCTGACCGGGTCTACTTCGGCCCCGGCCTCACCAATACTTACTTCGTGGACCCGGCGACGGGTGAGCGGCGCAAGGTTCGCCGTGGCGATCCCGGCCTCACGGCCCTGGTCTGCGACGCGCTGGACAACATTGATTACGTGATGGGCCTGGGGCTGATCAGTGACGTGACCCCCACCCTGGCGCCCGTCTACGAGTACGCGGAGATGCTGGCCAACACCAGCAAGCCGATCATCCCCTGGGCCTACTCCGCTGCGCACGTCTCTGACATCTATCGGATGGCGGTGGCGGTCTCTGGCAGCGAGGCGGCTTTTCGCCAACGACCCCACTTCGCCATCTTCGCCACCTTCCAGTCGCCGCTGATGCACACCGACGAGGACCTGGCCAAGGTGCTCTGGGCCGCCGAGCGAGATGTTCCCATCGTCTACCTGGGCGGTGGCACCGCCGGATCCACTGCGCCGGTCACCGGGGCGGGTACGCTGGTCATCACCCTGGCCGGGGCGTTGAGCGGCCTGGCCATCATCCAGCTCAAGCGGCGGGGGGCGGCGGTGTGCATCGGCGGCGTGCCGCAGGCCATGGACTTGCGCAGCGGGCGGCCAGCCTACGGCTCGCCAGAGATGAGCCTGCTCAGCGCGGCCCTGGCCGACGCTTGCTGCTGGCTGGGCATCTCCTTCATGGGCACCGCTGGCGCTTCTGAGGCCAAGCGACTGGATTTGCAGGCCGCCATCGAATCCACGATCCAGGTGGTGCTCTCTGGCCTGAGCGGCGCCACACTGGTGCACGACGTGGGCTTCTTGGACTGCGCCGACATCGGCTCACTGGAGTCGCTGGTCATGAACGACGAGATCATCGCCATGACTCGGCGCATCATGCGCGGCGTGGAGGTCAGCGACGACACGCTGCTGCTGGACCTGATAGACAAAGTCGGGCCGGGTGGCGAGTTCATGTCCGAGCGGCACACCGCCAGGCACTGCCGGGCCGAAATCTGGACGCCCACGCTCATGGACCGGGAGCCGTGGGTCAACTGGCAGGCGGCCGGTGCGCAGACGATGCTCGACCGCATCCAGGCCAAGCTGCGGGAGATCCTGGCCACCCACCAGCCGCCACCGCTGCCCGATAGCGCGGCGGAGAAGATCGAGGCGATACTGGAGGCAGCCGAGGCGCGCGAGGGGAAAGGGAAGAGCTGAGGTTGAAGCTGAAGTTGGAGTCCCGAACTTGTTCGGGTTTTGCCCTCAACAAGTTAAGGACTCCGGCATCGGCGCATCGGATTCCCGAACTTGTTCGGGGTTCTGGGTATCATTCTCAACGGAGAGCGAGAGGTGAAGAGACGAGAATTTCATCCACCCCACATCTACGAGGACAACGCCTGTTACTTCATTACGGGCAGCATCGTGCACTGCCAATGGCTTCTGGACACAGATTCCAAGCGCATACTGGTGCGAGATGTCCTGAAAGAAGCCATCAAGGACTATGGCATCAGGTTGTATGCCTGGGTCATTCTGGCAGATCACTATCACTTGTTGCTCAAGACCAGTGATGTTGCTCCCATCTGGAAATTCATCAAGCGATTGCACGGTGATAGCGCCATCCAGTTGAACAAGCTGGACAATACACCTGGGAGACAGGTCTGGTACCAATACTGGGATAGATTCCCGCGTAACGAACGTGATTTCTGGGGGTATTTCAACTACACCCACATCAACCCCATCAAACATGGCTACGTGCGAGTCTCAGATGGCGTCTTGGTGGTCGAAGGTAAGAAGGTGAAGATTGCACCCGGCCATGCATTGGATGTGCATCAATGCCTCGCGCAGTACCCACATTCCAGTTACCATTACTACCTGCGCGAGCATGGCGAGGAGTTTTTGACAGATGCCTGGATGCGCTATCCAATCCCGGATTATCTTGAACACGATGACTTTTGACTGGACTGATCCTGGAGTCCCGAACTTGTTCGGGTTTGTTGCGCCACAGCCCCAACAAGTTGGGGAGTCCAAGGGTCTAGTCGGCAGGTTCCGTGGATAGTGCACCGGAGTCCCGAACTTGTTCGGGGTCGTTGCATCACAGCCCCAACAAGTTGGGGAATCCAAAATTCTTGGAGGCAGCAATGAAAGCAGTTCGTATGGTCAAGCCGGGACAGCCTCTGGAGATGCAAGAGGTGTCCGTGCCCCACGTGGGCGCGAAGGACGTGTTGGTCAAGGTCAAAGCGGCGGGCATTTGCCGTTCGGACGTGCACTACCGTGCTGGCACCTCGCCGGTCCATCCCCTGCCCATGACGCTGGGGCATGAGGTGGCGGGCGTGATTGAGGAGGTGGGCCCGGCCGTCAGGAACGTCAAGGTGGGCGACCGGGTGTGCCTGCACTACCTGGTCACCTGCGGCGATTGCCGCTACTGTGCCATGGGCAGCGAGCAGTTTTGCACCTCAGGCTCGATGATCGGCAAGTATCAAGATGGTGGCTACGCCGAATGCATCGTCGTGCCCTCGCGCAACGCCATCCCCTTGCCCGACGAGATCCCCTTCGAGCAGGGTGCGGTCATGATGTGCTCCTCGGCCACGTCGCTCCACGCCCTCAACAAGGCGGAGCTGAAGCCGGGCGAGAGCGTGGCCGTCTTCGGCGTCGGCGGGTTGGGCATCTCGGCGGTGCAGTTGGCGCGGGCCTTCGGCGCGTTGGACGTGTACGCCGTGGACATCAACGCCGATAAGCTGAAGCTAGCGGAGAGCTACGGCGCTGTCCCGGTGAACGCCAGCATTGCCGATCCGGTGGCGGAGATCAGGCGGCTGACCGGCGGGCAGGGCGTGGACGTGGCGCTGGAGCTGGTCGGCTTGCCGCAGACGGTGAAGCAAGCGGTGCACTCGCTGGCGGTGTTCGGGCGGGCGGTACTGGTGGGCATCGCCGATCAGCCCTTCGAGCTCAACTCTTATCAGGACATCATTCTGAAAGAAGCCCAGATCATCGGCTGCTCCGACCATCTTTTGCAGGAGCTGCCCCTGCTCGTCGAGTTGGTCCGCCGGGGCGTGCTGGACCTGTCGCAGATAGTCACCCGCACCGTGCCTCTGGACGCCGAGGCCATCAACGCCGCGCTGGACGACCTGGAGGCCTTCGGGCCTGAGGTCCGCACGGTGATCACGCCCTGAGCTTGAGCGAGCCGGGGGCAGCCTTTCCAGGCCGCCAGCAGTGGCCATCCAGCCGATGGTGCGGGACTTCTACGCCGCCATGGGCTGGGATGTCGAGGGACAGCCCACGACGGAGAAGCTGCGAAAGTTGGGGTTGGAGAGCAGCACGTGACCATGAACCGGATTGATGATGCACTGTAAGAGTCCATCGGTAGAGTTTCGCGTTCTTGAGTTTCGGGTTTCTCATTCCACAACTCGAAACTCGCAACTCGAAACCTGTAGTTGTAGGAGGATAATCGCTTGACCCAGAGTACTGTTGCCCTTCCCCGGCTGGCAGTGTTGACCCGTGGGCAGTGCGAGGTCGTCCACCGCGCTTCGCTGGAGATATTGCGGCGCACTGGCGTGCGGGTGTATCACGATGGCGCGCTGTCACTGCTACGCGAGATGGATGCCGTGATCACCGATGAGAACCTGGTTCACCTACCCGCCGGCCTGGTGGAATGGGCACTGAAGCAGGCGCCGTCGCGCGTCGTCCTCTGCAAGCGGGGGAGCAGTGAGGTGGCGGCACCGCTGGAGGGGGGAACGGTCAACTTCGGCCCCGGCTCCGATTGCCCTAATTATCTCGATCCCCGCAGTGGCGAGCGGCGCAAGTTCACCGCCGCTGACGTGGTGGATTGCCTCCACGTCTGCGACGCCCTGCCGGAGATCGCCTTCGTGATGAGCATGGGCATCCCTTCTGATGTTGACGTGGGCAACGTCTACCGGCAGCAGTACGCCCTGATGCTGGAGCACACCACCAAGCCCGCGGTCTTCGTCTGCGACGACCGCGTTGATTGCGAAGCGATAGCCGCCATGGCTGCTGCAGCAGCCGGAGGCATGGAGCAGTTGCGGCTCAACCCCACGCTGCTCCTCTATTCCGAGCCGACCACGCCGCTGCAGCACAGCGAGACGGCCACGGACAAGCTGCTGTACATGGCCGAGCAAGGCCTGCCCATCGTTCATTCGCCCGCGCCGATGATGGGCGGCACGGCACCGGTCACCCTGGCCGGCGGACTGGCGCTGGGCAACGCGGAGGTGCTCAGCAGCCTGGTGATCCACCAACTCCAGCAGCCGAGGGCCCCTTTCGTCTACGGCAGCGGGCTACACCACATGGACATGAAGACCACCATCAGCGTCTACGGCGCGCCGGAGTTCCAGTTGGCGCGGGTGGCGGTGGCCGAGATGGGCCGCTTCTATGGATTGCCCACCTGGGGCTACGCCGGCCACTCCGATAGCTGCGTCATGGACGAGCAGGCGGCGGCCGATGCTGGCTTTTCGGTGCTGGTGGCCCTGCTGGCCGGTCACAATCTGGTGCACGACGTCGGGTACCTGGAGGCAGGGCTGACCACCTCGCCGGAGATGATCGTCTTCACCGACGAGGTTATCGCCATGATGCGCCGCTTCGTGGATGGCTTCTTGCTGGATGCGGAATCGCTGGCGCTGGAGGTCATCCACCAGGTGGGGCCAGGAGGCGACTTCCTGACCGCCAAGCACACCCTGCGCCACTTCCGCGAGCTGTGGCAGCCGATGCTGTGGGATCGGCAGCGGGCCGACGCCTGGAGCGCGGCCGGCGGCAAACGGCTGGGCGAGCGGCTGCGCGACAAGACCATCAGCCTGATGGAAAGCCACCAGCCGGAGCCGCTGCCCGACGCCGTCCGGGAGGAGATTGCCTACATTCTGAAGTCGTGAGCACTCAGACCCTTGGGGTTTTGTCTTAAACCCCAAGGGTCTCACAAAGATTAAGGAGGATACCAGATGGCAAATGAAAGACTATTCGAGGAGATGACTAACGCGGTCATCGCCGGTCTGCCAGACAAGGCGCGCAAGTTGGCCGACGAGGTGCTGCGCGCGGGAATTGATCCGCTGGCGGCTATCGAGCAAGGCTTCAAGCCGGGCATGGACGTCGTCGGCGAGGGCTTCGCCAAAGGGGAGCTGTTCATCCCCGATCTGATGATGAGCAGCCAGGCCATGAAAGAAGCCATCGCCGCCCTGGAGCCAGAGATGATGAAGCGCAAGCAGCAACTCCAGACGCTGGGCAAAGTGGTCATCGGCACCGTGCAGGGGGACATCCACGAAATCGGCAAGACGCTGGTGGCCACCATGCTGACCGCCAACGGTTTCGAGGTGCGCGACCTGGGCGTGGATGTGTCGCCCCAGCGATTTGTTGACGCCGTGCGCGAAGTGGGTGCCGACGTGGTGGGCCTCTCTGCGTTGCTCACCACGACCATGCTCAACCAGGAAGCCGTGATCCTGACCCTCAAAGAAGCCGGCCTGCGCGATCAGGTCAAGGTCATCATCGGTGGCGTGCCCGCCAGCCCGGAGTGGGCCGAGGAGATCGGAGCTGACGCCTACGCCGAAAACGCTACTGAAGCAGTGGAAGTGGTCAAGGGGTTGGTGCAGGCGTAGCGGGTTTCAGGTTCGAAGGTTCCAGGTTGCAAGTTCGGAGTTTGGCGCTGAAACACCGAACTCCGAGCGCTGAACCGTAGACAGCGCCACATTCAGTCTCAAGGAGTTGAATCATGCGATTACCCATCTTGGAGCGACTAGCCTCCGGCGAGGTTCTGATCGCCGATGGGGCGACGGGCACCATGCTGCTGGAGGCCGGGCTGCCCACGGGGACGCCGGGCGAGGCGTGGATATTGGAACGGCCCGAGGAGATCATGAAACTGCACCGCGCCTACGTGGAGGCCGGCTCCCAGATCATTCTCACCACCACCTTCGGCGGCACGCGGGCGCGGCTGAAGGCAGCGGGACTAGGCGTGCAGGTGGCAGAGATCAACCGCCGCGCTGCCAAACTGGCCCGCCAGGTGGCGGGCGGCGACCTCTACGTCGCCGGTGACATCGGTCCCACAGGGGAGCTGATGGCACCGCTTGGTTCGCTGACCTACGAAGCCGCCGTTGAGCTCTTCGCCGAGCAAGCCCAGGCGCTGGCGGCAGGAGGCGTGGATGTCATCTACGTCGAGACCATGAGCGACCTCAACGAAGCGAAAGCCGCCGTCGAGGGGGCGCGGCAGGGGTGCGATCTGCCCGTCTTCTGCACCTTCAGCTTCGACACCCACGGACACACCAGCATGGGGGTCAGCCCGGCGCAGGCGGCCCAGGCGATGGCGGCATTGGGCGTGCCAGCCACAGGCGCCAACTGCGGCCACGCGCCCGAGGAGGTGCTGGATTTCCTGCCCCAGATGCGCCAGGCCGCACCCGATGCCTACCTGATCGCCAAGCCCAACGCCGGCCTGCCGCGACTGGTCAAGCGCCAGGTGGTCTACGACGCCACGCCGGAGAGGATGGCCGAGCTGGCCCGCCGCTACGTGGAGTTGGGCGCGCGCATCGTCGGCGCCTGCTGCGGCTCCTCGCCCGCCCACATCGCGGCCATCGCTGCGGCCATACACGAAGAAAGGGGAAAATCAACATGAGAGCGAACTACCAGGTGAACGCCACCACGCAATTTCGCGTGCTGTCGGATGATCAAATCGAGGAGATCTTCCACTCCGCCCTCGATGTCCTGGAGCGAGTGGGGACGCGGGTTTACGGAGAGGAGGGGCTGGCCCTGCTGCGCGAAGCCGGCTGCCTGGTCAGTGACACCGATCTGGTGCGCATCCCATCCTGGCTGGTCAAGGATGCGCTGAACACCGCGCCGGAGCGGATCGTCGTGGCCGGGCGGGACCGTAGTAAGCGCATCATCCTGGAGAAGGACAAAATCTACTTCGGCACCGGCTCCGATTGCCCTTCCCTCATAGACCCCTACACCGACGAGGTGCGCAAGTACACCTATGAGGACACCTACAACGCGGCTCGTGTCAGCGACGCCCTGCCCCACATTGACTTCCACATGTCACTGGGCCTGACTTCGGGCGTACCTGTGCTCACTTACGACCGCCACCAATTCCTGGCCATGATGCAGGGCACGGGCAAGCCGCTGGTCATCACCACTGTGGACAAAGAGGGCCTGGCCGACCAATATCGGATGGCCTGCGAGGTGCTGGGCGGGCCGGAGGAGTTCGCCAAAGCGCCTCTCTTCGTGGTCTACATTGAGCCTAGCTCCCCGCTGAGCAACTCGGTCGAGGCAGTGGAGAAGATCCTGTACGCGGCGGAGATGGGCATCCCCGCCATTTACACCCCCTGCACCATGTGCGGCGCCACCGCGCCGGTGACGCTGGCCGGCGGCATGGTGCAGTGCCTGGCCGAATGTCTGGTGGGCGTGGTGCTGGCGCAGCTCAAGCGGAGGGGCGCGGCAGTCATCATCGGCGGCGTGCAATCCGCCATAGACATGGCCACTTCCATTTTGTCCTACGGCGCGCCGGAGATGGTGCTGCTCAGCGCGGCCATGACCGACGTCGCCAAGTGGCTGCGGCTGCCCATGTTCTCCACCGCTGGCTGCTCCGACGCCAAAGTTCTCGATCAGCAGGCGGCCATCGAAGCGGCCATGTCCGTGACCGTCGCCGCACTGTCGGGCGCCAACCTGATCCACGACGTCGGCTACCTGGAATCGGGTCTGCTGGGTTCTTTCGACATGCTGGTCATGTCCAACGAAGTCATCGGCATGGCCAAGCGCATCCTGAGCGGAGTCACCGTCACTCCTGAGACCCTGGCGGTGGACGTCATCGAGCGGGTGGGCCCCGGCGGCCACTACCTGACGGAAGAGCACACGCGCCAGCACTTCAGGTCCGAGCTGTGGTTCCCGACCCTGATGGACCGACAGATGCGCCGGGGTTGGGAGGCCAGCGGCGGCAAGACCATGGCCGAGCGGGTGCGGGCCAAGGTGAAGGACATCCTGGAGCACCACCAACCGCTGCCCATCCCTGCCGATGTGGAGGCCAGGCTGAGAGAGATCGTCGCCCAGGCCGACGAGCGTCATAAAAGGGTGAGTGCAGCGAAAGCCCCGGGGGGTGTTTCTCCACTCCGTTACCTCTCCTCCACTTGCGCTTAACCACTACGCAAGTCCCTGCTTTTGGGGATTTGACAAACCAAGTAAAGTGTGGTATAATTAAAATACATTGGGGATATATCTCCAATATCTGAAATACCCTCCTGACTACGAAATCCCCCAGGTTGCAGGCCATTGACAAGGAGTACCTGTGCAGCTCAGTGAGAAAGCTTACTATCTTATCAAAAAGAAGATCATCGCTTTAGAGCTTTCGCCTTCTTCGGTGGTTGACGAGCAGTCCCTGATGGAAGAGCTCGAGTTAGGGCGGACGCCGATCCGCGAAGCGTTGCATCAGCTTGCTGCCGAAGGCCTGGTGAATATCGTTCCTCGGCGAGGGATGTTCGTGGCCAACATCAATATCACCGACCTGCAGAAGATTTTCGAAGTGCGCTTGCTCCTGGAGGGTTTCTGTGCCCGACTGGCGGCTCAGCGGGTTACTGAAGACCAAATCGCTCAAATGGAAGCGGTACTCCAGGACCTGGAGCGAGTGCAGAACGGGGATGTTGAGGCTTTGATGGCCATTGATGAACGCTTCCACGCATTGCTATACCAGGCTGCAGACAACGAATTCCTGGCCGAGACTTTGGACCGCCTCTACGCTCCGAGTTTACGCCTTTGGCATCTTGCCCTGGATCGCCTCAGCGACGTGCGAGGAGCGATAGAACAGCACCGAGGGGTCGCTGAAGCACTGAAAGCAGGGGATGGGGCCCGGGCGGAAACACTCATCCAGCAGCACATCGCCCAATTTCAACAGGAGATTAAAGCCGCAATATAAGCGTCAGGGCAGTGCCCGGCAAGCGCCGGAGCTTGCCCTTTTGCGTTTCTGAAAAAAGCATAGATTGAAGGGCAAAGGTGTCCCTTATGTGGGGCTGAAAAGGGGAAGTCCGGTGCGAGTCCGGCGCTGTCCCGCAACTGTGATCCTGGCCGATGACTCGGAGATAGGCAGGAGCCATAAGCCAGGAGAGCCAGACCGCCTGCCTTTGCCATGATCGGGCACTTCCGAGGAGAGGGGAGCAGATCGCTTATGCGACTGCTCCTTTTTTAATGCACAGATATTGGGTTTGAAGGGAGGTGATTGTCGCGTCACAACTGTTTCCGACTGTTCCATCAGGAAGTCCGTTCTATCACATATAAACGCTACACGTAAGGAGAGAAGGAGGATAAAATGAACAGGGCAAGAAAGCTTTTACTTCTGATGGTAGTTGCAGGACTGGTGTTCGCCGTTGCTAGCTGTACGCCCAAGCCGACGGCCGCGCCGCCCACTCCGACGCCCAAACCGGTGGAGGAGCCAACGGCGACACCGAAGCCAGTAGCTGCGGAGAAGGTCTTCAAGCTGGGCATTCTGGGGCCGTTCAGTGGGCCGAGTGCCCGCACGGGCGAAGAGTTCAAGGGTTCAGCCACGATGGCTTTCGATGCCATCAACTGGCAAATCGGCAAGTACAAGATCGAACCGGTCTGGATCGACTCCCAGTCCGACCCGGCCAAGGCCACTCAAGCCTACGAGCAGGCAATCGTCCAGGACGGCATCCAGGCTGCCATCATCAACTGGCACAGCTCGGTGTCGGTGTCGTGTATGGATATAGCCGCCAAGTACAAAATGCCCCACTTTTGCCCCTTTGGCGCCACCGAAGTGGTCAATGAAAAGTGGCTTTCCGATCCAGGCAAGTACTTCTATTGGGTCTGCAAGTGGTGGCCCTCTCCTGGGAAGTTGAGCATCGCCTACGTGGAGGCCCTTGAGGACGCTATTGCCCGCGGCATCCTGACGCCCGAAGAGAAAACCGTGGCTATCTACGGCGAGGACACTGATTGGGGCCGCAGTTTCGGCAATGCCATCAAGGGACAGTTCGAGGACGTCGGCTGGGAGATCGTCGCTGAGGAGTATTCCCCTATCGAACAGACCGAGTTCTATCCTTTGCTGAACAAGTTCAAGAATCTGAACCCGACTGTGGTCGCTGGCACCACCACCTCGCCACCCTTCATCTCTGCCTTCATCAAGCAGGCAGACGAAGTGGGACTCGAAAGCCTCATCATTGCCGATGGTCTCGGCTGGGTGGGCGAATGGTACGACCTGACCGGCGAATCCTCCAACTACGTGCTGGATCAGATCCCCGGCTGGACCACTGAGGAGGCCAAAGCCTTCGCCGAGGAGTTCAGGGAAGGGTATGATCTCAAGCCCAGCCCCTCAGCAGCTGGATTGTCATACGACTGCGCCAATATGTTCATCCAGGTCGCTGAACAGGTTTACGAGGAAACGGGTGAACTGAACAAAGAGACCCTCGCCGAATTTGCCCGGGATAAGCTGCAGACGGGCGAGTGGAGCTATACCGACGGCATCGTGATGGAGGAGTACAAGTTCACGCCGGAGACCATCCCCGATCCCATCGTGGGCAAGGGCTACTATGTCTTCCCGGTACTCCAGTACTTCGACGGCGTTGGCAAGGTCGTTTTCCCGATCGAATGGGCGGAGCAGAATCTGCAGCCCATGCCGTAACAATCGCGTATAGAGGAAGGGTGGCCGAGTTCTCGCCACCCTTCCCTCTGCCTCCTTCTCTTTTGGGAAAGGAACGCGCAAATCGTAAGAGCAGGTGGGGCTGATGATCATCCTTGAAACGCAAGAACTTGTCAAAAACTTCGGTGGTCTCACGGCAGTCAACCGCGTCTCGCTGCACGTGGACGAGGGGGAGATCTTCGGATTGATCGGCCCCAACGGCGCGGGCAAGACCACCCTCATTAATTGCATCACGGGGACTTACCCTCCCAGTGGGGGGCGCGTCCACTTCCTCGGCGAGGATACGACGGGCCAACAGGCTGACGTCATGTGCCACAGGGGAATGGCGAGGACATTCCAAATCTGCCAACCCTTTCCTCAACTGACAGCGATGGAGAACGTGCTCGCCGGAGTCATCTTTGGCTCTACACACAAGCATTCCAAACGCCCGGAAGTGGTCGCGGCAGAGATACTGGACTTCGTCGAGTTCTCCATGCCCAAAGACACGCGTGCCGACCAACTGAACACCGTGCAACTCAAACGGATCGATCTGGCCCGGGCGCTGGCGTGCCGGCCGAAGTTGTTGCTGCTTGACGAACTGGCAGCCGGGTTGACCACGGGTGAGCTGGGCGACCTGATGGATATCATCCGCAAGATCCGGGACAGTGGCATCTCGATCCTCATGGTCGAGCACATTATGCGCGTCATTATGGGGCTGTGTGACAGGATTGCAGTGCTTCAGTATGGCACCAAGATCGCCGAGGGGCCGGCCCAGGAAGTTGCCAACGACCCCAGAGTGCTGGAAGCATACCTGGGCGAAGGCCACACGGCCGACTAGCGCCCGCCGTGACAACGGCGCTGGATCGAAGGAGTTGATAGGATGAAACCATTGCTCGAAGTAGAGAACGTGGATGCCGGATACGGCTTCTTGCAAGTGCTGTGGGAGGTCTCCCTTCACGTCGAAGAGGGGGAGTTCGTGTGCCTGCTGGGGGCGAACGGCGCTGGCAAGACCACCACACTCAAGACAATCGCCGGCTTCATTGCCCCGCAGGGGGGCGATGTCCGGTTCAAGAGTCAGTCCATCGGCGGCAAGCCGGCACACACCATCAGCAGCATGGGTATCAGTTTCGTCTCCGAGATGTTAAACCTGTTCACCAACATGACGGTTCGGGAGAATCTCCTGTTGGGCGCCTACAACGTTCGCGACAAGCAGAAACAGTTAGAGGCCCTCAATTTCGTCTACAGCCTGTTTCCTCGGCTGAAAGAGCGAGAAAAGCAGTTGGCCGGCACCATGAGTGGCGGCGAACGGAAGATGCTGGCCATCGCCAGGGGGATGATGTCCCAACCAGAGATGCTCTTGGTGGACGAACCGTCTCTCGGTCTGGCCCCCCAACTGGTCACGAATGTCTTCGATGCTCTGGTGACGCTCCAACAGCGCGGGGTGACGATCCTGCTGGTCGAGCAGAACGTCGCGAGCGCGCTGCGCATCGCCGATCGCGGATACGTTCTTGAGCAGGGGAAGATAGCCATTGAGGGCAAGAGTTCAGACCTGACCAACAACGAACACGTCAGATCTGCGTATATGGGCATCTAATACACCTCGGTGGAAGTCTTTGGGTAGTTTTGGCAATCGAAGGATTTATGCCCGGCTGTACCAGGTTAACCACAAGTTTAGGGCGCTAACCCTAACTGCCGATGAGGGAGGTTTCGCATGGAAGAAATGAAGGACGATCCTTCATTCTGGGAAAGCCTGCTTTTGAGTATCAAGGCCAAGCCAGCCGCCTGGCTCGTGATCCTGCTTACTTTAGCGCTTGCCGTGGTGATTGGCGTGGTGGCTGGCCCATCGCAACTCGCAAATACCATTGTCGCGGGCGGCATGTGGGCTCTGATGGCAGTAGGTCTGGCGCTAGTCTTCGGCGTGATGAACATTTGTCATTTCGCCCACGGTGAATCGTTCATGGTAGGAGCCTACGTAGCCTACTTTATCTTCACGCCACTGCAGAACTACCTGGCCGAAAACCCCAACATATTCCTGAGCACGGTCGCGCCATTTGTGGGCATGATCGTGGCGCTTCCGGCCGGCTTCATCCTGGGAGTTGTCATTGAGAAGCTGGTCTTCTATCCCCTGCGCATTCGCACGCGGAGAGGGTGGGTGATGAACGCCTTCCTGCTGACAGTTGGCATCTCATTCGTTATGACCAACGGCGCGACGCTGACACTCGGCCCCAACTTCCGTGGGATTACCCGCTACTGGGATGTGGAGCCGCTGGAGTTCCTCGGCGTGCGGCTGACTCTGGATCGTATCGTTGCTTTCGTCGTCGCCATGATCAGCATTGTGTCCTTGTGGCTCTTCCTGCAGAGAACGCGCATGGGGCGGGCGATACGTGCTGTGTCCCAGGATGAGACTGGGGCCCAGATGGTCGGCATCAATGTGAATAGTATACACACCTTGACCTTCGCCCTGGCCACGGCACTGGCGACACTTGCAGGGGCGAGCCTCTTATTTATGTTCCCGGCATATCCAACCGTGGGGTCAAGGCCACTGTACATAGCGTGGTACGTGGTTATGCTGGTTGGACTTGGCAATGTGGCCGGCTCTATCGCAGGTGGCTTCATCGTGGCGGTCCTCCAGACATTCACGCAGCAGTTCGTTGGCGTCGCGTGGGAAAATGTCGTGCCGGTCGCAATCATGATCCTGGTGCTGCTATTCGTGCCATCCGGCATTTTTGGCAGTGAGGTTAAGGGAGTCCAGGAGCAGTAAGGGGGCAATGAACGTGAACAACGAGAAGACTCTTGAGACCAAACGGGCGCCAGGTCTGACAGGCGCATGGAAGGGGTTTACGACGGCGCTGGGCCACGTCGGGGTCTCCCCACTGGGGCTGGCTTTGTTCATCCTCGTTGCCCTGCTCCCCTTGATCCCGCCATTCGACCAGGAACATATATTGCGTTGGCTGATCATGGGCGCTTTCCTGGGGGCACAGGCGGTTGCCTTTGACTTCACGGGCGGCTATATTAATGTGGTCAACTTTGGCTTTGCCGCCGTCCTGGGCCTGGGGGCCTACACGTCGGCCATCCTCTCGAACGATGTGGGCATCGTCGCGATTCACCCAGGCTGGTCGCCCTGGATCACCATCTGGATTGGCACGTTGGTCGCTGGCATGTTTGGGTTCCTCCTGGGCTGGTTGACGCTGCGGTTGCGCGGCATCTACGCCGCTGTGATGGCCTGGTTTGCGGGTATCGCGTTGATGGGGCTGGCGACCAACCTGACCAGCATCACTCGCGGCTCGCTCGGGTTCAATCCATGCCCCCTCATGGAGACGACCTCCAACCGCCCTTACTTCTACGTCATCCTGGCCATGTTGGTGCTGACCTACATCACCCTGAGGCTGGTGACCAAATCACATCTGGGGTTGGCATTCCGGTGCATTGGCCAAAACATTGACGCCGCGCGGGCTTCGGGCATCAATCCTACACGTTACAGGATCATTAATTTCACTCTTTCCTGTATCTTCGCCGGCCTTCTGGGCGGTTTCTATGCCCATTACATCGGCAGTTTGACTCCCAAGACGGTCATGCATACCTCGAAGACCGTGGAGGTACTGGCCCTGGCCTACATTGGCGGGCGGGGGAGCCTCTGGGGGGGGATGGTCACAGCGTTCCCCTTCATATTCTTCATCGAGTATCTCAGGTCAAACCTGACAGACCTCCCTGGGCTGCATCTGGTGATCTACGGTGTGTTGATGATCGTGGTGATGATTTTCTATCCCGACGGTCTGGCGGGCTTTTATAGATGGGCTGTGGCGAAGATAAAATCATTTCGTTCGCAGTAGTCATGACTGGATCAGGCAACGGACTTTGTCCAATGAATGAAGGAGTGCCCTGATGCTCCGTCACTGGAGTGAGTTTCTCTCGCCCGCTGATATAGAGCAGATCCATAACACCAGCATGCGGCTATTGGCCGACGTTGGCGTTAAGTTCCTGGATGACGAGGCGATCGCTGTCTTTAGGAAACACGGGATCAAGACCAATAGCCACACCGCCTATCTCGACGAGAAGCAGGTGATGAAGGCCCTGGAGGCGGCCCCATCGCGGTTCACCATCCGCGCCCGCGATCCTGACAAGAGCGTAGTCGTTGGCGACGGCACTCCAGTCTTCGTCCCAGGCTACGGCGCGCCTTTCCTCGTGGATTATGAGGAAGGGAAGCGCGAGCCGACAATGGAGGATTACCATAACATAGCGCGGCTGGCCCAGGCACTGCCCAACCAGGATATGAGTGGTTACCTGTTGATAGAGCCGAGGGATATACCGCCTGAAACGGCGCACCTTAACATGATGCATGCCAACATAGTGCATTCGGACAAACCGTTCATGGGGGCTGTCGAAGGAAAGGCCGGAGCGTCTCACGCGATGGAGATGGCGTCCATCTTGTTCGGCGAGGACGTGGTGAAGGAGCAGCCGGTGACCATCGGTTTGATCAACAGCCTCAGCCCGTTGCGCTACGGTCACAAGATGGTCGAAGCGTTAATGGAGTACGCCCGCTGGCGGCAGCCGGTCGTCGTCGCCGCGTTGGCCATGGCCGGCGCCTCTGCCCCCATCACCCTGGCCGGCATGCTGGCCATGCAGACCGCTGAGCTCTTGGCCGGGATCACGCTGACCCAACTGATCAGCCCGGGCACGCCGGTCGTCTTCGGTTCCACGTCGAGCAATGTGGATATGAGAACAGGCGCTTTGTCCATCGGCAGCCCAGAACTTTCGCTGGTCGTGACGGCTACGGCGCAGATGGCTCGCCACTATAGGCTTCCCTGTCGTAGCGGCGGCGCACTGACCGACGCCCACAGTCCCGATGCTCAGGCAGGCTTTGAATCAATGCTCGGCCTGCTAACCGCTGTCAACAGCGGCGTGGACTTTGTACTGCACGCTGCGGGCATTCTCAGTTCTTATCTTGCTTTCTCCTACGAGAAGTTCGTGCTCGACGACGAGATGTGTGGCATGGTGCGTCGCTTCCGACGTGGGATCGCCGTCACCCCCGAAACGCTGGCCTACAACGTGATCGCTAAAGTCGGGCCCGGTGGCAACTTCCTCGTGGAGCCGCACACCGTGAAGCGTTGCCGCAGCGAGTTCTGGCAGCCGGCAGTCTGCGACCGGGGTGGACTTGAAGCATGGATGACAGGTGGTCGGCAGGATGCGGTCGCCCGCGCCCGCCAGCGTTGGCAGCAGTTGCTGGCCGAGCACCAGGATCCGCCACTGGATGCGACGACGGCCCGCCAGTTGCAGGCCTTTGTAGCAGAACATTAACTGTGAAAGATACCAGTCGGCTAAAGGGGCACTGGGCAGGCACCATCGCCGTTCTGCTGGCGGCTTCCCTCTTCGCAACCAGCGGTACCATCATCAAGCATTTGATCCAGGGCTACGGCCTGCCGCCGCTGACAGTCGCTGCGGTGCGGATGACTCTGGCAGCGCTGATCCTGTTTGCTGTTCTGGGCGTGCTGGACCGAAAGTCGCTGCGCATCCGAGCCCGCGACGTACCCTTCTTCTTGCTGTTTGGCCTGATCTGCGTGGCATTGTTCCAGACTTGCTGGGTGTATGCCGTGTCGTTGATTGACGTTGGAGTGGCGACGGTGCTCAATTACACGGCACCAGCCTGGGCGGCGCTATTCGCCTGGCCTCTGCTGGGCGAGCGGATTGACCAACGAAAGGGGATGGCCCTGCTATTGACGGCCGCGGGAGTGGCGCTGATAGTGCGCATTTTCGACGCGCAATTCCTGTCTCTGAACCGGGTGGGGCTGCTGTGGGGCCTGGGCAGTGGCGTAACTTATGGGCTATATGGCATCTTCGGCCGGCGGGCGCTGGGGCGCTATAGTTTTTGGACCATTATCACCTACGCCTTTGCCGCTGGCGCGCTGTTCCTGTTAGCCACACAATCAGCATCGAGCATCGGATCCGCATTCTCGCAGCCCGGTGCAGTAGCGTGGCTGGTGATCCTGGCGCTGGTGCCTACGCTGGGCGGCTATGCATTGTACACCTTTAGCCTGCGTTTTCTGGAAGCTACGGTGGCGGCCATTTTGGCGACTGTCGAACCGGTGATGGCAGCGCTGTGGGCCGCTATTTTTCTGGGCGAATCACTGACCTGGCTCCAGATAATCGGGGGTGGGCTGGTGTTAGCGGGCGTGATCGCGTTACAAAGATAAACGCACGGACGCTTGTTTCCATATCAACTATTGAAGGGGGAAAAATGGCAGAGAATCTCACAACTACTGTCAGCTCTAAAACAAAAGAAGTCCTCATCAGCCGTGACCGACCTTGCGTCATCATCGGCGAGCGGATCAACCCGACGGGGCGCAAGAAGTTGGCGGCGACACTGAACGAGGGCAACTTCGACATCGTGCGCCGAGACGCTGTGGCTCAGGTCGAAGCGGGAGCCAAGATCCTGGATGTCAACGTCGGCGTCCCTGGCGCCGACGAGCCAGCCCTGCTCACCCAGGCCATCAAGGCTGTCTGCGAGGTCACCGACGTGCCCCTGTGCATTGACACCGCCGATTTGCAGGCTTTGGAAGCGGCCTTGAAGATCTACGACGGCAAGGCCCTGATCAACTCCGTCAATGGCGAGGAAGCGCGACTGGAGAGCGTGCTGCTGCTGGTCAAGGAGTACGGCGCGGCGGTGATCGGCCTGTGCATGGACGACGATGGCATCCCTCCCACGGCGGAGGCCCGGTTCGCGGTGGCCAGGAAGATCATCGAGCGCGCGGGCAAGCTGGGCATACCGGCTGAGGACGTGGTGATTGACCCGCTGGCGCTGACGCTGGGAGCGGATCACCATGCAGGGAAGATCGCTTTGGACGCCATTGAGATGATCGTCGCGGAGTTCGGGGTCAACATCACCATGGGGGTGAGCAACATCTCCTTTGGTATGCCCGATCGTAATGCCATCAACGCCGCCTTCATCGTCATGACCATCCACGCCGGCCTGACCTGTCCCATCATCAACCCGCTGCACAAAGAGGTAGCTACGGCCATCCTGGCGGCTGACCTCTCGATGGGGCGCGACGAATGGGGTGCGCGGTGGATCAAAGCCTATCGCCAGCGACTGAAAGCCGCCGGATAGAGTGACGGTAGAAGGAGGTGCTAACCAAACTTCAAACCTCAAACCTCCAATATCCAATATCAATATCCAATATCCGAACAAAGGAGGAAGCTCTATGAGAGTTAACTATCAGACGAACGCCGGTCCACAGTTCCGCGTCCTATCCAATGATCAGTTGGAGGAGATCGTTCAGGCTGTTCTGAGGGTGTTGGAGGAGATCGGGCTAGATGTGCACAATGAGGAAGTCCGGCAGATCCTGGGCGAGAATGGAGCCAGCGTGGAAGGTCTCCGGGTGCGCATTCCGTCCTACATGGTGAAACAGGCCCTTTCCACCGCGCCTCGCAGCTTCACCGTATGGGCGCGGGACGGCGATGCGGAGAAGAATATATACATTGGTGCGGGCAGGCCATACTACGGCCCCGGCCCCACCTGCCCCAACTTCCTCGACCCGTATACCGGCCAGCGCCGCGAGTACCTGCGCCAGGATGCCAGCGCCGTGGCCAAGGTGTGCGACGCGCTGCCCAACATAGACTTTTGCGAATCGTTGGGCACCGTCAGCGATGTCCACCCTGAGCTGGGGGCCACCTACGAGTTCGCCGAGATGTTCCCCAACACCAGCAAGCCCATCGTGGCCTGGTCCTACGATTGGGAGGACGGCGAGGATATCCACAAGATGGCTGTGGCGGCCGCCGGCGGGCAGAAGGCCTTCGAGAAGCGGCCCAACTACATCCATTACTGCGAGCCGCTCTCTCCCCTGGTGAGCAACGAGGAGGCTCTCAACAAGCTGATCTTCGCGGCTGAACACCGGGTGCCCTTGATCTTCACTCCGTGCCCCAGTGCGGGCGGGACAGCCCCGTCCACCATGGCGGGCATCTTGACCCAGGCAGCGGCCGAATCGTGGATGGGCCTGGTAGTCGCCCAGCTCATCGCGCCAGGGTTGCCCTTCTTCATGGGCGGCGTGGTCTCCATCATGGACATGCAGTACGCCGTCCTGGCCTACGGGGCACCGGAACTGTCCCTGCTTCAGGCCGGACTTACGGAGTTGGCCCACCACGTGGGGCTGCCGCTGTGGACCACCGGCGGCTGCACCGACGCCAAGGTGATTGATCAGCAGGCGGCTTTGGAAGGCGCCCTTTCGGTGCTCTTCTCCGGCCTCAGCGGCGGCGATCTGTGCCACGACGTGGGATACATCGAAAGCGGCATGACGGGCTCGCTGCAGCAGTTGGTGCTGATGAACGAGGCCATCGGCCACACCAAACGCATCCGGCAGGGCATCGAGGTCACGCCCGAGACCCTGGCCGTGGATGTCATAGATAAGGTGGGTCCCGGTGGCCACTTCCTGGGCGAAAAGCACACTCTGAGACACTTCAGGGAATTCTGGGCTCCGGCGCTGATAGATCGCAGCAAAGTTGACGATTGGGAGGCAGCCGGATCCCCAACCCTGGGCGATCGGGTGCAGGAGAAGCTGACGGAGATATTGGATACCTATCAGCCGCCTGAGTTGCCCGAAGGCGTGCCGGCCCAGATCGAGGAGATACTGGCCGCGGCCGAGGCGCGGGTAAGGGAATTAGAAATTAAAAAAGGAGGAACAAAATGAGTGATGTACTAGAGAAGATTTCGAAGGCGGTAATCGAAGGCGACGAGGACGCCATCCCCAACCTGACGAAGGTTGCTCTGGACGAGGGCCTCAGCGCCAAGGAGATCCTGGATGGGGGACTCATGCCGGGCATGGACCACGTGGGCGTGGAGTTCAAAGCCGGACGGATGTTCGTGCCCGAGGTGCTGCTCTCGGCCCGCACCATGAAGGGCTCCATGAACGTGCTGGAGCCGCTGCTGGCCGCGGGCGAGAGCATAGCAGTGGGGAAAGTGGCCATGGGCACGGTAGAAGGCGACCTTCACGACATCGGCAAGAACCTGGTGGGAATGATGATGGAGGGAGCCGGTTTTAAGATCTTTAACCTGGGCACTGATGTGTCCCCCGAGGCCTTCGTGGAAGCGGTAAAGAAGGAAGAGCCGGACATTGTGGGTATGTCGGCTCTATTGACCACCACCATGCGCAACATGGGCCGCACTATTGATGCTCTCAAGGAAGCCGGCCTGAGAGACCAGGTCAAGGTGATGGTCGGTGGGGCGCCGGTGACCGCTGACTTCGCCAAGCAGATCGGGGCTGACGGCACTGCCTCCAGCGCGCCGGCGGCTGTAGATCTGGCCAAGGAGCTCATGGGTCTGGCATAGATGAGGTTGGATGTTAGATGTTGGAGGTTGGATGTCAGTCTTCCACCTTCCAACCTCCAACCTCCAACTTCCAGAAAGAAGGAGAAAACTATGAGGGTCAACTATCAAGTAAATACCACGCCTCAGTTCCGCATCCTCTCCGATAGCCAGATCGAGGAGATCTTCTTCAGCGCCCTGGAGGTGCTGGGGGAGACGGGAGTCAGGGTGTACTGCGAAGAAGCTCTGGAGTTGTTGCAGGAGGAGGGGGCGTACATCAGCGACGATACCCTGGTACATATTCCCGCCGCCATGGTTGAGGAGGCCGTGGCCGAGGCGCCAGGGCGGATCGTCCTCGCCGGGCGGGATCGCTCCAAGAAGATCGCCCTGGAAAAGAACCACATCTACTTCGGCACCGGCTCCGACTGCCCCTTCATCCGCGATCCCTACGACAACGAGCGAAGGCGTTACACCTACCAAGACAGCTACAACGCAGCTAAGATCGCCGATTCCCTGCCCAACATAGACTTCTATATGCCTCTGGGGCTGACCTCGGACGTGCCCATCGGCACCTACGACCGGCATCAGTTGCTGGCTGCGCTCCAGGGTGTGACCAAACCGCTGGTCGTCACTGCGGTGGACAGGGAGGGACTGGCCGATCAGTACCGGATGGCCTGCGAAGTAGTGGGTGGAGAGCAAGAGTTCCAGAAGACGCCCCTGTTCGTGATCTATACCGAGCCCAGTTCTCCCCTGGAACACTCCCAGACTGCGACGGAGAAAGTGCTCTACGCGGCCGAGAAGAGCATCCCGGCCATCATCACCCCCTGCCCCAGCGCCGGCGGAACGGCGCCGGCCACCATGGCGGGTGTTTTGGTGCAGGCCCTGGCCGAGAGCCTGTCGGGCATCGTGGTGTCTCAACTGAAAAAAGAGGGCGCGCCCGTGATCATGGGCGGGGTAGTTACTATCATGGACATGCTCACCACCACTTACTCCTACGGCGCACCGGAGCTACCCTTGCTCAGCGCGGGGTTGACCGAGATCGCCAAATGGCTGGGTCTGCCCATGTTCTCCACAGCCGGCTGCAGCGATGCTAAGTCTGCCGATCAGCAGGCGGCCATCGAGGGCGCGATATCCATCGCCACGGCGGCCCTGTCGGGGGCCAGTCTGATACACGACGTGGGGTATCTGGAGTCTGGACTGGTCGGCTCCTACGATATGCTGGTCATGTCCAACGAGATCATCGGCATGGTCAAGCGCATCATGGGGGGCATTCCTGTGGACGAGGAGACCCTGGCCGTGAACGTCATCGCCAAGGTGGGCCCCGGCGGTCACTTCTTGGGCGAGAAGCACACTTTGAAGCACTTCAGGGAGTTCTGGCGCCCGGAGCTCGTTAACCGAGCCAAGGTTGACGATTGGGAGGCAGCCGGAGCCAAAACCCTGGGTGATCGAGTGCACGAGAAGGTCATCAGCCTGATCGAAACCTACGAACCTGAGCCCATCCCCGAAGACGTGGAGGACAGGCTGAAGGAGATCATCGCCCAGGCCGACGAACGGCACAAGGCAGAAGAGAAGGTAGCTCTGGCGTAGCCTGGAAATTAGAGATTAGAAATTGGAAATTGGAGGCTGATTGAGCAGGGTAGGGGTGTGCCTCTACCCTGCTCTCTGCGAAGCTGGAGGTTAGAGGTTGGAGGTTAGAGGTTGGAGATTGGAAGGTCTGACATTCCAACATCCAATTTCCAACTTCCAACTTCCAATATAGGAGGCACCCGATGGGCAAGACGATGGTTATGCGTGCCCTGGAGGCGAAGGACATTCCTTACACGTATCACGAGCACGTCCGCAAGCGATACACGGCCGAAGGAGTGGCCGAAGACCTGGACGTGCCGGTGGCCTGGGTGGTGAAGGCCATGATCGTGGAGCGCTCGAAGAGGGATTTCGCCCTGGTGGTGGTCCCTGGCGACAAGCAGTTGAGCCTGAAAAAGGTGGCCGATGCCCTGGGCGACAAGGAGGTTACCCTGGCCTCGGAACGGGATGTGCAGCGGGTCACCGGCTTTCAGGTCGGTGCGGTGTCCGTGGCAGGCTTTCGACGGCAGGGCATCGCCGGCTACGTGGATCGGGGGGTTTTGGAGCTGGAGAAAGTGATCATCAGCTCCGGCCGCCCCGACGCGGGATTGGAAGTGATACCCCAGGATCTGCTGCGGGCCATCGCGGGTGCTCAGGTAGGCGATTTTGCCGTGAGCGCCTCGTGATGAACGAAGCCGCCCCAGGTGTCAGGGGTAGAGACTTTGCGTGATTTGACTAATCGTGCTACAATAAGAGGCCGTTTCAGGCGTCAGGGGTAAGTAGGTTGGCTAACGCCCCGCCTGGTTTGGATATTGGGTATTGGAAGTTGGATGTTGAATTGTCAGACCTTCCAAGTCAATGGGACGGTTTTCGACGGACAAGGATTACTGCGATCCGGAAGCTACTGCCAAACCTTCGCAGGGGCTAGATTAAAAAACCTTAGTTAGGAGGACGTTACCGAATGTCAATAGATGATGTACTCGAAAAGGCTTTCCAAAGTCGAGCCTTTTCCAAAGTTTTCTTCGTCGTTGAGAGGAAGATGAAAGAGTGGCTCTTTGACTGTCAATCCTGCGGGAATTGCGTGCTAAGCCACACGGGCTTCGTCTGTCCCATGCGTTGCCCCAAGGGGCAGCGCAACGGCCCTTGCGGAGGAGCCATGGATGGCCACTGCGAGGTGGACATGAGCAAGCGGTGTGTGTGGGACGAGATCTGGGAGAGCACCGTGCGGCTCGATCGGGTTGATTTGCTGACGAGCAATTACGAGGGGCCGCCCGATTGGCGGTTATCTGGAACCTCCGCCTGGGAGAATATGGTGGCAGGTCGCCTGGAGTGCCCATCCATCTTCGAGACCTTCTTTAGAACGGATGTGCCCTTAGCTCGCGAAGTCCCACGGGTCGTTTTACAGATTCTGCGTAACTGGGGTAACTTGATCACCGGCCCGAGTTGGCGCCGATACGAAGGCAGACCACCGCTGTAGCGGTGAATGATATAAGGAGGCCATTAAGAGATGACACTTTTGGAAGTATTTGAATCTGGTAAATTCGCGGTGACTTCGGAGGTGGGTCCCCCTAAAGGCGTTGACATCGAGACGATGTTAGAGGAGGCCGAACTCCTTCGCGGGAGAGTGGACGCCATCAACGTAACCGATCAGCAGAGCTCGGTGATGCGACTGGGCTCTCTGGCCGTTTGTCACTTACTTAAGAAAAGGGAGTTGGAGCCGGTCTTCCAGCTAACATGCCGCGACCGCAACCGCATTGCCCTGCAGTCCGATCTTCTGAGCGCTTACGTGCTGGGGATTGAGAACGTCCTCTGCCTCACCGGCGATCACATATCCCTGGGCGATCACCCAGGGGGCAAGCCAGTCTTTGACTTGGATTCAGTCTCTCTTCTGCACGCGGCGTCCGAATTGCAGCAGGGTCGCGATCTAGCGGGACAGAAGCTCAAGGGCAGCCCGAATTTCTGCCTGGGAGCCGTGGTCACGCCGGGAGCCAACCCTCTGGAGCCGCAGATCATGAAGATGGAAAAGAAGGTCAAGGCCGGAGCCCAGTTCTTTCAAACGCAGGCGGTATACGATCCCAAAAGGTTCGAGGATTTTATGAACCAGGTCAAGCATCTGAACGTTCCGGTGATGGTAGGGATTGTGTTCCTGAAATCCGCTGGTATGGCGCGCTTCATGAACGCCAACGTGGCCGGGGTGCACGTGCCCGATAGCTTGATTGAAGAGATGGATGAAGCGGAGAGTAGGGCGAAAACGAGCATCGAGATATCGGGCCGTCTGATCCGGGAGATGAAGAACATGTGCCAGGGTGTGCACCTCATGCCCCTCGGCTGGGAGAAGCATGTGCCGGCTGTCTTGGAAGCGGCTGGCCTGTGACTTGTCCTGAGCCCAACCGAAGGGTCGCCGAAACGCGGGCATGGGAAGCCCACTCTGCTTTAAATTGTGATCTACTGATTTTGAGAACATGCCCATTCTGCAAGACGTAACCATCACCTTTACCGCCGAAGAACTGCTCGCGGCCCAGGGGCGGAATGAGGGCCGGCCAGGGTTGGTGGCCTCCACAGAGGAGGCCATCGCTTTGGGCCAGACCCTCTTCGCCCCTGTTGCTATCTACGACGAGTTCGAGGTACGCGATGTGGCGGGAGAGCGAGTCGAACTGGCGATGGACAGCGCTGGTCTCACCGTCGGGCCCAAGGCGTACCTGCTGTCCCCGGCGAAGCGGCTGCTGGTGGCGGTCTACACCATCGGCCCCGCGCTGGCGGCGCGGGTGGCCGAGCTTTACAGAGCGGACGAGCCGTTGCTCTCCTACATGCTCGACTGCGCGGGAGTGATGGCGCTGGGCCTGGTCGGCGAGAGGCTGCGCCGCCTGGCCGAGGAGCAGGCCGCCGGGCGCGGCTGGGGCGTGGGCCCCGCGCTCAGCCCTGGGGGACTGGTCGGCTGGCCGGTGCAGGGACAGCGTGAACTTTGCGCCTTGCTGCTCCTGGCCGATATTGGCGTGCGGCTTAACAAGTATTGCGTGCTGGAGCCGCACAAGTCGGTCTCCCTGGTCATCGGCCTGGGGCCTGGCTACGAGTCACACGAAGTCGGATCGGTCTGCCGCTACTGTGCCCTGCGGAATAGCTGCTGGCGGCGCCGAGAGAGTGAGATCGGCAAATCAGCAAATTGAAAATCGGAAATCGCAAATCGGAAATCGGAACATGACGGTTGCGTTGGGGATTGACACGGGCGGGACGTACACCGACGCCGTGCTGGTGGATCACGCTACGGGCGAAGTGCTGGCGGCAGCCAAGGCGCTGACCACGCGGTACGACCTGTCCATCGGCATCGGGGAAGCTGTGGCGGCCGTGCAAAGACTTCCGAAGTCTGCCAGACTTCGGAAGTCTGTGGATCTGGTGGCCCTCTCGACCACGCTGGCGACCAACGCCATCGCCGAGGGACAGGGCAGTCCCGTTTGCCTGCTGCTCATCGGCTACGATCGGGAGCTGATGGAACAGTACGGCTTTCAGCAAGAGCTTGTCACCGACGACGTGGTCTACCTGCGCGGCGGGCACGACGTGCTGGGCAACGAGGTCGCGCCTCTGGACGAGGACG
>JAUWOY010000060.1 GCA_030611885.1 Chloroflexota bacterium | reverse complement strand
CTCCTTGTCTCCTTGTCTCCTTGTCTCCTTGTCCTCTTATCGCTTCCTTTATTACGCGCCACACAGCCTCCTGGTCCGTCGTCAGCTTCGGCGGCACATCGAGGACGAATTCCCGCCCCTCCAGCGGATCGCGCCAGACCTCCTTTTCCTCCAGGCTGATCAGGCCATGGTCGGCCAGCTCCCTCAGCTTGTTCAAGTCGCAGCCCGTCTCGGCGTAGACCCAACTTACCCAGATGGCTTCCTCTTCCCCCCCAATCTTGGGGGGGACCGAGGGGGGGCGTACCCGGAGAAAATCCAGCACCGCCACCTGCTTCTGGGCCCCGCGCAGTTCGACAATCTTGTCCACCACCTGGTCTGGGGGAACGCGCAAGATGACCATCGGCTCCTCGTCGAAGCGTTGGACGTAGCCTTTCCGCTCCAGCTCTCGCAGCACGGAATAGGAGCAACCTATGTCCTCGTAGACCTGCGACAACTCCACCGGCTCGGGGTGATCGCGCAGAAAGGCCAGGGCCGCCGCCTGCCTGGGGGCCCGGCGCAGGCGCGCGGCGACAGCCCTGTCTATGGCCCTGGGCGAGAGCAGAGGGACGATGAGGGTGCGCTTCTCGGTGATCTGTACCAGCCCCTTCTCGGCCAGGGCGCGGACGGGGGCGTCGGTGCAGCCGACTTTGGCACAGACATCGGACAGGGTGGGCAGGGGGTCCTCGCTGCGGGATAGAAGCTCCAGCACGTCGGCCCGCTTGGACGAATGGCCCAACTGAGGGATGGCCTGGGCTATTTTCTCCTCGTCGGCGATGAGGCGGACGAAGCGGACCTTCTTGGGTCTCGCCCGGGGCTTCGAAAGCTCCCAGCGCTTGGTGATTACCCCTATGCGAGCCAGTTGATCTACGACCGGGCGCGGATGCTCTATCTTGAGGTCTTCAACTCGCTGCTTGCCCTCCTGGCGCAGGAACTCGATCACCTCGCGCTGTTCTGGCGTCAGGTCAGGGGGGATAGGGGCATCGGCCTTCAGCTCCACGGTGAGCTCGGCGCGTCGCTCCAGGCCGGGGGGCAGCATCAGGCGCAGGCAGTGAATGAGAGGAGCCAGGTAGTAGCCGCTGATCCAGCGGGCCAGCTCGATCTGTACCGGAGAGACGACAGGCTCGGAGTCAAATACTTCCTCGATGTCCCTGGTCTCGGGCACAGCGGCCCGGTCAGTCAGGCCCACCACGATGCCCTGCAAGCGACGGGGGCCGAAGGGCACCTGCACCAGTTGGCCGATAGCCACCTTCTCTTGTAGAGCGGGCGGGATGGAATAATGAAAGGCGAGGCTCAAAGGGCCATATTTGTTCTCAGGGCCTTCTTCTTCCTGGCCTGAGAATACCTGTGGCCGGATGGGGGTACTGACGACTACCTCAGCATAGGTCATGGCATTGCCAAACTTCAAACTCCAAACTCTAAACTCTAAACAGAAAAGTCAGCAGAGGCGGCTCCCACGCCGCCGGATATCGCAGGCCGAAATCGCGGGCGTGGGAGCCCACTCTGCTACAGGGGGATGAGCAGCTACCTCTAAACTTCAAATCGACTAATCCCGGTAAACGGCTGCTGCCATGTAGCCGACGGTGTAGCTGCCGGGCCGGCGGTTGCCGGTCACATCGCCGGAGTTGGTGTAATGGAGCACTTTGGCTCGGTTCGCGCCCAGGGCTTGCGCGGTCAGGAGCGCGGCCACGACGGGAGCCCCACCGCAGGCATGGCAGCGGCCTTCCATGAGAGCCTGAGCCAACCCCTCGATGTCGAAGCTTTCCACCAGCTCGGTCATTACCCTGTCGTGGCGGATGACTTCGTCGTAGTCGTAGAGATGCGACAGGTCGGTGCTGGCGACGATGAGCGCTTTTCTATCGCGCAGCAGCTTGGCCAGAGCCGCGCTCAACTCCCGGCCAGCCGCCAGACCTCGGCCGCTGGTCAGGGGTTCGCCTAACATCACCGGCAGCAGGGTGAAGGTGCCCAGAACCTGCTGGAGGAAGGGGAGCTGGATCTCCAGTGAGTGCTCGCCGTCGAACCCTACGCGGTTCAGCGTCACTTCTTCGCCCAGGGCTTCCACCAACTCGGCATCAACTTCTACCAGCCCCAGCGGGGTCTCGTAATAGCCCGCCCTGGTGACGGCGAAGCGGCCCAGGTACGCCTGGTGGAGAGGTGAGAGGACGGCCACGGTCTCGAAAGCGGGGCCGTTCTCCAGTTGCTTATAGGCGTGGGCCGCTGTGGGGCCGGAATAGGCGTAGCCAGCGTGGGGGCTGATGAGCGCCTTCAATTCCCCCTCCAGTTTCACTTTTTCGGCGTCCGCCAAATAGCCCTCCAGCGTCCGACGCAACGCATCGGGCTGACCAGGGTACCAGTTGCCAGCGATGACAGACTGCCGGATTCCGCCTGCTTTTACTTCTCTCATCGAATGCCTCCTTGCAATTCGATCTTTCGCTGTTTCACTTTACACTTTTCGGCGGTGATGATGGCGGCAATGGTCTCCACCGTCTCATTGAGGTGACCATCACGGTTCACCACCACGTAGTCGAACTCGTCCAAACGTTTCATTTCCTCTCGAGCCGTGGCGATGCGCCTCTCCAAGCCCTCGGGGGTCTCGGTTCTGCGCTTTTTCAGGCGGCGGATCAGCTCCTCCTCTGAGGAAGCGGTGAGGAAGATGAAGACGGCCTCGGGCACGAGCCGGCGAATGGTGGCCGCGCCTTGCACGTCAATACGCATGATGACGTCCTTGCCGCTCGCCAGGGCTCCTCGCACCTGCTTTTTGGGGATGCCCTTGTGCTGACCGTAGACGAGGGCGTGTTCCAGGAGCTCATCCTTCTCCAGCATCTCGGCGAACTCCCGCTCGGAGACGAAGTGATAATCCACCCCATCCACCTCATTGGGCCTCTTGGGTCGGGTGGTGGCCGTGACCACGAAGTGAAACGGATAGCCCAGCTCCTCCATGCGCTTCAAAGTAGCGTCCTTCCCTACGCCTGAAGGGCCGGAGATGACGACCAATAAGGGATTAGGTTCGATGTGATAAGGGTTGGATTCCGATGAGTTCGACATTCCAATATCCAATACCCAATATCTAATATCCAAGTCTCGACTTGATTTCAGGAGCGATTTGAGATATAATTTCAGGTGATAAGTCAATTAGTGACGAGTAATGAGGGCCAACTCCTCGTTACTCTTTAGGAGGGATGATTTTGCCGATTTACGAGTATCGCTGCAACGAATGTGGGCGCCGAGTGACCCTCTTCTGGCGGAGCTTCTCGGAGGTTGAGAAGACCTCGCCCCGCTGTTCTTTCTGCGGCGGAGAGGACTTGACCCGTCTGGTCTCTCGCGTCGCTGTGGCCAGGTCCGAGGAGAGCCGCCTGGATGATCTGGCCGACCCCAGCAGCCTGGCTGGCCTGGACGAGGACGATCCCAAATCAATGGCTCGCTGGATGCGGAAAATGAGCCGGGAGATGGGCGAGGACTTGGGGCCGGAGTTCGATGAGGTCATGGACAGGCTGGAGTCCGGGCAGAGCCCGGAGGACATCGAGGAGTCCATGCCCGACCTGGGAGGCGAACTGGGTGCCGAGGGCGAATTCTAGCAGCTAGAGCTTCTCGTATCGCTCCACGTCAACGACGAAGACAGTAGCGCCGCCTACCTGCACCTCCACAGGGGTGGGTATATACAACTCCCCTGCCTCCATCATGGGCGGTAAGGGGTTCACGTACTCGGTTCTGGTGTGGCAGTTCTCCTCGATCAACCCCAGCACTTCGTCTACCTTCTCATCCTCGGCGCCCACGTAGATAGTTGTGTTCCCCGCCCGCAAGAAGCCCCCGGTCGTGCTGACCAGCGTGGCCCGGTGCCCCTCCCTCAGCAGAGCCTCGACCAATCCCCTGGCGTCGTCGCGGTTAACAATGCTCATAATCAGTTTCATCCCCTCATTCCCCCTTTAGCGACTACATACGGCATCGGTTTCGATACGCCTTCGGCTACTCAACCCAAGCAACTTCGCTTCCACCCCAGCCCTGATCGAGACCTGGATAGCCTCCACGGGCTGGGTGGCGTCAATCACCAACCAGCGGTCTGGTTCTCTGGCCGCCATCTGCAGGTAGCCCTCCCTCACCCGTCGGTGGAAGGCCATCTCCTGTCGGTCCAGGCGGTTCCACTCTGCCTGTCCCGCTTCATGCGCCGCCAGCTTGCGCCGCAACCCTTCCTCGACTTCAATATCCAAGTAGATAGTCAGGTCCGGCTTCAGCCCCCCGGTGGCCAGGGCGGTGATGGTGTGCAGCATCTCCAAATCCAGGCCGTGGCCGTAACCCTGGTAGGCCAGGGTCGAATCGGCGTAGCGGTCGCAGAGAACGATGCCACCTCGTGCCAGGTGGGGGCGGATGACCTGGTTGACTATTTGAGCCCGCGCCGAGGAGAAGAGCAGAGCCTCGCTGGCGGGCAGCATCTCGGTGTTTTGGGGGTCGAGGAGGATGGCTCGGATCTGGTCGCCGATGCTCGTCCCTCCTGGCTCACGGGTGGCCAGCACGGGGTAGCCCTTCTCCTCAAGATAACCGCTCAAAAGCTCCATCTGCGTCGTCTTGCCGCTGCCCTCAGGGCCTTCGAAGGTGATGAATAAACTCAAGTTCTCTTCTTCCCTCACTCCCGATAAATCCTCACCTTCCGCCTCGGCTCCTTGCCACGGCTGTGGGAGATGAGATTCGCCTGGCGAGCCATCTGGTGCTGGCGGCGGCGGATGTAGGCATTCTGGGGGGAGAGGTTTACTGAGCTGGCACCAGCCAGCACCTTTTGGATGGCCTCTTGGGTCTCCCGCATCGCTACGGCGAAGGGGTCCATTTCCTCCACTTCCAGGCCGAAGATATCCGCCAGACAACTCTGCATCTGCTTGATGGTGTTGGAGCGCAGGACGTAGAGGGGGATACCCTCTTCTTCTGCGTCGGCGATGACCCGGGGGCGCGTGCGATAGTATTGCTTCAGGGTGATTACCACTCCAGCCTTTTCCAGGTCGTCTACGATGACCACGGGAAGGTGGAGGCGGCTGGCAGCTTGATTCAAGCGATTGCGAGCTATGCCGTAGGGATAGACGTGCAAGGCGGTCAGGGGAGCAGCGGGCTTGGACGGCGGACGGATGGGCCCTTCCTCCAGGCTGCGGGACGGGAGCGTTGCCTCCTCGATCTGCACCTCCCCCCGCTCATCGCGATAACGGATCCCGGCGGGCAGCGAGCGACCTCTCAGGATGGCGTCCACGGCAGCCGCTACGTTATGATGCACTGCCAGGCGCTGCCGATCCTGGATCTCCACCACCACGTCGAAGGTGGGCGGGGCTTTGCGCTCCAGGATTGACTTCTGGGTGCCTCGACGCCGGGCCTCCTCGTCGCTCAGGGTGACGCTCTGGATGCCGCCTACCAGGTCGGCCAGGGTGGGATTCATCATCAGGTTGTCCAGGGTGTTGCCGTGGGCCGTGCCGATGAGCTGCACCCCTCGCTCGGCGATGGTGCGAGCGGCGACCGCCTCTAGCTCCCTGCCGATCTCATCAATGATGATCACCTCTGGCATGTGGTTTTCCACCGCTTCGATCATCACCTCGTGCTGGAGGGAGGGGCTGGCTACCTGCATGCGCCGCGCCCGGCCGATGGCGGGGTGGGGGATGTCGCCGTCGCCGGCGATCTCGTTGGAGGTGTCAACGATGACCACCCGTTTCTTCTCGGCTAAGACGCGGGCCGTCTCCCGCAGCATAGTCGTCTTGCCCACCCCTGGCCGGCCCAGAAGAAGGACGTTCTGGCCCGATTCGATTATGTCTCGGATGATGTCAATGGTGCCGTAGACAGATCGCCCCACGCGACAGGTGAGGCCCACGATGCCCCCCTTGCGGTTGCGGATGGCCGAGATGCGATGCAGAGTGCGCTCGATCCCCGCCCGGTTATCGCCATCGAACTCGCCGATGCGAGAGACCACGTGCTCGATTTCCTTCTCGGTGACTTCGTTCTCATCAAGGGTGATTTCGTGGTTGATAAAACGCGCCTCCGGTTGGCGTCCCAGGTCTAACACGATCTCCAGCAGGTCATCGCTCTCGTTGGCCTCCCGAAGCGCCTGCTCGATGTAGGGGGGCAGAACCGCTAACAACGCTTCCAGATCATCGGTTATCTTCATTTGTTGCACGTGGTGGTCGGATGGTCGAGTAGTCGAGTTAGGGACAGTGCCTTCAGGACGTGCGTCAGAGATTGGCCAATTGGTCATTGGCTCATTGGTCATTTGACATTTCCTTGCGTTTTCATCATCGGGGTGGCCGCCTCGGCTCTCTTCTCCAGACCTGGTACCAGCTTCAGGACTGGCTTCCTAACCCGGACGGTGGTGTGCTTGATCATCACACATTGGCTGGCGAAGAGTTGGAAACCCTGAGCCTCGAGCGGAACCCTAAGCCCGCCTTGATACCTTCGCAAACAGCAGTAGATGGGGAGGGGCGGATATTCCGCCAGGAGAGAAAGTGATTGGCCGACGAGCTCGTCGGCTCGCTCGTAGGCCTGGGGATGGAGGAGCATTTCTAGCCAATGGCCGGTCTGTCCTTGGCGAATCCGCACGTAGCCTATGACTTTTCCCTTATCCTCCAGCACCCAGCCCTCGCGTCTGGCTGGCCTCAGCCACGGGCCAGGTGTAGCCTCCCACTTTTTGGCCGTCAAGTTCTCCACTTGTTGCACCAGGCGAGGGGCAATGGCGGCATAGAGTCCTTGCAGTCCCCAGCCATCGGCGGACTGCTGGGGGCGTACGGTTTTCTTTTCAGGGCGAGGCAGACCAGGTGGCATCTTCGCCAGGCGGAAGATGTCTTCCTGGGTGTAGATGCTGAACCCCACCAGTTGGAAGGCTGCGACCTCGAGCCCATCCTCAGGCAGGCGAGCAAAGATGCGCTGGATACCCTGCTCCCCGGCCTCACGGCACAGTTTCTCTAACAGGCGCCGCCAGATGGTCATGGCTTCTCCAGCCGCTGACAGGGAAGGGGCCAGATAGACCACATCGGCTTCGGCTCTCTCCTTTCTCAGGCGCACCTGGGCGAAGCCTGCCATTCGCCGATTCCCTTCCATCTCATCCTCATCGCACACATAGGTAGAGACCCCTGCCTCTTGTAAGGAGAGCCACCCCACCAGCGCTGCTAAAAGCGGCCTATATGTTTGAGTCAATGCCTCCTCCAGGTTAAGCAGCAGGCCTTGATCCTGCAATTTGTTAACCAAGAGGACATTGCGAACATCGAAGGTTTTGATCAAGTCTTACCTCTCAGTGTTTGTACCCTTGTGCTGGGCAAAGGTCTCGTTCGACTGAGCTCACGACGAAGTCTGACCGAGCCTGTCCTGAGCTTGCCTGTCCTGAGCATAGTCGAAGGGTCGAAGAGCCCAGTTCGCCTCGGTCGGGAGACCTTCGGCGAGCGGGAGAAAAGTTCCTGACTCAATTCATATTTTACTATCATTTGGCTCGATTGGCAAATGCCCTTGCCGATTGGCAATTTGACAAAATAGTAGACGCAACCGATAAACTAGGCAGGTAACATTTTACATGAACCAATGCGTCCACAACATCCTGCCAACGCTGGTCTTTTGCGCCCGCGCCGCCGATGTGCGCGACGTGACCATTGACGGCCAGGTGGTGATGCGCCAGCGGCAGGTGCTCACCGTGGACGAGGCGGCGCTGGTTGCGGAAGCCAATGCGGTTGGGCTAGAATTGTACGCCCGTGCTCAAAAAAGTACTTAGCACCCCAAAGCAGGGGGATGAGTGGAACTGTCAACGGATTCGGGGAGCGGATTGAACGGATTAGGGCTCCGCGCGCGGCATCTTCCGTTCAATCCGTTCCAAAAATCCGCTGACAGTGTTCTGCATCTTCTATCCCCCCGCTTTGACGTGCTTATGAAAGAGTACGGCACAGCGGCAAGGACAAGTGAAAGGTTGAAGATGAGTGACTTATTGGCTCGCCTGCAAACGATCTGCGGCCCTGATCACGTCAGCGACGTGCTGGCCGACCGGATATGCTACCGCCGCGACTGCGGCCCCACGCCCAGCGGCGTGCCAGACATCGTCGTGCGCCCGGAGAGCACCGCCGAGGTGGTGGAGATCGTGAAGCTGGCCAACCAGGTGCGCAAGCCGATCTTCCTCTGGGGGCGGGCCACGACCTTTGTAGATCACGGCGTCAGGGAGGGCTGCATCGTGATGGCACTCGACCTGATGAACCGCGTCCTCAAGATTGACCTGGAGAACCAGGTTGTGACCGCTGAGGCGGGCGCCATCTGGCACGCGGTGGATAGCGAGTTGAACAAGCTGGGCTGGGAGATGACGGTGCCCGGCGGCGGGGGGATGTTCTCCTGCACCGTCGGCGGCACGGTGGCCTACAACGCCGTCCCCCACGGCATCACCGAGTACGGCGTCACCGGTGGTCACGTCGTCACACTGGAGGTGGTGTTGCCGGACGGCACGATTCTGCGCACGGGCTCCGCCGCCAACACCGACGCGCCCCTGCCCATCGAGCGCGGCGCCAACGGCCCCGACCTGGCCGGTCTGTTCATCGGCTCCTGCGGCACGCTGGGGGTCATCACCGAGGTCACGCTGCGCATCCACCGCATCCCGGAGTGCGAGCGATTTCTGTTCTACGCCTTCGACCGGCTGGACGACGCGGTGGACGCCGCCAGCGCCATTCAGTCCCAGCAGGCCGCCACCTTCCTGGTCGGCCTATTCGGCGGACCGAAGCCGGCTGGCGTGGATGGAGAGGCTTTCCTGCACGCCATCATCCGCGCGACAGCACCGTCGAGGCGGAACGGCGCACCCAGGCGGCGCGGGTCTGCTGTGAGACGTTCCAGGGCCGGCCCCAGGACTCCGAGTGCACCCGCCGCTACTGGACGGAGCACATGTACTCCTGGCTGCGCAACACCCCCGCCAGCGCGTATTACGGCAGCCGTCCCTACTACTGCCCTGAGGTGGCCGGTTTCCTCCCTACCCAGGCCCTCAAAGAGGCCATCCCCGCGCTGCACGAGTACGTCGCCAACAACGCCGATTTCGCCCGCGTGGGGATGCGGGTCAAGGGCATGGATGTCTACTTTTCCCCCAACGCGGCCTTCCTGTGGGTAGATACGCTCTACCCAGAGATGGATCCGGAAGCGCGAAAGGTGGGACTGTGCGTGCGGGCCGAGATTGCGGAGATGCTCTTCAGCCGCTGGATGTCGCCGGGCGGCATCGTGGCCGGCATCGCGCCGTACATCATGCCGCGTTTGGGCACCGCCTATGGGCTGATGAAGACGCTCAAAGCCACACTGGACCCTAACGGCATCCTCAACCCTGGCGTGTTGGGGCTAGGAGGGGACGATGGCTGAGCAACACGATAATAACCTGACCTTACAAGCCGTCACCCAACCCATCTATGAATGTCTCCGCTGCGCCTTCTGCTTCGACCTCTCCTGGCTGGGGCCGGCCAATCTCTGCCCCTCCTACGCCTGGGGCGCGTTCGAGTCCTACGGGGCGCGGGGTCGCATCGCCATCGCCCGCGCTTTGCTGGAAGGCGAATTAGAGTACGACGAGTCACTCATCAGGCGGGTCTTCGCCTGCACGGAGTGCCGCGCCTGCGCCGAGCACTGCTTCAAGTACATTGACACCGTCAAGATTTTCGCCGCCATGCGAGAAGACCTGGCGGCGCGGGGACTGATCCCGCCAGGGCTGGCTGCCGCCGCCGACATTCTGACCGAGAAGCATAACATCTACGACAAGCCACACGAACGGCGACTGTCCTGGCTGAAGGACCGCTCGCGGGTAGACCGGCCTGCGTCAGTGGCCTTCTTCGTCGGCTGCACGCCGGCCTATGTGCGCCGCACGCTGGCCCGCGACACCTACGCCGTCCTGGCCGCCTCTGGGCTCCGCTTCACCGTGCTCAGCGACGAGTGGTGCTGCGGGCACCCGTTTATGGCCGCTGGTCAGCGCGAGCGGGCGGCCGAAGTGATGTACCACAACGTGGACGCGCTGAAGGCACTGGGCGTCGAGCGGGTGGTCTTTGAGTGCCCTGGATGTATGCGGACCTTCCGCGAGGACATCCCGGCGGTGCTGGGCGAGCCGCTGCCTTTCGAAATCGTCCACGTGACCGAAGAGATCGCCCGCCAGGTGGAGGCCGGCCGCCTCCGCTTCGACGTCTACCAGCCCGGCACGGTTGTCACCTATCACGACCCCTGCACGTTGGGGCGTGGTCTGGGAGTCTACGAGGCACCGCGCACCATCATCGAGGCCATGCCTGGGATGCGGCTGGCCGAGATGCCACGCCACGGGCGCGATGCCTACTGCTGCGGAGCCGGGTCTTTTGTGCGCTACGACTACCCTGACCTCACCGATCTGACCGGCGACGGGCGGCTGCGGGAGGCCGAGGCCACCGGCGCGCAGGTCTTGCTCACCGCCTGCCCTGCCTGTGTCACACAGTTCCAGTACATTCGCAGCCAGACCGAGACAGATGTTCAGGTGATGGACTTGATCTCGCTGGTCAAGCGCATCGCACGATGGAGGTAAGAGGGAAGTATCTCGTGAAAGCAGTCGTCGCCGGGTCACCCGGCCAGGTAGAGTGGATCGAAGTAGGCGAGCCCACCGTTGAACCGGGGGGAGTGCTCCTCCGCCCCCTGGCCTGTGGCATCTGCAGTACCGACGTCAAGCTGGTGCGCGCCGGGTATAGCGGCGGTCCGCGCTACGCCCTGGGCCACGAATTGGTGGGCGAAGTCGTGGACGTTGGCGAGGGAGCTAAATGGCAAATCGGAGACCGCGTGGCAACTGCCCCCTATGTCCCTTGCGGCGATTGCTACTACTGCCGACACGGCCAGCCGACGCTGTGTCCTCACCTGTTCGAGAACAGCCTCCATCCGGGCGGCCTGGCCGAACGGGTAGCTGTGCCAAAAGCGCTGGCTGAACGAGGGCTCTTTCCGCTGCCTTCCAGCCTTTCCGTAGAAATGGCTGCCCTGGCCGAGCCGATTGGCTGCTGCGTGCAGGCCGTGGAGGCCTGCCATGTGACGGCCGTCGATTCGGTGCTGGTGGTGGGCGACGGGCCGATGGGATTGATGAACGCCGCCGTTGCCGGGGCCTGCGGCGCTCGACCGGTCATCGTGGCCGGCATGACACCGCACCGATTGGCAGTGGCGCGGGAGCATTACGCCGATGCCGTCGTCAATGTCAACGATCAAGACCTGCGCCAGCGCGTCGCCGATCTGACCGAGGGCCGAGGAGCCGACGTGGTCATCGTCGCCGTCTCCAGCGCCGAGGCGGTGGAGAGCGGACTGACCGCGCTGCGGCCCGGCGGCGTGCTGAACGCCTTCGCTGGCGTGCCCCAGGGTACTACCATCACCCTCGACCTGCGCCAGTTGCACTACCAGCAGATTCACCTCACCGGCTCGTTCGGCGTGGGGCCGGAGCACGTGAAACAGGCACTACGCCTGCTGTCCGAAGGGCAGGTTGATGCGCGGCCGCTCATCACAGGCGTCTTCCCCTTCGAGCGCACGGCGGAAGCGGTGGCCCACGTCGCCGACCAGGCTGGATTGAAAGCCGTGGTGGTGTTCGAGTGAGAAACGAGGATTGCTTTTGAGCAGACTGTTCGTCGGACTCGACCTGGGCACGTCGGCGGTCAAGGTCGGCCTCTTTGATGAGGCCGGGCGGCTGCTGCACCTGATCCGACGAGGGTACCGGCTTTACACGCCTCACCCCAGTTGGACCGAGCAGGAGCCGGTGGAATGGTGGGAGGCCACTCGCGCCGCGCTGCGGGAGGCGCTGACCGGGGCAGACGCAGACCAGATCGCGGCCGTGGGGTTGAGCGGGCAAACGCCCGGCCACGTGCTGGTCGCCGCCGATGGCAGATCGTTGGGCCGGGCCATCGTCTGGAGCGACCGGCGCGCCGTCGCCGAATCCGCCTGGCTGGCGGAGCATATCACGCCGCAGCAGGCGCGCGCCTGGACGGGCTACCCTTTCATCACCGACGCGACGCAGCCCCCGGCCCGGTTGCTGTGGCTGAAAACCCACCGCCCCGACGATTGGAACCGCTGCACCGCCATCGTGCAGCCCAAGGACTTTATCGCCCAACAATTGACCGGTCGCATTGCCACCGACGTCAACAGCGGCTTCTGTCTCCTTCACCCGGAGACGGAGCGCTACCACGCCGACTACCTGGCCCTGTTGGGGGTAGAGCCGGAGAAAATGCCCCCCGCCCTATCTCCCACCGACGTGGTTGGCTCGGTGACGCCAGAGGCAGCGGCTCTCACCGGACTGCCCGCCGGCACGCCGGTGGTGATCGGCACCATAGATGCCTGGTGCGACGTCATCGGCTGCGGGGGAGTCGAGCCGGGCTGCGCGGTGGACGTGGCCGGTACGTCGGAGGTGGTAGCCCTGGTCACAGCCCAGCCGGTCGAGGGGGACGGCGTCTTCAGTTCGCCGCTGGTGGAAGGATGTCACTGGATCGGCGGGCCGATGCAAATGGGCGGTGCGGCGCTCGAGTGGCTGGCACGAGGTTTCTACGGAGGCGAACCCGATTTCGAGCGGATGGAAGCTGAGGCGTCCGCCGTCGCGCCGGGAGCCGAGGGGCTTCTTTCCCTGCCCTACCTGCGCGGCGAGCGAGCGCCGGTCTGGGACAGCGCTGCCCGGGGGGCTTTCGTTGGCCTGACCGACCATCACACCCGTGCTCACTGCGCTCGCGCTGTCTACGAAGGGGTGGCCTTTGCCGTGGAGGACGTGCTGGAGCGCAGCCTGACCGCCGCCGGCACTCGCCCGACGACGCTGCGCGTCTCTGGCGGGGGAGCCCGCTCTGCTTTCTGGAACCAGATCAAGGCCGACGTCACCGGGCTGCCGGTGCAGCAGATGGCCGTCTCCGACGCGGCGTGTCTGGGCGCGGCGATCCTGGCAGCCGTCGGTACGGGCGCCTTCGACGGATTGAGCGACGCGGCCGCTGCCATGGCGCATCCAGCGGCCACGTTCGAGCCACAAGCCGCTCACACCACCATCTATAGAGCATTGTTCTCTATCTGGAAAAATCTCTACCCGGTTTTACGATCTACCTTCTTGCACCTCAACCAGATAAGTGAGGGGTGTGCATAATTCGTTGGGGTGTAGTGAAGCGAGCTGTCAACGGATTTCTGGAGCGGATTGAACGGATACTAGCCGCCTCTAATCCGTTCAATCTGTTCCCTGAATCCATTGACAGCACCCTCGTCAGCCATTTGTGCACACCCTTCAGATAATCACAACCCAGCATGAACAGAGAGGCACCGCCATGAGCTCCCGCGAAGAGCTACGTCTGATCCTTCAGGCAGCCCGGCTGTATTACGAAGACAACTTGACGCAGCAACAGGTGGCCCAGGAACTGGGCGTTTCCCGTCCCACTGTCTCCCGGCTGCTGGCGCAGGCTCGCCAGGAGGGGGTCGTCCAGATCACGGTGGTGGATCCCTTTGCGACCTTTGAGGAATTGGGGACCCGTCTGGCAAGCGCTTTTCACCTGCGGCAAGCGGTGGTGGTGTCTGGCGAAGGGGCGAGCGGCGAACTACTGCGGCGACGCCTTGGTCTCGCGACGGCCAAGTACCTGAGCTCCACGCTCAACAACGGTAGTCTGGTAGGCATTGGCTGGGGGCGCACCCTGCACGCCGCCGTCGAGGCGTTGGGCACCGAGCGACAGGCCGAGGTGCAGGTCTTTCCCCTGATCGGCGGATTAGGGCAGATATCCCCATCGTTTCAGGTGAATGATCTGGCCCGGGGGTTGGCCGAGGCTTTCAGCGGCAGTTGGTTGGCTCTCTATGCACCGGCCTTCGTCAGCGATCCGTCAACCTGCCAGGCGCTGTTCCAGGTGGCCGACGTGGCGTCGGTGATCCAGAGCTGGCCCAAACTCGACGTGGTTCTGGTAGGCATCGGCCACTTTGCCTTGCAACGCCAGTCTTCCATGCTCTTTGCCGGTTACATGGACGACTCCCTTTTGCTGGAGTTGGAACGGCGGGGAGCGGTAGGCGATCTCTGCGGGCGCTTCTTTGATGCCCAGGGACGACAGTGCCTCGTCGAGCCCGGCGTCATTGGCATCTCTTTGGAACAACTGAAGGCGCTGGATCACGTGATCGGCGTCGCCGGGGGCGAGGAAAAAGTCGCTGCCATCCTGGGCGCGCTGCGAGGAGGGTGCTTGAACGTGCTGGTGACGGACACGGTCACCGCTGAGGCGGTGCTGGAGAAGCACGGGAGTGAAACGTGAAACGTGATTCGCTATTCGCAATTCACAATTCACAATTTGATAAAGCCTATGGTTGCCTGGCCGGGCTGGCGCTGGGAGATGCAATGGGGATGCCCACCGAGTTCCTGACGCCGGAACAAATCGCGGCGGAATACGGCTGGGTCGAAAACCTGGTCTCCCCACCCGATTGGCACCCGCACGCCGCGTTGCCCTGGGGTCGCATCACCGACGACACCGAGCAGGCCCTGGTGCTGGCCGAGGTCTATCTCCGCGATGGACAGATGCGCGCCGAGACTGTGGCCCAGGCCATGCTCGACTGGGCAGCAGCGCAGAGCGAGCACCTGGCGCTCTATCTGGGGCCCAGCACGCGCCGGGCATTGGAGGCGTTACGAGCTGGAGAGTCTCCCCGCCAAAGCGGACGCCAGGGCAAGACCAACGGCGCGGCCATGCGGATTGCTCCGGTAGGCATCGTCAACGCTGGCAACCTGGAAGGGACGCTGCAGGACACAGTTGAAGCCTGTCTGCCCACCCACGGCACCACGCTGGCCATCTCTGGAGCAGCGGCTGTAGCCTGTGCCATCGCCGAGGCGATGCGCGACGATGCCAGCCTGGATGCCGTGCTGCAGGCAGGCATGGGAGGAGCGACCCGTGGCCGCCAGCACGGGGCCTGGGCCTGGACGCCACCGCTGGAGCAGCGCATCGCCCTGGCGGTTCGCCTGGTGCGTGAGGCCGAGAACGAGGCTGAAGCCCTGCAGGCATTGTACAATTACGTCGGCGTAGACATGCTGGTCACAGAAAGCATCCCCACCGCCTTCGGTCTGGCGGCCCTGGCCGAGGGCGACCCGATGCGAGCCGTGCGTTACGCGGCCAACATCGGCGGCGACACCGACACCATCGGAGCCATCGCGGGGGCCATCTGCGGCGCGCTGCGAGGCATCGGGGCAGTGGATCGCGCCATGCTGGCCGAGGTCGAGCGGGTCAACGGACTCGATCTGGCGGCGGTGGCACATGGGTTGGTCAGCATCTCAAAGTCCTGACTGGACACTGGCGTTTTTTCGTAGTGACGACTTCAGTCGTCCACAGTGGAGCCAAAGCGACTGAAGTCGCTACTACGAATCCCATCTCCAATCCCATCTCCAGTCCTGACCTTGTGGAGGCACTCTTGACGACAACTACTCCCAGAATCGGTTTCAACATGCATCCACGTTGGGCCTTCGGCGAGGCGCTGGCTGGCTTTCTGGAGCCATTGCAGGCCGCGGGGCTTTCCGCGCTGGAATTCGAGCTGTGGCCAAATGACCCCGACTGGCTCCGTCTTCCACCGCTGATGGAGGACTGTCGGCGGCTGGGATTCGCCCTGTGCTTCCACGCTCCCTACCGGCAGCCCTACGCCATCACCGGCTTCGCCGGCCAGGAGCAGGCGGCGGTCAAATCGGCCTATGCTCCAATGCTCGACATCGCCGCCCGCTTCGGCCCCACGACGGTGGTCATCCACGGGGCACATTCGACCACCCGGCCCCACGAGCGATTGTACGCTGATACGGTTGCCTTCCTGGAGTGGGCCCTGGCGCGCTACCCGTCGTTGGTTTTCGCCCTGGAGAATCTGACCCCCAACCCCCGGCGGGTCAAGATAGGCACCGACCGGGCCGAGGTGCTGCGCATTGTCGAGGAGATCGGTGACCCTCGCCTGGGCATCTGCTGGGACATGGGCCACGATGTGTTGGCTGGCCACTACGACCTCCCGGATGAGGCCTGGCTGCAGCACGTCTGCCACGTCCATGTGCACGACGTTGACGAGCAGGGCGTTGACCACTACCCGCTCATCTACGGGCGGGTGCCTTATCAAACCTGGCTGCCAGCGTTGGTCAGAGCCGGCTTTGACGGAGTAATCACGCTGGGAGATCAAGGGAACACAACTGGTCGGGCTGGGGGGCGAACGGGTGCAACAGATGCTGGTGGAGAGTATCTCCAGTACGGCCCGCTTCGCCGCCAGCGCAGAAGCGTAGCACAAGATGCCATCTTGCGCCACAGAGAATATGATTTGAGGAGGTGGATGAAATGATACAACAATCCGCACTCACACGCAAGGCAGGCCACTGGTGGCACAACTGGGGAGAAGAGACCTTCTCTGCTTATCTTTTCCTGCTGCCCACGCTGGAGCCATGATCATGGTGGCCGAGGACGGCATGACGGTCGAAGTCGCTGCCGCAGACCTGATGGAGTGGCCCATCATGCTGACCTACCAGGTGGACGGCCAAGACCTCATCAAAGACCTGGGTGGTCGTGTGAATTGAAGGTACATTACCAAGTTGGTGCAAATCCAACCTGTGCCATTCCGTGATGGTGCAGAACTGTTGACCCGAAACCCGAAAGGGCTAAGACCCAGGTTCGTTCCGCAAGGAACGGGCACGGAGTGGGCAAGTCGCAGGGTTGCGGGGGAGCCACGTTTCGGCGGGGCCAGGGTATGCCAAGCTCCGACTTCGGCTGAAGCATTGACGGTCTGACCCACCGTCGGGACAGGCAGTACACGGTTATGCCCGTCCTGCCTTGGTGCGTGATTGGTGACTTCACCGTAACAAATAGGTAATGTACTGACCAATTGAGAACCCACGTAGTCCTCTTTGTCTTGGAACTGTGTCAGCCAGGCCACTGAGGTAACGTCAGGCTATAAGGTTATGCCGAAGTGCCTGACCTAAGCTGCGGTCTGCTGAGAGGAACTTGCTTCCCAGCAGTCTAAGGTAGTCAGCGCAGCCATAGTAGCCGATGTATCAACGGTGAAGGGCTGCACCTGTTACAGTGAGGGCTATCACTCTCTGCCCTCGTGGATGTTATCCCTTATGGATGGTATGTTTCCCTTCTGGTGGACGCCTGTTCGCGTCGGTCTGTCTTGCTCAGACAACATCGGACGCCGGAAAAGACGCCTTCCCTGTGGGAAAAGCCACGAACGGTGGTTAGTGGTTGCCCCGCAAATCCCTGGCACATCAAGGAGTGACTCGTGGCTGTACGCCTGAAAGTCCATTCCCTTACGGGACGAATTGATATGGCACGGATGCATCGTGCCTTCAAGTCTGTCAAGAAGAATCGCGGTGCTGCCGGTGTGGACGGGGTTGACATCCAGATGTTTGAAGCCAACCTCGAACAAAACCTGGCCGCTCTGATGTTTGACCTCAAACATCGAGGCCATTATCAGGCCGCGCCTCTTCGCCGTGCTTTCATCCCGAAAGGAAAAGGTCAGTGGCGTCCCTTGGGCATCCCCACCGTCCGCGACAGGGTAGCTCAAGAAGTGATCCGTTCCCTTCTCGAACCTATCTTCGAGCCGACGTTTTCGGAGGACTCCTTTGGTTTCCGCCCAGGTCGGAACGCTCATCAGGCCGTCGAACGTATCCTGGAATTTTATCAGGATGGCTACCGATGGGTCGTAGACGCCGATATCCAAGGCTTCTTCGACAATATCCCTCATGAGCTGATCGTTGACTTGGTGGCCGAGCGGGTAGCTGACGGCAATATCTTGCAGATACTCCGCGAATTCCTCACGGCGGGAGTGTGGGAGGAGGGTTTCCTCCACCCAACGGTTAAAGGCACGCCGCAAGGGGGTGTTATCTCCCCTTTACTGGCTAACATCGTTCTCGATGTTTTGGATCAACGATTGGCACAGGCCGGCCTCCGGTTTGTCCGCTACGCGGATGATTCCGTTGTCCTTTGCTCTGACCGCTCCTCTGCCGAACAAGCTCTGGCCTTGGTCTCGGAGATTGTCCAGAACGAGTTGGGGTTGTCGCTCTCACCAGAGAAAACGGTGATTACGACTTTTCAGCAAGGGTTTCCCTTCCTGGGCTTCCAAATCTCCTCCTGGGGCGTCTCTATTCGGCCCAAGTCCGTGGAGAAATTCAAGGATAAAATCCGTAAGTTGACTGTCCGCTCCCACAACCTCGACCAGGATACCTTTCGAGCCCTCAACCGGGTCATCTTGGGGTTTGCTCATTACTTCGCCACCCCTTTTAGTACTGTCAAACGTCAATTTGACCGGCTGGACCGCTGGATTCGGAAACGCTTGCGCTGTATCAAGTTCGAGCGCATTAGCAAACTCGATAACTGGCGTTGGCGGAACAAACACCTGGCCCGTATGGGTCTGGTATCTTTATACAGCCTGGTGTCATAGTGTGCCGGAGATTTCCCTTATGTGGGCAATGTATCGGGGGTCGCCCGGTGCGGGAAAGCCGCACGCCGGTAAATATGGGGAATTGACCCCATTGCGACAACGGGGGGCGGGTGGTAGCCCCACCCGCCTACCCACTTTTGTCGCCGGAAGCCGTGGACCTGGTGGCCCTCTCGACCACGCTGGCGACCAACGCCATCGCCGAGGGACAGGGCAGTCCCATTTGCCTGCTGCTCATCGGCTACGATCGGGAGCTGATGGAACAGTACGGCTTTCAGCAAGAGCTTGTCACCGACGACGTGGTCTACCTGCGCGGCGGGCACGACGTGCTGGGCAACGAGGTCGCGCCTCTGGACGAGGACG
>JAUWOY010000051.1 GCA_030611885.1 Chloroflexota bacterium | reverse complement strand
GGCGCGCGCCCTCGATCCCTCGCCCAGCCCTACCCCACACACGCCACCGCCGACGCCCTTCCCCCCAACGCCAACGCCGACTCCGACACCCACCCCAGTGACAATAACCATCACCGATAGTGCAGGTAGGGAAATCGAACTACCGTTTCCCCTGGAGCGAGTCGTTGTCCTTAATCCACCCAACGCTGAGGTTATGCGCGCCCTGGGAGCAGCCGGCACGGTTATTGGCGTAAGCGGTTCGCTAGCGAAGCCTGATTACTGGCCTGCGCTAGCCCAAGAGCCGGTAGTGGCTAAGCACGCCCACGGTGAGCCAGATTACGAAAAGATCATCGAGTTAGATCCTCAGGTTGTGCTTACCTACGGGACGCATCCTGCCGTTGACATAGCCGCGATGGCGGATACCCTGGCTCCGGCGGGCATCAAGGTTGTCGGAATAGATTGCTACAAGCTCGACACCCTTTTTGAGGACATAGAGACGCTGGGGAAGATGTTCGGAAAGGAAGAAGCGGCTGCCAAGCTCAGCGACTTCTTGCAAAGTGTACCGCAGGTGGTGGAAAGCAAGGTGAAGGACTTGAAGCCGGAAGAGAAAGTGACGGTATATGCCGAAAGTCACGGGGGAGATTATATGGCTTTCGGTCCGGGTTCGGAATGGCATAGCATGATAGAGACGGCTGGAGGCAGCAATATCTTCGCCGATGCAGCCAAGCCAGCCACCGAGGTAGATCCCGAAGTGTTGCTGGAAAGGAATCCTCAGGTGATTCTGAAGGATGTCAGACGCGCTCCCAAGATGGGATACGGGGTAACCGACACAGAGCCCATGAAAGCCTATGTAGATGAGTTCACCGCCCGCCCGGGATGGAGTGAGCTCGATGCGGTAAAGGATGGAAAGGTATACGTGGTTTCGTCAGCTCTCGGTGCTGGGCCGACGAAGATCATCACCATCCTTTACTTTGCCAAGATTCTCTATCCTGAGCGTTTCGCCGACATCGACCCTGACTCCCTTCTCGCAGAATACTACGAAGAGTTTCAGGGCGTTGAGTTCAAGGGGGTGTTTATGTATCCAGAGCCATGATGGCAGTCACCCGCTCTTGAATCAGGCGTAGGTTCGAGGTTCCTGACTCGAACCTACGCCGATGATTGACGTTCCAAGTTGTGAAACGAGTGATAACGAAATAACGAAAGGTGTGAGTAGTGACTATGGCGGATCAAACAAATGAGGCTTACTCCAAATTCACTGCAAAAAGAGTTCTTTTCACCTTTGCTTCCCTGGCCCTTCTTGCAGTTGTGGCGCTGGCAGCAACCTCGCTGGGAGGAGCAAACCTGAGGGTGAGAGATGTAGTCCATGCTATTATCGCCAGGATATTCTCTTCTAGCGGCGTAGAAAGTAGCTCCACTGCCAGCGTCATCGTTTGGCACCTTAGACTTCCCCGAATTATGATGGGAATCATTGCTGGAGCCGGGCTTGCCATCTCTGGAGCGACTATGCAGGGGGTCTTAAGAAACCCTCTGGTGAGTCCTTTTACTGTGGGAGTCTCTTCTGGAGCAACGCTGGGGGCATCCGTAGCCATCATCTTTGGATTCAACCTGATGGGGAGTGGGAAGTATGTGGTGATAATGAGTGCTTTCATTTCTGCTATGGGTGTCTCTTTCTTGATCTTGGGAATCGGTAGGCTAAGAGGGATAACCCCGGAGTCGTTCATACTTGTCGGGATTGCCTTAATGTACTTCTTCGGGGCTATTACTTCTTTCTTACAATACATCGCTACAGAGGGAGAACTGGCGGAGGTGGTCCACTGGATGTTTGGTACTCTCACCGGTTCCTCGTGGGAAAACATCGTAATACTTTTGGCTATAACGCTGGTCTGCCTTCCCCTTCTGATGAAATATTCCTGGGACTTGAACGCTATGGCTTCAGGGGGGGATGAGATTGCCACCACCCTGGGGGTCAACTGCGGCCGGGTGAGGATGATATCCATGATCCTGGCAGCACTGGTCACTGCCAGCATCATCTCCTTCACCGGGATAATCGGTTTTGTCTGCCTGGTAGCACCTCACATAACCAGGCTCTCGATCGGGGGAGACCATAGATTCCTCCTGCCTTGCTCCTGTATCATCGGCGCCATACTGCTCCTTGTCGCAGACACTGTGGGAAGGACGGTTATCTCGCCTACCATAATCCCGGTAGGGATCGTGATTTCCTTTATCGGGGCTCCCTTCTTCTTCTATCTACTGATGACCAGAAGGAGGCAATATTGGTAATGAAACTCGAGATAAGAGAGGTGAGCTTCAGTTACGGCAGCAGACCTGCTCTGGATGGTGTAACTATGAGCGTCGGGGAAGGGGAGGTGGTCAGTATCGTTGGCCCCAATGGTTCGGGGAAAACTACGCTTATCAAATGCATCAACAGGATCCTAAAGCCCAAAGGTGGCACCGTCCTGGCGGAGGGGAGAGATGTGAGAAAGATAAAACTAAGAGGGCTAGCCAGGTTCCTGGCCTATCTCCCTCAAAGCGCCGCCCACGTTTTCCCTTCCACGGTGTTTGACACTGTGCTTTTGGGAAGGAGACCGTATGTAAACTGGGGTATATCTCCCAGGGATAGGGCAATTGTCTCCCAGACGCTTTCTTTGATGGGACTGGAGGCCATGGCACTGCGCCACTTCAACGAGCTAAGTGGAGGGGAGAAGCAAAAGGTTCTCCTAGCCAGAGCTTTGGCGCAGGAACCGCAAGTCCTTCTCCTCGATGAACCCACCAGCAACCTGGATTTGAGGCATCAGTTCGAGGTTTTGGACATCGTCAGGTCAGTGGTGAAGGAAAAGAGAATGTCGGCAATAATGGCAATCCACGACCTCAATCTGGCATCGAGATACGCCGATAGGGTGGTTATGCTGAATGGGGGGAAGATTCTTGATGCCGGCGATCCCGTTTCGGTGTTCACGCCGGAGAACATAGCCCACGTCTATGGAGTGGAGGCTCTGGTGAAAAACGAGAACGGGATACCCTACATCGTGCCGATGAGACCCAAAAAAGAAGCGAAGAGAGCATGACCCGGGCAGCGAAAAAAGGAAAACAAAAAGGGGGCTCCAGAAAGGGCGACTTCTGTCAGAATATCTTCAGCAGGGTTGTGCAAACGGCTCGCCTGGTGGTACACGTACCAAACTCAAAGAACGCCCCCCGTCAATTAGGGTCTGACGGAGTAATAATTGCAGGTTGCCGGATAAGCAGGATTGCCATTCATAAGGAGGCACAAATGAAACCCAAAATCTTGACCATTGACGTATGCCCACTGATGCCCTCGCATCTCCATCCCGTGATCTTTGCCATCCTGGAGAGGTTGGGTGAGATAGGGGCTCCGCAGACCTTGTAAGTGATCGGCGATCACGAGCCGGTGGGCATGAGGATGGAGTTGGGGATGAGGGAGGAGACCGAGGGGCGGTACGATTTCAGTTGCGAGCAGTGTGAGGACGGGTCCTGGCTTTACAGGATCGAGCGAAGAGAGTAAAATAGGGATGAGGGGGGCACGCCGACGATGATGGGCACGGGCCGCTTATCGGAAGCTCAGGAGAACGTTCATGCAGCAGTTTCACCGAGGAGAGCCATAAGGTCAAACAGTGATCCAACCCCTCATCGAATGGCGTAGCGCCTGTCGGGCGCGACGCCAGATGCGCATCCGCCCCATGCAAGTGACATTGGATCCACACTTCGGAGACTACGTCATCGGCTTTATCGCCAAGCACGTGCCGGTGGACGCCGCGCTGCGCGACCGCATTGCCGCCTACGTCGCGCCCTACGTGCGAGAGGGCCAGCACGTTGACCGCAGGCAGGCAATCGTGCTGTGGTGGTTGGTCCTGGAGAACGACTCGACAAGGTCCTCCAACCGCAGCCAAAGGGACTATCAGTCTGAAAGGGAGTGAAGCACGGACAAAGGAGACCAAAATGGAGACTTTTGACATATCTGACTGGCTGTGGCCGGCTGTATCCGTTGTGCTGGCCATTCTATTGCTGTGGGCGCTGCGGCGACGACCCCAAGCTACGGCGCGCCCGCAGCCATCCCGACTCGTCGAGATGGAAGACGCCCTCAAAGAGGTCTACAAACTCCAGCGAAGTGGGGGCACCGTGGAGGCTGGGGTTCTGGCCCGGGCGATGGGCATCTCGATCCAGATGGCCGAGAATCTGATGGAAACGCTGGTGGCCTTTGCCTGGGCCGAGGGGGACGTGAGCGCAGGTATCTGTCTGACAACAAGAGGTCGAGAGCGGGCCCAGGAATTGATCCGCGTGCATCGTCTGTGGGAGCGCTACCTGGTGGACCGGGAGGGGATGCCCCTGGAGGCCGTTCACGTCGAGGCCCACCGCCGGGAGCACGAGACGACGCCGGACAAGGCGGCGGAACTGGACGCGGAACTCGGCCATCCCGCTTGGGACCCCCACGGCGACATCATCCCCGATGCTGGCCGTCGAGTGCCTCCTCCGGCCGGCAATCCCCTGCTCGCTTACATGCCGGGCGACCGACTCCGTATCCTGCGTGTGGAAAATGAGCCGCCGGTCCTCCTGGCCCAACTGGTGGCTATGGGCTTGAAGCCTGGCGCTGAAGTGGAGATAATTGAACGCCAGCCGAAGCACCTGAGGGTGAAAGTTGATGCAGATATCCTCCCCCTGGCAACGGCGGCGGCTGGGCGCGTCCACGCCGTGCCGGTGCCCGTCCTGCCTGTGCCCCTGGGCGAACTCCCGGTGGGCAGCCGGGCGATGGTGTCCGAGGTCAAGGGTGGTGGCAAGCAGCAACGGCGCATGCTCGACATGGGCCTGGTGCCTGGCGCCGTGGTGACCGTGATCCGCACGGCACCCCTGGGCGACCCGGTCGAGTACCGCGTCAAGGGCACGGCCATCGCCATGCGCCGCACAGACGCCGACAGCATCCTGGTAGAAGAGGTGAGAAATGGATAAAAAGACGATCACCGTGGGTGTGGCTGGCAATCCCAACGGGGGCAAGAGCGTCATCTTCAACGCCCTCACCGGCAGCCGGCAGCACGTGGGCAACTGGCCGGGCAAGACGGTCGAGCGGGCCGAGGGGGTCTTCCACCATCAGGGTTGGGAGATCCGCCTGGTGGACCTGCCCGGCACCTACAGCCTGGCCGCCCAGTCGCCCGAGGAAGTCATCGCCCGCGACTACGTCCTCTCTGGCGAGCCGGATGTGGTGATTGACATCGTGGACGCCACCAGCCTGGAGCGCAATCTCAATCTGGCATTGCAGATCCTGGAGCTGACCGACCGGGTGGTGATAGCCCTCAACCTGATGGACGAGGTGAAGCGGCAGGGATGGCAGATTGACGTTGCAGCCCTGGAGGCAGACCTGGGGGTGCCGGTGGTGCCCACCGTCGCCACGGAAGGAGAGGGCCTCCCGGAACTGTTGGCGGCGGTAGTGGAGGTGGTCACGGGGCGGCGGCCGACCCAGCCGGCGGCAGTGGATTACGGGCTGACCGTCGAGGGGCACGTCGAGAACCTGGAGGCCGACCTGGCCCGTCTGGGCATTGACGGCCGGGGTCGCTGGGTGGCGCTCAAACTCCTAGAAGATGACCCGCAGATCGTCGAGGCTTTTCAGCAGGGGGACCTGACGGCCTGCTGCCTGAAGCCGGGCGAGGATGCTCCGTCCCCCTCCCCCGAAGCCTTGCGGGCTGTCCTGAACCGGGCCATGCGCCTGCGCGAGGGGACCCGGCCCGACGCCAAGGTGGAGATCGTCCGCCGTCGCTTCGAATTCGCCCACGACGTGACACACAGGGTGGCCCGTCGCCTGCGCCCGGTGGAAGAGAGCCTGACCGAGCGCATTGACTGCATCGTTACCCACAAGGTCTGGTCGTGGCCGATCATGCTGGCGATGCTCACTCTCGTATTCTGGATCACCATTCAGGGGGGCGAGATCGGGGGCGGCTGGCTGGAGGCCGGCTTCTCCTGGCTGATCCACGTCGCCCGCGCCTGGCTGACGAACATTCAGGCCCCCTGGTGGGTGACCGGCGCTCTGGTAGATGGTCTTCTCATGGGCACGGGGACGGTCATCGCGGCCATGCTGCCCCCGATGATCATCCTGTTCATCGCCTTCGACCTGATGGAGGACCTGGGACTTTTGCCCCGGGTGGCCTTTAACCTGGACCGGCCCATGCGAGCGGTGGGTTCCCAGGGGAAGCAGTGTCTCACCTGGGGCATGTGCTTTGGCTGCAACGTCACCGGCGTGATGGCCTCGCGCATCATCGAAAACAAGAAAGCCCGCCTGGCGTCCATCCTCACCGGTCCCCTGATCATCTGCAGCGGTAGTTACGGCGCGGGCGCGGCCCTGGCGATTGCCCTTTTCGGCGCTAGGGCATTTCCGGTGATGCTCTCCCTGTTTTTCCTCAGCCTGGGGGCCGCCTTTCTGGCCACCCTGATCCTGAACAAAACCATCTTCCGGGGGGAGCCGGGTGGCTTCGTGCTGGAGATGCATCCTTACCGCAAACCCCAGTTCGGGCAGGTGATATGGCGGTCACTGGTGGACCGGGTGGTGCACACTATGTGGCGGGCGGTCGAGTTCGCCGCGCCGGCCACGCTGCTCATCTGGGTCCTGGGCAACGTGCCCCCCGGCGTCCCCTTTGAGCGGACGGCCATCGGCTGGCTGGTGCGTACGCTGGCGCCGCTGGGCCGGCCCTGGGGGTTGAGCGGCGCAATGCTGACCGCCCTGCTCTTCACCCTGCCGGCCAAGGAGATCATCGTGCCCGCCTTGGCCATGACCTGCGGCCTGCAAGCCAGCCTGGCCGAGTCGGAGCAGGTGCTGAACTACCTGCCCCAGGCGTGGACGCCATTGACCGCGTACACGTTCCTGGTATTCTTTATGCTCTACCTGCCCTGCCTGGTTACCGTGTGGGCCACCTGGAAGGAGACCCGCAGTCTCAAGTGGACGCTAATGGGATTGGTCGTGCCCCTCGTCATGGCCGGCCTGATCACATTTCTGGTGTATCAGGGGGGACGGCTGTTGGGCTTCGCCTGATTGTGCAACAGTACTTGTCTACCACTGAGCTCGCTGGGATATGAGGGAGGTTCATTATGAGTGAGACACCCAACACCTCCACCAACAACCCGCACACACGAGAACGCAAGCTGATCTGGGAGATGGACTGGCGTCTGTACTGTCCTGTCATCGGTGCCTGCCTGGGCCTTTCCGACCAGAAGAGGATTCTCAAGAAGGCCCGCATATCGCTCGACGGGATGAGCGACTACGACGTCCACGCGACATTAGTGCAGAGCATCGGGTCAGAAAGTCCCCTCTCCCGCCGCGTCCAGCGTTACCTGGACAACGAGTACCGGCGCCAGGTGGCGGACTTCGGCACGTGTTCGGAGGCGGAGTTCCTTCCCATCTGGCAGGAAGGGTTGAAGAGTGGGCTGATTGGGGGATTGCTCTGGGTTGCCGCTACTAACCCCAGTTTGTCGGAGCAGGCGATAGGCAAGATTTTCGCCGATACGCACATGCTGATGCACGGCCAGTGTGCCATAGCGCGGCAGGAGTTGCAGCAGGTCAAGCGGTTGCGCGCGGAGAACCAGAAGTTGACCGACAAACTGCGGAAGGCCTGGAAACGCGCCCGCGAGGCTGCACAAGCGCTGCACACGTCGGAGAAGGCACAGGCCGAACTGGAGCGGACGGTGCGGGCGCTAAGGGTGGAGAACGAGACGTTGAAGCGTGACAGCCAGAGCCAGCGGCTGCGGAAGGAGAACGATGCCCTGCGCACCCAGCTCGAAAAGGCGGAACGCCGACTTCAGGCACAGGCGGCGACGTTAGACCGGGTGAAGGCCGAGAACGACCACCTGGCAGCCGAGCTGGCGTCACAGGTAGAGATCAATCAGTTGATGCGGGCAGAAATAGAATGCTTGCTACAGGAGATGCTCCGCGATGAAGCGAAGTGCGAAACCTGTCCCAACCGTGACCTGTGCGCCCGGCACGTGTTGCTCGTCGGCGGCATCACCAAACTCCGCGCCTTTTATCGCGACCTGGTGGAAAAGATGGGCGGTGAGTTTGGGTATCACGACGGCGGTACCAGCGGCGGTGAGCGGGCCCTGGAGAATCTGATCGGGTGGGCCGACGTCATCCTCTGTCCGGTGGACATCAACAGCCACCACGCCTGCCTGAGCGTGAAGAAAATCTGCAAGAAATGGGAGAAGCCTTACTACATGCTGCCCAGTTCCAGTGTGAGCAGCATCTCCCGCGCTCTGGCGGATGTGGCAATGGACAATGACCAATGATCAATGACCAATGACCAACCCGTGCTGTGCTGAAAGGGGGTGAGGCGCATAAGCGATTGATCAGATCACGTACCGATTAAGCAATGCTAGTAGATCACGGATTGGGCTCGTAGTAGCGACTTCAGTCGTCCTTGCACCAAGACGACTGAAGTCGTCACTACGGGATCGTGCTGAGCCAGAAAGGAGGGAGAAAATGGCACCTTTGAATTCGCTCAAGACCGGAGAAGTGGGGGTGGTGCAAGATCTGGACGGTGGCCGGGGTTTCATCAGCCGGGCAGTCGCGCTGGGCTTCACCCCTGGCACAGAGGTAGCAATGGTACAGAACTTCCGCCGTAGCCCACTCATCGTCGTCGTGCGCGATACCCACGTCGCGCTGGGACGCGGCGAGGCTAACAAGGTACAGATCAGGAGGGTAGAACAGTGAGCGTACAAGAACGCAAACAAACTGAGACACAGGTGGTTGAGCGGCAAGCAGGCCGCCTGGAGATGGTCGAGCGCACTATCACCGTGGCCCTGGCCGGGCAGCCCAACACGGGCAAGTCCACGGTGTTCAACGTGCTCACCGGCCTAAAGCAGCACGTGGGCAACTGGCCGGGCAAGACGGTGGAGCGCAAAGTAGGCACAGTGACCTACAACGGCAGCACCTATCGCCTGGTGGACCTGCCCGGTACCTACAGCCTGACGGCCAACTCGCCGGAGGAGTTAATCGCCCGCAATTTCATCATCAAGGAGCGCCCTGACGTGGTGGTCGTGGTGACGGACGCGGCGATGTTGGAGCGCAACCTGTACCTGGTGACCGAACTGTTGCCGCTCTCGGTGCCGGTCATCATCGCCCTGAACATGATGGACGTGGCCGAGCAGGAGGGGCGCCCCGTTGACCCCAAAGTGCTGGAGGAGGCGACAGGGCTCAGGGTGGTGCCGATGGTGGCGGCGAAGAACCAGGGTGTGAAAGAGTTGTTGGCGGTCGTCCACGACCTCGTTCACGACGGGGTGGAGTATGCGCCCAGCAAGCCGGAGGTGCGGGAGGATCACCGCGCCCTGCTGGACGACGTGCGGGCCCAGATCGCGGGCAGCGTCCCGGCCCCCTATCCGGAGGATTGGGTGACCCTCAAACTGCTGGAGGGAGACAAGGCTGTCACGGAGACGATGAAGGGTAGCCTTGACCCGGCACGCTGGGCGAAGGTGGAGGGCCTCTTGCGGGAGCACGACGACGCCCAACTGGCCGTGGCCAGCGGACGCTACGAGTGGATCGAGCGCATGACCCGCGCCGCGGTCGAGCGCCCCAAAGTGGGCGCCATCACCCGCACGCGCCGGTTCGACCGCATCGCCACGCACCCGGTCTGGGGCGTATTCACGATGCTGGGCATCTTGATCACTGCGATCGTAGCAGCAATGGCCATCGGGATACCAATCTCAATGGGGATTATGAACGGCATCTCGTCGCTAGGGACAGTTGTCGCACCACTGCTGGTGAATGCCCCGGCCTGGATATCCGGTCTGGTGGTGGAAGGGATTATACCCGGTGTAGGGGCAGTGCTGGCGTTCCTGGGGTTCTTGATCGTCTGCTTCGTCCTGTTCGGGTTGCTGGAAGACATCGGCTATATGGCGCGAGTGGCCTACGTGATGGACCGCGCCATGCGCAGGATCGGCTTGCACGGCAAGTCGTTCTTGCCGTTGCTGATGGGCTTCGTCTGCAATATCCCGGCTGTCGTGGGCACGCGGGTGATTGAAACGGAGCGGGCGCGCTTGAAGGCGGTCTTGCTGATGCCGTTCGTGCCGTGTATGGCGATGACGATGACACTTATGTTTTACGCGCCCATCTTCTTCAGCCCTGGCAGTGCGACGCTGGTCGTGTTGGGCATGATACTGGGCGCGCTGGCGCTAATGGCGCTCACCGGTATCCTGCTGGACCGGGTGGTGTTGCCCGGCGAGCGGATCGGGTTCATCATGGAATTGCCGCTCTATCACCGCCCGAACTTGCGCACCATCGGTACGTTCGTTTGGCAGAGGGCCAGGCAGTTCCTGACCAAGGCGGGCACGGTGATACTGGCTGTGGCGGTGGGGATCTGGGCGCTCTCGTACTTCCCCAACGGTGAGATCGAGACCAGCATACTGGCGACGATAGGACACGCCCTGACTCCGCTGGGCAGGCTGATGGGCCTGGATTGGAGAATGCTCGTGGCGCTGTTTACCTCGTTCGTCTCCAAAGAAGCCGCCCTCGCTTCTCTGGCGGTGTTGCTCGGCGCCGCAGATAGCGAGGCCGGGCTGATGACAGCGTTGCAGGCGGCCATCACTCCCGCAGCAGCGCTGGGCTACTTGGCCACGCAGATGCTGTTCGTCCCCTGTCTAGCCACGTTAGGAGCGATCGTCGAAGAATCCCGATCGTGGAAGTGGGCGCTCGCTATCCTGGCCTACCTGTTGGTCATCGCCTTTACCATGGGCATCCTGGTCTACCAGGTGGCCCGATTGGTGATGTGAGGCGGCCAGGTGCTGAAGCAACTGTTGCAACTGGTCGCGGAGGGTGGCGTACACTCGTACGCCACCCTCGCCCGCCAATTGGGCGTGAGCAGAGGTCTGCTGGAGCAGATGCTGCAAGACCTGGCGCGGATGGGGTACGTCGCGCCGCTTGGCGGAGCCTGCGATACGAGCCAGTGCCGCCATTGCCCGCTGGGCGGCAGTTGCGCCACCGACAGACGGGGCAACGTGTGGGTGCTGACGGCCAAGGGCGCGCAGACGGCAGCGCGAAGGAGAGTTGCATGAGTACTTCAACTCTGTCTTGGATTTTCAATCCAGGCCAGACGGGGTGAGTAGTCGCCCAATGGAGAAGAAATTCGTGAGCAAGCAAACGACGTCCTCCGGCATGAGGACCTTTGGCGTCATCTGGTTCGGCCAGTTGATCTCGATCATCGGTTCCGGCCTGACGAGCTTTGCCCTGGGCCTATGGGTCTACGAGCAAACCGGTTCGGCCACGCTGTACGCTTTCAACCTGCTGGCCTTGCTGTTGCCCAATGTCCTCCTCTCGCCTCTCGTGGGCGCGCTGGTGGATCGCTGGGACCGCCGCCGGATGATGATCCTGGCCGACACGGGCGCGGGCTTTGTCACGCTGACCCTCGCTTTGCTATTCTTCAGCAGCAGGCTGGCGGTGTGGCACATTTACGCGGCGATCTTTACAAGCGCGGCGTTCAGTTCCTTTCAGTGGCCTGCGTACTCGGCGGCCACGACCTTGCTAGTGCCCAGAAAGCATCTCGCCCGCGCGGGCGGCATGGTGCAGATGGGCCGGTCGTTATCCAGGCTGTTGACCCCGGCCATTGCGGGGACGTTGTTTGCCACCGGCGGGCTGGGCAGCTTGATTTTGATTGATTTTGTCACCTATCTTTTTGCCGTCGCGACCCTGTTGCTGATCCGAATCCCGCGCCCAAAGCGCAGCGCCGTGGCTACGGCGGTAAAGGGATCGCTCCTGAGAGAGGGGCTCTACGGCTGGACGTATATCAAAGCACGTCCAGGGCTGCTGGGCCTGCTCCTCGCCGGCGCGAGCTGGAATCTGCTCTGGGGCATCGCCAACGCCGTATTGGTCCCGATGGTCCTCGAACTCTACTCGCCCGACGTAGCCGGATATGTGTCTTCCGTGATCGGTGCAGGACTGCTGACCGGCACGTTGGTGATGGGTGTATGGGGCGGCCCCAGGTACCTCGTCCTCGGTGCGTTGGTGCCCCTCATCGCCAGTGGCCTTTTCGCCATCTTGCTGGGTCTAAGACCTTCCCTGGCGCTGATCGCCATCGGCAGCTTTGGCGTGCACCTGGCCGTACCGCTGTATTCGGCGTCTTCGCAAGCGATCTGGCAGCGCAAAGTTCAGCCCGATTTGCAAGGTCGGGTCTTCGCCGCCCGCCGGATGATTGCGCTATCCATGACGCCAATTTCCTACCTGATTGGCGGGCCGCTCGCCGAAAGGGTTTTTGAGCCTTTGATGATGGAAGGCGGTGCACTGGCCGCAACTCTTGGCCCGGTGATGGGTGTCGGGCCGGGACGCGGTGCCGGGTTGCAGATCCTGCTGATGGGCGTGCTGATCACCCTCACCAGCCTGGCGTTTTTTAGCCGCCCGCGCATCCGCAACGTCGAGAGCGAGATACCGGATGCAGTCGAAGACCAGGAGCAGGTAAGGTAAGGTGGAGTAGAATAAAACACTCTGCGAGAAACGCAAGAAGAGGAACCATGACCTACGATCAAATCTTCCTGGCGGTTGCTTTAGGTGCCTATTCCGTCGCCTTCGTCGCCATCATGGTTTTTGTGCGACGGCGGGGACACGACCCGAAGGGGGGGGCGAACGGAAAAGCGAGGGAAGCCGCCGTCACTGCTGTCGCCACCCTGCTCTGGCTGGCGGTGATGCTATTCTACATCTTTGATGCCCACAGCGTTGTCTGGTTCGGGCGCATTGCTTTCCTGGATAACGATGTCGCCAAAGGGTTAGGCATCGCATTGGGCACTATCGGCCTGCTGGTGGGCATCGCCGGGGAGGTGACGTTGGGCGAGTCGTTCCGCGCGGCTCTGCCCCGGGAGAAGACCAGGTTGGTCACCATGGGCATCTACCGTTACATCCGCAACCCGTGTGTCCTGGGGCTGGACCTCGTCGTGCTGGGCACCTTCCTCATCGCCCCCAGCCTGCTGGCGCTGGTCACCGTCGTGCTCAACTTCGCTGGCTATCACCTGAAGGTTCGGGCCGAGGAGGAGTATCTGCTGCAGACGCACAGGGAAGAGTACGAGGCCTATTGTGCGCGGACGGGGCGGTACCTGCCCAAACTGTTTGGATAGGAGGCGCAAATGGAAAGGAAAGACATCTCTTTCGAATCTGAGGGCGACCGGTTGGCTGCCACCCTTTTCTTCCCGGAGGAGGGGCCAGCTCCGGGGGTCATCTTCGCCCATGGCGTGTTCGAGTTCAAAGAGGATTTCTTCGACTACGCCGGGCGTCTGGCTGCGGCCGGCTTCGTGGCGCTGGCGCTCGACATGCGCGGGCACGGCGCCAGCGAGGGCAACCGCTACAGTTGCGACATGCGGCAGTGGACCGCCGACGTGGTCAACGCCATGGACTATTTGGAGACGCTGCCCGATGTGGAGAAGAGATGCCTGGGGCTGGTAGGGCTCAGTTCCGGCGGCACGGCGGTGCTGCGCGCCGCCGCCCGGCCCGATCCGCGGGTGAAAGCCGTGGTGACCCTGGCGGCGTCTATCCAGACCAACCTGTCGGCGATGGAGCGGGCTATCTTCGCCCTCCTGGGCGCGGCGGGGGGCATCAAGCACGCCCTCACCGGCAGCGACCTGCGGGTCAACCTGGTGAGCCTGGCAAACCAGATGGTCACCGCCGAGGACCCGGCGGTAGACGAGCACTTCCACACCGCGCCCGAGTTGGTGGACGCCTTTCAGCACGTCCCCTTTCCCGGCGTGTGGAACGGCTTTATCGTTGACATCATGGAAGAGCTACCCCGGATACAGGCGCCCACGCTGGTGATCCACGGGGCTCAGGACCGGATGGAACCCCCCAGCGGCGCGCGCGTGCTCTACGACGCGCTGACCTGTGAGAAGGAACTGCACATCATAGATGGCAGCGGCCACCTGCTCCACCTGGACTACAAAAAGGACGAGGTCTTTGCCCTGCTGCTAGACTGGTTCCGGCGGCACCTGTGAGAGATAGAGATGACAGGAGGTGATTTTCATGGGTAACGTATTGGAAATCAGGGATCTCTGCGTCGAGGTTGAAGAAAAAGAGCTCCTTCACGACCTCGACCTGACCATCCCCGATGGGGAGGTCCACGCCCTGCTGGGGCCCAATGGAAGCGGCAAGACCACGCTGGTGATGACCATCATCGGTTATCCAGAATACAGGGTGACCAAAGGGCAGATTCTTTTCAACGGGGAGGACATCACTGAACTGGACATCACCGAGCGGGCCAGGCTGGGCATTGGCGTCTCGCAGCAGCGACCCCCCACTATCGCCGGGGTCAAGTTGCAGCAGATTCTCGATTACGTCATCGCCAATGCCCCACAACGCGCCCAGGAGGTTGACGATCTGGCGAGGGCCTTTCATACGGAGGAATTTCTGAACCGCGACGTTAACGCGGGTCTCTCTGGAGGTGAGATCAAACGCTCTGAACTGTTCCAACTTCTGGCCACCCGTCCGCGATTCGCCATGATGGACGAGCCCGACTCCGGCATTGACCTGGAAGCCCTGGCCGTGGTGGGGGATATGGTGAACGCGCTTCTCTCCAAAGAACCCGGCCGGCCAGCACACAGGAGAGCGGGCCTGATCATCACCCACACCGGCCACATCCTGGATTACGTCCACGCGGATAAAGCGCACATCATGCTCGACGGACGCATAGGCTGCTCGGGGAACCCTCTCATCCTCCTCGATAAGGTTCGCAAATACGGCTACGAGGAGTGCGTCCGATGCATACTCAGGAGGCGGGAAGAATGAAAGTACTAGACGCTCGTTCCACGGAGGCCCAGAGCGGCCCGGACCTTGGCCTGGGTCAGTTCCTCATCGAACCCGACACCCCGCCGCCGGCGATGATCTCCCCCGAACAGGTGGGGCGGGCCGACGCGGAGGTGATGGCCAGCCTGGGGGTGCACGTCACAGGGGAGAACCGCTCAGGCACGTACATCCTGCACGACTTTCATCCGCTCTCCCTGATAGTCAAATCCGACCAGATCGAACTCTTGCCCATCGCTGAGGCCCTGGAGAAATACGATTGGCTGAGCGAAAAATATTACTGGAAGGCAGTGCCGGCCGACCTCGACAGGTACACAGCCCGGATCGCATCGGCGACGGAGCCCCAGGGGTACTTCCTCCGCGTCGAGAAGGGAGCAAAAGTGCCCTTCCCCGTTCAGGCGGTTCTGTACATCGCGCGGGGCAACATCGCCCAGAGGGTTCACAACGTCGTCATCCTCGAAGAGAATGCCGAACTCCACCTCATCACGGGCTGCGCCACGGCACCAGGCGTGGAAATCGGGGCCCACCTGGGGGTCAGCGAGCAGTACATCGGCAAGAACGCCAGATTGACCAGCACTATGGTCCACAACTGGGGCCCTAAAATGATGGTACGCCCCCGCTCGGGAACGATCGTCGAGGAAGGCGGGACGTTCGTGGGCAACTATTGTTCCCTCCGCCCGGCCCGGAACGTTCAGAGCGAACCCAGGGCCTGGCTCAACGGGAAGGGCGCCTCGGCGAAGTATACCACCGTTATCCTGGGTTCTGATGGCTCGACGATTGACACCGGCGGCGAGGTGTACCTGAACGGCGAGAACACCAGCGCCGAACTGGCCCACCGGGCGGTGTGCACCGGCGGCCGCATCTACCAGCGGGGCCTGCTCATCGGGAACACCCCGTGCCGGGCGCACGTGGATTGCGCGGGGATGATACTGGATGCCGGGGAAGACGGTTTTATCCACTCCGTTCCCGGCCTGAGAGCCCTGCATCCCGAAGCGCGGATGAGCCACGAAGCCAGCATCGGGAAGATCGCCCCCGAACAGGTGGCCTACCTGCAATCGCGTGGCATGGAGGAGCGCGAGGCGATCTCGCTAATCATCCGCGGCTTTCTGGGCGAGGAAATCGTCGGCCTCAGTCCCGAACTCGACGCCAGGATCGCAGAGATCGCCGAGATCGCCGGCCATGGGGAGGAGTAGCCCTTGTCCCCGCTGCGGCCATCTCATCCCCGGCGTGTGGTCCTGACAAGAGAGATTAAGCGATGAAACCCTCCCGTTTAGAAAAGTGGATGATGACCAACCCGCTGCGGGCCTGGGTGCAGCGGCGATACGAGGCCACTTACCTGTTCGAGGGCGTGGAGCTTCCGCCCAGCGCTACCTGTCTGGAGATTGGATGCAGGTGGGGGATGGGGGCGTTGCTCATCGCCGAGCGCTTTCCAGGCTGCCGGGTCATCGCCACCGACTACGATGCGGCGATGATCGAGTTGGCGCGGGCAGTCCTGGCCGACCCACCGCGCTGGGCCAGGAGCATCCGGCGGGACAACATCGAGCTGGAGGTGGCCGACGCCACGGCTCTGTCCTTCCCCGATGCCTCCTTCGACGCCGCCTTCGTCTTCGGCGTCCTGCACCGTATCCGGGCCTGGCCCCAGGCGGTTCGCGAGGTTCACCGGGTGCTCCGGCCGGGCGGGGCCTTCTCCTGCGAGGAGTACTTCGTAGACGCCTCGCCGTTTCGCACCTACGCGGCCCTGCTGGAGCGGCTGGGCCTCCCCCTGCCCTACGTGGTCATCTGCGAGCGGGAGTTTAAGCGGGTCTTCGAGGAGGCGGGGTTCAGGTTCGACTCCTACCAGCGCTGGGCCGGGCCTGGGATGGGGTGCTTTGCCGTGGCCAGGAAAGGGTAAAATAGTAAGGGAGAACAGTGTTCAGTGACAGGAGGACAAAATGTTACCACGAGGAGATTTGTACGAAGCCATCCTGGCTCGGCGCTCAGTACGCCGTTATGAAAAGAGACCGCTTGACGAAGCCACGCTTGCGCAGGTGCGGGAGATCATATCCGGCGCGAAGCCGCTCATTCCCGAAAACCGGTTCGAGGTGTTAGTGCGTGACGAGGCGGCGAGCGAGGATTTGGTGACGGTCCTGGGCGGATACGGTCGGTTTTACACACCTCCACATTCTCTCGCCCCGTACATGCTCGGTGAAGAGCACGTGTTGGAGGACCTGGGTTATCGGAGCGAGCAAATCGCCGTGCGGTTGGCAGCGCTCGGCATCGGCAGTTGCTACATTGGGGCCTTGAAACAAGAGGACAAAGTTCGGGTGCGCTTTGGTCTGCCAAAAGGCGCGCGCATCGCCGCATTCCTGGTATTTGGGCGACCCGCTGTGGCAGTGGGCGGCCGGACCTTTAACACGCTGATGCGCAGGAGTCTAGGAGGCCACAAGAGGCTCCCCGTAGAGCGCATCTTCTTACAAGACACCCTCGACAACCCGGCCGCTCCCCCTGCGGAAATCTCCCCGCTCATCGAGGCCGCGCGGGTTGCCCCGTCGGGGGTCAACGCACAGCCCTGGCGCTTCCTGTGGCGCGACGAGCGACTGTATCTGTTCGTGACCAGGAATAATCTGAAGTACACGATGGCAGGGAGCCAGGAGTATGCTCTGCACGACGGCGGCATCTGCATGGCCAACGTCACGCTGGCGCTGGAGGCGTTGGGGATGGAGGGGCGATGGGTGATGTTCGAGGGAACCGAGCCCGACATCCCAGACCACCCGGCGGACTTGCACCCCTTAGCGACGCTCGTGATGAGATGAGAGCACTAACAAAGAAAGCACCCAATCAAACATAAGGAGGAACAAACAATGAAATTCACAAACAGATTCTCAATGGAGGCCCAGGCGACCATCGCCTTTATCGTGGCCCAGATTCTCTTCAAGATCATATTCGAGTTCGAGGGCTCGAGGATCTTTGCCCAAACGCATCATAAGCCGGCGTTCGCCGTCATAGTGGCCTTCACTATCGCCTGGGCCGTCATCGGCCTGTTGTGCCTGGCTAACTGGAGAACGGGTTATCTTCTGGCCGTGATACTCGGGATCTTGAACCTGTTTCCGCTGGTGCTGCTCGTATTTGGCATCGCTCCATTCCAGAACCGCCCCTACTTCAACGGCTGGATAACTTTGTCGTTGATCTACTTTAGTTATCGGGCCTACAAGTCGAGCGGGCTGTCGGGCGGGTAACTCTCCAGCGCATAGAGCAGGAATTACGCGGTTAGAATACTCCCGAGTACGTGTTTACCGGGTTGTGCTTGGTGCAGCGGATAGGTAACGGATAAGCGGATGAATGGACGCCACGGGCCAAGACGGCGCGGCGCCTTCCCGAATGAACGACGGTCGAGACTGATCCGCCGCCGGGCCATCCGTTTATCCGCTCTTCATCCGTTGCGCCTTGACCCCGGTAAACAATTACGCTCTCGACTTTGGAAACCAGAAAGGATGCGCCAATGATGAATAACGCACCAAAATCGAAGAAGAAAGAGCAAAAGCGTCTCCCGATCAGACGGCTGTACACCACTTTTTACCTTCCTGATTGGCCCTGGCACTTGCTGCTGCTGGTTGTCCCCGGCGGGACGATGGCGCTCTTCACCGGGCTGGCGATCATGCTGCGCCGACTGGCCGACTTGGCCTTCACCGACGCAGCGTTCGACACGTTGTTGCGGGGAGGCTTGCTTCTAGCGGCAGTATTGGCCGGGATCGCCGCCCTGGACGGCATCAGGGGTATGCTGCTGCACTACGTCTTGTGGGTGCGTCTCCTGGACCGGGTGCGGCCGGCGCTGATGGAGAAGGTGCTGTCATTCCCCCTGAACTATTTCACCACGCACAGCCCCGGCGATCTGCTGGCCGTGGTATCGGGGATCGCCAACAATGCGGCCGATGGCGTCATAAGGATGATTGAGCCGGTCTTTGTTGTAATTCAGTCGTTGTATCTGGTGCTGGTGATGGCTTTTGTCAGCCTGCCCCTCACCGTGGGCGTTCTGATGCTGTTCGGCTTGTTTTCCCTTGGCACGTTGTGGTTCAGGCGGCGGCAGGAGAGGCTGTTCGGCCACGTGATGAAGAATCGGCGCCGGCTGACCGTCGCTGCCGGCGATATCTACCAGGGGTACAACGAGATCAAGCAGAACGCGCTTGAGGATCTCTTTGTCAGTCGCTTTGCCGAAGAGGTGTGGACCTACAGAAAGAGCACGTACAGATTCATGAGCAGCATGATCGCCGCTGGCACCACCACCAGAATGCTAAGGAACCTCCTGCCGGCCGTAGTCTTGTTCATCGCCGCTCTCCCGGCGCTGGCCGGTGGGATGGATAGGGCGTTGCTCATCACCCTCTACACCCTGGCCGTGATGCTGGCCGATCTGTTGAGTGCACTGACCAGACTGGGAACGGCCTCCGCTACCGGGCTGCTCGCCTGGGCCGATCTGATCGAGATCATGGAGGGAGAGCCGGAGCGCCAGGGCGGCCTTGCGCCCACCAGTCACCACATTGAATGGAAGAAGGTCTCCCGGCGCATGCGCAACACGCTCGTGCTGGACGGCGTCTCCCTGACCATCCGTGAGGGGGAAAAGGTGATGATCTGCGGGCGCTCCGGCGAGGGGAAGAGTACGGTGCTCAAGATGCTCCCCGGTCTGCTCGACGCCGACAGCGGCGAAGTGCGCGCCGGCAGTGTCCTCGCAAACGAGGCGAACCCGGCCGACTTGCGCGCCCTGGTTGGCTTTGTGCCCCAGGATCCCTATCTGTTCGAGACGACGCTGCGCGAGAACCTGACCTACGGCCGTGCCACCCCTGAGGCCGAGGTGGAACGAGTCATACAGCTGGTACAGTTGGAGGAGTTCGTCCGCGCTCTCCCCGATGGGCTGGATACGCCGTTGGGACCGGACGGCGCGACAGTGTCGGGCGGCGAAAAGGCGCGCATCGCCCTGGCGCGCGCCATCCTGCGCCGGCCGGACATCCTCATCCTCGACGAGGCCACTGCATCCCTGGACTCGGAGACCGAGGAGCGCATCTACCGCTACCTGTTGCAAATGTCTTCCACGGTGGTCGGTGTGACGCATAGACTCTCAACGTTGAAGCTGTTCCCACGCATCGTGGCGCTGGCGAACGGACGGGTCGCCCTCGATGGCCCCACGGAGGAGGTGGTGACAGCGCCGATCTTTCAGGAACTGTTCGCCTATCAGATGGAACCGGAGGTAGCCTCGTGACCCAGATGATTCAGGTTTATTGGCGCGTCTTCCAACTGCACTACAGGAAGTACTTCCCGCGAGTGGTGGGATGGTTCCTGCTGGCTATGCTGGAGATACCGCTGTACATCATGCTGGTGTTGCGTTTTCAGTACCTGCTCGACGGAGTCGATACGGTCAGGAACGGCCTTTGGGTCATCGGTCTAGCCCTGGCAGGGTATGCCATTGTCCTGGTTGCACAGATCAACGCGTTCCGGGATGCGTTGATATTGCCGACGCGCGATATGCAGGTGGGGATCTTGAAGCACTTCTTGCGCCTTCCCCCGCGCCGGCGGGAGGAGGTCTCATCGGGCGATCTGACAAACGTGCTGTTCAGCCAGATGAACGGGGGGGAGTTCCTGCAGATGTTCTGGGAGGCCGCCCGCAACCTCGCCCGCGCCGCCGCCCTTTGCTACATCATCTCCCGCGTATCGTGGGTGTTGGCGGTCGTTCCTACACTCCCCGTTCTGTTCCTGATCTTTATCCCGCGCATGTTCAGCAAGACCTTCGTCGCCGCCCATTCGCGGTTCTCCGCAGCGAACAGCCGGCTTGAATCGTTCATCACCGATACGCTCAACGGCATCCTGACGGTCAAGCTGTTCAATGCTGTCGCTTTCCACGTGGAACGGATACGCAAGCTGGCGCAACGGGCCAATGCAAGGTGGCTAAAGACCTACTTTCTGGAATGGGGGGTGAACGCGTTTGCAGCAGGGGCCACAAGGCTGGTGATACCCATTTTCCTGGTCTTCGGCGGTTACCTGGCCCTCCGGGGCGAGGTCGGTGCGGCCGAGTTGGTGCTGCTGTATCTACTGGTGACCCTGGTCAACGAGTCGCTCATGTCGGCCGGCTTTTCCCTGGGCTACTCGCTTAACTACGGCGGGCAGCTCAACAACATCCTGAAGTTTTTTGGCCACGAGACAGAAGGGGAGCAGTCCTTCCCCTTTGAACGCGGACAGATGGTCATGGAACGAGTCGCCTTTTCCTACCGCGACGGCCAGCCTATCTTGCAGGATTTCTCGCTCACCATTCAGCCGGGCGAAAAAGTCGCCATTGTGGGGCCGTCGGGGATGGGCAAGAGCACCATCTTTGCGTTGCTGCGCGGGATGCAGTTCCCCCAACGCGGCCAGGTGCGGGTTGACGGCACGCCGGTGAGCCAGGACAACGCCCCCTCGTTGCGCGAGCAGATCGCTTCGGTGAGCCAGGCGGCGTACATGTTTGAGGCCGATCTCACATTCAATCTCACCCTGGGGCAAGGGCGGAGCGAGGCCGAGATCCGCAATGCCCTGCGGGTGGTCGGACTGGAGGAATTCGTCGCCGGGCTGCCAGAGGGGATGTCCACCCGGTTTGGCCCCAACGGGTTTGCTATCTCTGGTGGAGAAAAGGCGCGTGTCTGCCTGGCGCGGGCGCTGCTGATGGAGCGGCCCGTGTTGCTGCTGGACGAAGTGACGGCCAATATAGATTCGATCCGCGAGGAGGAGATTCTGGAAAAGGTGCTGTACGGCATGGTGGACAAGTCCGTCGTCGTGATTTCGCACCGCTTGTCGTCAGTGCGAAACTTTTCCCGGATCGTGTTTCTGGAAGAAGGCCGGATTCGCGGTGAGGGGACACACAGAGATCTACTCGCTTTTTGTCCGCGATATAAGGAAATGTTTGGCCAGCAAGTGGGGTAGTCAGCCAGGGCTGTTCAGTTCTCAGAATGACCCCAAAGGAGATAAGGAAATGGATAAGCAAAAGTACGTCTTCTACATCTTGTTTGGTCTACTATGCCCCGCAGTGATGGGCATCTACTACGTCAGTGGCATTGGCTGCATAAACGCGATAGGTTTAGAGATGGTCATAGGCATCCTGTCGAGCGGTGCCGCACTCCTGGCCCTTAAGGAATACGGGGGGACGAGAAAGCCCATCGGTCATTGGCTATCTGCTTTGATCCCGTTGATTGCCATCCCGCTCATTCCTGTTGCTATGATCAGTCATTCTGGACTCGAGGCTTTTCTGGCCAGGGGGAGGGTGCCCTTTGCGACGATGGAGGGATTTGCCATCGCTCAACTCGTTCTGGGCGTTTTGATGTTCAGGGGCCTGATCTTCAAACGCGGGGAAGGCAGACTGATGATGCCTGCCATCGGGTTCGTGATCATGTCGTCGGTGTTGAGAATACGCAGCGCGTTCATAAATCCAGCCAGAATCCTGCGTGAAATCGGGCTCCAGAAAGGGCAGACTATGCTGGATTACGGATGCGGGATAGGAATGTTTGCCATACCCGCTGCCAAAATCGTCGGAAATGACGGCGTTGTTCACGCTTTGGATATCCACCCTTTGTGCATAAAAACGATTGAGAAAGAGATCAGAAAAAGAGGGATTGCCAACGTCAAAACGATTCTCTCAGACAGAGAGACAGGATTGCCAGACGAGAGTGTAGACGTTGTTTTATTGTACGACGTGCTTCAGTTCATAACGGACAGAGACAGCCTGATGGAGGAATTTCACCGCGTATTAAAACCGGATGGCCGTCTTTGCGCTACCGCTGAACACCTGGAAGTGAGCGAGTTTCTGGACGTTATAACGAAGGATAACTTGTTCACGCTGGTTGAGCAAAAAAGGAAGGTGTTCAGGTTCGAGAGGAATTGAGTTTGTAATGAGCGTTTTTGGCGACTTCGCTGGTGTCGGACACCATCGCCTACCAGATCGGCCGGTTGATCTTTTGCCCCGGTGGCCAGAGAATAGCCGGAGGAAGGACGGATGGTAACAGAATCAGTCGAAATGTATTTGATCAGCGTATATCGGCTGACTCGTGAGGCCCCCTATACCTCCATTAAAGACATCGCTGCCATCCTGGGGGTGAGCCTCCCCAGTGTGTCGGAGAAGGTGAAGCGATTGGCGCAACGGGGATATCTCGTTCACAAGTGGCGCGAAGGAGTATCCCTCACCGAGGAGGGTCGGCTCATAGCGCTCCGTGTGCTGCGCAAGCATCGTCTGATTGAGAC
>JAUWOY010000053.1 GCA_030611885.1 Chloroflexota bacterium | reverse complement strand
GTCTCAATCAGACGATGCTTGCGCAGCACACGGAGCGCTATGAGCCGACCCTCCTCGGTGAGGGATACTCCTTCGCGCCACTTGTGAACGAGATATCCCCGTTGCGCCAATCGCTTCACCTTCTCCGACACACTGGGGAGGGTCACCCCCAGGCTGGTAGCGATGTCTTTAATGGAGGTATGGGGGGCCTCACGAGTCAGCCGATATACGCTGATCAAATACATTTCGGTCGATGCTGTCACCATCTGTCCTTCCTCCGTCTATTCTCTGGCCACCGGGGCAAAAGATCAACCGGCCGATTTGGTAGGCGATGGTGCCCGCTACCAGCGAAGTCGCCAAAAACGCTCATTACAAACTCAATTCCTCTCGAACCTGAACACCTTCCTTTTTTGCTCAACCAGCGTGAACAAGTTATCCTTCGTTATAACGTCCAGAAACTCGTTCACGTCCAGGTGCTCAGCGGTAGCACAAAGACTGCCACCCGGTTTCAATACGCGGTGAAATTCCTCCATCAGCCTGCCCCTATCTGTTATCATCTGGAGCACGTCGTACAACAGAACGACGTCTACGCTCTCGTCTGGCAATCCTGTATCCCTGTCTGAGAGAATCGTTTTGACGTTGGCCATCCCTCTTTTTCTGATCTCTTTCTCAATTGTTCTTATGCACAAAGGGTGGATATCCAAAGCGTGAATAACACCGTCATCCCCAACGATTTTGGCAGCGGGTATGGCAAACATTCCTATCCCACATCCGTAATCCAGCATAGTCTGCCCTTTTTGGAGCCCGATCTCGCGCAGGATTCTGGCTGGATTTATGAACGCGCTGCGTATTCTCAACACCGACGACATGATCACGAACCCGATGGCAGGCATCATCAGTCTGCCTTCCCCGCGTTTGAAGATCAGGCCCCTGAACATCAACACGCCCAGAACGAGTTGAGCGATGGCAAATCCCTCCATCGTCGCAAAGGGCACCATTCCCTTGGCCAGAAAAGCCTCAAATCCAGAATGACTGATCATAGCAACAGGAATGAGCGGGATGGCGATTAACGGTATCAAAGCAGATAGCCAATGACCGATTGGCTTTCCCGTCCCCCCGTATTCTTTGAGAGCCAGGAGCGCAGATACGCTCGACAGGATGCCTATAACCGTCTCTAAACCGATCGCGTTTATGCAGCCAATGCCGCTGACGTAGTAGATGCCCATCACTGCGGGGCATAGTAGACCAAACAAGATGTAGAAGACGTACTTTTGCTTATCCATTTCCTTATCTCCTTTGGGGCATAGACTTCGGAAGTCTCCACGTAGACTTCCGAAGTCTTGAGAGTTACCTGCTCGATTTATAGGCTCGATAACTGAAGTAGATCAACGACAGAGTTATCCAGCCGTTGAAGTAGGGGCGGTTCTGGAATGGAGCGATGCCAAACACGAGCAACACCAGTGGAAACAGGTTCAGGACGCCGAGGATGACAGCCAGAAAGTAACCTGTTCTCCAATTAGCCAGGCACAGCAGGCCGATGACGGCCCAGGCTATAGTGAAGGCCACGATGATGGCAAATGCCGGCATGGGATGCGTCTGGGCAAAGATCCTCGAGCCCTCAAACTCAAATATTATCTTGAAGAGAATCTGGGCCACGATAAAGGCGATGGTCGCCTGGGCCTCCATTGAGAATCTGTTTGTGAATTTCATTGTTTGTTCCTCCTTATGTTTGATTTGGACTTTTGTTAGTCTATTTGACACCCAGGGCGCACAGCCAGCCCCAGCCCTTGTCCGGCGCAGCCTCGAACCAGGCCCGGCTGAACCCGGCTGCGGTGAGCATCTTCTCCACCTCAGCGCCGGAATAGAGCGGAAACCCCATCCGGGCCGCTTGTGCAGCCAGTTTCTGCCAGTTGGGCGTCTCCTTGCTCCCCTCCATCGCCAGGGCGACCAGCCCGCCGGGCTTCCCTTCGGTAGGCTCAGGACTTCGCATCACGCGGCGTACCTCTTGCAGATTGGCCACCGGGTCGGGCCAGAAGTAGAACGTTTCGACGGCGACAACCTTGTCAAAGGATTCGTCGTCGTAGGGCAGGACCGCGACGTTGCCGTGTCTGATCTCTACGCGCCCGGCCCGCACGGCGGCCGCGTTGCGCTTAAGCGCCTGCTGCACCATCTCCTCCGAGCAGTCAACGCCGGCCACAAACCCCTCGACGGCGATCTTAGCGATCAGTTTGATCGCCATGCCGCCACCACAGCCGATGTCCAACACGTGGTCGGCCGGTTGGACGTCCATAAAACTCATGGCCCAGTTGGTCAGAGGTCTGTGTCCCCAGGTCGCCAGGTGGCCGAAAATCATCTTGCCCAACCACCCGCTGGGTTTGCGGGATTGCTTTCCTAGTATTCTCATCAATCCATCTGTTAATCCCACTTTCCCCCTCGCAGTGTCAGGGACCTGCTTTTTCTTTCTGTGCCTCTTTAGACATTGTCCTTTGACTTCCCTCCTTGTTATAATTCTTCTCCGCGGCGGATGCGGGCCGCGCGTTCGGTCATCTCCTGCGAATAGTCACTCCTCAGCGCCCGTTGATGGCCGCGGCGCAACGTATGCGGAAACGGACCCTCTCCCCGGCCTCGAAAGTCTCCCCAGGGACCGCCTGGACCCTCAAGTCCACGCCCCCGCCCGACAGCGTGTAGTAGACGACGTTGCCCAGGTAGACGACCTCCGCTATCTCCCCTTCCGTCCCCACCCCATCGCGGCTCAGCACGATGTCCTCGGGCCTCACCGAGAGCAGCGCCGTCCCTTCTGAAGGGCCATCGAGGCCGCCGATCTCCACCGCCGTGCCATCTGGCAAGAGGACGGCCTGCCTCCCGTCGGACTCCACGACCCGGCAGGGGAGCAAATTGGTCACGCCGATGAAGCGGGCCACGAATTCCGTCCGGGGGTGCTCGTAGAGTTCCCTCGGCGGACCTGTCTGCACCAGCCTACCCCGCCTCATCACGGCGATGCGGTCGGCGATAGCCATTGCCTCGGCCTGATCGTGGGTGACGTGGACGATGGTCACGCCCGTCTCCCGCTGGATGCGCTTGATCTCAAACCGCATCTCCTCCCTGAGATGGGCGTCCAGGTTGGACAGAGGCTCGTCCAGGAGGAGCACCCTGGGGCGCATCACCAGCGCGCGCGCCAGGGCCACCCGCTGCTGTTGTCCCCCGCTGAGTTGGTCAGGATGGCGCTCCTCCAACCCTTCCAACCTGACTTGAGAGAGCACCCCGGCCACCTCTTTCTGTACCTCGCCTTTGCTCAACCCTTGCACGTGGAGAGGATAGGCCACGTTCTCGAAGACGTTCTTGTGGGGCCACAGGGCATAGTTCTGGAAGACCATCCCCACCCGCCGCCTGTGGGGCGGGACCAACACCCGCTGCTCCTTGGAAAAGAGCGGCTCTCCGCCCAGGGTGATGGCCCCCGCGTCGGGAACCTCGAGCCCGGCAAGCAGGCGCAGGAGCGTGGTCTTGCCACAGCCGGAAGGCCCGACCACGGCCAACATCTCCCCCTCAGGCACCTCCAGGGTCAGCGCGTCCACGGCGACCACCTCGCCGAACCGCTTGGTGAGAGATTCCAGCCTCAGATACCCTTCGCTCATAAGGCGCCCAACCTCCTCATTCCCAATTTTTCTACGAGCAACTGGCCGGCGACGGTGATGACCATGACGACGACAGACATGGCCGAAACCACCTCCAGCCCCCCGGTCTCCGACTTGAGCATGAACAGCACCACCCCGACGGTTTCTGTGCCCTGGGTGTAGAGCATCGTGGAGAGAGCGATCTCCCGAAAGGCCATCAGAAAAACGAGAATCCAACCCGCCCATAAGCCCCGCCCGATCAAGGGCACCGTGATGTTCCGCATCGTTCTGGCCCAGGAGGCCCCCGACGCCCAACCCATCTCCTCCAACGTCGGGTCCATCCCCTCGAGGACGCCGGCAACGTTGCGCATGGCGTAGGGGAGAAAGGCGGTCACGTAGGCGACGATGATGATCCAGGGCGTGTTGTACAGACTGACGGGCGGGTTCATCCAGGCAAAAATCATCGCCGCGGCCAGCACCGGACCGGGGATGGCCGATGGCATTGTCGCCAGAAAGTCTATCACCTTCCGCCCGACCATCCTGGTCCTGACAGAGATGTAGGCGACGATGAGACCCAGCAGGGCGGCCAACGTCGCTCCGGTGGAGGCGAAGACCAGGCTGTTCCGCAACGCCCTGGAGGCCAGATCCTCGGTGACTACTTTGGCATAGTTCCCCAGGGTGAGATTCTCCAGCGTGGGAGCCAGTCCCCACGCCTTCAGAAACGAGGTCAGGAGGATGGTTGCCAGGGGGAGGAGCGTGGTGGTCGCAAAGAACAACAGCAAAGCGGCGGCAATGGGAAACCGCCATCGGCCCAGGCTGATGAATCTGCGCCTCCGGCTCTCCGACGTGGTGACGGTGTACCTTTTTCCTCTGAGCAGGGAGTTGTGGACGAAGAGGGAGACCGCTGTCAACAGGACCAGCGCGACAGACATGGCACAGGCCATGCGCACGTCATAATGGCCGAGGGCGGCATAAATCCGCGTCGTGAGCACAAAGTGACCGGTGGGCATAGCAATGGCTGCCGCTACACCAAAGCAAGCAATCCCCAGGATGAAGGCCAGGACGGCCCCCGAGAGGATGCCCGGCAGGGCCAGAGGCAGGGTGACAGTGAGGAGCACCCTGCGCGGCGAGGCGCCCGAGGTGACCGCTGCCTCCTCCAGTGAAGGGTCGGTGACGTTGAGCGCGTTGGCCGTCGCCACAAAGACGAGGGGGTAGATGTGGATGCTCATGATGGCGATGACGCCCTCCAGGGTATAGAGGTCAATCGGCAGAGTCTCCAGGTTGAAGGCATCCCTCAGCAGCGTGTTGAAATAGCCCGACCGGCCCAGGAGTTGGATCCAGGCGATAGCCCCCAGATAGGCGGGCGTGATAAAGGTCAAGTAAACAAGCCCCCGCAGAATTCTTTTGAGGGGCAAGTCGGTGCGGGTCAGGAGAAGCGCCATCACCACCCCGACCGAGGTGGTCAGGATGGTGATGGCGACGGCGACGTACAGCGTGTTGAGCAGGGCCCGGCGGGTCAGCGGGTGACTGGCCTGTTCGACGTAGTTATCCACGGGAAGGCTTTTGAGGAAAAGCAGCCAGGCCGGGTAAGCCACCAGCGCCAGCAAAAGCGCCGTGGTCACGACCAGGATGATTCTTCTCGTATCAAAGCCTTTTAGCGATTGTAGAACTCGCTGCCTCCCTGCCAGGTTCACACTCATTCTCCGTACATGATAGATTCGAAACTGGCCTGGATGTCTTTCTTGTTCGCCTGCGCCCACGCCCAGTCAACGTCAATCGTCTCCAGGTCGCCCGGCACGCCACCGGGGAGTTCGATGCCCTCCCGCACGGGGACGAAGCCGAACTTGGTGGCAATGGTTTGCCCCTGGGGAGAGAGGACGAAGTCCACAAACTCCTGGGCCAACTGCGTGGCCGCCTCGGAGCGGTTCTCGTCGGCGATGATGGCGATGGGCCGCGGGATGCTGAGCACGCCCCCTTCCGGCCAGACGATGGCAACGGGGCTTTCCGAGCCTTCCTTCTTGGCCTTCTTCCACAGACGGAGGACGGGGTCGTGAGGTCCAACGCCCAGGGCCGCCTCACCAGAGGCCACCATCGCGGGCAACTTGCCCGCCCGGTCGGAGAGCAGGGCATTGTTGGCCTTGGCGCCCTCGAAGAAGGAGTAATCCAGATCGGGCTGAACGAGGCCAGCAACGACGGCAAAGGCCGCAGCGCACTGGGTGGCGTCGGGGACCGTCAACATTCCGGCCCACCTGGGGTCAGTCAAACCGTCAATCGTGGTGGGAACATCGGCCACGTCTACCATATTCTTGTTGTAGATGATGCAGACGTAGCGAACGTCGGCCAGGGTAAAGTGCGTCCCGTCCCACTGGTACTCAGGCTTGCTGTGGGCTACCTGGGGCGACGTGTAGGGCAGCAACGCCCCACTCTTTTTGAGCCCCGTGTAAAAGATCGGCTCCGCGCCATAGATGACGTCCGCCTGGATGTCGCCGGCCTCTTGCTCGGACTTGAGCTTACGGCACCACGGCCCGCCCAGTATCGTCAACACGTCACCGCGCTCGGCCTCGAAAGCCTCTTCCAGGGCCGCGCCCAGCGAATCCGGTGATGCATAGATAGTGATGTGGGCAACCTCGGGGACAGCCGTCGGCTCCGGCGTTGGAGTCGCGGGGACGGCAGTGGGCGTGGGTGGGGCGGGCGTCGGTGTGGGCGCGCACGCCCCCAGGACCAGAGCCAGTAATACGCTCAGGGTGAACAGTGTGTGCTTACGCATTGTTTTTTACCTCCATTTTTTGTTAGAGTTGCTCGGTTAAACGTGAAGACTGTTCCGCTTGCCTCGAATCACAGATTCGAGGTTGACCAAAGTTACTCTGTAGTTGTCTCTTCAGTCCATCACCTCCTTCGTGTGGAAAGTACGCCTTTATGGGGTTGCGAATCACGTTATTCGCATCCATCCGAAGATCATCGAGATTGCCAGTATCGCCGCCACTATTGCTAACACCGCTAAGAGATAGGGCGGAAAGAGCATAGTGACCCTTTGTCTGTATCTTACGTATTCATCGCCGAACTCCTTGCCCAGGTATTTCTCCTCGAGAAATATTTGGATGAGGAAGCTGACGAGGATGACCGGCATAAACAGGAGGCCGTGGACAGCCCGCCAGATAAAACACCATCCCAATGCGGTGAAAAAGCTGCCGGTGTAAAGGGGATGTCTCGCTCTTCCATAGAGCCCCGTCGTGATGAGGCACTTCGATTCGGTTTGATGAAAGCCCCCGATCGCTTCCATAATCCTTCGGTAATCCAAAAAGTACATCGTCCAGATGTATACGGCGATCCCCATCAAGACTATGCCGATGGCTATTGAGGCCGGGCCGAACGCCCCTGCCATCCGGGGTTGAGCGACGAAAGGAAGGAGAAGCGGGGGAATGCATATCACGACTATGCTCAAAAATCGGGCTCTTCCAACCGCCGCGCGATAGGATTTGACCATCGGCTCCCTGTAAATCTTGAGTAGTTCCGTTGCGTAACACAATATCCAGCTTGCGAGGTAAATCAGCGCCAGTAGAACCTCCCTGCTCATATTTATCCCTCCTGTTTCTGCCCTCTCACGCCGGTTCCGCTAAAGATAAGCCTAAGAAACTTTCCGACATCTCTCAGGCGTGGAAAGATGGCGGGGGTTTTCTTGATGTAGCGTCTATGCTCTTCGCCAAATCGTTCTATCAGTTCCTCATCTTCGAGTTTGATCTCCAAAAGGTTTGGGATGACGTAAATCAGGGCGGTAAGAATTGCGAGTAGACTGTTTCTCAACAGCGCAAAGCCCAAAGCCGTATAAATAAGCATGGCATAGCCTGGGTGCCTGAGGTAGGAATAGATGTCTTTACTTACCCTTGTGCCCTCCTCTGGAAAAAGCAAATAGATGCTGAGGCCGTGAGCGAGGGAAAATCCAGCACGCATGGTTGACCAGTACATGAGCATGGCGAAAACGATGATGAGCGAGCCCAATGGGATAGCAACCCACAAAGGCAATAGCGCATTTCCGCTAACCATGAAGGGATGAATGGGCAAGGCGCACCACGGTGCAAATATAAGAGCAAACATGAGCGGTATAACCCAGTTGGGTAAAACATGGGTCTTCTTGCACTCAGCCCGAATGTCATAGATAAGCCGTCGCATTGCAAAACAGCAAATAGCGCAAAGCATAATCGCCAGAACAAGCTGGTTGATCAAGGGCCCATACGGAAGCAAGTGATCGAGCCACCAAAAGAGCGCGAGATAGGCAAGGAGAGGCAATATCAGGCTTGCCAACAAAATCGCTGTCCCCCATGTTTTTCCAAACCAAGGCACCTTCTCCTTCAACACCTCGAAATCTGTTCTCCAATCCATTTTCGCCTCCCGTTATTTTTTGGTTCCCATTGTCACCAACGCACCCATGACTTCCTTTTGATACACCACAGTAAATCCAGCCCTTTGCAGAAACTCCCTGAATTCCTGGGATGAGTAAATATTCATTTTATAAGGCGAGAATAGAGTAAAAATCCTTGCGCCAACCGTGACCCAAGCGGGCCCTTCTTTATACCCATCTGCGATGTAAAGCTTTCCGCCTGGTTTGAGGACTCTTCCTATCTCCTTAAGACCTTTCTCAGGCTCACTCCAAAAGGAGAACGATGCAGAACATACGGCATGGTCGAAGTAGTTATCCGGGTAAGGTATATTTTCTGCGCTGCCAAGTCTAAAGGCCAAGTTTTTAGGGGCTGCCTCGTCTCTTTCCATAGACCGTTTCAGTTTCTCAATATACCCTTCCGAGATATCTATACCAACCACTTCACCTTCGGTGACCATCTGGGCTAGTTTTCTGCAAAGTCCACCTGCCCCGCAGCCGACCTCGATTATCTTGTCTTCTTTACCAAGCGCAGGGGAAAATACTTCCTTGATAAGCCGGCTATGATAAGGAGGATGGGAGTATTTTGAATCAAGCCATATAAATTCCTCAGTCAATTTTTGGTGTAAGCTCTTTTTATTTGTTTTGCCGCTCATTTTGAAACCTCCGCTTGCCTGCCAGCGTCCAGCCGCGCGCCCGCTCCTGTGCGGCCCACATCCGGCTGTACACGCCGCCCTGGGCCAGCAGTTCGGCGTGCCTGCCCTGCTCGATCACACTTCTCCTCAAAAACTCTGCAGCAACACCAATGGTCCCAGGAGCCCCGTCTGCTTCAGGGTGAGAATGAGCGCCAGGCTGACGATCCAAAAGCAGGCTATAAACCACCAATCGCGGGCCGCGAACACCATTCGTCGGTAGTACGTGCGCTCGTCATACGCGCCAAAAGCGCGGCTGTCCATCGCCAAGGCCGTGCGCTCCGCTTTGCGGATGGCGGTTGCCAGGAGAGGCACGGCATAGCGTCGCGCCCGGTCGTATTGCGCCCGCAAGCCGCCCTTGTCAGAGATGCCGCGCACTTTGTGGGCCGCCTGAATCACGGCCAACTCAGAGTTGAGCATTGGCACGAAGCGATAGGCGGCCATCGCTCCGTAGCCGATGCGGTAGGGCAGCCTCCACTGCTGGATGAGCGCCCGGATAAAGTCGGCAGAGTCGGTGGTGAGGACAAAGAGCAGCGAGCCTAGAATGAGCGAGATCACCCGCAGCGCGGTGGCGATACCGAATACAATCCCTCCCTGGCGCACGACCAACGGCCTCAGTTCGAGGACGATGGGGGTACCGGCGACGCGCTCTGATGAGACGACGACGGGATAGACGATCAGGAAACCGGTGACGAAGAACAGCAGGGGTGCGACCGTCTTTAGATACTGGCTCAGCGGAATCTTGCCCAACACGACCGTCGTCAGCCCGCAGAGGAGAATAAACAGCACCGGCGTCCATGGATCCGTCACCAACGCCAGAAAGATGATGACCGGGGTCGTGGCGATGATCTTGGTGAGCGGGTTCAGGCGATGCAGAAAAGAATCGCCTTCGTAGTACAGACTCTTCATCATAATTCAAATCTCCATTGTTTGGGCGGTGGTAAAGGCCGCCAGGAATTGGTCAACGGTGAGCAAGCCGCCCCAGGCCGGGTGATGGGCCGCCAGCCGTTGCGAGAGTTCGGCCAGCGGGGGCAGCGTCAGGCGCGCCTGGGCCAAGAGTTCGGGCCGGGCAAAGACGTCCGCCGTGGGGCCGTGAAAGCGTAACTGTCCCTCCACCATCACCGCCACGTGCAACGCATACTCCGCGACCAGCGTCATATCGTGGGTAATCATGATGACGGTGCGCCCGGCGGCGTGGAGTTCGCTGAGCATCTGCATCAGCGCCTCCGCGTTGCGCTGATCCTGCCCGAAAGTCGGCTCGTCCAGGATCAGCGTCTCCTGGCCGACGGCCAGCATCGTGGCCACGCTCAGGCGGCGCTTTTCACCCTGGCTAAGCGTGAACGGGTTGGCGCGGGCCAGGTGGCTGAGGCCGAACTGCTCCAGCAACGTTCCCACCCGCGCCGCGATTTCGGCTTCGGGCAGCCCCATCAGGCGCAGGCCAAAACTCAACTCGTGCTCTACAGATTCGGTGATGAATTGGTGCTCCGGGTTCTGAAAGACGTAGCCCACCCGCCGGATCAGATCGCGGGCCGGGATGCGCGTCACGTCACTGCCCTCTAGCAGCACACTGCCGCGCGGCGGGTGTAGCACGTCAATCAGGTGCATTGCCAGCGTCGTTTTGCCGGCCCCGTTGGCCCCGACAATCGCCAGAAAGTCCCCCTGGGGCACGCGCAGGTTGATATCGTCGAGCACCACCGGCCCGTCGTAACTGAAGGAGAGGTTGCGCACTTCTACGGCAGGCGGCGGATCGTTGGTTTCGTGTTGCGTCCCTTCGGCTTCGCTCAGGACAGGGTTGCGTGTTTCGTATTGCGTATTCTTGCCACGCGTTACTTGCAGCAGCGCCTGTTCCGCCTGCTCCAGTGTGACCGGGAACGGCTCCAGCCTCACTCCGCGTCCCCGTAACCGGTGTGCCAGCAACGCCGTTTGAGGCATCCAGACCCCATGTTCCAGCAGTGCCTCCGCCTGTTCGCGGAAGACTGCTTGTGGCGGGCCATCGGTCAGAATATTCCCGTTGGGAGTCAACGCCACCACCCGGTCAACCAGGTGCATCAACTCGTCCAGTTTGTGCTCGACGAGGATGATGGTGTATCGTCCCGTCCGCTTGAGTTGGGTGATGGTCTCAAAGACCTCGCGCGTGCCCACCGGGTCCAGGTTGGCGGTGGGTTCGTCGAAAACCAGGATGCGGGGCCGCATGGCCAGCAGTGTTGCCAGGGCCAGGCGTTGCTTCTCCCCGTTCGACAGCGCGTCCACCCGCCGGCGCCGGTAGCGGGTCATTCCCACCCGGGCCAGCGCCTCCCGGATGTGCCCGTCCATCTCCTCCGGCGGCACGCGCAGGTTCTCCAGCCCGAAGGCGATCTCGTCCTCGACCGTCATGGTCACGAACTGCGCTTCGGGGTCCTGGAAGACGATACCGACCTGTTGTGTCAGTTCGGAGATAGGCGTTTGTAAAGTATCCAGCCCGGCAATGCAGACGCGACCGTTCATGCGCCCGCCCATCACCTGGGGAATCAACCCATTGAGGCACAGCGCCAGGGTGCTCTTGCCGGAGCCGGTAGGCCCCAGCAAGAGCACGGTTTCGCCCTGGCGGATGAGCAGGTTCACTCCCTGCAAAGCCTCTGCCTTGCGTCCCACGTATTTGAAATGCAGGTCTTTAACTTTAATCATATTGGCAGCCATTTACCTAACTGGACACTGGCAAATTACGGCTTTCGGAACCAGGACGCAGATCAACGCTGATAAACGCTGGTTTTTGTGTCTTTATCTGCGAAAATCTGCGTGTATCTGCGTCCTAATAAAGAGTAAACCAAATTTGCCAGACTCCAATACCTAAATCTCTTCCTGGCGTTCTTGCCCAATGGCGTAACTATCGAGCACGCCGGTCTTGGCGATGGCATCGGCCAGGGCCTTGGCCAGCGCGCCGCCGATGGCGGCAGCGACGAAATTACCCGCGTACAAGAGTACAATCATGCCCGGTTCCAGGTTGAATCCGCCATAGCTGAACATCGCCATGGTAAACAGCGCCATCGCGGGAAGGGCGGGAGAAAGCATCATGCTTATCCATCCCCAGCGGCGATAGCGGGTGACCAGGAACGGCGCCTCGTATAGCACACCTTCTATGAGCCTGAAAGGCAGGGCGCCAACGCCGTATAGGGTGAACGGCGCCATGATCAGTCCGGTCACGAGTTCAGATATGACCGCAGTGCCCGGTTTGCGTATGATGTACAGCGCCATCATGCCGGCCAAAACAGTGACCGGCATGACTAAAATGACGGCGATCAGTGGCGTCAGCGCCGCCCCAAGGACTATCCCCAGGTTCAGCGCACCAGCTAAGACTAGCCCAAACACGATGCCAATCGCCGCCGTTACCAGCAGGTCGCGGGTTTTCCAACTTGCCAATCCTCTCTTTTTCTTTTGTGTGATTTGCGTAGACATTGTTATTGTCCTCCTTTGAATTAAGTGTGTTGGTTGTTAGCAAGGGTTTTCGACGTCGGTCAATCGCTCTATATCTCTCCTCCTTCCTGCCCGATGGCAAAGCCGGATAGCACGCCGATTTTAGCAACGGCATCTGCACTGCCCAGCTTCCAACTGCGCGATTGCGGTAGCGATCCATCGCTCCCTCAAATTGCTCAAAGCGTTCCCCCTGCAAATTGAAGGCGCGGATCACACTAATGCCCTGGATATACTCCACCATGCGTGAATTGGCCTTTTATGGTAGTCATTGTTTTCCTCCTTGCCACATTTATTTGCGGCTTTCTAATTTGATTGCTGAACTGTTTTCGCTGTTTCTTGCCGTCCCGACCCAAACTTCCAGCCTCGCGCCCGCGTTTGCTGTGTCCACAGATGACTGTACAAGCCGCCGGCTGGTAGCAAATCTTTGTGTTTGCCGCGTTCGACGATGCGCCCCTCATCCAATACCAAAATCTGATCGGCGTCGACGACGGTGGAAAGCCGGTGGGCGATGATGATCAGCGTCTTCGATTTGACCAGCTCGTTGATTGCTTGCTGAATCAAAGCCTCGTTTTCTGGATCCAAAGATGCTGTCGCCTCATCAAGCAAAATGATGGGCGCGTCCTTCAAAATGGCGCGGGCGATGGAAATGCGCTGCTTTTCGCCGCCAGAAAGGGTCGAGCCGCCTTCCCCCACCATCGTTTCGTAGCCATCGGGCAGTTTTTCGATGAACTCGTGACATTGCGCCGCTTCGGCGGCGGCAATCACTTCCTCCTGCGTCGCATCTGTTTTGCCCACTTTGATGTTGTTGAGAACCGTGTCGTGGAACAGATACACATCTTGGAAAATAGCACTGATCGATTCCAGTAAACTCTCAGTGGTCAAATCCTTGACGTTTTGGCCGCCTACCAACACCTCGCCGTCGTTCGTATCCCAAAAGCGGGCGATCAGATTGGTAATGGTCGTCTTGCCCGACCCGGAAGGGCCGACAAGCGCGGTCATACTGTTTGCAGGTATTTTGAAACTGACGTCTTTCAAGACATCATCCTTTCCATAGCGGAAGGTGACATCTTTGAATTCAATGTCAAAGGCATCTGGGGCGGTGGGAGTGGCGGGTTCTGACAAAGGCTTTTCCTCAAACACAGCCAGAATCCGCTCCGCAGCTAAATTCATAAAGCGCATCTCTGCCAAAAACAACGAAAGTGCCTGCATGGGACGGTAAAGGGCATAGCCGACAACGAGGAAAACCAGAAAGATCGCCACCGTCAATGTTCCATCCAGCAGCAGATAGGCCCCCAAAAGCAAGACGACCGTAAAACTCAACTCTAGCATCACCTGATAGCTGAGAACCAATGGGGCACCCGCCGCCTCCAAACGGATGCTCTGATCGCGCAGCGTTTTCAGGCTGTTGTCCAATCGTTTGAACTTGGCGCCGGTCAGATTGAAGGCTTTGATGTCTTGAATACCCTGCACATATTCCAACATGCGCGAAATGGATTCATTGCGGGCGGCAACTTGCTTTCCTCCCAAATAGGTGATCACTTTTTGCGCCAACAGCATCACGGGGAATGCCAGTGGCGCCGTGGTGATTACCGCCAAAGCCATACGCCAATCAACAAAGAAGAGGAAGCTAAGCGTGACCAGCGGTGTGATGATGGCGGCAATCACATCACCGTAGACGCGGTTGAAAATCGTCTCCACTTTGTCCACGTCTTGCAGCATCAAGGCGGTAATGTCGCCGGGATCGTGGGTTTTGTAAAAGCCCATCGAGAGCTTGCGCAAATATTCGCCCAGCCTGAGCCGCGTCTCGGCCGTGAGAGCATAGGAGGCCAAGTGCATTTGGGTGTAAGCGGCACGCGACAACAGCAAAGTGATGGTGAAAACAACGACCAAGCCTGCGATGAGCCAGATCAGTTTCGCTGTGGAAATCGTTTGCTGAGGCTTGAACAATTCCCGCAATACGAGGATTAAAAAACCATAGGGCGCACCGTCCAGCATGTAACGCAAAACGTTCAACCAGGTAGCTGATTGCAGTTTCTTCTTTTCGTTGCCGGTTATGATTTGCATTGCTTTTTGCATGATAATCTCCTATGCCGCGCCCAATTGGAACGACCAATCTTGGGCGGCGGTGTGAGCTTCCCACATTCTTTTGTAAAGCGTCGGCTGTTCCAGCAATTGTTTGTGTTTGCCTTGCTCGACGATTCGCCCTTTATCAATCACCACAATCTGATCCGCATCCGTAATCGAAGAGAGGCGGTGGGCGATGACAATCACCGTTTTGTCTTGCATCAATTGGCTAAAGGCATCCTGGATTTTGGCTTCGTTTTCCGGGTCGGCAAAAGCGGTGGCTTCATCCAAGATAACGATGGGCGCGTCTTTGAGAATGGCGCGGGCAATGGAGACACGCTGTTTCTCGCCCCCGCTCAAATGCGTATCCCCGCCCTCTCCAATGACTGTCTGGTAGCCCTGCGGCAACTGCTCGATGAACTCGTGCGCCTGCGCGGATTTGGCGGCGGCAATCACATCCGCCTCCGTTGCGCCCGCCATGCACATGCGGATATTCTCGAACACGGTATCGCTAAACATAAAAATGTCCTGAAAGACAAAAGCCACCTTGTCCATCAGCGTTTCCGGCGACACCTCCTTGATATTGACGCCGCCAACCAGAATTTCCCCTTCCTGAATGTCCCAAAAACGGGGGATCAGCCGCGCCATAGTGGTTTTGCCCGCGCCCGACGGCCCCACCAGCGCCGTGACCGTCCCCTCGGCCGCTTTCAGATTGATGTTGCGCAAAGCGCGTTTATCGCCATAAGCAAAGCCGACATCCCGAAATTCAATATCATAACGCTGCGGGATACGCGGATTGGCCGGAACCTGCACGGGCGGGTGTTGCAATACATCGTCAATCCGCCCTATCCCTTCGTTGATATGACGGAGCCAGGTACCAAAGCTGGCAACTTTAGGCAGCGTGTGTAAATAGCCGGCGCCCAAAATCAAGAACAAAAGCAGCAGCGGCAGTTCGATGCTGCGCCGCATGTACAACCAGACCCCCACCGGCAAAATAAAGAACAAGGATGAGGTGGCCACCGCCATAAACGCGCCCCACGGCGGCGCCATCTTTTTTGTGAACTGCACTGAAAGATCACGGTAACTGCAGACAGACCCCTGAAAACGGGCAAAGGATTGCACTGTCTGGTTGAACACCTTGACCACCGGCATCCCGCGCACATATTCGACAATCGTGCCATTCATTGCTTCCAGCGCATCGTGATACTCTGTCAGGACTGTGTCGGAACCGCGAAACATGCGGGACAAGATGAAAAATGATAGGGGAAGGGGCGGTAATGCCGCCAGCGCCAATCGCCAATCCAATACAAAAAACAGGACGATGGCCATCAGGGGCAGCGCGATCCCCGCCGTCAGGTCGGGAATGTGATGGGCGAGGAACAACTCGATCTTTTCCACATCTTCGCTCAACACCTTTTTGATGCCGCCGGTGGTGCGTTGGTTGAAAAAGCCCATCGGTAAGCCGCCCATACTCCGCGCCAGTTTGATGCGTAAATCGTAAAGGGTGTTAAAGGCGGCGATGTGGGAAACGATCAACGACCCAAAAAGCAGGAGGAAGCGCAGGATAACCGCCGCCACAAAATACCACACCAATCGCCACACCAACACCTGCTCAACGGGCGGTTCGAGCAGTTCCAGCGCAATCAGGTAAATAATGTAAAACGGAACCAACGACAATCCCGCGCTCAACACAGCCAGCAGGGCCGAAGCCGTCAATTTGCCCTTATGCTGTCCGGCTAAAGAAAATAAGGTTGTTTTTTGTTCGCCTTGCATATCTTTATCTCCAATCGTAATTACTGGGTTTCAGTTAGGCTATCCTAACTTTTTAAAATGGTATGCCTCATTTGAACCAAGTGTTTTGGTTGTTAGCAAAGATTTTCGACATCGGTCAATCGTTCTATATCTCTTCTCCTTCCTGCCCGATGGCAAAACTGGCGAGCACGCCGGTTTTGGCGATAGCATCGGCCAGACCCTTTGCCAGCCCGCCAGCCACCACGCCGCTGATGCAAGTGATCACCCACGTAGCGATTTGCACCCCTGGCGGCAGATTCAAGTAGCCGTGGGGGACATAGCCAACTGCCAGGTGCACGACATTCGCCACGCCAGCGACGACCAGCAACAGTGGCAGCCGGTAGTTCTGATAGCGGGTGGCTAGAAATACCGCTTCGGAAGGGACGCCGGTGACCAATGCTCTGATGACCGTCATCCAGCCAAAGGGAGAGAACGGCGCCTGCATGATACCAGCCAACAGTTGACTGACGAAAGCGGCGCCCGGCCGGCGCACGACGTATGCCGTGAGCACGCCCGGAATGACCCACACCCCCGTGATCGCCCACGCCGCTGCCGGGCCAAGCGCGTGGAGTGGCGCCATCAAGTAGTTCGCGCCGGTCGAAACGATGGTCAGGGCGACGGCGATGGCTGCGGTCACCAGAATGTCGCGCGTGTTCCAGTCTTTGAGGCTGGGCTTGAGCCGTTCAGTGGATGGGGTGTTCATGGCTGTCCTCCTTAAAAGAACAAGAAATTCTTGGCGACCTTGCGCTTGTACTCGGCGAACTCTTCCGGCCAGTGTTCCATACAGAACCGCTCCTCCAACGTGGCCATCCATTGACAGGCGATGAACCAATAGGCCGCGCATGCTACAATGAGCCAGGAACCGCCCGCCAGGCCCATGCCGAGATAGGCCAGCACCTGGCCAAGGCAGCCGGGGTTGCGCGAGATCTGGAAAATGCCGTTGGTGATCAGTTGGTCGGGCGGCGCGGTGGCAAAGTCCCACGTCTGCTTGAGAGTCATCGCCAGCCCGATGACGAACAACACCAGACCCGGGCCAAGCAGTGCCGTGCTCGCGGCAAACGGCACGAAAACCGTGTAGAGATACATCGCCATCTGCGGCAGCATGGCCAACACGTAGAACACCCGCTCAACAGATGACATAGGGGGCAGCACCCATTGGCGTTTTATCCCCGCCCTCCCCCTGTCTCCCGTGCTTATCAGGAACAGACTACCGTTAAGTATCAGCGTCAAAATCCACAGGTTTAGCCAGCCGATTTGAAAGTGGAACCATTGCATTATGCACCTCCTAAAAGAACAGGAAATTCTTGGCGACCTTGCGTTTGTACTCGGCAAACTCATCAGGCCAGCGCTCCGCGCAAAACCGCTCCTCCAACGTGGCTGCCCATTGATAACTGATGAACCAGTAGACCGTAAACGCCACAATGAGCCAGGATCCGCCCGCCAGTCCCATGCCCAAATAGACCAGCGTCTGGCCAAAGTAGCCGGGATTGCGCGAGATCCGGAAGATGCCATGAGTGATCAGTTCGTCGGGCGGTGCGGTAGCGTAGTCCCAGACCTGCTTGAGGTACAGCACCAGCCCAATGACGAACAACGCCAGACCCACGCCAAGCAATGCTGCGTTCGTGGTGAACGGCACGAAAATCGTGTAGAAAAACATCACGAACGGCGGAGACATGAACAGCAGATAGTAGACTACGCGCTCGACTTTTGACATGGGGGGCGACACGACTTGGCGTTTTAGCCCGGCCTTTCTCCTGCTTCCCATGCTTATCAAGCCCGGAGCGATGTTAAACACCAGCGCCAAAATCCATACGTTTAGCCAACCGATTTGAAAGTGAAACCATTCCATCATGCACCTCCTTGCATTATGCCTAAGAACTGCTTCAACCCGGCGGACATTTCCCCTACCGGGGTGTCCTCCCGGCCCTCACCACACGGCCAACTCGCCCCTCGTCAACTGCTCGGTGAACTCGTAAATCCCGGCCAACTCCTGCTCGATGGCCTCCTCCACGTCACGGCGGATGGCCTCCAACTCCACCCCAGGCTCCAGGATGAGTTGGGCGGAGGCGATGAGGGGTTGGTCAATGGGCCACCCTATCTGCGAGCAGAGCCATACGTAAGCCTCGCGGACGCCGGGCACGCTCTCGTAGACCTGGTTGGCGATTCTGTGGGAGAGGAGATTGTAGATTTTCCCCACGTGGCTGACGGGGTTCTTGCCCGCCGCCGCCTCGGTGCTCATCGGCCGGTTGAGGGCGATGACGCCGTTCACCTTGTTGCCCCTCCCCACCTGGCCGCAATCGCCGCCCTCAGCCGAGGTGCCCAGCACAGTCAGGTACATCCCCCCTTCGCCACGACCGCGCGTGTCGAGCGTGTTGAGGTCAACGGTCACTCCGTCGAAGTGCAGTCCCTTGCGGGCGACGAAACCCTCGACGTCGGCCACGATCTCCTCCTTGCGGGCGAAATACCACCTCTCGCTCGCAACGTACCGGTCCACGAAGGCCATAGCGACGGTGAGGATGAGATGGCGGTCGTGACGGTAGCCCATCACCTTGACGTCCTCCCCCGTCTCGGGGAAGCGCTCCTTAAAACCCCTGGAGTTGAGGTAGCGCTCCAGGTCGTAGACGACCCTCTCCGTCCCGGTCACCGGGGCGTAGCCGACGGCGGCCGAGGTGTCGTTGGCCCCGATCACCTCCCGCTCGAAGATGTCGGTCAGCTCCGGCGAACCGGGTTTTATCTCGCTCTGGTAGACGACGTGATGCTCGGGATCCACGAAGCGCATGTTCTCCCTGAACCAGCGCCTGGCCGTCTCAATGGCTATCTCGTGGATGGGGACCTGCTTGCCCATCCACCCGGAGATGGCCCTGTCGCCGAAGATGAGCCTCATGGGCTCGATGACCCTTCCGCCGCCCATCTTGGGCTCCGTTATCCCCGCCACCAGCAGTCCCTTGTCGAGGTTGTGGTGCATGATGCGGCCGAAGGTCTCCGTATAGGCCCGGCAGAGGGCCACCGAGACCTCCTCCATGATGGCGTCGCAGATGGAGTCAGGGTGCCCCAAACCCTTCCGCTCCACGAGTTCCACCTGGTGCTCCTCAACAGGCACACTCTGTAAACTCTCAATAATGATGTTTCGCATCTCATCACCTCCATTCGTATCTTGGCAATGGCACATTTACCATCCCTTCATCAGTCGGTTAGGCTACCCCAATTCCCCAATCCAGTATTGACTAATAGGGTTAGGCCGTGTTATAATGAGTATGGTTAGAATTAACCATATTGATACTCAAAAGGAAAGGAGGAATCCAATGGCTCACAAAATCGATCCCCAAAAGTGTATTTCGTGCGATGCCTGCCGCCTTGCGTGCCCCAGGAACGCAATCAGCAACGCTGAGACCGAAAAAACGTATGTGATCGATCCCAAGCTGTGCAACGATTGCGTGAACGTGTCTGCCGTTCGCTGCGTGCCCCAATGCCCGGTGGATGCGATTTCGCCTGCCTGAGCGAGCATGCATCCGGCCGAGACGGACGAGCAGGTCCGTCTCGGCTTTTTGTTTTGGCTTGCTCACCGATTTAGGAACGCGATAGCCTGTCCCTTGGCTCGCTCGAATTCGAGGCTCCTGCGGAGTGAGGGGTTGGGATTCCCATAGATCCTCCAGCCACAACCTCCTGTGCACGGCAACGGGACCAACCCCATGTATCCCAGGACGTCCTTGATGGGATAGCCGAGGGCCAATCCGATCTCGTGGGGTATCTGTCCTTTATGTCGCCAGCGCCGCCCCACTTCTTCCAGGAACTCGGTCGGCCCGATGTCGTGCGGGTAGCTCATTTCATTAAAGAAGACGCATCGTGGCACCTTCGACAGCGCTTTTTGCACCTTTGCCTGGTCATAGATGATCACCCTGGCGCAGAATGGGCTACGGCAGAGCACCAGGTACGAATACTTCCATAACGGCGCAAGCGCCGTTATGCGCTCGATACGTTGATTGATGCTCAACTTGGACTGTTCGGCCCTGAGCATCAACAACTCACCAGCTTTGTCCGCAAACAGCACTCTGGCGATATGGACAAACAACCATTTCTCGAATTTGGCTTTAGCCTCAGGCAGATGGCTCACCTGCGTTTTCCATACTTCAAATTGGGGCCTCATCTTTTTGCCTCCATTGACCGCAGTTCCTCACTCCGCAGAAGTAACCCCAATCTGCCGAGCCATCGCCCGGGCGATGACCACGGCCTCTCCATCAACAGTAAGGGTCAATGGCCCGTCGAACGGCGCTACCTCTAGCACCGAAACCTCGGCCCCCGGCACCAGGCCTAGCTCTCGCAAATAGTGTAACCGGCCCCGGTCCCGGTCGTTGACTCGACACACCACAACCTTTTTTCCTGGTGGGACATCGGCCAGCGATTGATAGTCAAGAACGGCAACGGTCCCTTCTTTGGTGGGAATGGGATGACCATGGGGATCTACCTTGGGACATCCCAACACGGCCTCCAGTCGGTCAATCAGACGATCGGAAACCGCGTGTTCCAGCCGGCACGCCTCGTGATGAACCTCATCGAGGGGATAGTCTAGCATCTCCACCAGGAATGTCTCAATCAGACGATGCTTGCGCAGCACACGGAGCGCTATGAGCCGACCCTCCTCGGTGAGGGATACTCCTTCGCGCCACTTGTGAACGAGATATCCCCGTTGCGCCAATCGCTTCACCTTCTCCGACACACTGGGGAGG
>JAUWOY010000101.1 GCA_030611885.1 Chloroflexota bacterium | reverse complement strand
TGGAGCGCAACGAGGACGAACAGGCCAAGACGCGGCTTCGTTTGAACACCGCCTTGCAACTTATGGTGGTTGGTTGTTTCGTCAATAGCATCAGCCAATTGATGCTCAAGTATGCCCTTGAAGAAATCAGCGTCTGGGGTGGCTTCTTTTGGCCCCGCCTGGGAGTCTTTGCAGGAGCACTGGCCTTGCTGACTTTGCCCTCGATTCGAAAGCGACTGTGGTCTGCCGTTCGAGGAATTGGCTGGCGAGTAAATCTGCTCATCATGGGCAGCGAGGGGACGGCCCTGGGCGCTGTCTATACTATGACGTTGGCTTATGACCGGGGACCGTTGACGCTGGTTTCGGCATCGAGCGGCGCGCAGCCGCTGTTTATCATGCTTTTCGTATGGCTCGTGAACCGGATAAGAGCAGATACGGTGCCTGACAAAACCGACCGGCGTCTATTAGCGATACGGTTATTGCCGCTGGGTATGATTGCCCTCGGCGTGTATTTGTTAAGCTGGTAGAAAAATCGGTAGCTTACCGTGCTGACAGGAACTCAGTTTACCGCCTAGTTGAGGTTCGACCTAAAACTATCAATCTACTTAAGGAGGCAGAAAATGGGTGAGAGTTTGCTAAAAGGCAGGAACTTGGTGAGCATGGAGGACTTTTCCCGCGAGGAAATCCTGCTCGTGCTGCAACGGGCTCGTCTGCTTAAGACTAAGTGGAAGGAGGAGTTGGGCGGCGGCAAAGGCCATGGTCGTCCTCTCGATGGCAAGACGATGGCCATGATCTTCCAAAAGCCGTCGCTCCGAACGCGCGTCACGTTCGAAGCCGGTATGACCCAGCTCGGCGGCCACGCCATCTACCTGGAACAAAGCATCGGTCTGGGTAAGCGGGAGTCGCATGGCGATGTGGCACTCAACCTCTCCCGCTGGACTCAGATCATCATTGCGCGCACATTCGGCCACGACATCGTCGAGGAGCTGGCTCACTATGCCACAGTCCCGGTGATCAATGCACTTTCGGGCCGGGAACACCCTTGCCAAGCCCTCGCCACTATGCAGACGCTCTGGGAACACACTTACGGAGACGTTCCCAATGCTGCTGAAGTCCTATGGAAGGAACTCAAGATGGCCTGGGTCGGTGACGGCAACAACGTCTGCCACTCATTGATGATGATCTGCGCCACACTGGGGGTCAACTTTGCCGCCGCCTGCCCCAAAGGTTACTGGCCGGAGCCAGCCCTGGTTGGCGAGGCCAAAGTGCGGGCCGAAGAACATGGCAGCGATTTGGCGATCATTGAGGGCCCCGCCGAGGCGGTCTTGGGCGCCGACGCTATCTACACCGATGTGTGGGCCAGCATGGGGCAGGAAGCGGAGCAGAAGGAACGGGAAAAAGCGTTTCGCCAGTACACCGTGGACGCATCGTTGGTAGCCCTCGCTGCCAAGAAGAGGCCTAACGTGCTGGTGATGCACTGCCTGCCCGCTCACAGAGACGAGGAGGTCACGGCTGAGATCCTTGATGGCCCGTTCTCAACCGACCTGTTCGGCGGTAAGCACGCGGGGTCCATTTTAGACGAAGCAGAGAATCGCCTGCACGTCCAGAAGGCCCTGATCTGGGAAATGCTGGATCTGGGCGAGCCAGAGTAGCACAAGACAGGAAAGGAGAACAAGAAGCATGGACAGCAAGACCCTGATCAAAATCGAAGACCAATATGGTGCCCACAACTATCATCCGCTCAATGTCGTAATCGAGCGAGCAGAGGGCGTGTGGGTTTACGACGTTGAGGGAAACCGTTACCTGGACGCCCTGAGTGCATACTCGGCGCTCAACCACGGACATCTGCATCCCCGTCTCGTCCAGGTCGTGACGGACCAACTCCAAAGGTTGACCCTCACCTCACGCGCGTTTCGTAACGACCAGTTGCCGTTGCTCTACAAAGAGTTGTGCGAGCTAACCGGGTACGAGATGTGTCTGCCCATGAACACCGGAGCGGAGGCAGTCGAAACGGCGCTGAAAGCAGCCCGCAAGTGGGCCTATGACAAGAAAGGCGTGCCGGACGGGGAGGCGGAAATCATTGCTTGCGAGAATAACTTCCACGGCCGCACCATCACGATCATCACCTTCTCTACAGAATCGCTATACCGGGATGGCTTTGGTCCCTTCACGCCCGGCTTTGTGACCATCCCCTACGGTGATGCGGATGCTCTTGAAGCGGCCATCACCCCCAACACAGCCGCATTTCTCGTCGAACCGATACAGGGAGAAGCCGGCGTGGTCGTGCCACCGGACGGCTACATAAGACAGGTAAGCGATATCTGCGCCCGACACAATGTGCTGTTGCTAGCCGACGAGATCCAAACGGGCCTGGGACGCACGGGGAAGCTCTTTGCCTGTGATCACGATAATGTCCACCCCGACATCATGATTGTCGGCAAGGCGCTGGGCGGGGGCATGTACCCCGTTTCCGGTGTACTTGCCTCCAAAGAGATTCTGGGGGTTTTTGAGCCTGGTACGCACGGCTCGACCTTCGGTGGCAACCCTCTGGGGGCAGCCGTGGCCCGTGAGGCGATCAAGGTCTTGGTGGAAGAAGGCCTGATCGAGAACTCGGCCCGGATGGGTGAATACTTCCAGACAGAACTCAAGGAGCGGTTGGCCCAAACTCCCAATCCACACGTGGACCACATCCGGGGCAAAGGTTTGTTCGTGGGGGTGGTGCTTAAAAAGGAAGCAGGGGGTGCCAGGCGTTTTTGCGAAGCGCTCGAGAAGCGCAGAGTGCTATGTAAGGAAACACATGAAGATGTGATCCGCTTTGCGCCGCCGCTGATCATTGACCAGGAAACGATTGATTGGACGCTTGAGCATATCATCCAGGTGTTGAATATGTCATGAGTTTGACTTGAGCATCGGACTTTAGATAGCCGAGTAGATAGCCGCGGTACTCCTCGTACAGTGCCGACTCCGGCACCGGCGTAAACAGCAGCGGGATCACCGAATGTATTTGAGCCATCTCCACTATCCTGTCCATCCCCCTTCGCCTCATCAGAGGTGGAGGGGGTTTGCTTTTTAGGTGGGTATGGCAAGACCCGCCTTGTCAAAAAGCCTCCTCTGTGTTAAACTTGAGGCATGTTGTCCTATCTATTGCCTGCCCCCTTTCGTTTGATCGCTGGAAGTCGCTTGGCCCTCGTCTACCCCGGCTGCGCTTGGCCAGGTGGGATGGGCTGACGGAGGAGGAGATTGGGGTGGCGGAGGGGCGGAATCGCTGAGGCACTGAGGGGAGTGATTACACCGAAAGGGCTTCAGTGATCTCAGGGTTTCAGTGGAGTCAGTGGTTCAGCACGAGGAGGAAAAATGACCGAGAAATCGCTCATCATCATTGGGGCCGGACTGGCTGGCCTGTCCGCTGGCTGCTATTGCCCAGATGAACGGCTATCAGAGCCACATCTTCGAGCACCACAGCGTGCCAGGTGGGGTGGCCGCCTGCTGGAAACGCAAGGGCTACCTCGTTGTGCCGATGCGGCTCAATCTACTGGCTGAGAAACCTGCTTCCTCTGGTGTGACGGTATTCATGCTTTTCCTCCCCACCTGATGATTACACCGCAAATTCCTCCCGTCGTACCGTCACCTCATCCAAAAACGCCCGATCCACCTCCACGCCGATGCCGGGGCCCTGGGGCACGTCTATCGTTCCGTCGGGATTCAGCCTGAAGGGCAGCTCAATCACATCCCGCTCGAAGTAGCGGTCACTGGCGGAGACGTCCCCCGGCAGGGTGAAGCCGGGAAGGCTGGCGATGGCCACGTTGTGCGCCCGCCCGACCCCCACCTCCAGCAACCCCCCACACCACACCGGCACTCCTCGCTCCTGACACAGGTCGTGGATGCGCCGCGCCTGGGCCAGGCCACCCACGCGGCCGGGCTTGATGTTGATGATGCGACAACTTCCCAGCTCCAGTGCCGCCAGGGCGTGAGCGGGGGTGTGGATGGATTCGTCCAGGCACAGCGGCGTGCGCAGCCGACGCTGAAGCAGGCTGTGCTGGTAGATGTCGTCGTAGGCCAGCGGCTGCTCGATCATCATCAGGTCGAAGCCATCCAAGGCGACAAGGTGGTCAGCGTCTTCCAGAGTATAGGCGGAGTTGGCGTCCACCATCAGCGGCACCTCGGGCCAGCGCTGGCGCAGCGTCCGTACCACCTCCACGTCCCACCCAGGCTTGATCTTCACTTTGATGCGCCGGTAGCCCTGGGCCAGGTAGCCTTCCACCAGCTCCAGCAACTCGTCTACCGTGTCCTGGATGCCAACGCTGACGCCACTCTCGATGCGCGGGCTAGTGCTGCCTAGCAGTTGAGCCACTGAGATTCCTTTCTGCCGCGCCTCCACGTCCCACAAGGCCTCCTCCAGGCCGGTCTTGGCCATGTTGTGACCGCGCACCAGGGCCAGGCGATCAAATGCCTCCGCTGCCGTCTCCAACTGCTGCCCCAACAGCATCGGCACCAGGAAGTCCCGTTGGACGTGCCAGGCGGTCTCCACCGTCTCCGGCGAGTACCAGGGACCAGCCTCGATGGCCGACTCGCCCCAGCCCTCCACCCCATCGGCCCACACCGTGACCAGGATGGTGTCTCGCTGAAAGGAGCGGATGGCACTGGTCTCAAAGTGATGCTTTAGCGGCAGTTGGATGTAGCGCAGCTCAATGCGTTCGACGTGCATAGCAGCCTCCGTTTTTATCGAGCCACAGGACATGCCAGTTCACAAACTCGGCAGTATTTTCGAACTCTACTTGTCGTCAATCGTACGCCAGACGAGTCTCTTCGTCTGTCAAGACGTGCTGGATGCGTTCTTGCCATCTGGCCGACTGCCGGGTCCCCAACTCCTGGTGGGTCAAGTAATAGTTCTGCGGGATGGGATGGGTACCGATAACCACCTCCAGCCCATACTTGGCGGGGATGAACTCGCAGAAGGCCTGCAGGCGTGGGCAGGGCGGATAGCCGACCACCAGGCCCGTAGCCAGGTGGATGACCTCGGCGCCATTCTTCTTCATCTCCGCTGGAGAGTACTCTACGTTGCCGCCAGGACAGCCTCCGCAGGTGGTGTAGCCCACCAACTCGACTTCCTCTCCCTCGTATAGGGCGAAGGCCCCCTCCCGGTTTCGCAAAGCCCGCAGACACTTCCCGCCCGCACAAGTATGGTAGCGGTTGCAGATGATGATGCTGACTTTCTTCACGTTGGTTGTTCCTCCTTCAATTTTTGCAGGCTCTTTGGGATTTCGCAGGGTCACAGTATCGGAGTCCCCAACTCGTTGGGGGTGCGGCGCGGCAAACCTCAACAAGTTGAGGACTCCAGCCTGCTATTCACGCCAATTCCCAAAGACCC
>JAUWOY010000041.1 GCA_030611885.1 Chloroflexota bacterium | reverse complement strand
CAGAACCTGGCCAACGTGGAGCAGGGAGGGGTTATAGATCTGGTGCGCCTGAGCGATGGCCGGCACCGTAGGGCCGTCGCGGCGGGCGATGGCGTAGAGGGTCTCGCCCCGCTGCACGGTGTAGTAGGAGCCGGAGGGGGGAGGGGGAGCCGGAGCCGGCCCGGTAGGGATGCACAACACCTGGCCGACATGGATAAGAGAGGTGTTGGCAATCCCGCTGGCCTGGGCGATGGCCTGTACCGTGGTGCCGTGGCGGCGGGCGATGGAGTAGAGGGTGTCGCCCCAGCGCACGGTGTAATAGGTACACGAGGATTCCGCTGCCTCAGCCACGCCGATGCCCACCACTAGCTGGGACATCAGCAAGACCACAATTAGAACTTTGGTTAATGCGGTTTTCATCTTGACCTCCTTTTGTGAAGCTCGCGAGAGGAAAACGAGAAAAGTACTGCTCCTTTTCGCTCACCATAATACTACAAATAATCAGTTCTGTCAAGCGCGTTCTGCCCTCTTCGCCATCTCGGCGGCCAGCTTGATGGCCTCGATGAGGCTCTGGGGGTTGGCCAGGCCCTGCCAGGCGATGTCGAAAGCCGTTCCGTGATCCACCGAAGTGCGCACGATGGGCAGCCCCAGAGTCACCGTCACGCTGCTTTCGAAGCCGTGCGTCTTGACCGGGATGTGCCCCTGGTCGTGGTACATGGCCACCACAGCGTCAAACTCCCCAGCGATGGCTCGGAAGAAAATGGAATCGGCCGGGTACGGCCCTCTGGCATCAATCCCCAGGGCCTGAGCCGCCTCCACCGCTGGCGCGATTTCCTCGATCTCCTCGCGGCCCAAAAGCCCCCCTTCCCCGCCGTGGGGGTTCAGGGCAGCCACACCCAGGCGCGGCTCGACGACGCCCATCCCCCGCAGGCCCTCGGCGGTGAGCTGGATGGTCTCCAACACCCGCTCCCTGGTGATGGAGTCGGCCACCTGGCGCAGGGGGAGATGCCGGGTGACGTGTACCACTCGCAAAGAGCCGGTGATGAGCATGGTTGTGCAGCGTGGAGATCCGGTCAGGTCGGCCAGGATCTCCGTGTGGCCGATGTAATCGTAGCCGCCCAACTGCATGGCTTCTTTGTTGAGGGGGGCAGTAGCCATGCCCTGGACTTCACCAGACAAGGCCAACTGGCCCGCCTTGAGCACATATTCCACCGCCGCCTGGCCGGCCATGGCGGAAACCTCACCTACCTTCAGCTCGGCGAGTTCAACGTTGGCCAGGTCTAGCACATCAATGCTGCCCGGCTCGAAGCGGCCGCCATCCACGTCGGCGATGGGCTGCAAGTCCACTTGCAGTCCCAGCATCTGCCTGGCCCGGGCCAGGACGCCCGCGTCCCCCACCACCAGCGGCCGGCAGAGAGCGTACATCTCTTCAAGGGCCAGGGCCTTGACCACAATCTCCGGCCCCACCCCTGCCGCGTCCCCCATGGTGATAGCGATGATCGGTCGTGAGTCCATCATCTTCTTCTCCTACTCCAACGAAACAGATCAGCGGACGTATGCAAAACTTAGGAGAGCGAGCGCCGATTGAGTAGCAAAGCGTATCGAAATCAAGCGAGCGGCTCTACGGGGAACCCGCTTGGCCTCGATACGTCGCTTCGCTCCCACTCGGCCGGCGCTGGAGCCGCTGCTCGATTGCTTCCAAAAACTCCGTCGCGTCGGCATCAATGACCTGGACGTTCTTCTGCTCCCAGTACTTGACGTCGAGCTCGCGAGGGCGGAGCTGCACGGCGTAGGCCCGGCGCTTGTGGCGGCCGAGGTGGCGCACCACTTCGTGGTAGAGTCGCTTGAAATCCACATCGGCCAGGCCAAAGCCCAGGAAGAGGATAGTCTTGGTCGTGAAGTAGGCGCCGACTACCTTGGCGATCTCAGGCAGGCGATAGAAGACGTCGTAGTAATCATCGCCGGTGATGACGATGGTATCCTTCTGCTCAATGGAGCCGTGCAGCTTGATGAGCAGCACCTTCTCCTCGTCGGCGAAGGCGATGTCGGCATCCCGAACCGCTTTGACGAAGGGCTGGCGAGCCTGGCGCAGAGCCTCCTCCAACAGGTTGTCCCAGTTGGTGGTGATGACCTTGTCGAAGGGCAAGGCGGCGATGAGCTCATGGGTGCGCAGGGGCGAATACTTTGGATCGTCAATGCGATTGATCACGTATTGGATGAGGCTCTGGTGGCCCAGCTCCAACTCGTAAGCCTGGGCCACCTCAGGCAGCCCCATCCCGCTCACGTCTCCCAATCCCGCCCGCTCGGCCAGTTCCTGGGTCAACTGCCAGCCGCTGGACAGCCCTCCTGGCCCCATGGATATGCCCGCTCCGCAGAAGAGAACGACGTTGCCCTTTCGGATTTGCTCGATCAGTTCAAGTGGAATCTGCATCGTAAAAGTCACACTCCGTTATCACCGTCGCTCGATAAGCAAGCCGCCTTCGTCAATATCAGTTATAGCATCGAACTTATCACGAGCATTGGCTGAGGCAACCCACAGGTACTCAGTGCGAATGCCTATGACAGAGAGTTGGCTGGTCAACAAGTCGGCCAACCTACCAGCCGACTTATCATCCGGGTCAAACAGTAACACCGCGTCGAAGCCGTTGGGGTAGCCAGCTACGGACAGAAACTCCCTGGCCGAATCCGAGCGGTATGCCATCCCAGGCAAGGTTTCTTCCGAGGCAAAGTCCACTAGCACCACCTCCCCGATTTCCTCCTCGAGCTCGCCCCAATTGATGCCGAATCCTAGCGCGTTTTGCACCGACTCGTCGGCGAAGGGCCCACCGCCAACCAGAAGGGAAAACCTGGCCAATATGGTGATTGTCGCGCTCATTTCACGGGATACCTGATCGGCTATATCGCGGGCCTCAACGTAGATGGGAAACTGGCCATCCCTGCCCGTCCATTTCAGGGGGGGCCATCTTTGGCTGCACCGTGTTATTCCGCCACAGCTATCCTCTTGCCCTTCGTCAAGGTACTTATCCCCTGTGTCCTTGCTCCACCAGCCAACGGACTGCAAGCCGAAATCGTCGCTGGCAGTGGAGCTTATCACAAACGCCTCGCCTTGATGGATAGTTGACGGCTCTATGGAGATCCACTCCACCACCGGCCAGCCGTCAACGATGACCTCCTTCCGACTAGATTGGCCGTTGGGAAAGAGTATATCCAGCCAATTTTCGCCATCCGGGCTGTAGTGCGGCGTGAACCAGTGCTTACCGCCCATGGAGACGGTCCTGTACTCTATATAGGTGAAATCATCTCCAGGCCCTAGCACGAAGTCGTCTACCGGGGCGAAGTCTTGTATGGAACCATCAGGGCCTCGGCCCTTGACCAGGAACTTCGCGGCTTTGAAGGCCTGCCCTCCATAGTTGTGCACTGTGAAGATTGCTTTCACACTGTCTCCAACACGCGGTGTCGGATCGGCGAGCACCAACTCCAACTCAGAGACCAAACGCACATTCGCCGGCTCGAGAGTTGGCGTTATCGTCGGGGTGGGTGTCGGAGTGGATGTCGGGGTGGATGTTTGAGTAGGTATCGGCGTCGTTGTCGAGGTGGATGTTGGAGTGAGGGCCGGCGTTCGAGTCGCTGTGGGCGTGCTCGTAGAAGCTGGAGTGACGGTGGGCGTATCGGTGGGCATCGGTGCATCTGTCGGAATGGACTCGATTTCACTACAGGCCACCGCAGCCAGAGCCAACGACACTAGACAAATAACTTGCACTATTCGTTTGACAGTCATGATTCACCTCCTTAGTTTTATGAGATTATCGTCGCTCAATGAGCAAACCGCTTTCACCAGCAGCAATCATATCAGCAAAGTTGGTACGAGCATCGGCTGGGGCAACCCAAAGGTACTTGGGATAAATCTCCACCGCGTAGAGATAATCGGTCACCAATTCGGCCAGGCTGGCAGCCAATTCGTCGTCCCGGTCAAACAGCAGCATCGCGTCAAAGCCGTAGTAGCCAGCTTCAGCCAGAAGCTCTTTGGCCCGCTCCGGATCGTATGCCGGTCCCGTGGGGTCAGCTAAGACATCTCCTGAAAGGAAGTCCACCAGCACCACTCCCCCTACTTCGTCTCGGAGCGCGGCCCAGTTGATAGCCAATCCCACAGCCTCCTGCACCGACTCATCATCGAAAGGCCCACCGCCCATCGAAAGAGAAAGCGTTGCTATGGGCAGCACTGTTATGGCCGTGCTCTCTATGCTGGACAACTGATCGGCCGTATCGCGGGCTTGAGCGTAGATGATAAACTGTCCATCCTGGCCTGTCCATTTCAGGTCCCAGTTGAACTCACACCACGTGATTCCGGCACAGTCAGCCTCACACCCCTCGTCAAAGTCCTTATCCCCTGTACCCTTGATCCGCCACCTCATGGCCTGCAAGCCGACATCGTCGCTAGCAACCAGCTTTATCCTGAACTCCTCCCCCTGATAGATGGTCGCCGGCTCTACGTATACCTTCTCCACCACCGGCGGGTCGTCCTGCACAGTGCTGCTTATATAGCTAACCCCACCATCGGGCCAGGTTATATCAAGCCATTTGGTGCCATCCGGGCTGTAGTGCGGTGTGAACCAATACTCGCCGGGAGCGGAGAAGCTACTGTCACTCGAATAGGTGTACTCATCTCCAGGAGCCAGTGAGAAATTCTCTATCCATGGGAAATCCTGAATGAAATCATCGGGGCCTCGGCCCTTGACGCCGAAGTACGTGGCGGTGAAGGTTTGCTCTCCGTAGTTGCGCACCTTAAAAGTCGCCTCTACACTCTTTCCAACGAGCGGACTGAGTTCGGAGATCTGCAAATCGGAGATCAAACGCACATCTGCGGGCGTGAGGGTGGGCGTCGCTGTGGGCGTGGATGTCGGAGTGCGGGTTGGCTTTCGGGTTGCTGTAGGCGTGCTTGTGGGAACCAGGGCTGCCGAGGGGAAGATAACTGGCTTGATAGACCCCACTTCCTCAGGCTTGCGTACCGCGCTCACCCAATCATCCACCGCTGCCACCTCGGCATCAGTGGGAGGCTGGGGCGCCTCGCGAGGTTTCACAAAGGTTGCCTGACCAGGCTGGAGGGTTACTGTCCGCTGTTGAGCCTCTACCCTCGCTTCTCCTTCGTACACAAACACCGACGTAACCCCATCTTCGTCCACGGAGACCAGATACGTGGTGGCTACACTGGTGATCGTCGCCCAATCGGTCTCGGTGATGACGACTACCCGCTTCCCTGCTTGCTCTTGCAACTTCTGCATCGTGGTCCCCAAGGCGAGATAGAGCTTCACGAGGAGAGGAGCGTCAGGGTCGGGCGCTGCCTTCACCTGTAGTCCTGTCTGGCGAAAAATCTCCACCCTCAAGAAGTTGGAGAAGGTCAGGATACCCCGGCCGGTTCGATCGGTGTTGATCTCGTCGCCAGTACCCACTGGCTCGTGGTCGCCGACGTCCACCTCTTCGACCGCCTCGCCCGGATGGCGGCACTGTACCTTGGTCTTCTCGGCTGAGAGATCGGCAGCACGGACAGGTGTAGGAGTCGGCGTGTCCGTCACCGGTGTGGAAGTCGGTGTGTTCACTACCGGTGTGGAAGTCGGCGTTTCCACCGCTGGTGTGGGAGTGTCCGTCGCTGGCATCGGCGTAGGCGTCGGGGTCGGGGTCGGGGTCAGGGTTGAGATTGGAGTCGGCGTACGTCTACAGCCCCCCACAGTCAAAGCCAACAGCACCAGACAAATAACCTGCGCTATGCGTTTGCCAGTCATGGCCTACCTCCTGCCGCACTCTTAGGCGCTTCGCCCCGGGCGATGCCGTAGGCGATTGCCAGGCCGATGATCGGCCCAGCGACCAGGACAAGGGCCGGACTTGTTGCCGGCAGCGTCTCCGTCACAGCCAGCAAGCCAAAGCCCATAACTCCGCCCAGTACACCGCCCGTCAGCTTAGCCAGAGGAGACCTGCTCAACCCTCCTACGAGTGTTATGCCGGCCGCCGTTAAGCTGCCCGCTAAAGCAGCGACGACGGCTGTGCTTAACTCAAATAGCTGCTTACTCGCCACGGCGTAAGGCACTAAAGCCAGGGCAAAGCCGATGGCCCCTCCCAGGATGCCTCCCAATGTCGGCGCCGCTATTCGTCGTCCGGGACCCAAAGCTCGCCCCACGCTCACCCCGGAGGCCACGCCAGCACCTGCCAGCAAGCCCAAAGGACCCAGGATCACGATGGCCACAGGGACAACGGCCATGCCCATAGCAGTTCCATAAATTTGCGCCACATTCAGGGCCAGGGCTGGAGTCAGCCCGACAGCGAAGCCTACGGCCCCACCTAAAGCGCCTGCGATGACGATAGACCGTATCTCCCCCCACGCTCTGTCCAGCCGTATGCGCGACACCCGGCGAACGACCTTATCGTACAGAGACCAGCCTAAATCCGGCAGCAGCGCGGCGTTGGTATCCCACACCCAGGCCAGGCTCTCCACCGCTCTCGCTCGCTGGTCCCCCTCGGCCTTCCAGGCGACTTGCGCCAACTCCTCCACGGCCTCCCCCGCACCCGCGCGAGCCAGGCCCACTGCGGCGGCCTGCCGAACCTGGGCAGCGGCGTCCTCCAGAGCCACTCGCTGTAATATCCGCCCGACCTGGTCGGTTTTGATCCGGCTCAGGGAGCGCACGACGTGAATCCTCTCCTCAGGGCGGTACTCAGGCGTCAGCACGTCGGCCAGGCAGGCCACCTGATCGTCCACCTCAGGCACACGGCTCAGCCAGTGGTCCATCTCGTACTCGTAGCAGGCCGCACTGCGCAGCAAAAGCTCGCACTCCGCCCGCCCGAGGGCCAGCCGCCCTCGTTGAGCGTTAATCTTCTCCAGACGCTCCAGGTTGAGCAGCACGCGGCTGCTACGCCAGTCGGCCAGGGCACGCGAGAGCATCTCCCTCGCTTCCTTGACCCTCTTCGCGTCCTCGCTGATCCACCCCTTGATCTCCCCGACCAGGTAATCGTGGGTCAGTTCATAATACTCGCTCAACGGCTTGACTGAGCTCGCCGAAGTCTGAACTCTCCTCACCAGCCGCTGGTTGATCAGGCTACGTAAGGTTGCCTCTACGATTTCCCTGTTCCTCCCCACCTCAGCCACGATGGTGTCAAAACTTGCCAGAGCCTTTGTCTCCTGCGAGGTGACCAGGGTCATCAGTATCCCCTGGGCGACCTCCAACTCCTGGCCTGCGTACTCGGCCAGGACGGAATCGAGATAGCCCGCCAGGATCTCCTTTGCCCCGCCCAGCTCCTCGTAATCCGCCAGGGCGATGCTCCGCCCCGCCTGGCCAAACTCGCGGTACAGCCTGTCGCAGACGATCTGGAGCTGCGGCGGCCCCACTCCCTCTTCATAGAGATCGTCCAGCAGCCTCTCCACCAGCCGCTCCTCGTAGGTGACGTCGAAGAGCTTCACCGGCTCGACGATGGCTTCCCTGGCGTTCTCCCTGGTCAACCTCTCCAGCCGGTAGCGACTGTCGAAGATCGCTGGTAGCTGGCCCTCGAACTCGTGCAACCTGACGAAGAAATCCTCCCTGATGGAGAGGATGAACCTGGTGTCAAGGGCCTCGCTCTGATGGCAGCGGGCCAGCTCGGCGATGAAGCTGGCGCGGCTCTCGTCGCCGAATCTCAGGAAGAACTCCTCGAACTGGTCGAGGAAGACCACGATGAGCTTTTCGGTGACCCGCTCCGCCGCCTGCAGGAACGAGGGGAGGTCGGTCGTGAGATCGGGAAGTCCCTCCAGCTTCTCCCGCAGCTCGCGCTTGGTGGTCAGCGTGGGGTCATCGGCTGGCCTAACGACAAGGGGGAGGCAGCTTCGCTTGACGAGGATGGGCGCCACCCCCGCCCGGATGAGCGAGGTTTTGCCCGTACCCGATCCGCCGTAGAGGATGACCAGCCGATGGGAGAGGATTTTGTCGGCCAGGCGGTGGCTGTCCTCCTGACGCCCAAAGAAGATGCCCGCATCCTCCGCCTCGAAGGAATCGAGGAACTTGTAGGGCTGATCGGGTATGGGGACGACCTCCTCTACTTCCTCGACCGGGCCGCTGCGGTTGATCTCCGCCGTCAGCTCCTCGAGGAAGCCCACGAGGTTTCTCTGGACGACCTCGATCCCCTTTTTGTGCCAGAATTTCACATCCACGGGGGCCAGGTCCCGCTCGGAGATGGCGTAGGCCCTTCGCCGATGAACCCCGACGCCGCGAGTAACGTGGGCGTAAAGCCGTTGAAAGCCGCGGTCTTCCAGGTCGTAGCCGATGAAGATGAGAGTTTTGGTGGCGAAGAGGGCCCTGATCACGTCTGAAAGAGTAGGAAGCCTGACCAGGAACTCCTCGTAGTCATCCTCGGTGATGACCAGCGAATCGGGCTGGGTGATGCAGCCCTGCATCTTGATGAGGATGATCTTGGTCTCGTCGAAGTAGGGGACATCGGAGTCGCGGACGATGAGCACAAACCCCTTCCGAACTCGCCTGAGGGCTCGCTCCAGGAGGCGGTCGTAGTTGGTGGTGATGATCTTGGTGAAGGGCCTGGAGAGGTCGGCGACGAGTTGGTGGACGCGGGTGGGTGAGAGCTGGGGGGCGTTCAAAACGCTTTTGAGGAACTCGGTGAGGGCGTGGGAGCCGTGCAGAACCTTGTAGTCGCGGGCCACGGCGGGGAGGGAGTAGTCGTCCTTGCCATACTCGAACCTCTCGGCCAGAGCTCTGGCGATTACCCTTTTGCTAGGCGGGGCGTTTCCCTCGCCAGGGCCGGCGAAGAGTTCGGAGCCGAGGAAAAGCACGGCATTATCATTCACGATTCTGTCGGCCAGATCCTGAAGGATTTGACTGTTCACCATCATGCTCTCCAGCGTTTAGAGAGAAGCCAGGTTTTTCTCCTGCTCGAATGGGCGAACTCTTGCTTTTGGGGCTCTCCGCAGTGCGAAAAGTCTCACATTATTCAACCAAAAACCTGGTTTCTGATTGAATCTGATTATATCAATAATACTTCAAATTGTCAATAACTTGACCAGGAGACCGTCACGAGTTTGGGACATACCAAAACTGCTCCCCAAGGGCATTATGGGCAAACGTAGTAGCGACTTCAGTCGCTTTTGTGGCGGAAACAACGACTGAAGTCGTCACTACGTGTTCCATAGTTCGTTGTTCCCCCCAAAAGCAAAAGGGGCGGAGTCTCCAACGACCCCACCCCTTCGAGTGAGCTTTACCGCTTGGTGTACTGCGGCGCCTTGCGAGCGCGCTTGAGCCCAGGCTTCTTCCTTTCCTTCATGCGAGCATCCCTGGTCAGAAAACCGCCCTTGCGCAAAACGGGCCGCAGATTTGGATCGGCCTTCAACAAAGCGCGAGCGATACCTTGACGCACAGCCCCCGATTGGCCAGATATGCCCCCTCCCTGAACCTTGACCGAAACATTGAATGTGCCCGCGGTGTCCGTGACCTTTAGCGGCTCCAGCAAGTGCAGCACATCGCCCTCCCGCGGGAAATACTCCCCCATCGGCTTGTCGTTCACGACGACGTTGCCCTCGCCAGGATAGAGCCGCACGCGAGCCGAAGCCGTCTTGCGGCGCCCTACTCCTTCATAATACACCAGTGCCATTATGCCTCTCCTCTCACAATTCCAGCACCTTAGGCTGCTGAGCTTGATGGGGATGGGAATCCCCCGCGTAAACCTTGAGCTTTTTAAACATCTTTCGACCCAGCCGGTTCTTGGGCAGCATCCCCCGCACCGCAGCCTGCAGCACCCGCTCCGGGTGCTTCTGCAACTGATTCCTCAAGCTGATGCTTTTGATCCCGCCAGGATAACCCGTATGGCGATAATACATCTTTTGATCCAGCTTCCGCCCGGTGACCCGCACTTTTTCAGCGTTGACCACGATGACGAAGTCGCCACAATCGAGGTGCGGCGTGTAGATGGGCTTGTGCTTGCCCCGCAGCACCTGGGCGATCTCCGAAGCCAGACGCCCCAACGTCTTGCCCTCAGCGTTCACCAGGAACCACTCTCGTTCTATGTCCTCTGCCCTAGCCGTATACGTCTTCACCTACGAGTCCTCCGTCAATAGTTTACTTTCATCAAACACAACCCCTGGGCCGGGGCAACTTGGGCCGCCCTACTTCGATCAGCAGACCGGAGAATCTCCTCAAACCCAGCCGGGGATAGCTCTCCCGTTCCCACCAGCAGCAACGTACCCACCAGACTCCTTACCATTCGATAGAGAAAAGCATTAGCTACTATATCGAAGTAAACGAAGGGCTCCTCTGGAGTCCATTGGGCCTGGTACACCTCTCGCACCGTGTTATCGCCCTGAGGCGCTCGCCCGAAAGAGGCGAAATCGTGGCTACCCACCAGGACGCCTGCGGCCTCGTTCATAGCCGCTACGTCGAGAGGACGAGGGAAATGATGGGCGAAGCGTCGGGCCAACGGCGAACGCAAGGGCTGGTTTAAGACGGTGTAGCGATACTCCCGGCTCACCGCGTCGAAGCGGGGGTGAAAGCCCTCGGCCACGGGCCTCAGCTCGCGCACCGCGATGTCTTTGGGCAAGACAGCGTTTAGCGCGCGTTGAAGCTCCTCAACAGGATGTCGCCAGGCCGTACTGAAGGCGACGACCTGCCCCTGGGCATGAACGCCGGCGTCAGTCCGGCCCGCCCCAATTACCCTGATCTCCTCTTGAGTAACCGCCGCCAACGCGCGCTCTATCTCCCCCTGAGTCGTCGCGCCCTGGGCTTGCACCTGGAAGCCGAGGTAGTCGGTGCCATCGTACTCGACGACGGCCATGAGTTTTTGGATGCTGGCTTCCGATTCTCGTACTGAGCTCTGTCGAAGTATCGGATTTCCAACCTCCAACCTCCAACCTCCAACTTCCAGCTACCAGCTACTCCACTAATTCTAAAAGAACCATGGACGCCCCATCGCCCTGGCGTCGCCCTAGCTTGAGTATGCGAGTGTAGCCACCAGGACGTTCTTCGTAGCGAGGAGCCAGATCATCGAAGAGTTTCGTAACGATGGTCGGATCGTTCAACCTGGCGGAGGCCAGCCGACGGGCGTGCAAATCGCCGCGCTTACCCAAAGTGATCAGCTTCTCCGCCTTCCCCCGAATGGCCTTGGCCTTGGCCTCCGTGGTCTTTATCCGCTCATGGCGAAACAATTCAGTTATCAGGTTTTTATACAAAGCTCTGCGATGGCCGCTGGAGCGACCTAGCTTGCGGCCCGCTTTCCGATGTCTCATGAGACAGTAACTCCCTCAGGTTCTTCTTCCTCCTCGGTCAAGAGCAAGCCCATCTCTCCCAACTTTTGCTCTAACTCAGCCAGCGACTTGGGACCGAAATTTCGGATACTCATCATCTCTTCCTCGCCCTTTTCCAGCTTCTCCAGCACCTCTCCCACATTGGTTATCCCCGTCCGCTTGAGGCAGTTATAGACCCGCACATTGAGACCCAAATCCTCGATTAGTATCTCGTAAACGTGGGCCGGTATGCCTTCTTCCTCAGCCTCTTCTTCTGGGACCTCTTCCTCGACACCAGCCACCAACAGCAGGTGTTTCACCAAAACCTCTGCCGCCTCGCTCAAAGCCTCTTGGGGCTGAATGGTACCGTCGGTCCATATTTCCATGATAAGCCGATCGAAGTTGGTCATCTGACCAACGCGGGCCTGTTGCACCTCGTAACCGACTTTGCGGATGGGGCTGAAGATGGCATCAACGGGGATCTCTCCGATGGGCAACTTGTCCCGTTCCTCAGCGGGCGAGTAACCCTTGCCTCTTTGGACCGTCAGCTCTATTTCCACCTCGGCCTCATCGGAGTCCACGGTGAACAAGTACGAGTCAGGATTGATGATTTCTACATCGCTGGGACATTCCAGATCGCCCGCCGTCACCACGCCCTCGCCCCCTACCTCCAGGCGCAAGCGCGATGGCTCAGAACCATCGGAGTGAATCTTCAGCCGCACTTGCTTCATGTTGAGAATCAACTGGGTCATGTCTTCCTTGACATGAGGTATGGTCGAGAACTCGTGGTAGATATCGCTGACCCTGATTGATGTGATCGCTGCTCCAGCCGTGGACGAGAGGAGGACGCGCCGCAAAGCATTGCCGATAGTTGTGCCATAGCCCCTTTCCATGGGGCCGATGACGAAACGCGCGTAGCCTCTCGAACTGGTCTCACACTCGACTTTGGGCAAAACCATACTTATCAAAGGACTGCCTTCCTGATTTGTCATTAGCCCAACTCCTTCCCTCCAGGAGAATAAAGCTAACGCCAAGCATCGCTCTAACGGCTGTAGTACTCGACAATCAACTGCTCGCTCACAGGCAGGTCTATCTCTTCCCGCAAAGGGAGATTCAAGACACGCCCCGACATGCTGAGAGCGTCCAGGCTCATCCAGTCTGGCACAGCCTTGCGCTCCAGCTCTTTTGCCCTATCACTGAAATAGGCCTTCTCCTTGCTCTGCTCGCGCACCGCTATCACGTCTCCTGGCTCCACCAGCATCGAGGGAATGTCGGCCCTCCGCCCATTGCGATTGAAGTGGCCATGGCACACCAACTGGCGAGCCTGAGCCCGCGAATCGGCGAACCCAAGCCGATAGACGACGTTATCCAGCCTGCTTTCCAGAATGATCAGCAAATTGGCGCCCGTCAGACCCTTGCGCCTCACGGCTTCTCGGAAATACCGTCGGAACTGTCTCTCCAACACGCCGTAGATGCGACGCAACTTCTGCTTTTCGCGGAGCTGCACGGCAAATTCCGACTGTCGTCTGCGGCGGAACTGGCCCTCACGGCCATGCATGCCAGGAGCATAGGAACGCCTGTCAAGAGCACATTTGGCGGTCAAACACCTTTCACCTTTGAGAAACAGTTTCTCCCCTTCTCGCCGACACAACTTACAAACAGGGCCGGTATATCTGGCCATTTTACCTCCTATTTGGAGATTAGAGGTTAGAAATTAGAGATTGGGAAATTTAACGATCCAATTTCCAACATCCAACTTCCAACATCCAAGCTAGCTACATCCTTCGCCTCTTGGGTGGACGACAACCATTGTGAGGAATGGGGGTAACATCGGTGATGGATTTCACCTTGAGACCCGCCGCTTGCAAAGCGCGAATGGCTGCCTCTCGGCCAGGCCCAGGCCCCTTAACGAATACATCTATCTCCCTCATGCCATGATCCATGGCCTGTTTGCCAGTTTGCTGAGCGGCCATGCGGGCCGCATAGGGTGTGCTCTTACGCGATCCCTTGAAGCCCACAGTACCCCCGCTCCCCCAGGTAATGGCATTGCCCTGCCGATCGGTCATAGTGATGATCGTGTTGTTGAACGTGGCGTGAATGTGAGCCTGCCCCTGAGGGACATTCTTGCGCACACGGCGAGTTGTCCTCTTCTTTCCCCTTCGTTGCGCCATCCTTCCTCCCCAATATCCAATACCAATTTGAACTTTGACTACTTCTTCCTCATCCCGCGCCTTTTGCCGCGACCGGGCACCGTCCTGCGTGGGCCACGTTTGGTGCGGGCGTTGGTCTTGGTCCGCTGCCCGTGCACAGGCAAGTTGTAACGGTGGCGGAGCCCACGATAACAGCCGATTTCCTGCAGGCGCTTGATGTTCTGGCTGACCTCCCGCCGCAGATCGCCCTCAACCCTATAATCGGCGTTAATAACCTGACGCAATCGGCTGATCTCAGCCTCGGCCAGGTCCTTGACCCGCGTGTCGAAGTCAACCCCTGTTTGATCCAGAATCTGCCGGCTGGTCGAGCGCCCGATGCCGTAAATGTAGGTCAAGCCGATCTCGACCCTCTTGTTGCGGGGCAAGTCAATTCCAGCGATTCGTGCCATCCTCTACCTCCCTTTATCCTCGTCCTGAGCTTGACTTCGGCGAGGACTGCGACTGAAATCAGTCGAAGCCCTCAGTCGAGCCGTCGAGCGACGCTACCCCTGCCGCTGCTTGTGCTTGGGATTATCACAGATCACGTAAAGCACGCCCTTCCGCTTGACGATCTTGCACTTAGAACAGCGCCGCTTAACCGATGCTTTAACTTTCATCGCTACAACCTCCTTGAGGACATTACTTGATGAAGCCCTCGTAGTGGCGCATTAAGAGCTGCGCCTCCAATTGCTTCATGGTATCCAACACCACGCCAACCACGATGAGCAAGCCAGAACTGGTGATGAGCATCATCCCCGGGTTCTCCACGATCCCCAGCACGTCAACTAGCCAGGGCAGGACGGCCACCGTGGCCAGGAACAGAGCCCCCACCAGAGTGATGCGCCGCATAACCCCGTTTAAGTAATCGGCGGTGCGCTTGCCGGGGCGAATGCCGGGGATGAACCCTCCCTGACGCTTCAGGTTCTCAGGGAGATTCTGCTGCTGGAAGACCATATCGGTGTAGAAATAGGTGAAGCCAACAACCATCAGGAAGTACATTATGTAGTAGATATTGCCCTGGCCGCTGAAAGTCTGGTAGATAGCGTTGGCGATGCTGGAGACTGTTTGATTTTGCGCCGAGACTAAGTAGGAGGCAATCACCCCAGGCAACATCAAAATGGACTGGGCAAAAATGAGCGGGATCATACCTGCAGCATTGACTCGCAAAGGAACGTGGGTGCTTTGACCGCCGGCAATGCGCAATCGGCCGCCCCGCATGGCCAACACTCGCTTGCCGTATTGGACCGGGATGCGCCGCTGTCCCTCCTGCACAATGACGATAACCACCACTGTAATAACCATGATGATGAGAAAGGCTATCAGGCCTCGCACGTCACCTACCAATAAGGCACCCACCCGTTGTGGAACCTGGGCCACGATGCCGCCGAAGATGATGATGGAGAGACCGTTGCCTATACCCTGCTCTGTGATCAGCTCACCCAGCCAGATGGCGAACATCGTGCCCGCCGTCAGGGTAAGAACAGTAGCGATTGTGGGCAAGATTGTTGCCCCGGAGAGGCCAAAGTTGGTGATGACACCCTGGGTCTGCAATATCGTGGCCTGGGCATAGCCCTGCAGGGCCGACAAAGGGATGGCCATGTAATAGGTATATTGATTCATCTTGTTGCGCCCAGCCTCGCCCTCCTGAGCTAACCTCTCCAATCCGGGTATGATGGGCTGCAAGAGCTGGATAACGATGGAAGCCGTGATGTAGGGGTAGACCCCCATAGCCATAACTGAGAAGCTGGACATGGCACCGCCTGAGAACATATCCAGCATGCCCAGAAGCTGGTTGGACTCAAAGACCTTGCGCAGAGCCACCGGGTCCACATTGGGCACCGGAACATGAGCAGCCAGGCGGTACACAACTAAGACCAAAAGAGTGATCAATATCCTGCGCCTCAGGTCAGGCAGCTTGAAAGCGTTACGGGCAGCTTGTATCATCGGAGCCCTCCTCTCACCGTCGTTTCAATGGCTTTCATTGTGACTTCCATCCCTTCAACAATGCGGGTACTTTGCTGGCAACGATACTCTGAACGCAACGGAGCGGCCAATTTGGGCGAAGCCGGTTAGCTAGCGTTATGCCGTATCAACCTGTTGCAGAAGAGGGGAATGCGCGAGCCCCTCACCTTCAGGATTCCTTGGACTTCACTGACTGTAGCCATTCCTCTAGCTCGCGTGCGGCGATTTCACGCCCCCCCAGGCCGAAGGCCAGGGCCACCGCCACGGCGATGGCTCCCAGCAGCAGACCAAAGGCCAGATTGATGATCTCATTAGCCAGGCCCATCTGCCGCAAGGCCATGGCGCCAGCCAGCACCAGGATGGAAACCCGCGCGGCCAGGGCCAGCAGCCCGGCTTGAGCCACCCCGCTGGCCAACACTGTCTTGGAGGCCAGATTCGCCAGGTAGAGGCCGATGGCGAAGATGATCAGCCCCAAGATCACCTGGCCGGCAAAGACTGTGAACTGAGTCACCAGATCGGCCAACAACACGAAGCCAAGGAGGCGGGACGCCTCAACGGCGGCAAAGAGCATGATCGCCACCAGAACCAGGTATCCCACGATTTCTGAGGGCGTCCGCTCCCCTTCGGCAGGCTCCTTCCCAAGACCCAGCCGGGCCAGGATGGCGTTGAAGCCAGCGCCAGTCAGCAGGTTGGTGACCAACCCCGCTACCACGCGCCCCACCACGTAGGCAATCGTCACCACCAGGCTGGCGGCAAAGATGGCCGGGAGCGCACCCAGGATCGTGTTCAGCATATTGGCGGCTGGCCGTGTGATGGCTTCCAGTGCCAGGGCGTTGAGGGCGGCAATCAGCACCGGGATGAGGATCAAGACGTAGACCACCAGGCCCAGCAGCCCGGATAACCGCTGCTTCCCCAAAACCGTGGCCAGTCCCACCTGCTCGCTCAGCCGGTCAGCGCCGATGGCGGCCAGCAGGTTGGTCACAATCCGCTGCACGATGCGGGCGATGAACCAGCCGACCACCAGGATGAGGCCAGCAGCAAAGATGTTGGGCAGGAAGCCGAGGACTTTGTTAGTCATCCCCTGGACCGGTTCGAGGAGCCCTTCCAAGCCCAGGGCATCCAACACCGCTGGCAGAAAGAGCAGGAAGACCAGCCAGTACACGGCATCACCGAGTGTTTGAGCCAGGGGAACGCGCCCCTCTTCCTCGAGGCCGGCTAGGCTGCCGAGGCGCTCATCAATCTTGGCGGCGCTCAGCACTCGCGAGACAGCGAGTTTCAGCGCGCTGGCCACGATCCAGGCGATCAGCAGCCAGAGCCCTGCCCACAGCAGCCGTGGGGCGTACTGGAACACCTGGATCAGGAGCTGGTTGAGTGGCTCGGTGATGATCGTGAGGCCCAGGGTCTGGAAGAAGGCGACCAGCACGAAGAGCAGGATCAGGTAGTACACCCCCTTGGCGATCCACCGCTCCACTTCGATGGCTTCGGCTTTTTCTTCCCCAACGATCCAGCGAGCCAGTCGGTTGTCCAGGGTCGTGCGACGAAGCGCCCGACGCACGATGGCAGACACCACCAGGGCAACCAACCACCCGATAATCAGGATGGCCAGCGCCCCGATGAGGTTGGGGATGTAGGCCCCAACTAGCTGGGTAATTTGATCTAGAATAACTTGCATCGTTCTCCCTCCTTTAGTTAAATGTTTTTATGAGCTAATGTCCATCTGCCGAGTAACGACGACCTCCCGCAACACCTCTTCAAATGTGCGCTCTTTTAGATCATCAAGCACAAGGGTTCGGTTTGCCATATAGCCTCACCTCTTGGTTATCGAAGCGGTAGTACTTCCACCGCGCCATCAGCACCCAGGATCTTCTCTCGGGCGCTGGCTGAGAAACGATGGGCCCTGACGGTAAGGGGCCGATCCAGTTCGCCGCGCCCCAGAATGACCACCGGTTCGCGTGGCGATTTGATGATGCCTGCCTCGGCCAGGGCAGCCGGGCTGACCTCGTTTCCCGCAGCGAAATCGTCCAACCGGTCGAGGTTGATCGGAGTGTAGTACACCTTGAAGATATTGGTGAAGCCTCGCTTGTGAGGCAAGCGCCGAACCAGGGGCAACTGGCCGCCCTCGAAATACGGGCGCACCCCCCCGCCAGAGCGGGCATTCTGCCCCTTGGTGCCCCGGCCAGCGGTTTTTCCCTGGCCAGCGGCGATTCCGCGCCCTACTCGTTTCTTGTTCTTCTTGGCCCCCTTAGCGGGACGCAACTCGTGTAGCTTCATCATAACCCCCATGACAGTATTCAGTATCCAGTGATCAGTATTCAGTATTCAGCAGCTAGTTTCCAGCAACTAATTCTTCGACCTCAACCAGGTGCCTCACTTTATGGACCATCCCCCTGATCACCGGGTCGTCTTTCCATTCCACCGTGTCCCCCAGCCGCTTGAAGCCCAGAGACTTAATAGTCGCCTTCTGCCGCTGGGAATAGCCGATGCTGCTCTTGACCCACTTGATACACAGAGTCGTCTTTTTCTTTTTCCCTCGGCCCTTGGCCTTCTTTTTGGTCTGCTTATCAGCCACCGGTCCGCTCCCTCGCCCAGAAGGGCATCAACTCCGCTACAGGCTTACCCCGGAGCCTGGCTTCTTCCTCAATGTCCTTCAACTGAGACAGTCCCTCTAAAGTAGCCTTGACAACGTTGAGGATGTTGGAGCTGCCCAGAGACTTGGACAAGATATCGCGGATGCCCGCCGCCTCCACCACTGCCCGCACTCCCCCACCAGCGATGACGCCCGTGCCCGGCGAGGCTGGCTTCAAAAGCACCCTGGCCGCGCTGAATTTGGCTATCACTTCGTGAGGAATAGTCGTACCCAGCAGGTGGACTTTCCTCATGTTCTTCCTGGCCTGCTCTGCTCCCTTGCGGATAGCATCGGGCACTCCGCGAGCCTTGCCTATCCCAACACCCACGCTGCCCTGATTATCGCCTACCACGACAATGGCGCGGAAGGCAAAGCGCCGCCCACCCTTAACCACCTTGGCTGTGCGTGCGATGTGCACCACCCGCTCATCCAGCTCATCCTTCTTCTGGAAATCTCTCCTCGCCATCCATCCTCCTCGTTCTGGAAGTTAGAAGCTAGAAGTTAGATGTTGGACGTTGGATCTTCGCAATCAAACTCCCAACTTCCAAGCTCCAACTTCTAGAACTCCAATCCAGCCTCGCGCGAGCCCTCGGCCAGAGCCTTCACCCGCCCGTGATACTTGTAGCCGCCTCTGTCGAAGACCACCTGCTTCACGCCCTGCGCCAGGGCACGCTCGCCTAGAAGCTTGCCTACCGACTTGGCTTGCTCGGTCTTGGTAAAACCATTCAGCGTCTCTCGTAGCTCAGGATCAAGAGTGGAAGCTGCCGCCACGGTATGTCCCTGGTCATCATCAATGACTTGGGCATAAATGTGCTTTAAACTCCTGAAGACATTTAAACGGGGGCGTTCAACGGTACCTATTACTTTTTTCCGCACCCGTCGGTGTCGCCGTTGGCGCGCCAATTCGGCTCGCTTACTCATCGTCATTTCGTCCCTTCTATAGGGTTTTAAGCTTCTGCTACCTTGCCCGCTTTGCCAGCCTTCTGGCGCACGTACTCGCCCACATAGCGGATGCCCTTGCCTTTGTAAGGTTCGGGAGGGCGAACTCGCCTGACCCTGGCCGCCATCTCGCCGACTAGCTCCTTATCAATCCCTTCGACGACGATGTTCTTGCCGCGACTCTCAATGCCAAAGGTTATGCCCGAAGGCGGTGTCATCTCTACTAGATGAGAAAAGCCAACGTGCAAGACGAGGTTATTGCCTCGGATCTCAGCACGATAACCGACTCCGCGGATCTCCAGGTCTTTGCGGTACCCCTCGGTAACCCCGGTCACCATGTTAGCCAGCAGGGCTCGCGTCAACCCGTGCAGAGCCCGATGCTGCCGATTGTCTGTGGGGCGAGTCACCACGACCTGGCCATCCTGGAGGGCTATCGTCATATCTGGGTTGAAGGAGCGGCTCAATTCGCCCTTGGGCCCCTTCACCGTTACGTGACTGCCCTTTATATCTACCTGCACACCTTTCGGAATGGAAACAGGCATGCGACCTATGCGTGACACTGAAATACCTCCAAGTTAGAAGCTAGAAGTTAGATGTTGGATGTTAGAGATCGGCCCTTTGCAATCAAACTTCCAACCTCCAATCTCCAACTTCTAAAATTCCAGACTATAAGCTACCAAATATGGCACAGCACCTCGCCACCGATGCCAAGACGGCGGGCTTTCTTGCCCGTCATGATCCCCCTGGATGTGGACAGGACAGCAATGCCCATGCCGCTGAGCACCCAAGGGATGTCCTTCTTCCCGGCGTAGACTCGACGCCCTGGCTTGCTAACCCGCTTCAAGCCGGTGATTACAGATCGCCTGTCTTTTTTATCCCCTGCATATTTCAACCAGATCCTGATCATGGGCTGGGGGCGATCTTTGGTGACATTGTAGTTTTCGATGAAGCCTTCATCCCTCAGTATCTTGGCGATAGCCGACTTCATCTTTGAGCCAGGAACGACCACATAACTGTGGCCAACCATAATAGCATTCCTGATGCGGGTCAACATGTCGGCGATGGGATCGGTCATGGTCATTAATCGGACTCCTATTCGCTAATTCCAAATCACAAGCTGAACTTATACCCCGACTCTCGACTTAATTTCACCAACTGGCTTTGACTACCCCTGGGATCTTACCTTCCAGGGCAAGCTTGCGGAAACAGATGCGGCAGAGCTTGAAACGGCGGATATAGCCTCGGGGACGGCCACACCGCTGACAGCGATTGCGCACCCGTACTTTATATTTCCTATTCTTTTCTCGCTCGGCCATGCACTTCTTAGCCACTATCCCTCCTGATTAGCAACGGCTCGACTGAGCGGCTCGACTGAGCTCGCCGAAGTCTCGCCGAAGTCTGGCTCACCGTCTGGCGAAGGGCATCCCTAACAGTTGCAACAAGTGCCGCCCCTCTTCGTCGGTCTTGGCCGTGGTGACGATGCTTATCTCCATGCCTCGCACCTTGTCAATGGAGTCGTAATCTATCTCCGGCCACACAAGCTGCTCCCGAAGGCCCAAAGTGTAGTTGCCTCGGCCATCGAAGGAGTCGGGGGAGACGCCACGAAAATCGCGCCGGCGAGGAAGGGCAACATTACACAACCGGTCCAGGAAATCGTACATCCGGTTGCCCCGCAGAGTAACCTTGACCCCAACCGTCATCCCCTCGCGCAGTTTGAAGCCGGCGATGGACTTCTTGGCTCTGGTCACGATAGGCTGCTGGCCGGTGATGGTAGTGATGTCCTGGACAGTGTGATCCAAAGCCTTAGCGTTCTGCAAAGCTTCGCCTACGCCCACGTTGACCACGATCTTTTCCAGGCGCGGCGCCTCCATCACGTTGCGATAGCCAAATTCTTTCATCAAAGCAGGAACGACTTCGTTACGATAACTATCTTTTAGCCTTGGCACAACTAGCTCCCCCAACTTGGTGAATGGTTACGATGAACTAATCAATGATGGCGTCGCACTTCTTACAAACGCGCACCTTCCCGCCATCTTCTCGGAATTCAAAGGTGACCCTGGTTCGCTGGTCACACTGAGGACAGACCAGCATTACGTTGGATAGATGAATGGGTGCCTCGAACTCGATAATGCCCGCCTGGGTCTGCATGCGGCCGCCGGTGGGCATGGGCCTTTGGTGCTTCTTGACGAGATTGACGCCTGAAATAACCACCCGGTCCTTCTTAAGAATGAGCCGATGGACAGTGCCCCTAACCCAACGGTCGTTGCCGCTGATGACCTCCACTGTGTCGCCCTTTTTTATCCTTCTCATCATCTATCTCCTCACTATAATACCTCTGGGGCCAGGGAGACGATTTTCATGAACCCTTTATCGCGAAGCTCCCTACCGACGGGGCCGAAGATGCGTGTCCCTCTGGGGTTCCGATGATCATCCAGGATCACGGCTGCGTTTTCGTCAAATCGAATATAAGAACCATCGGGGCGGCCATACTCCTTGGCTGTGCGCACGATGACTGCCCGCACCACCTCACCTTTCTTGACCGAACTCATGGGGGTGGCCTGCTTGACCGTGGCGACGATAACATCACCTACCCTCCCATAGCGACGCGACGAGCCGCCCAGTACCCTGATGCACAGTATCTCTTTGGCGCCGGTGTTATCGGCTATTCGCAGCCTGGATTCCTGCTGAATCATCCCATTCTCCCCAATTCCGGATGCTGGCCGAGCAAAAGTTATTAGTTCCCAGTCTCCATTATCTCTTCAACGACCCAATGCTTCCTGCGGCTCAAGGGTCTCGACTCGACGATGCGCACCAAGTCGCCGATGCGACATGTATTCTCCTCATCGTGAGCCATGTACCTCTTAGTCCTCTTCAGTACCTTGCCGTAAAGACGATGGCGCTGCAGCCTCTCGACCTCAACCACGATAGTCTTGTCCATCTTATCACTAGTCACGCGACCGGTCAATCTCTTACGCCGTACCTTCATAGCTAATCCTCTCCCTCCCAAAGCTGGACCAGCTCCCTTTCGCGCAAGATGGTCTTCAGGCGAGCGATATCCCGCTGCACCTGGGTAAGGCGGTTGGTATCTTTCAGTTGCCTGGTTGACCATTGGAACTGCAGGTTGAAAAGCTCCTCCTGAGTGTCGCCCAGCTTGCGCTGAATCTCCTCTGTAGCCATAGCTCGAATCTCACGCGCCTCCATCAGACCCCCTGCTTTCAGTGTTCAGTTTCCAGTATTCAGTGTCCAGTTTCCAGACCACCTAATGTCGCTTCTTGCTAGATTTCCAGCCGACCCACAAACTGGGTCTTGATAGGCAACTTGTGGGAGGCCAGGCGCATGGCTTCTCGAGCCACATCCTCATCAACGCCAGCTATCTCTATGATGATTCGGCCTGGCTTAACCACCGCCACCCAATGATCCACGGCGCCTTTACCCTTGCCCATTCGCGTTTCGGCAGCCCTTTTAGTGACAGGCTTATCGGGAAAGACCCTTATCCATACCTTCGCTCGGCGCTTGACGTGGCGGACGATGGCCCTTCGGGCAGCCTCGATCTGACGGCTGGTCATCCAGCAGGGCTCCAAAGCCTGAAGGCCATAGTCGCCAAAGGCCACCGTAGCCCCCCGTGAGGCCCGGCCTTTCATTCGACCCCGCATCTGTTTGCGATACTTGACTCTCTTAGGCATCAACATGATGATTCATTCCCCACTCGAAACTCCGAAACTCGAAACCCGAAACTCTTTCTTCAACTGGCCGCTGCTTCCGCCGCTTCGGGCAAGACTTCGCCCTTGTAAATCCAGACCTTGATGCCGATACGGCCATAAGTGGTCGAAGCTTCAGCAAAGCCATAATCAATATCTGCTCGCAGGGTGCTACGGGGCACCCGCCCCTCCATCACCCACTCCCGGCGGGCCATCTCAGCTCCGGTCAAGCGGCCACTACAACTGATTTTGATGCCCTCAGCACCCATGCGCATAGTCTGAGTTGCTGATCTTTTCATCGCCCGGCTGTGGGAAATCCGGCGCTGCAACTGAGAAGCTATGTTCTCGGCCACGAGATAGGCATCCAATTCGGGCCGCTCGACCTCTTGGACATCAATGCGCACATTCTTATTGGATAATGCCTCTAAATCCTGACGCAAGGCCCTGACGTTTACCCCTTTGCGTCCGATGATGATGCCCGGCTTGGCCGTCCAAATGGTAAGGCTGACCCGCTTGGGGAAACGCTCAATCTCGATTTTGGAGATGCCAGCCTGTGCCATCTTTTCACGTATCAACTGACGGATAGCCAGATCTTCCTGCAGGAGATCGGCATACTCTTCTCCAGTAGCAAACCATCGCGCTTGCCAATCCTTGATTATCCCCAACCTAAAACCCAGGGGATGTACTTTACGCCCCAATTGATCCTCCCTTCAGTTGGTCGGGTGGTCAGTGGTCCTTCCAACCTCCAACGTCTAACTTCTAACTTCCAACTCCTCAAGCACAACAGTGATGTGAGATGAGCGCTTCAATCTGGGCTTGACCCTCCCCCTGGCCCCGGCCTTCCACCGCTTGTGGGTAGGGCCGACGTCGGCGAATATCTGGGAGATGAATAGATCCTCCCTGGACATCCCAAAGTTCTCCTCGGCGTTGGCAATAGCTGACTTGATAAGCTTAGCCACCGGCTTGGCCGCTGCCTTTGGTGTGAACTTGAGGATAGCCAAAGCCTCGTCCGCCGCCAGGCCTCGCACCTGATCTGTGACCAGGCGCACCTTGCGCGGAGACATAGGCACGTATTTGACGATGGCTCTAACTTCAAAAGTCGTACTTTCCATTGCTATATCTTCCTAACCCTGGTCGTCCTCTCTTTATAGGCATGCCCGCGGTAGGTCCGAGTCGGCGCGAACTCCCCCAATTTGTGTCCCACCATGTTCTCAGTTATGTAGATGGGCACATGACGCCGGCCGTCGTGCACCGCGATGGTATGGCCAACCATCTGGGGGAAGACGGTCGAAGCTCGCGACCAGGTCTTGATCACGCGCTTCTCGCCCTGCTTGTTCATGTCCTCGATTTTCTTGAGCAACTTGGGGTTCACATACGGCCCCTTTTTCAACGATCTCGCCATAATCACCCTCCAAGGTTACTACGCAGGCTGTCATTGCGAGCGAAGCGAAGCAATCTCCAATGCACGAGTAGGGGATTGCTTCGGCGGAAAAGCGCCGCCTCGCAATGACACGGCCTGAGCAGCTACCCTCCACGTGAGGCAACAAGTTAACGAGTAACGAGTCAACGAGGGCCTCGTCACTTATTGCCTCGTTGCCTCATTACCTCATCTCCTCTTCTTGCTCCGCCGTCGCACTATCCACTTATTGGTATCCTTACGCTTGCGCGTCTTCTTGCCCAGAGTAGGCTTGCCCCAGGGGGATTTTGGCGAGGGCATGCCAATCGGGGACCGCCCTTCCCCTCCACCGTGGGGGTGAGCCTTCGGATCCATGGCCGAGCCCCGCACCGAAGGCCGCCAGCCCATCCAACGCCTGCGCCCAGCCTTGCCCAGCCTGATGTTTCCGTGCTCAGTGTTGCCTATTTGGCCGATGGTGGCCATGCACACCTGGTGCACCAGGCGCACTTCCCCCGAAGGCAAACGTACGTGGGCATACTTGCCTTCCTTGGCCAAAAGCTGAGCCGAGCAACCAGCGGAGCGCACCAACTGCCCACCCTTCCCCAGCTTCAACTCGATGTTGTGGATCAGACTGCCTGCGGGGATGTTGGCGATGGGCAAAGCATTGCCCACCCGAATTTCGGCCTCAGGCCCAGACGTGAGAACGTCGTCCACTCGCAAGCCCAGGGGGGCGATGATATAGCGCTTCTCGCCATCGGCGTAGAACAAGAGAGCAATGCGCGCCGTCCGATTCGGGTCGTACTCAATTGAAGCCACCCGCGCAGGTATACCTATCTTGTCCCGCTTGAAATCAATGATGCGGTACCTTCGCTTGTGGCCGCCGCCCCGGTGGCGAACGGTGATCTTGCCCCGCACGTTCCGCCCGGCCTTTTTGCGCAAGGGAGCCAAAAGTGATTTCTCGGGTTCGGTTTTGGTTATCTCTTCAAAATCATAACCGCTCATCCCCCGCCGCCCTGGCGAAGTGGGTTTATAAATCTTAACAGGCATAATGTCCTCAATCTCTAGTTTCTAATCTCTAATCTCCAGCGCTACACTCCTTCGAAGAACTGGATTTCCTGCCCCGGCGCCAGTTTGACTACCGCTTTCTTCCAGGCAGGCTTCCTTACCACGCGACGCCGCCCAAAACGCCCTCTCTTGGCTGGCATTATCATAGTATTAACAGAGATAACGTCAACGTCGAAGATCTTCTCGACAGCCTCCTTGATCTGGAGCTTATTGGCTCGGCGATCAACTTCAAAAATATACTGGTCATAATAATCCAATAATATGCCGCTCTTCTCTGTAGTAATAGGGCGTTTCAAAATCTCGTAGATGTTCATCGCACCTCATCCCCCAGAAACCAGGTTTTTGAAGCTTCTGTACTCAAAACGCACGCAATTGCAGGCACTTCCGACACTCCAAGAAACACCACCGTAGAGCCAGAAAAACCTGGTTTCTCTCACTTTGATTCAACCCAATATGATCTCGATGACCTCTAAAGCTCCCAGGGGCATAAGCAAGTAGTCGTAGCCCAACAGGTCGCGTATGTTCAGGTAATTGGCGCGCAAGATTTTCACATTGGGCAGGTTATTAGCCGACTTTTCGACGTTAACGTTTTCCCCTGGCAAAAGGATCAAAGCACTGGAGTCCACAGCTAAAGCCTCCAAAATAGACGCCATTCCCCGCGTTTTAGGAGCAGGCATCTGCAGGTCATCCAGGACGATGATCTGCCTTTCCTTGGCTTTGACAGAGAGGGCCGACCTATACGCCAAACGCCGCATCTTGCGGGGCATTTTCTGGCGATAGCTGCGCGGGCGAGGCCCATGGGCTACGCCGCCGCCTCGCCATTGGGGCTCGCGAATGCTGCCGTGGCGGGCCCGTCCCGTCCCCTTTTGACGCCAGGGCTTGCGGCCGCCCCCCCTCACCTCGCCACGGGTCTTGGTCTTATGGGTGCCCAGGCGAGCATTGGCCTGCTGGCGCACCAAAGCCTGGTGCATCACCGGCACGTTAATGGGCACGCCGAAGATGTCTTCTCGCAACTCGATCTCGCCGACGGTTTCCCCCGCCGTGTTATGTACAGAAACTCGCATCTCTCCCACCAACTCCCGTTTCTACCTCTTCTTTTTCATAATGGCCGTTTTTCTCGCCTCTTTGATGAGCAACAGCCCATTCCTGGCTCCGGGCACGCTCCCTTTCACCGCCAAGAGGTTACGCTGAGGATCCACCAGGACCACCTGCAAGCTTTGCGCAGAGACACGCTGATTGCCCATCCGGCCGGGCATGCGTTTCCCCTTGTAAACGCGGCCAGGCGTGGTACCCTGACCGATGGAGCCTGGAGCCCGTTGCCGGTCCGACTGGCCATGGGTCTTAGGCCCGCCACGGAAGCCGTAGCGCTTCATCACCCCGGTAAAGCCCCGGCCCTTGGATATACCGACCACATCCACTATCTCACCAACCTCGAAGATGCCGATGCTGATCTTCTGCCCTTCCTCGTAGTCCTCGATTTCGCCCTCGCTCATCCGGATCTCCCGAAGGTGGCGCAGGGGGGGCAGGTTGTTCCTTCGCAAATGACCCTGCTGAGGCTGGGTCAGGCGCTTGGGCTTGACTTCCTCGAAGCCCAACTGGATAGCCGCGTACCCATCTTGTCCCACCGTTTTCTTCTGGGTCACAAAACAGGGCCCTGCTTCGATAATAGTAACGGGAATCACCTCCCCGCTCTCATCGAAGACCTGAGTCATCCCAACTTTCTTACCTAAGATACCTTTCATTACCAATCACTCTCTACGATAAAGGGACAAATTAACGAGTAATGAGTTAACGAGGGCCTCGTTACTCATTGCCTCATTGCCTCGTTGCCTCATTCGCGCCCTTGCTAAAGTTTGATCTCTATATCCACGCCAGCCGGCAGGTTCAGGCGCATCAGCGTGTCTATGGTTTTCGAGTCTGGATCCACGATATCTATGAGACGATTGTGAGTGCGTATCTCGAAGTGCTCTTGTGAGTCCTTGTCTACAAAAGGCGAGCGCTGAACAGTGAACCGTTCTATCTTAGTCGGCAGGGGCACGGGACCGACCACGTTGGCCCCCGTGCGCTCCGCTGTCTCCACTATCAACCGCGCCGATTGGTCAAGAACTCGATGGTCATAGGCTTTCAAACGGATCCTAATCTTCTGTTTGGCCATAACTTGTTTGGGTTTCCTCCCCCCCATTTGATCGCCGAGGGTCTCCCGACCGAGGCGACAAGGGCTCGGTCAGGAGACCTTCGCCCATCGCAAGAGGCTTCCCTCCTACTTCAATCGAGGATTTTGGTGATCACGCCAGAACCAACAGTCCGCCCACCCTCTCTGATAGCAAACCGCGACCCAGGCTCCAACGCCACCGGCTCTATCAACTTCACGTTCAAATTCACGTTGTCCCCAGGCATCACCATCTCTACTCCCTCAGGCAACTCCACCGCCCCCGTTATGTCCAGCGTCCGAATGAAGAACTGCGGCCGATACCCAGCGAAGAACGGCGTGTGCCTCCCCCCCTCATCCTTCCTCAACACGTACACCTCGCCCGTAAACGCCGTGTGCGGCTCTATCGAACCAGGCTTCGCCAACACCATCCCCCTCTCCACCTCGTCACGATCAATACCACGTAACAGACAACCTATGTTGTCCCCAGCCTGCCCAACATCCAACGTCTTGTGGAACATCTCCACCCCAGTCACTATTCTCTTTATCACCTCGTCCCTCAACCCTACTATCTCTACCTCCTCACCCACCTTGACCGTACCCCTGTCTATCCTGCCAGTCACCACCGTACCCCGTCCCTTGATGCTGAATACGTCCTCCACTGACATCAGAAACGGCTTGTCCATCTCTCGAACCGGCGTGGGGATGTACTCGTCCACTACTCTCAGTAGCTCCAGAATGCTCTCGTACTCCGACGCCCCAGGATCGGTGGACTCGCTCTCCAATGCCAGCAACGCGCTCCCCCGCACTATCGGCGTCTCGTCGCCAGGGAAGCCATACTCGTCCAGCAGCTCCCTCATCTCCAACTCCACCAACTCCAGAAGCTCCTCGTCTAGCATCTTGTCCACTTTGTTCAAGAACACCACTATCGCCGGCACCTCTACCTGACGCGCCAACAGCAGGTGCTCTCTCGTCTGCGGCATCGGCCCGTCGTCGGCAGCCACCACCAGAATGGCCCCGTCCATCTGCGCCGCCCCCGTGATCATGTTCTTGATGTAGTCACGATGCCCAGGACAGTCTATGTGCGCATAGTGCCTGTTCTCCGTCTCGTACTCCACGTGGGAGATGGCTATGGTCAGACCCCTCTCCCTCTCCTCAGGAGCGTTGTCAATCTCGTAGAAGTCGTACCACTTGCCCAGGCCCTGGTAACTCAATACCTTGGTCATCGCCGAGGTCAGGGTCGTCTTGCCGTGATCCACGTGCCCGATGGTCCCCACATTCACGTGGGGCTTCGTCCTCTCAAAATGCTCCTTAGCCAT
>JAUWOY010000069.1 GCA_030611885.1 Chloroflexota bacterium | reverse complement strand
GTCGGCGTGGGGGTGCTCGTCGGCGTGAGGGTGGGGGTGATGGTGGGAGTCGGCGTCGCCGTGGGGGTGGGAGTCACGGTTGGCGTGAGGGTGGGCGTGGGCGTGGGATTGGCCACCACCACCTGCACCCGGCCCTCGGCGGTGTGGCCCCGATGGTCGAAGGCCACCACCCTCAGGGTGCGGAGGCCGTTATTTCCTCCCCGGGTGTCCCACTCGGTCAGGAGCCCGTCCTCCACCTGCGCCAGGTGGGGACCGCTCACCCAGCCCCAGCCGATGGGATCGGTCCCCACGCCGTACTGAACTTCGTAATGGTCGAAGTCGGGCATCCGCACACGGCCGATCACGGGCACGATGCCCTCCACCACCTGCCCCTCGGAGGGCTGGAAGATGGCGATTTCCGTCGGCCCGGTGTGCAGGGAACACAGGCCCGCTGGCGGCTGCTCGATGCCCTGCTGCTCGGCCCACCAGCGGTACTCCTCAGGAGCGATCTCAAAGTACTTCTCCACCACGACGTTCTCCGGGCAAAACTCCGTGGCTCGCTGGCCGGTCACCGTGCAGATCCTGACCAGTTGGTGAAAGTCCTGGCTCGGATCGTTAGGCTCGGTGTCGGCCACAAAAATCTCCGTCTTTCGCCTGGGACAGACTTGGCTGGGCTTAGCCCCGGAGTCAGCGCAGATCTCCGCCGTCACGATACCTGAGGGCCTGACGAAATCACGGGGCGGCGTGCCGGCCAGGGCCTCCTCCATGAAATTGTGCCAGATGGGGCCGCCTCCCCCAGCGCCGGCGACGTGGTCCATGGGCGAATTGTCGCTATTGCCCACCCAGACCCCGCACACCAGGTCGGGGGTGTAGCCGATGGTCCAGGCGTCGCGCCAATCGTCGGTGGTGCCCGTCTTGGCCGCAGCGGGTCGGCTGAGCTTCAGCACGCTGTTCGGTCCGAAGGCTGGCGTGCGGGCTTGGTCGTCGGCCAGGATGTGGGTGATGAGGTAGGCGTGTTGAGGGGAGATGACCTGCTCATGCCCCCCCTCAATCCCCCCCAACTCTGGGAGGGAAGTTTCAGCGATGACGCGGCCCTCGCTGTTCTCAACCCGGGCGATGGCCACCGGCGGGACGCGCATGCCCCCGTTGGCGAAGACGGCGTAGGCACCCACCATCTCGAACAGGGTCACGTCTCCCCCGCCCAGGGTCAGGGACAGGCCGTAATCGGGGCGATCGAGGGAGGTTATCCCCAGACGGTGGGCCATGGCCAGCATATCCGGCAGGCCCACAAACTGGAGCGTCTTCACCGCAGGGACGTTGATGGAACTTCCCAGAGCCGTGCGCAAGAGCACCGGCCCGTGGAACTTGTCGTCGTAGTTGGTGGGCTTGTAGGGTGGATTGACGCCGTCAGGAAACTCCGTCGGCACGTCCCAGATGAGCGTAGCCGGCGTCCAGCCCTTCTCGAAGGCCGCCACGTAGGTGACGGGCTTGATGGACGAGCCCGGCTGACGAAGCCGCAGGGCTACGTTGACCTGGCCGGCTATCTCCTCGTCGAAGAAATCCACGCTGCCCAACATGGCCAGCACCTCGCCCGTGTCGGGCTTCATAGCCACCAGAGCCGCGTTGGTAACGTGCTTATCGGCCAGGCTCTGGACGTGCTCCTCAGCCAGCCGCTCGGCGATGGCTTGCAGGCGCGGGTCCAGCGTGGTGTACACCCGAAGCCCGCCCTTGTAGAGCGCCTCGGCCCCATATTTCTCCTCCAGCAGTTGGCGCACGTACATCACGAAATGGGGGGCACGGATGGGGAAGCGTTGGGGAACGTACTCCAACTCCTCGGCCTGGGCGGCCTCGGCCTGGGCTGGCGTGACGTAGCCTGCCTCAACCATCAGTTGCAGCACCACGGCCTGGCGCGCCTTGGCGGCGTCGGGATTGACGTAGGGGTCGTAGAGGGCTGGCGACTGCGGCAGGCCGGCCAGGAGGGCCGCCTCCGCCAGGCTCAACTGATCCGCCGATTTGTCGAAGTAGGTCTCAGCGGCGGCCTCAATGCCGTAGGCCAGGTTGCCGTAGAAGATCTCGTTGAGGTAGATCTCCAGGATGGTGTCCTTGGGATAGCGGCGGGTGAGCTCAGCGGCCAGAATCGCCTCCCTGACCTTGCGGGAGAGAGTGCGCTGCGTCCGCTCCACCGGGGAGAGCAGAACGTTGCGGGCCAGTTGTTGGGTTATCGTGCTCGCGCCTGAGACGATCTCCCTCTCGGTCACGTTATACCAGATGGCGCGAGCGATGCTCAGGGGGTCGAAACCGGGGTGCTGGTAGAAATACCTGTCCTCGGTGGCTACAGTGGCCTGGATCAAGTAGGACGAGATGCGGTCCAGGGGCACTTTGGTGCGCCTGCCCCACTGGGGGTCAAACAGCTCGTAGAGCAGCCCCCCCTGGCGGTCGTAGATCTTGGTGCTCACGAAGTCCGCCGAGCGGGCTCCCAGCTCATCGGGCGCGGGCAGGCTCAGGGCGATATTAGCGTAGGCGATCAGGCCAACTCCGAAGGTGGTGAAGAACAGAACCACGAAGACCACCGATGCGGTAATGAAGGCTTTGATCAGCACAGGTATTGGTTGCCCCTTTTCCATCGAATCGTTGGGTTTGCTAGATGGTCTTTCCATAAAACATGCTCCCTATGATGTACTGCTTCAAAGACGTATCATGGAGGTTAAAAGTTCCCTCGTAAACAGGGAAACGACGCCTTTCATCAATTGGCGCCGATTTCATTAGCTCCTATTATAACTTTGTGACGTGGGTTGTCAAGTTCGCGCTAGGTCAACGCACTTGGTCCCCAAAGGGGGGGCAACCTGCATTTGCCTTGTTCTGGAACTGATGCTATACTCCCCCCATCTTTCCAAGGAGGACGGCAATGAAACTGAAATTGGACTACAAGAAGACGTTCCTGATCGGCTTTGGCTTTTTCGGCACCAGCATCATGTGGGCGCTCTACAACACCTACGTCCCCATCTACCTCCAGGCCGGCAATCCGGCCTTCGACTCCCAACTGGCCGTGCGGACCTTCGGCTTCGGCCTGAGTGCCACCCTCACCGGGTTCATCATGACGCTGGACAACATCGCTGCTTTCTTCATCCAGCCGATCATGGGCGCCATCAGCGACCGCACCTACACTCGCATCGGTCGCCGCATGCCCTACATCCTCATCTTCGCCCCCATCGCCGTGCTGGCCTTCGCTCTCATCCCCCTGGTCCCCCAGATGATCCCGGCGGAACTGAACGGGCAGGTGGATCAGCTCAGCGGGCTGCTCGCCTTTTTCGTCGCCGCTCTGGGGGTGATGCTGTTGGCCATGGCCGTGTTTCGCACCCCGGTCATCGCGCTGATGCCCGACCTGACCCCCTCCCCGCTCCGCTCCAAGGCCAACGGGGTGATCAACCTGATGGGGGGACTGGGTGGGGTGCTGGCCTTCGTGGGCGGCGCCAAGCTCTACGAGATCTACCGCCCGCTGCCCTTCTGGTTCGGAGGTGCCATCACCCTCATCGCCGTCGCCATTCTCTTCTGGAAGGTCAAGGAGCCCAGGAAGCTGGTCGAATCGGCGGCGCGGCGGGAGGAGGGCCTGGGGATCTTCCGAGGACTGCGGGACATCCCGCCCGAGAACGTCCGCAGCCTGGTGTTGCTCATCCTGGCCATCTTCTTCTGGTTCGTCGGCTACAACGCCATCGAGACCTTCTTCAGTTCCTACGCTGTGACGACGTTGGGGGTGAGTGAATCCACGGCCAGCATGATCCTCAGCGCGGCCTACGTCACCTTCATCATCTTCTCCATCCCCAGCGGCTTCATCGCCACCCGCTTCGGGCGTAGGCGAACCATCATCGTGGGGCTGGCGATCTTCACCGTGCTGCTAGTAATCGCCTTCTTCACCCCGGTCGTGCCGGCCATCTTAGTGCTGTTGGCGGTGGGAGGGCTGGCCTGGTCGCTGGTCAACATCAACAGCCTGCCCATGGTGGTGGACATCTCGACCTCGGAGGAAGTGCTGGGGACCTACACGGGACTGTACTACGTGGCGGGGACGCTGGCGGCGGTAGTGGGGCCCATCCTCAACGGCTGGGTGATTGACCTGACGGGCCGCAACTACAACATGATCTTCCTGGTCACGCCGGGCTTCTTCGTGCTGGCGATTCTTTGCATGTTGGGGGTGACTAAGGGGGAGGCACGTGAAGCGTAAAACGTGAAGACGTGAAACGTGAGGAGATCATCCGCTGGCGGGCAGGACATCCAGCGCCGCTGGCAGGTCGGCCAGGTCGTCGAGGACGCGGCCCAGGGGGTGCGCATCCACGGCCTGGGCACACCAGGCGGGGGTATAAGGTGTGCGGACGAGGAAGAAGGGGATGCCCATCATCAACGGCAGCGCGCCGGGCAGCGAGAGGGTATCGGCTACTACCGCCAACTGCGAGCCATCGGCGGCTGCCTGAACCAGCGCGCGGTAGTAAACCGGACGGCGCAGGTCAATCTGGTATTTCTCGGACACCGGCCAGACCTGGAATTCCCCCAGTTGTGGGTGCGGAAAGCGATGCGTCCAATCGGGATCCATGTCGTACTGGCGCGTGTCGCCCAGCACGGCGATTTCATCGTCCAGTTCGTCCAGTGCCAAAGTCTTCAGGTGGCGACGCACCTTATCGCCCAGCGAGTTGGTGAGGATGATGGGTGTGCGGTCGGGATGCTGGGCCAGGGCGACCAGCACGTCGCGGGCAGCGGGGCGAAAGCGAGGGGGCAGCTCAGCCGTGTGGCGGTGGAACAGATAGTTGGTGCAATCCACCACCGGGGCGTACTCCGCCTGGAGGAAGGCGGCGGTCACGGCCTGGGTGTAGGCAGCGCTCTCCCGCAGCATCACCTGCAGCGTCGTGGTGTTGAGGATGAACGCGCCCTCGTTGCAGTAGGAGGCCACCAGGCCGTTCACCTCCCACCAGTAACGGTGCGGCACCCGCAGCAGGCGTGCCCGCGTGGCCTGGTAGTCGGCGGCCAACCTCTCGCGCGGTGCGCCGACGATCTCCTTCGCCAGCGTGTCCAGCGACTTCTCGGCCAGTGCGGCCACCTGTGTCTCCTCGGTCGTCAACGTACCATCCCAATCAATGATGATCTTCAGGTGTTTCGGCATCTTTGCTCCTGAGTTCGGCGTCCAACGAAAACCGGCCACCTCCGTCAACGGACGAATGTGGCCGTTCTGGAGCCTATGTGGTAAGGTAATGCTTGCTCATGCCGCTTCCTGCAACATTTCAGCGGGTGGCACCTGATAGCCGCGCCAACGAAGCAAGGCGGCTGCGTGAACCTTGCGCAGCATAAAGCGGTCAGATTCAACGCGCAATCTGACTAATTCGTCACCTTCTTCGGCTGACAGGACGCCATTCGCGTTTTTGTCCAGCAACTCCTGGTACCGCTCCATGTCCGCCTCCGTCTTGCGGCTGCGGGCGATGCGCCACAGTACCTCATCGTCCAGGCGATCCAGCGCGGCCAAGTCGGCCTGGAATTCGGCTGGCGCATCGTCCCATCTGGGCGGACTGCCGACCTGTACGGCGTGGACCAGCACGTCATCCAATGAGCGGCGGGTTGCTAGCGCGGCTTGCTGCAAACGAGTGTACAAGCTCTCTGGCAATTGTAACGTGATCGTTCGAGTAGTCATCGTGCACCTCAAGGTGTTTTTACGTTTGGCATCTTTCTTCGGTTTGGCGGTTTGAAGGTATTATACTGTCAATCCTGGTGGGTGTCAAAAAGGTTCGTTTTCTTCTCAAGGTCTGCCCCAGCTTTCGATCAGACGTGGCTTCAACTCCCCAAAGGTCCGGGCCTGCGCCTGGATCACCTCCCGCTCGAAGGTGGCGCTGTCCATGTCCTGGCTCTCCACCACCAGCCCAGCGGTGCGGCCGTAGTAGAGCGGGGTCATGCTGTCAATGACGGCGTCCTTGTCCAGACTGCTCCTGTTGTAGGCCACGGCAAAATCGAAGACGATGGGCGCCCACTGCTCGGCGGCGAACCGGTACGAGCGGTGGGGTTGGGCCAGGATGGCCTTCAGGATTGTCCAATTCTCTGCTGAAAGCACCCCATCCCAAACCTCGCCCCACTCCTCTCGCCCCGCCCGCAGCTTCTCGATCATCACCGACAGAGTCACCGGCACCGGCTCAGGCTTCAGCTCCTTCGGCTCGCCGTAGATGGGGGTGGGCCGGCTGCCCGTCACGGCCTTCCACCTGGTCTCGTATTTGGACATCATCCCAAACAGCGTCCCCACCACTTGGCGAAACATGGGACCCAGCGCCGCAGCCGGGTCTTTGGCGTCGTGGATCTTGGCCCCCAGGTTGGTCTGGCAGATGCGAGCCCCGGCGTTGATGGCCGTCGTCGTCATCCAGATGTCAATGCCGAAGCGGGCCACGTCGGTTTCCCACACGTCCTGATCCAGGTAGTGATCCAGCAGATCGCCTGAGAAGCCAAAATCCCCGCCGATGGGCTGGCGGATGTCCAACCCGTAGAGCATGCGGGTCATGGGGTAGCAGATGTTGTTGGTGATGGTGCCGTCGTATTTGTGGCGGATGTAGAAGGGGGTCACGTAGCCGTAGCCCTCTTTGACGATGGGGCCAGCCAGAAGCTCGATCCACTCCGGGGTGATGCTTCGGAGGTCGCTGTCCACGACGACGCACACTTTTACCCCCAGCGCCTTAGCTGCCTCGAAGACGGCGCGGAACGCGCTGCCTTTGCCTGGGATGCCCTGGTACTCGGTGGCGATGACCTCCACCCCCTGCGGCACGGAGGTATTCAGAACCACCAGGCGCGTGCCATCGGGCGAGCCGCCGTCGGAATTGATCAGCACTGGCTTCAGGTCGGGGAAGTGCTTCACCATTCCCTCGGCGGCCGTGCGTACCACGTGGCCAATGGTACCGGCGTTGTTGTAGCTGGGGATGCCCACCAGGATATCGGCTTGGCCGATCTGCTCGATGCGTTTTCTGGCGTCTTCGTGCAATGCGGTTTCGTAAGACATTTCAAATGTCCTCCTTCAAAGTATGGAACAGATCCTCATGCTAGACTTCGGTCTCGCGCAAGATCTGAGCCGCCACCTCGGGCGGGGTGGGGTTGATGTAGAAGCCGGAGCCTCGTTCGAAGCCCGCTACGCTGGTCAGGCGGGGCATGAGCTCGATGTGCCAATGATAGTCCTCCTCGATGGTTGCCCAATAGCCCGCCCGCGGCCGCCGGAAGGGGGCCGTGTGAAGCAAATAATTAAAGGGAGGGTCGTCAAGGGCAACGCGCAGTTTTCCCAGTACCAGCTTCAGCATCTTGGCCAGATCAACCACCTCGTCGTCCTGGATGTAGGTGAAATCGGCGGAGTGCCGCTGGGGGAGGATCCACATCTCGAAGGGGAAGCGCGCGGCGAAGGGGGATAGGGCAACGAAATGCGCCGTCTCGGCCACCAGCCTTTCCCCGAAGACTTTCGTCTCCTGCTCGATGTAATCGCAGAAGATGCAGCTGTGCTGGTGGTCGTAATGCTCCTTGGCCCCGACCAATTCCTCTTTGACCCGCTTGGGCGTGATGGGAGTGGCGATCAGTTGTGAGTGGGCGTGTTGAAGGGAAGCGCCAGCGTTCTGGCCCTGATTCTTGAAGACCAGCACGTACTTGAACCGTTTGTCTCCTCTCAAATCCACGATCCTCTGGCGATAGGCCCGTATCACTTGGGCGATGTGATCCTCGGGGAGGTCCACCAGGTCTTTTCCATGTTCAGGGGTCTCGATGATCACCTCGTGGGCTCCGATCCCGTTCATCATGGCGCACATACCCACCCCCTCCCGGCTCAGCTCCCCTTCGATGCGGAGGGCGGGGTACTTGTTGGGCACGACCCGCACATCCCAGCCTGGCGTGTTGGGAACGGTACCCTCGCTGCGCACGGCATAGATTTCCGGCGGGGTCTCCGATTCGTGCCCTTCGCAGAAGGCACAGGAGCTAGCCTTCCACTCCTCTCTGACAACTTTGAAGTCCGAAGGCTTCTTGGCTCTTTCGGTGGAGATGATGACCCACCTGCCTATCACTGGGTCTTTACGTAACTCCGGCATAATCCATACCCCTTTCACATTTGACGGGCATCTTTGTTTGATGTATAATTTACACATCATAATCAGGGGGATAACAATGACCACAGAAACGCTCAAACGGATCAATGTCACCTTCCCCGTCTCGCTGCTGGAGGAGATCAGGCGCTACATTCCCCGCCGGGAGCGGAGCAAGTTCATCGTCGAGGCCACGGAAAAAGAGCTAAAACAAAGGCGGTTGCTCAGGGCATTGCGGGACTCGGCCGGGGCCTGGTCCGATGAAGACCACCCCGATTTGATGACCGTCGAAGACGTGAACCGCTACGTCCGTCGGTTGCGGGAGACGTGGATGCCTCGCACCTGGGACGAGATCGCGGAGGAGGCCAAGCGCGATGACTGATTACCTGTTGGATTCTAACGTCCTGATCTTGCACCTGAGGGAACGCCCTGAGATGACGGCGCTGTTGACTCAATGGGGTAAAGAGGGTGCTCTTTGCATCTCCGTCGCTACCCGAACGGAGATTCTGGCCGGGATGCGTCCCCACGAGGAAGAGCACACGATGGAGTTGCTCGGTTCACTGGAGAACTTCCCGGTGGACGAGGCCACCGCCGACCAGGCCGGGCGACTGATCTATCAGTATGCTCGCCAAGGCATTCAGTTCTCTTTTCCCGACGCCCTCATCGCTGCCACAGCCCTCCACCACGACCTCACGCTGACCACCACCAATCCCAAGCACTTCCCCGTGCCCGATCTTCGCCTTCACCCCCTCGGCGAATAGGTCCTGCAGCCCCCCACGACAAACAGCATGGGCGAGGCCGTGTAGCCCCGCCCATTCTTGAGTTTCAGGTTTCAGATCCAACCGACAACTTGAAACCCGAAACGACGGAACCTGAAACCCATTAACCCTTCACGCCCCCAGCGGTGAGCCCCTCTTCGGAGACGCCATCAGTATGTCGGCTGGCTGGATGGAGATGAAGCCGACGTCCATCACCGATCGTCCAGAGCGATCACCTGTCCCGTCCGCGCCGATTCGTAGGCCGCCAGGGTGATAGCCAGTGCCGCTCGGGCGTCCTCCCCGGTGATCGCCGGCCCCCGGTCCTCCAGGATGGCACGAACGAACTCGTTTACCAGCCCGTCCACGTCCCGCCGCCACCAGTATTGCCTCTCGGCGCGAGTCGAATCGTAACACCAGTAGTCGTGGTAGGGGCTGTCAATGAGAAAAGCGCCCTGGGTGGTCAGAATCTCGAAGCGCACGTCCAGCCAGGTGGGATAGCCGTCGGGGTTAGCCCAGCCGGCGCTCAGGGCGCCCACCACGCCGTTCTCGAACTCGACGGTCATGATTCCGATATCATCAACCGGAAGACCCTCGTAGAGCGAGGTGCCAACGTGGGCGTAGACCCGCCTCGCCTCGCTGCCGGCCAGCCAGCGCAGCGCATCCACGGCGTGGATGCCGATGTCCAAGAAGCCGCCGCCCCCGGCCCGCTCCGGATCCACCAGCCAGCCGTAGTCGGCCGGGCCGGGGATCTTGGTGGGCAGCTTGCCGTACTTGATGGCGAAGACCGAGACCAACTCCCCAGCCTCGCCGCTCTCCAGGGCGGCTTTCACCTTCATCAGCGGAAGCTGGAAGCGGGGATTAAAGGGTACCATCAGCTTCACCCCGGCCTCTTCGGCCACCTGGATTATATCATCAGCTTCGCTTAAGGTCAAGGCGATGGGCTTGTCGCAGAGGACGTGCTTGCCGTGGGCCGTGACCTCGGCGACCACCTCCAGGTGGCGGCGAGGCTCCGTCCCCACGTACACCCCCGCCAGGTCGTCCCGCGCCAGCAGGTCGTGGTAGTCCGCGTAGTAGGGGACGCCGTATTGCTTCGCTTCCTCCGCTGCCAGGTCGGCGTTGCCCCCCAGCCCGGCGATGCCAGCCAGGTCGGCCCAGGGACAGGCGGAGATGGCGGCGGCGTATTTTGCGGCGTGTGGATGGGCGTAACTGATGACGCCAAGGTCGATTCTCTCCATCATCTGGACTCCTTCTGCAACGGCAGGTGCACCGGCTCCCCCGTCTCCGCCGAGCGCTGCGCCGCCAACGCCATTTCCAACGCGGCGCGGGCGTCCTGCGGGCTGACGGCTGGCTCCCGGTCATCCAGCACGCAGCGCACGAAGTGCCGGATCTCCTCCTCGAAGGCGTACTCCGTAGTGGACATGAAGCGGAAGTAGCGCGGCAGTTCGTGTCCCTTCTCGGTGGTGTAGGTCAGCATCGGATTGGTGTCCTTGTCGGCGTACTGGATTTTTCCCCCTGTCCCCACGACATCGAGTTGGGCGTAAAGAGTCCCGCCAAAGCCCTGTGGATAGGCCCAACTGGCCTCCGCAAAGCCAATCCCTCCCCCGTCGAACTTGCAGGTGATCATGGCGTGGTCGAAGCTGCCGGCTTCCCTGGCCGCCTCTCGTACCGACTTCGCTACCGCATAGACCTCGACGGCGTCTTCGCCAAAGAGCCAGCGGAACAGGTCGGTGGCGTGAACGCCGATGTCCAGGATCACTCCGCCGCCCCGTTTGGGGTCCCATTGCCAGGCGTCGGGTGGAAAGGGCAGGAACTGCCTCTCCGCCCGCCGGATGAAGACGGGCCGCCCCACCTTGCCCGCGTCGAGTTGCTCCTTGATGCTCGCGTAGCGGTGGTCGAAGCGCCGTACCTGCCCGATCATCAGCCTGACGCCGTTTGCCTGCGCTGCTTTGATCATGGCATCGGCGGCCTCCAGCGTATGGGCCATCGGCTTCTCGCAGAGGACGTGTTTACCCGCCTGCATGGCCTCGACTGCCAACTGCGCGTGGAGGTAGGTAGGGACGCAGAGGTCCACCATCTCGATGTCTTCGCGCTCCAGAAGCCGCCGGTAGTCGGTGTAGGCCGTCGCTCCTGAACGCTCGGCAGCCGCGTGGGCCAGTTTTTCCACGGCGTCGCACACGGCCACCAGTTTGGCCTCCGGGATGTGGGCGTAGGCGGGAAGGTGCCCACCTGCGCCGATGTTGCCACATCCGATCAGCCCCACTTTGATCTGCTCTCCTCGGGTCATTAATTCCTCCTGATTTGTTTCTCGATGATATTAGTGCCGTTGGGACTCATAGGCTGCCAGCGCAATGATAGGCCGGTAACCAGTCACCGTGAGCCTCAATGAGGTCATCCACCAGGTTCCAGATCTGGTCCAGGTCCAACTCGGCGGCGGTGTGGGGATCAAGCATGGCGGCGTGGTAGATGTACTCCCGCTTTTGAGTCAGGGCTGCTTCCACCGTCAAGGCCTGTACGTTGATGTTGGTCTGCATCAGCGCGGCCAGGTGTGGCGGCAGGCTACCAATGCGGGTAGGCTGCACGCCATTCTTGTCCACCACGCAGGGAACTTCTACGATGCAGTCCTGGGGCAGATTGTCAATCAGACCCCGATTGGGCACGTTGCCGTAGACCACCCGGAGCGTGCCCGTCTCCATGCTGTGGATGATCGGTGGGGCATACTCGCCGCTAATCGTCACTTTGTCTATATCCTCGAATGTACGGACGAGATGTTCAACAATTGCGGGTGTGACATCAGTGGTTCTCAACGCCTCGCGCAAAGATTCTTCAGAGAGGGAGCCGGGATTCTCCAACTCCTCTTGCATGAGCTCCCACGCCTTGATCTGCGCTTCGCAGCGCCGGATGTATTCGTCCAACGGGATGTTGAAACGCTCAATCAAATCAAGGTGATCACGCTTGATGAACCAGGGCACGTATTCGCTGAAGTGCTCGCTGGACTCGGTGACGAAGTAGCCCAGCCGGGTGAGCATTTCGTAGCGCACCCGGTTCCAGTTGGGTACCCGGCCCTCTTCCACTACCTGGCGGATCAGCGGGTAGAGGTCCTGAACACCGTCTTTGGTTTTGCGCTCGAAGCGCAGGTAGAAAGCCAGATGGTTGATACCCGCGCACAGGTAATTGATTTCCCCGATGGGCACGCCGATGTCGCGGGCCAATCCCTTAGCCGTGCCTTGTACGCTATGACACAGGCCCACCGTGTTGATTTTGCTGGCCCGGCTGATGGCCCAGCAATTCATGGCCATGGGGTTGACGTAGTTCAGAAAAGTGACATCGGGGCACAGCTCTTCCATGTCACGGCACATCTCTAACAGGACGGGGATGGTACGCAAGCCGCGCATGATGCCGCCAATGCCCAGGGTATCAGCAATTGTCTGGCGCAGTCCGTATCTCCTGGGGATCTCGAAGTCAATGACCGTGCCGGGCTTGTAACCGGCCACCTGGAACATGCTGATGGCATAGTCCGCGCCGTCCAGGGCCACCCGGCGGTCGGTAGTGGCTTCGATGGTGGGGCGGACGTCCAGAGTTGCGGCTATTTTGTGCGCCACGATCTCTGTAGTGCGCAGGCGTTCCTCGTCAATGTCGTGCAGGCTGATGGTGGAATCGGCCAGTTCGGGAAAGCTGAGAATGTCACCGAGCAGGTTCCTGGCAAAGACGGTGCTGCCGGCGCCGATAAAAGTGATTTTGGGCATGGCGTTAAACTCCTTGCGTCAAGACTGCTACGCCGATTCACGAATCACCAGTTCGACATCTAATCGTCCGTAAAAGAATGAGTTCCCGCATTCTGCCGGGAAGACACAGGTAAACGCGGGGGTAGTGGTTAAGTTTTGACTGATAGAGCTCCACCTGGTAAGATATGGCTCTGAACCCACCAGGAGGAGCAACAACATGATAATGTGTCGGCAAAGAAAGTGGTGAAACGGCACACGTGGAGCGATGGAACAACACGCTGCGGCAGCGACTGGCGCGATTCGTGCGCAAGACACTTTCCTTCTCTAAGTCCGACAAGTTCCACGAGGCAGCGCTGAAGTTATTCATCCACAACTATAATCTCCAATGTGCCATCAGTCAAATGTAACCACTACCAAGATCTGTTACCCGGCTGAGCAGAATATGGGCTAGGGAATGAGAAATGGCACCAGACCGGCCAGAATAAGCAGAAGAAGCTCCGCCGCCGTGATCAGACCGAAGCGCCTCCACAGCACATTCTTCTCGACGCCCTCCCGATAGTAGTGCTCGCAGAAGATCGCAAAGGCAAGACCTATCAGGCTCAGAAAAAGAAAGCCAAACCGGTCTATGGCCCCCAGAACCCAGCGATTCGCGCTGGTCAGAGTCAAGATCCTCATAAAAAGTCCTCGACTTACTAACATGTCGAGGACCACCAAAACCGCTGAAACAACCCACAGCACGTAGCCAAGTACGTAACTCCAAGTTCGGCTCATGATAGAAGTTTCCCGATTCTAGGGTCAGGTACAGAAGGCAGGTAAACCGTAATGCTCCAGGAACTCATCGGTGAAGCACACAGTCAACTGATCAGCGGTGCTGACCAGTTCGACCAGAGCGTTGAAGACCTCGTGCTTGATCTTACCCAGCGTAAGCGAGCGGAGTTTGGGTGTCATCAGTCGGGTGATGGTCAGGCATAAGTGAGAAAGGAAACTGAGGGCCACATGGCCGTAGATGGCGTTGAAGTTGCGACAGTGGAAATCTTCGAAGCCGTGGTTCTGCCGCACTTCGCGGTAGATCTCCTCGATGCGCCAGCGCAACTTGTGAGTGCGCCATACTTTGTGGTTGGCGTAGCGAGGATCGGTGCACATCAGGACGTACTCCTGGGTCAGCTTCCCTTTTCCTGATTCTAACGGATTCTGTGGTTGAGGTTCGTAGCCCCACACTTAGGCCTAAACAGGCGTTCTTGTGGGTCAATTTCAACGCCAAACGACATAAAACAGGCGGATTTCACTGCTTATCCGCCCAATTTGGGCAACTTT
>JAUWOY010000026.1 GCA_030611885.1 Chloroflexota bacterium | reverse complement strand
CCGCAGGGGCAGCCTGGGTCGCAGTGCGCCTGGACACGTAAAAGGACGCTCAGATGACCCTGGCGCTGGTCTGATCGGCCCCAGAATGGTTCAGCCATGGAAGCGCCGACAATCAAGATGACATCAGCGAGGCATTCGTCTGTATCTTGAAATGACATAACCATCGTCAAATCACCCCACTCGCGGAGTCAATTTCGATCTGATGCCCATGTGTCAAACTTGGGCATCTACTGGTTCTGGTGGTCAGATTACTGGCTGGATCGATAGAGTGGGATCGGTTTACTACTCATCGTGTCTGCCGTCTACAACTTCATTGTCCTGAGGCAAGGTGTTAATCGCTCAGGCGGCTCGATTGGGGTGCAGGTGAGAGGTGAGTACGGCAAGGCACTTAGCAACTGTTGTGCCTTGCCGTACTCTGTACTTATATTGTGTTTCTCTTATCGGGTAGTCTCCCCCAACTGTGGTGATATGAGTGCTGGCTTACTTTTACACCGCTGAGTCTGCTGAGGACGCCGAAGACTCTCCTAAAATCTCAGCGACTTGCGTCCTCAGCGGTGGCGAAGGAGAAATATCAGCACAGAATAGGGAGACTACCCTCTTGTCGAGTCCCTTAAGAAGTTTGAGCGCGCGGATCTAGCTCTTGAGCTTTGTGTGGCGTATGCTCCTGCCGTTCCCACCAAAAATCGTGGCCTGCGGTTTCCACAGAATGAGGGTCAATCATCAAGTCTCTTGCCAAGGGGCAGCCAATGTCTAAAGTCCTAGCAAGTCAGGAATTAAACAATGAATCGCCGTCCCAAGAGGGTGCGCTTTCCAAGTATAAGGTGAAGAGCCAGACTCAGGTCGTTTGGCATCACCTATATCGTGACAAGGTGGCCTTGATTGGTGGACTCATAGTCTTACTCGTTGTGGTCGTTGCGATCTTCGCCGAACCATTGGCCCCGCACGAACCGAACCACCAGTATATGGAAGGCTTGACCGATCTTGGAGCTCCTCTTCCCCCTGGTGAGAATCGTACGTTCCGCCTTGGGACCGATTCCTTAGGTCGGGATGTGGCAAGTCGTCTGATCTACGGCGCACGTGTATCGTTGGTCGTTGGTGTATTGGCAAACGGGTTGGCGATGACAGTCGGCGTTCTCGTCGGTACCATAGCAGGCTACCTGAGGATTGGGGGCACACTGATCATGCGCTTTGTTGACATCATGATGAGTATCCCCTCGTATCTCCTAGCCATGGCCCTGGTATCAGTCCTTAGGCCGAGCCTGGCTGTGGTAATCGTGGTCATCGCCGCCGTCTACTGGACATACTTGGCCAGGCTCGTCTATGGTGAGGTGCTTTCAGTTAAAGAGTACGATTTTATCCTCGCTGCACAAAGCGTGGGGGTTCCAATCAGTCGGATTATCATTAGACACATTTTGCCCCAACTGCTCCCTCTCATCATCGTGTATCTCACCCTTGGGATAAGCACCACCATTCGGGTTGAAGCTACCCTAAGCTTTCTCGGACTCGGCGTACAGCCCCCAATGTCGTCCTGGGGTGGGATGATGAAGTTGGGCCGGGGATATTTCCGTTCGGCACCATGGCTCGTCCTTTTGCCCGGCCTGGCTGTAACGTTCGCAGTCTTGGGATTCAATTTGCTAGGGGAAGGACTGAGAGACGCCTTGGATCCCAGGCGTCTACGATAGACCATGGAGACCTAGGAGACTATGTGATGACACGTTATATTATCCGGCGACTTATTGGGATTGTACTGACCTTGCTTGGTGTATCTGTCATCGTATTCTCCATCATCTATATTATACCTAGCGATCCAGCGCGCATAGTTGGGGGACCAGAGGCTTCTATTGAGACGATACACAGCATCCGACACCAACTTGGGCTTGACCAGCCGGTTCACATTCAGTACCTTCGCTTTCTGAGTCGGGCTGTGCGCGGCGACTTTGGTCAATCATGGCGTCTCAGACGGGAAGTCTCATCGTTAATTTTGGAGCGATTGCCAGCCACTGCGAAACTTGCGTTGAGTGGTCTTCTTTTGGAGTTGATGATAGGACTTTCATTAGGTGCCCTTTCGGCACTCAATGAGTACAGTCTGGTCGATCGCCTTGTAATGGCAGGCTCCTTCTTCTTTCTATCAGTTCCCGGCTTCTGGTTGGGATTAATCCTTCTCTACCTTTTCGGCTTTCAGGTGCGGTTGTTTCCTCTGGGTGGTTATGGAGGACTCAAACACGTATTCTTGCCAGCCCTAACCATAGGGCTAATGTATGCTCCCTGGTATGCTCGCATGTTCCGTTCTTCACTGCTTGAGGTGTTCAGGGCTGACTACCTAACCACAGCGAGGGCCAAAGGGTTGCCTCGCAGGCATATCTTCCTGCGCCATGTCCTTCCCAATGCCATCAAACCGGTGATCACTATGGCTGGTATGGATCTAGCGTCATTTCTGGGTGGTCTGGTTGTAATTGAAATAGTGTTTGGATGGCCTGGTATCGGCCTTCTAGCATGGAAGGCTATCTTTCTTATGGATATCCCAGTGGTCATGGGAATGGTTCTTTTCGTTTCTTTTCTAGTGGTCATGATGAACCTCATCGTGGATATTTCATACGTATTCATTGATCCGCGGGTCGTATACCAGTAGGTATCGCAGCGATCAGCAAGCTGGCATTGAAGCAGCCCTGACGTTGATGGGGGATGTTCTGGTCGGCGGTAATATCATTCAGGATGTGGGTCACCTGGAGTCAGATCTGTCTGGCTCTCGGCCCCAGATCGTCGTCTGTGGGGAGATCGTCGCGTGGATCAAGCACTTCATTATTGAGATCAACGACTAAACGTTGGCCCTAGATCTAGGTGATGAGGTTTGGGCCAATGGAAGTTCCTCGACTCTGAACACCCTGCGCCACTTCGGGAGCCTTTTTATTTTCGGCTGGTCGAGCGGGACAACTACGATGGCTTGCTCACCAAGGGGGCAAGACTCTGGCCGAGCGAGTGGAGGGGATCTCGTTCCCCCCACAAACCTGAGTTCCTGCCTGACAAGACGGCTCAAGCCTTCCATGCCGTCGTCAAGTGAGCTGAGGCCCAGCACGCCGAGTAAACGTAGACCAGTTTTCAAGATGCGCGTCTAGCCTGCGGAAGGAAGTTTCGTCATGGAGGGTAACCAGCGGGTAGCCCGGTTTATTCACGACATCACTTGGGAGGCCCTGCCTGTCGATGTGCAACACAAGGTCAAAATGTGCCTGTTGGATGCCCTGGGGGCGACACTCAGCGGTACGCTGACCCGTATCAGTCACCTGACCGCCGAGTATGCAGCCCAAGCCTGGAAGGGAGATGAGGCCACCATCCTGTTGCATGGCCGGCGGGCCACGGCTGCGGGTGCCGCCTTTGCCAATGGCTATGCTGCCAACGGACTGGATAGCGACGACTGTGGACGGTACACTAAAGGACACCCAGGCGCGCAGATCCTTCCTACCGCCCTGGCGGTGTCCGAGAAACTGGGCAAAAGCGGCCGGGAGATGCTGACTGCTATGGTGGTGGGCTATGAAGTGGCTCACCGCACGGCGCGATGCTGGCACGACCACCACGCCATCTACCAGGCCTGCGGCTCGTGGGGCTCGGTAGCCAACGTAGCCGTTGCTGCCCACCTGATGGCCCTGGATGAGGTCCAGATCCAGCACGCCCTGGGCATCGCCGAGTACCATGCTCCTAACCTGCCCATGATGCGCGATATAGACCATCCGGCGATGGTCAAGCACGGCATCGGCTGGGGGGCTATGACCGGAATCACCGCAGCGGAGTTGGCGGCGCGCGGCTTCACTGGCATCCCCAGCATCCTGGGCTTTGAGCAATATCAGGATTGGGTAACTGACATCGGGGAACACTACATTATGGTGGACGGCGTGATCTTCAAAGAATATGCCTGCTGTGCCTGGGCCCACGCCGCTCTCGATGCATCCCGTGAGCTAGTACGGCGGCACAACATTCACGCGGATGATATCGCCCATATCCGAGTCGAAGGGCTTCACGAGACTGTGCGCCTGGGCGCTGCATTGCCGACCACCACAGAAGAGGCGCAGTTCAATACAGCGTGGCCCCTGGCGGTGTTCCTGCTGGAGGGGGAAGTCGGGCCCCGGCAGATGCTGGAAGAGCGCTTCAGCGATGAGCAGGTGATAGCTCTGGTCAATAAGATCGAGCTGGTCGAATCCGATGAGCTGTCCGAACTGGCGCGCCTCATGCGCATCGGCGACCCACGGGGCAAGTATGCCAGCAATGTGGAGATCACTCTCAGGGATGGACGACGGTTCAGTTCAGGTGTCATGAGCGGTGGCATTGACTATAGCCAGAACTGGGACAAAGAGCAGGTTGAGCACAAATTCCGCCGGTTGGTAGGTTATGTCTTGCCACAGAGGCGGACCGATGAGCTAGTGAAGCTGGTGTGGGGGTTTGATCACGTTCCTCACGTCGCTTTGCTGACGGAGCTTGTGAAACGGGCAAACTCTTGAACAAGACCACTGAGAAACTATAACATGACCTACACCGACAGCCGGATCTTCACCAAGACCTGGACTTTTGCGGTGCCGCGTGATCTAGGCTGAGCTCTCCTGTCCTCTACTTTGGCTCCAGCGATGATCCTGAGAGCATGTCGTTTCATAGGACGCACGTGCAATACACTGAACACAGTAGGAGGTTTTGGAAAATGGCAAATATTCTGCAAAAAATCGCATCAGACCTGTACAATGGCGAGGATAACGAGGTCGCTAGGTTGGTCCAGGAGGCGCTGGATCAGGGCGTGGAGCCCCAGGAGATCCTGCAGGGTGGTCTCATCGCTGGCATGGACGAGGTGGGCAAGGACTTTAAAGCGGGCGAGCTTTTTGTGCCCGAGGTGCTCATCGCCGCCCGGGCCATGCAGGCGGGGATGGGCGTCCTGCGCCCGCTGTTGGTGGAGGGAGACATCCCCTCGGCCGGCAAATACGTCATCGGCACGGTGCAGGGCGACCTGCACGACATCGGCAAGAACCTGGTGAGGATGATGCTGGAGGGCGCCGGCTTTGAGACCATTGACCTGGGGACCGACGTCAAGCCCGACGACTTCGTGGCCGCCGTGCGGGAGCATCAACCGCAGCTCCTGGGTATGTCGGCACTGCTGACGACGACCATGCCAGGGATGAAAGCGACCATCGAGGCCCTGGAGGAGGCGGGGTTGCGCGACACGGTCAAGGTCATGGTCGGCGGTGCGTCGTTGACGACCGCCTTCGCCGAGGAGATCGGGGCCGACGCCTATGCTCCCGACGCGGCTACGGCCGTGGATATGGCACGAAGTTTGGCGGGATAGAGTATCTAACAGAACTGGGTTTGATAGCTGTTCACGAATTTTAACAAGCGAGGATCAAGGGGACCTCGGATCGACTGGTACACCCAAGAGAGCTACAAACCAACCACCGGTCGTGATATCGCCCCTGTGTGGGGGCCGGACGAGATCGGCCCTCTGGGCAGCTTCCTCGAGAGCGAGCACACCCGTCACCATTTAGGGAGTACTGGTACCCCGAGACGCCGGAGCTTTTGGAGCGGCACAAGCACGCCGGCCGGGTGGCGGAGGGCAGTACGACGCTGTTGGAGCGGGCCACCGCCCAAGTGGAAAAGACCCTCGCCACGCACAAGCCCGATCCGTTGCCCAACGACGTGGCTCAGGCTATCAAGGCTGTCTTCCGGCGCGCGGAAGAGGGTGCGAAAGAGTGACGATCATTCAGATGTATTCCAAAGTGAGAGGAGACTAAAAATGGCCAACATCCGTACGAACGACCGAACTTTCGTCAGCGCTCAATTCCAGCGGCTTTCGGACGAGCAGTGCCAAAAGATCCATTGGGCTAGTCTCGAGATCCTGGAACGCACCGGCGTGCGCCTGTACGAACCCGAGGCGATTAACCTGCTCAAAAAGGGCGGCGCGCATGTATCCGACGGCAACCGGGTGCGCATTCCCTCCGGGTTGGTCGAGAAGGCGTTCACTACCGTCCCCAAACGGGTGGTGCTGTGCGATCGCTACGGCAACAGGGTCATGCCCGTGGAGGGCTATCGCAGCTTCTACGGTCCGGGTTCCGATTGCCTCAACATTATAGACCACCGCACCGGAGAGCGTCGCAAGCCGGTATTGCAGGACGTAGTCGAGGGGATGATCGTATGTGATGCGCTGCCCCACATTGATTTCGTGATGTCCATGTTCCTACCAGTAGATGTGCCACAACCAGTGGCCGACCGCTATCAAATGGAGGTCATGCTCAACTACACCGCCAAGCCCATCGTGTTTGTCACCACCGACTTTTCGGGCTGCGTGGACGCAGTGGAGATGGCCGAGGTGGTGGCCGGAGGGGCCGAGGCGCTGCGCCGGAATCCGATGGTGGCCTGCTACATAAACGTCACCACCGGGCTACGCCACAACCAGGAAGCGTTGCAAAAGCTGCTCTATTTGGCTGAGAAGGGCTTACCTGCTCTGTACATCCCGGTGGGTCTGGGTGGCGCTACGGCTCCCGTTACTCTGGCCGGTTGCCAGGTTATCTGGAACGCCGGTGCCATGGTTGGCTTGGTGCTATCCCAGCTCAAGCGAGAGGGTACGCCCTATGTCATGACTGGCTGGGGGGCCAGCGGGCTGGACATGAAGACGCTGGTCATGCCGTATGCTGATCCCGACAGACGCGGCATAGCTCAGGCCATGGCTCATTTCTATGGACTGTCCATGTTCTCCCTGGCTGGATGCAGCGACTCAAAGTGCATAGACCAACAGGCGGGGATCGAGGCAGCCCTGACCCTGATGACCGCTGCCCTGGGCGGGGGCAACATCGTTCACGACCTGGGCTATCTAGAGTCGGGACTGTGCGGCTCGCTGGCTCAACTGGTCGTCTGCGACGAGATCGTGGGCTGGCTGGAGCACTTTATACGTGGGGTGGAGGTCAACGACGAGACCTTGGCTCTAGACCTGATTGACGAGTTGGGACCCGACGGCCAGTTTCTCGATAGCGAGCATACCCTAGCGCACTATCGAGAGCGGTGGTATCCGACGCTTATTGATCGGAACAACTACGACAACTGGCTGGCCAAGGGTGGCAAGACGCTGGAGCAGCGGGCCGCCGAGCGGGTGGAGGCCATCCTGGCCGAGCACAAGCCGGAGCCGTTGCCCAAAGACGTGGCCAAGGCCGTGCATGCTATCGTCGAACGGGCAGAGACGCAGTACGCCGAATAACTAGAGAGCATTTTCCAGGGGGCACGTCTGGGCAGCAAAAAGAGGGATTATCATGGATGGCAACAAACAGGTGGCTCAGTTTTGTTCACGACATCACCTGGGAGGCCTTGCCAGTTGAGGTGCAGTGCAAAAAGGTCAAGATGTGCCTGCTGGATGCCCTAGAGGCGGCCCTCAGCGGCACTCTGACCCGCATCAGCCGCCTGATCGCCGAATATACGGCCGAGGCCTGGAAAGGCGATGAGCCTCCATCCTCTTGCATGGCCGGCGGGCCACGTCTGGCGTGCGGCCTTCGCCAACGGGTACGCCAGGGCTTGCGCAGCGAATAGAATAAGGTGAGAGCAACCCCATCGTCTGATGGTTACCAACCCCATCAGGTCATCCTAGGGCGTGCCTTCTGGAGGGTACGCCCTTGACTTTTTTAGCATTTGGGACGATTCCTTCTGTAGTAACTATCCGCCGGGCGCCAACCTGGCGCCCTTAGAAGAAAGCAGGTGCCGGAGATCGCCCAGGCCCTGGCCGAACACGAAGGGCTGGTACACTGGGTAGTGCGCCGCCAGTGGCTAGGTGACCTCCCCTACGCCGAGGCTCTGCACGCGGGTCGCATCGGCCTATGGCGGGCTGTTCAGCGCTACGCCCCCGGCATTGAAGATTTGACATAGAACGTATGTTCGTGTATAATTGGGTTGACGTAGACTTCAGGAGGAGGCAGATCATGGCTTTGTCAGAGCGTCAAAATAGGATCCTCAGCTTCTTGGGGGATTTTACTCGTGAGAACGAGTATCCCCCCACCATCCGCGAGATAGGCACAGCAGTGGGCATCTCTTCGACATCGGTGGTTAGCTACAATCTGGACGTCCTTGCGAAGAAGGGCTACATCGCTCGGGATAAAACCGTCTCACGGGGGCTGAGGCTGGTGGAAGGATCTGGAGCGGGAGCTCCCAGGCCCAGGGATAATGTCGTCAGCATCCCCCTGCTGGGTCGCATCGCCGCTGGCCAGCCTATCCCCATCCCGGACAGCGATCTCCCGCCCTTTGGTTACGAGACTATCGAGCTGACCCGTGGCATCATCGGGAGAGAGGAAGGCATCTACGCTTTGCAGGTGCAGGGAAACTCGATGGTTGATGCCCTGATCCACGACGGGGACATCGTGGTCATGAAGCACCAGGAGGAGGCAGCGAACGGCGAACTGGTGGCCGTCTGGCTGAAGGACGAGAAGGAGACCACTCTGAAGCGTTTCTACCTGGAGGGGGGACAGGTGCGCCTCCAGCCAGCAAACCCAACCATGCAACCCATCTACGTTCACCCAGCCAATGTGGAAATTCAAGGAAAGGTGGTTCTAGTGATCCGCCAACTGAACTGACGCCCAACCTTAAAATATTCAGAAAACCCGCATTTTGTGGGGATTCCCCCTTGACATAGAACGCATGTTCTGGTATAATATAACTAGAACATGCGTTCTAGTTTTTGGAAAGGAATTGCAACCCATGAAAAGCTTGAGCCAGCGTCAAAAGGGAATGCATAGCTTCATCACGGCCTTCATTGGCGAAAACGGGTACCCTCCCACCCACGAGGAGATCCGCCAGGGCTTGAAGATGAGCACCAAGTCCCTGGTCAACCACCACCTTAAAGCTTTGGAGCGGAAAGGCGTGATCGAACGAGAACCCGATACCCCGCGCGGGATCAAGCTCCTTGATGGTCTCAGGAGCTTCAAGGTGCCTCTGCTGGGGCAGATCGCCGCCAGCGCGGAGCCCATCTCTTTCTCCGATAGTGACTGCGAGGAGATCGAGCTGACTCCCGACATCGTCCAGAAGCAGGACGGTTTGTATGCTCTGCGGGTGAAAGGGGACTCGATGATTGATGCCTTGATCAACGACGGGGACATCGTGGTGATGAGGCATCAAGCGGTGGCTGAGGTGGGCGAGATGGTGGCGGTGAGGCTGAAGGACAGGAACGAGACCACTCTGAAGAGGTTCTATCCGGAAGGCAAGCGGGTGCGCCTGCAGCCGGCCAATCCGAAAGTGGAACCGATCTTCGTCCATCCCGCCAACGTGGAGATCCAGGGCAAGGTCATGGCCGTGATCCGTCAGGTGGCGTGACTCAAATCAGAAACCAGGTTTTTGGCTTAGAAGCTGTGGCTTTTCACAGCGTGGGGAGTCCCAAAGGCAACCGCTCATCCATTAAAGCAGGGAAAAAACCTGGTTTCTCCAAAAGGGGTGGTGAACATGGGCAAGTTGACGAACAGGATATGCCAGTACCGCAGCGTGGGCCGCGATGGCCGCATCACCTGCAAGAAGATCGTGGAGGGGGACAACGAGGTATCGCCCAACCTCTGTCGCGACTGCCCCGCCAGGCAGATCAACTGCGATAAACTGCGCTTCTCGCTGCAGAAGTCGTCTCCCTCCCCCATCGTGGTCCGCTACGGCAATGGCCACTCCGAGGTCTGGAACAACGAGCCGCCCAGGATCACTTTCCTGAGGGCAGCTTGCGTGGCCAAGGTCGCTCCCATCAGCGACCTCCGCCAGTGTGCGGCCTGCGCGCTGCGATCTGTTGCCGAGCCAGTTCTGGAGGAGGTCCTCCTACCCCAGGTTGCCAGGCGCGGCAAGGTGATACCTTTCCCCCAGCGCGTGGCCGCCGCTGCCAGTTGACGGTGAGGGATACAGAACTTCCCCCCTGATGTTGGGGGGGGGGACCGAGGGGGGGCGATGAGACGTTTGTTGGAGTATCAGGCTGAACGAATCGAGATGGTGCTGGCGAGCCACAAGGTGCCCTCGCACGTCTACAGGGGCACGGTCACCCCTCGCTTCGTGCGCTTCGAGCTGGTTCCGATTGTGGGCACCAAGGTCAGCCGCATCAAGGGCTTGGGCGAGGAGATCGCCCTCTCCCTGGGCATCCCCTCCTGCCGAGTGTCTCGCCAGAATGGGAAGATCAACGTGGAGATTCCTCGGGAGACGCCCCACACGGTCAAGCTCCTGGCCCTGTGCCGTCGGCTGGCGGAGATACCTCCCTGCACCGCTGTCCTGGGCCTGGATGACGAGGGGACTCCCCTGCTCCTGCGCCTCCCCAGCGCGGACGTGGCCCACGTGCTCCTTGCCGGTCGGACGGGATCGGGCAAGACCGAGCTGGCCCGCACTATGATCGCCAGCCTGGCCATGTACAATCGCTTGGGAGAGGTGCAACTGGTCCTGATTGACCCCAAGGGGCGGGGCTTCGCTACCTTCGCCGATCTCCCTCACCTCCTGTATCCGATGGTAGAGGATGTGGAGGGAGCCTCGGAAGTGCTGAAGCGCCTGGTAGCAGAGATGGAGAGGCGGGACCGCGAGAAAGCGACCCAACCGCAGGTGGTGGTGTTCATTGACGAGCTGGCCGATCTGATGATGGTGGGGGGCAAGGAGATGGAACACCTGTTGACGCGCCTCCTGCAGCGCGGGAGGGGGGCGGGCATCCACATCGTGGCCTGCGTCCAGAAGCCCACCGTAGCCATCATCGGCTCGCTGGTCAAGTCCAACTTCCCGGTGCGCATCGTGGGCAGCGTGGCCAGTCCAGAGGATGCCAAGGTGGCCTCAGGGCTGGCGGGGACGGGGGCCGAGCGGCTGCTGGGTCGAGGCGACTTCCTGGTGATCGCCCAGGGGCAGGTGATGCGCTTGCAGGCCGCCTGCGTATCGGGGCAGGAGATCCGCGAGCTGACGGTCCGTCTTAGGGAGGGGGGACGCCAGAGCCGGCGGTGGGTGGAGGAGGCGACTGGGACGGATGGGCGGGCGATGCCCTTGAAGCGTCTGGCTGCCAGACTGAAACTGGTGAAGTAATTCACTAGCGGACATTGTGGGGAGAAACCAGGTTTTTCCTACTGAAGTTGGCGAATTGCTGTTTGTGAGCTCTCCGTGGTGCGAAAAGTGACATTACTTCAGCTAAAAACCTGGTTTCTGAAAGGAAAGATTTCCGATGAAGAAAGTAGCGATTGTAGCGCTCATTGCCTTTGCCGTGACCCTGGCCGTCATCATCGGCCAGCGGATGTCCACCGATGCCATGGCGGTGGTGGTTGGGGTAGCGTGCGGCGTGGTGGCCTCTATACCCACCAGCTTGCTGATCCTGGCGGTGAGCAACAGGCGCGGGGAGCGAGAAGTGCGACAGCAGCGGAGAGACTACCCTCCCGTCGTGATCGTCAACCCAGGGAACAACCAGCCTCGCTACCTGCAGCCGCCCTTCCCAACTCCGCCGATGCAAGCACAGGAGCGTCAGTTCAGGGTCATCGGCGATGAGGACGTGGTGCTCGACGAGGGGCGCTACTTCTGAGCTTGCACTGAGCTAAGCCGAAATGGAGGGTGTGATGAAAGTGGGTTTGTTGTGGTTTGATGATGATCCGCAGCGGGCCATCGAGGAGAAGGTTCGGCGGGCGGCCAAACGCTATCGGGAGAAGTTCGGGCGGGCCGCCAACACCTGCTACGTCAATCCCGTCAGCCTGGAGGGAGATGGCCACTCGAAAGATGGATTTCGTTGCGGCCGGGTGAAGATGATCGTTACTCCCAAGGTTCTCCCCCATCATTTCTGGCTGGGGGTCGCGGACCTCTCGCAGGAGAAGAAGCAGTAACCACTCAAGTCAGGCTCAGGATGTATCTTCTCAAAAAGTCGGGGGAGGACAAATCCAGCGCCGGTCGAGTAGGAGTGTAGCGACGTATCGAGGCCAAGCGGGTTGTCGGTAGACCCGCTCGCATCCTGGGTTTCGATACGACCTGAAGGTCTACTCAACCGACGGATGCTCGCTATGCCCACATGCACCCCTTTCCCCCAAAAATATTGAGAAGATACCTCAGGATGCTAGTCGGGAGAGCCGAGAGCTGGAGATAGAGACAGCGCCGACAGAGTCGTCGTGCGCTGTCTCTATTCTTTGGTCCCTACCAGGTACACAGCCGTCCAGGGCCGATAGCGGCTGAAGAACTTCTCCCTGGAAATCACCTCGTCGCCCTCTTTGATGATTCGGTAAATGGTGACATCAACTCCATCGCGAGCCCACTCGACTTGCTTGGTCGTCCCCTTGGGCAGCGTGGGATCGTCTTCGTATATAGGCGGCTCATGGGGTGTCACGTTATCCTCGACAGGCCCCTCCATCTCCACGGTGCGCCCGGTGCTGGTGCTGTAGAAGCGAAAGGTCAGCGTTCCTGTTTGCGTATCGGCCTCGGTTTCAATGAGGAGATGATAAGGGGTATCGTTCAGAAACTTGAGATCAACCCACGGCGAATAGACGGTGGCGTCTAGCCCGACGGGCGGCTCGTACCAGCTCACCCGGAAGCCGTGGGCCGAACGCTCGATGATGGGGAAGCCTCCCCAGAAAGCAGCTCGGAAGGCGGTGGTGGATACCTGGCAGACGCCGCCGCCGATGCCCACCCTGGTGCGATCGCCGAAGATGATCACCGATTCCTCGTAGCCGGCCTCAGCGCTGACCTCGCCCAGGTGCTCGTTGAAAGAGAAGGTCTGTCCTGGGGGGATGACCAGGCCGTGGAACTTGGAAGAAGAAACCTGGATGTTGTGCACTCGCCCCGCTGACGACCCCTTGAAATAAGTGACACCCTCGCTGACCAGCTCCACGATTCCCAGGTTAGGCCCGTCGTCATCAGCCACCTGGGGCCTGACGACCAGGATGGGCAAGGTGATCTCTCGGTCAGCGGTGGCCACCTGGGTGTTGATAAGTCGCATCGTCTCAGCGGTGTCTAAAGCCCGCCCCTCTCGGCTGTGGACGATGGGAGTCAGGCCGCCGCTTGAATCATCGAAGTCGAAGCGGGCATTCTTGGGAGACCGCTCGACCTGACCGGCCAGGCTCTCGACATACGCGCCAAGCTTCTCCTGGTCCAGCTCAGCCTCCAGTTTGGCCTCGCTATCATCCTCTTTGACCTGGCGGATGATCAGCATGTCAGAGATGGCCTCCCGGCTCAGAGTCCAGGGCTCCAGATCTCCCACCAGATCCTCCTGGACTTCGAAGTTGGGGCTGAGAACCAGGGGGCTGCCTATTATGGTCTCTACCAGAGCTTGGGTCTCGCTGACGTCGGCGATGAGAGGTGGTTGTTCCTGTACAACCACCTCCACCTCACCTCCTGAGAAACTGGCAAGGCGTTCGTGAAGAAGCTGGTACGTGGCTGCCAGGTTCACGTCCCATCCTACCTGGCTGGAAGTGACCTCGACCTCAAGGCCGTCTACGGTCAGATTGGCATTGCGGACTGGCCGATTCACCTCCCGGGCCAACTGGCTCAGGAAGACCATCGCCGCACCCGTGTCGAACTTGAGGATAGGCTCGACCTCGTATCCACGCCTCAGCGCTTGAGCCTGCTCCTGCAAGCTATCCCAGAGGGTGGCTTCTCGCCCCACGGCGTGGGCTGAAACCGCGGTGGCCGCTGCATCGAGACTCACACCCAGATCCGAAGGCGAAACCTGCCACGCCTGCTGGCCATAGCGCAGGGTCAACTGCTCCCCCTGGTAAGGATTGAACTGGCGATCCAGGAGAGCCATGGCCTCGTTTAATCCAAGCCCGCCCAAATCGAGGTCCCACACAGTGACCTCAGGATAGATGCGATCTTGATACCGCCATTCATAGATGCGCACCGTCAGGGATGCGACCAGAACGATGGTCGCCAGAATATAGGCCATAAAAACGATTAATTGGGTTGTCCAGTGAACGATTCGTCTCCAGGACATAGGTTTTAATTCTCCGTTAGCAGGTTCAGCATCGTCTCGTGGATCAGGCCGTTGCTGGCCAGACAGCCCCCGGACTTGGGGCGCCATGGCAGGCCAGCCAGGTCGCTGACGGCTCCTCCAGCCTCTTGGACTATCACGCTGCCGGCTGCCACGTCCCAGGGTTTAAGCGAGAGATGAAAATAGGCGTCTGTCCAGCCTGCAGCTACGGAGCACAGGCCCAGGGCCGCTGATCCCATGCTGCGCAGAGTCCAGACTCCAGGGGCGATTTCAGCTACCAATTGGGCCACTTGGCAACGCAACTCTTGCTCGCGAGCCCAATCGAGGCCGACCACAGCATCCATCAACCTCTCGGCAGCGCTGACCTGAATTCTGTCATCGTTGAGGTGAGCACCCTGGCCGCGTTGGGCTCGGAACAGTTGATCGCGAAGGGGATCATAAACGACTCCCAGGATGATCTTCCCCCGATGGCTGAGGGCAATCGAGACCGAAAAGCACGGGAAACCACGGGCGTAATTAGTGGTGCCGTCCAGGGGATCCACGATCCAGCAATAATCGGACGCACCGTCGGGCGTCTGGCTTACCTCTTCGGCCCAAATATCATGATCGCGGTATCGCGATCGAATGACCTCTATCGCCTGGGCTTGAGCCGCCAGGTCGGTCTCGGTGACGATGTCTCGCAGCCCCTTGTTTCTTATTTCGTGAGACTTCCCGAACTCCTCCAGGAGAATTTGGCCCACCTGGCGAGCGGCCTCAATAGCGGTCTCCAGCACGACTAGACCTCCAAATGCATTGCGGACTCCCCTGAAAAAAGCTTGCTCTGAGGCCCGTCCTCGGGCCGATTTCCGCACCCGGGGACGGCTGCGGGAGCTTTTTTCAGTAGACTCATTGCGACTATTCCTCAACTATCTCGATCTGCCCCGGCTCCTCGACGATGATCTCCGGCGCGCCCTCGTATTCTTTGACCAGGCCGGTGACCCGAACCAGCTTGTCCAAGAAGAGCTGCTCCGGCGGCTCAGGAAACCTGTCCCAGTCATCGGGGAAGATGACCGCTTTGAAATACGCGCGATAATCCTGGTGGAAATTCAAAAAGACCACCTTGCCCGAGTTGTAAGTCTTGACCACCCGGCCTTCTACGGTCACGACCTGGCCGTAGTGCTGGGCCGCGTCCTGCCAGGAAACCACAACCTCTGTCGGGGCAGGCGTGGCCTGGGCAGCCGGTGAGGTGGGGGTGGCTGCTGGTTGGATAGGAGTGGCTGACGGCTCGGTCGGCGTGGCTAACGGCTGGGTGGGAGTAGACGACGGTTGGGCTGGGGTGGCTAACGGCTGGGTGGGGACAATAGTCGAACACGGAGGACACGGAAGGCAGGGCGAACAGGGCGGGCAGGAGGTGTCAACCGCCATTTCGATCTGACCAGGCTCTCTGACAATGATCTCAGGTGCTCCCTGGTATTCCTCGATCAACCCCGTCACGCGCACCAGCCGCCCCAGGAACAACTTCTCCGGTGGCTCTGGAAACTTGCCCCAGTCGTCAGGGAAGATGACGGCCTTGAAGTGATCTTGGTAGTCCTGGTGAAAGTTCAAGAAGACGGCTCCGCCGGAGTTGTAAGTCTTGACCACTGGGCCTTCCACGGTCATGGTCTGCCCGTAGTACTGGCCAGCGTCTTGCCAGGAGATCACGTTATCCTTCCAGCCGCTCGGCCAAAGCGGGCCAGCGGATGAGGGGGGCGGCGTGTAGGTTGGATAGGGAGTGTAAGTAGGGTAAGGGGTATAGGTAGGGCAGGCGGTAGAGCCAGCCGATGTTCCGCAGCCGGTTATCCCTAACGCAGTGATCAAAGCAATGGTGACGATGGGTAGAAGGACTTTTCGCATTTGTGGCATTTACCACCTTCATCTCGGAAGTTGCTGCCATTATAGCAGAAAGAGTCAGTTCGGTCAAGAACCGAAATAAACGAAGGCCACGAAAGCGTTTCGCGCCTTTCGTGGCCTTTCGCGTGTGTCGCGATTTGTCACTACCGCATTCATCCAGATAGCTTGGCATCAAGCAGATCCCCCATCTCTTCATAGGCTTCTAGTTTAAGCTGCGAAGCGTCTTTGCTTGAGCGTAAGGAACCCCACAAGGCCCTCGCTGGGTTGGTGGTGATCTCAAGCCCTTGCGACTTGATACGGACAATCACCTCATCGCCTAGCCGTAGCCCTGAGCGAAGAAGGAGCTTTTCAAAAGAATCCGGGCTCAGAATCTCTTTCTCCCAGATTTCTCGCCGGGCGGCGCGGAGTTCGACGAGTATCTTTCCCTCGCTTGGCTCCTCGTGGCCATACTTGGCTCTCCTCTCCTTGATTTGAGCACATAGTCTGGCTAGCCTTTCCTCCCAATCCTCTGGCTCGAACTCCAGCAACTCCTTTGCCTCTTGCAGCTCTCTCCTCATGCCTGCGGCCACCAGGTCGGACAGATCACGGAAGAGGCCCAGGCTCGTCAGTTTGACGGACTTCTCATACAGGTATTCGGGGACCTCAACGGTTAACTCTTTCGTCTTCATGCTTATGTCTCACCTCCAATGGGCGGTTTTCAAACTCATTATATCTCATTTCTTCGCATGTGACAAGCTGAGGAAAGCAGGGTTCGAAGGAGGTCAGTCCCGCGCGGGAGGAACTAGCCCGTTGGCCCCACCCACAGAGCCACGCTTTCGATGTGATAAGTCTGAGGAAACATGTCCACAGGCTGCACTTCCACCAGTTGATAACCACCGCCAGCCAGCTTGCGGGCGTCGCGGGCCAGGGTGGCGGGATCGCAGGAGACGTAGACGATGCGGCGAGGGGCTAGCTCGATTAGGGCCGCCAACGCTTCTGGCTTACACCCCTGGCGGGGCGGGTCTAACACGGCCAGGTCAATCGGCCTGTCCAACTGGGGCAAGAACGCTTCCACGCTCCCCTCGATGAACTCCACGTTGGTCAGCTCCGCGACGTTCAGGCGGGCGTCCGCCACAGCGCCTGCATCTTCCTCGATGCCGATCACGTAGCCTACTTTGTCGGCCAGGCTCAGGGCGAAGGTCCCCACGCCGCAGTAGGCGTCCAGCAGCGTTTCGTCGCCTGCTGGGGCCAGGTACTCGCCGACCACGCGAACCAACTCCTCGGCGGCAGCGGTGTTGACCTGGAAGAAGCTGGCGGCTGAGATGCGGAATCTCCGCTCGGCCACCACCTCGGTGATGTGGTTGCTGCCGATCAGGTTGACGGGAGTGCCATCGGAGAGAAGCAGGACGCAGGAGACGGGCAGGTCGCTCTCCAGGGCGGGCGGCAGGTCGTCGTGGGTCTCGAAGATCATCATCTGATCGCCGGTGTTGACGCCGGCTCGCAGGGAAAGCCGCGCCAACCCCGGCAGTTCAAGATCGAGGGCGGCGAAGAGTTCCTCCAGGAGGGGATGCAGCAAGTAGCATGCCTCAATGGTCTCCACCCGACGGCCCGTGGTGGCTACGAAGCCCAACCGGCCGTCGTCGCCGACGGAGAACTGGACATGGTTGCGGTAGTGCCAGGGGGACGCGCTGGGGATGAGGCGTTTCACGGAGACATCGGGGAGGCGGCCGAGGCGGGCCAGTTGATTGCCAACCACCGCGGCCTTGAACTCCAGTTGGGCCTGGTAGGCAATGTGTTGCCACTGGCATCCGCCGCACTTCCCAGGCCCGAAATGGGGACATGGAGGAGTGACCCGGTGAGGTGAAGGTGAGAGGATTTCGACGACCCGCCCTCGCGCGTAGCGCCCCTTATCCTCGACCATCTCTACCAGAGCCTCTTCGCCCGGTATGGCGTAAGGCACGAAGATCACCTTGCCTTCGTGCCGCCCCAGGGCGTCGCCGCCGTGGGCCATAGCGGTTAAGTGTAGCTCGAACCGTTTTCCCATCAGCCCTATTGTATCCTATGTAGCCCTATTGGTCAAGAATAGAACCTTCGCCAGCTTTCCGCCGGCGAGGGTTCTGTTTTTCAGTCGAGCGAAGCCAATGCCGCCACAACCCTATCCGTTGATGATCCTCTCGGCCTCCTCCCGGTAGGCATCCATCACGTAAGAGATACCGGAGATTTTGGCCGCCTCCTCGGTGAGGGCCATCAGGTCGTTGCGGCTGATGGTCGAGAGCCGGAAGTTGCGGCTGCCAGCCATGAATTGTTGCAGACCAGTCTTGAGCTTGCTCGTAAAAGTGTAGATGCCGATAGCTCCCAGGGGAAGCTCCTTGACTGCCTCGCCGTACTTGTCCCGCAGCGTCTCGTAGGTGACAAAAATCTCCTCGACCGTGTGGCCGTACACAGAAACAGTGGCCGGGAGATTGACGCCGCCTCCTTCGAGCCAAATGCCGATGTTCTTGCCTACCATGCCCGGAATCATGAGCGCGCGGCCCATGCAGACGGCTTTCACGTAAGGGGCGCCCATGGCCAGCACCTTGAAGATGTGATCCTCGGTCGAAAGCCCCCCGCCGATGGCGATGCTGGGGACGTAGTCCCCTTTGGCAGCCAGTTTGCTACACAGGTTGTGGGTCATGGCCTCCAGGTAGAAGGTCGGGATACCCCATTCGACCATCATCCGCCAGGGGCTCATGCCGGTCCCGCCGCCAGCCCCATCAATGGTAAGCAGGTCAATTTTGGCGTCCGAAGACCACCTGATGGCCAGGGCCAACTCGCGCATAGAATAGGCGCCGGTCTTCAGCATCACTCGTTTGGCCCCCAGCTTGCGCAGCCGCTCGACCTCTTTCATGAACGTTTCCTGGTCAATGAAGCCCAGCCGCGAGTGACGTTCGAACTGTTTCAGTGCCCCGGCGCGGAAGGCGGCCTGGTTGGCCTCCAAAGAGGGGTCGGGAGTGATCAGATAGCCCCGCCGCTGTAACTCGATCGCTCGTTCCAGGCTACCTATCTTGACCTCGCCGCCGATGCACTTGGCCCCCTGGCCCCACTTCAGCTCGATGGTCTCCACGCCTAACTTCTCGATGGCGTATTCAGCCACCCCGAAGCGGGTGTCTTCGACGTTCATCTGAACGTGGATGTCGCCGTACCCCTCGTGCCAGCGGCGATACCACTCTACCCGACGCCGCATCTCCGGCGACTTTTTGACTCTGTTGTTCTCATCCAGCTCCGTTTCGGGGTCCATGCCGCACACGTTCTCGCCACAGACGAGGGAGACACCTGAGATGGCCGCGCCCACCGCAAAATGTTCCCAGTTGCGCCGGGCTATCTCGGTGGATCCCAGGGCGCCGGTGAAGACCGGGATCCGCATCTTTATCTTGTGTTTGTAGCCTATCTCCGTCTCCGTGTTCACCATGGGGAAGAGGGTGGTATCCGGCCCGGCCTCCACCCCTTCTGGCAGCCCCTTGGCTCCCATAGCGTAGCCCTGGATGTTCAGGTGGGAGTAGTCAACCGGATACTCCTTGTCAGCGCCGGCGGTTATGAAGCCGTATGGATTGGGATAGAGCACCTCGCGCCCTCGATAGGAGGCCTTGAAAACCTCACAGTTCCCCGTGCAGCCGTCAATGCAGCGGGTGCAAAGGCCGGAACTCGGCACTACGCTTCGAGAGCGATTGGCCGTTTGCGAGATGTCATTGGAATTTGGTTGTGACAGATTCATTGGAAATTCTCCTTTTTTATTAAATATCCATTCTTAGCAGAGTGGGCTCCCATGCCCACGAACCGGCGGCGTGGGAGCCGCCTCTGCTGGGAATCCTACTTGGACAAAGTTACGGTCGCCATCTGGAACACTGAAAGCCCTCGCCCAACCGGCACCACACACACGAATCAGGTGAATTCTCGATCATGGTGAGCTGAGAGGCGCACTTTCCACAAAGGTATTCCTCGCCCTCCTTCATTGGCCCATCACAGGGAGTGATGGTCATGGGGCAAACGTCTATGCAGGACCAGCACCGCTTGCAGTACTCAGGCCGCTCGTTGAAGGGCAAGGCTACGTGCCTGTCTTTTCCCCGCCCCACAAATCCCAGGACTTTGGATTGCCAGACCTCACTGCAGACGCGGACGCAGCGGCCACACAGCACGCAATTAGCGTGATGAAATGGGTAACGCACCTCAGTCACGCCACACCGCACCGCTATATCCTGGATAGCCCGCGAGTTGGGGGCCTCCGCTACCAGCAGCTCGGCGACGTTGCGCCGCAGTTTGAGGATCTTCTCCGTGTGGGCGCGAATGACCATCCCTTCCTTGGCTCCGAGGGTACAGGAAGTCGTGATCTTCGATCTTCCGTTCTCCACCACTTCCACCAGGCACAGGCGGCAGACCCCGATGTCCGGGACGCCCCGCATGTGACAGAGGTGGGGGATGCAAATACCGTGGTCGAGGGCCGCATCGAGGACGCTCGTGCCTTCTATAACCCGGATTCGGGCCCCGTCTATGGTCAGGGTAATATATTCTGGCATATTCACCTCCTATTCGACGATGATCGCGTCGAATTTACACTCTTCTTTGCAGATGCCGCACTTGGTGCAGAGTTCCTCGTTGATGACGTGCGGCTCCTTTTTCTCACCGGTGATGGCACCCTGAGGGCAGGCGCGCAAGCAAACCATACACCCCGTGCATTTTTCAGGGTCAATGGTGTAGTGGATGAGGGCACGGCACGCCAAAGCAGGGCAACGCTGCTCCCGGATGTGGGCTTCATATTCCGGTCGGAAGTAGCGCAGGGTGGTCAGCACCGGGTTGGGCGCGGTCTTGCCCAGGGCGCACAACGAGGCCAGGGCGACTGTCTCCGCCAGTTCCTTCACCAGGACCAGTTGTTTCTCCGTGCCCCGTCCCTCGGTGATGTCCGTGACGATCTCCAACATGCGGTCAATTCCCAGGCGGCAGGGAACACATTTCCCACAGGATTCGTCCTGAAGGAACTCCAGAAAGTACCTGGCCATGTCAACCATGCAGGAGTCTTCATCCATCACCACCATGCCCCCTGAGCCCATCATGGACCCAGCCTCGGTAAGGGCCTCGTAATCAACCGTGAGGTCAAACAGATCCACGGGGATGCAACCGCCGGATGGCCCTCCGACCTGAACGGCCTTGATCTCTTTGCCATCCACGGCCCCGCCCCCGATGTCGAAAATGATCGTCCTCAGCGGCGTGCCCAATTCCACTTCCACCAGCCCCGTGTTCTTGACCTTTCCCGCCAGAGTGAAGATCTTGGTGCCAGCGCTCCTCTCGGTTCCCATGGCCGCAAACCAGTCGCTGCCGTTGTTGATGATCAACTGAACATCGGCCCACGTCTCCACGTTGTTGATAGTGGTAGGACAATCCATGTATCCCTTCTCGACAGGATAGACATCTTTGGGCCTCGGCTCACTTACCTCGCCTTCCAGAGCGGCTATGAGAGCCGTCTCTTCGCCAGCGACGAAAGCGCCAGCGCCGCGGGCGACCCTGACGTCGAAGGAGAAACCGCTTCCCAGTATGTTTTCCCCCAGCAGCCCCAGCTCGCGGGCCTGGGCGATGGCGATCTCCGTATGTTCCACCGCCAGCGGATACTCGGCGCGCACGTAGATGAAGCCATGCTGGGCGCCAATGGCATAGGCGCCGATGATTATCCCTTCCAGCACGGAATGGGGGTTGCCTTCCAGAACAGCGCGGTTCATGTACGCACCGGGATCGCCCTCGTCGGCATTGCAGATGACGTATTTATCCTCTCCCGAAGCCCTGCGACATAGCTCCCACTTTCGGCCAGTGGGGAAACCCGCGCCCCCCCGGCCCCGCAGGCCCGAGGCCTTGATCTCTGCAATGACCTCCTCCGGTTTCATTGAGGTCAGGGCTTTAGCCAGCGCCGCGTAGCCGCCGATGGCGATGTAATCCTCGATTTTACAGGGATCAACCAGCTTGTTCTGACCAAGCAGCACCCGGTTCTGAGCTCGATAGAAGGGTATGTCAGCTTCGTGTACGATCTTCTCTCCCGAGACCGAGTCGGTGTAGAGCAGCCTGTCCAGTACCTGGCCCTTGACAAGGGTCTCGGAAACGATTTCGGGAACGTCGTCGGGCTTGAGGCGGCAATAGAAAATGTTTCCCGGCTCTATAATCGCTAAAGGCTCTTGTTCGCAGAAGCCATGACAGCCTGTAACACGTAAGGCCACCTTTCCCGCCAGTCCCTGCTTGTCCAATTCACGGCGGAAAGCGTCCAGAACGCCCAAGGATCCTCGTGCCTGACCGCATGTGCCCGAGGAAACGATCACCGTGACTGGTTGTTCCTGACGCTTTTTCTGCAGTTCTTCCCTCAGAGACACAAGCTGCTCTGGGCTCTCTATTCTACGCATCGCCTTCCTCCTTGTCCTGCTTGTAGGCTACCGTAACCAGCCTGCGCAGCTTGCCCGGAGTCATGTGGTCGTAGTAAACGTCGTCTAACACTACCACCGGCCCTATGGCACAGCAACCGAGACAGTTCACTCTTTCCAGCGTGAACGCTCTATCTGCGGTCGTCTCACCCGGAGAGACATTCAACTGTCCCTCGACCGTGTCCAGAAGCCTCAGTGCTCCACGCACGTGACAGGCCGTCCCCATGCAAACCGTCAGGAGGTGTCGGCCACGCGGTACGAGGGTGAAGGCCTTGTAAAAATTCGCCACCCGAAACACTTCTATGGGTGGCACACCCAACCTCTCGGCGACGGTGCGCAGCCCCTCCTCGGGCAGGTAGTGGAACGTGGCTTGCATGTCCTGAAGCACCTCGATCAACTGGCCCGGCTGCGACTCCCTGCCTTCCAGCATCGCCTCCAGTTTGGATAACTCCATATGTTCCTCCTTTGTTAATTCACTATGAGCGCAAAAAGAAAGCGCCCAAAGGCGCTCGTATGAAACCTCAAAACGCCTTTGTTTTGCGTTGAAGTAGATTATATCATAGCGCGGCGTAGCCGCAACCAAACTTTTTATCACGGCGCGATCCGCGCAAACGTTGCAGGGTGATACTATATCACAAAGTCTGAGACGTGTCAACTTTTCAACTTTTCTTGTAGCAGTTCGTTAACCAGTTGGGGATTAGCCTTGCCATGAGTGGCCTTCATCACCTGACCGACGAGGAAGCGCAGGACAGGCTCCTTGCCCGTCAGGTACTCCGCCACCGGGCCGGGGTTTTCCGCTATGACCTGCTCGACGATGCGCGAAAGCTCCTCGACGTCGCTTATCTGGGCCAGGCGCTTCTCCTCGACGATCTGGGCGGCAGAGCGGCCTGTCTCGAACATCTCGGCGAAAACGTCTTTGGCGATGCTGATGCTGATGGTGTCCTTCTCCACCAGGGTGAGTAGCTCGGCCAAAGCATCGGGGGCGATCTTGACCGCCTCGATCCCTGCGTCTGCGGCCTTGAGCAGGCGGAAGAGCTCACCAGTGATCCAATTGGCCACGGTTTTGGCATCGGGGTAGGCACGGACGCAGGACTCGAAGTAGTCGGCCACCGGCTTCTCCGCCGTCAGCACCTCGGCGTCGTAGCTGGATAGCCCATGCTGTTCCATGAAGCGGGTCCGCCTGGCGTCGGGCAGCTCAGGCAACCTGGCTTTGATTCCCTCCACCCATTCCCGGCTGAGGACGAGGGGCGGCAGGTCCGGCTCTGGGAAGTAGCGGTAGTCATGGGCATGTTCTTTGCTGCGCTGAACCACGGTGACGCCTCGCGCTTCGTCCCAACCCATCGTCACCTGCTCGATGCGTCCACCCGCCTCCAGGACCTCGGCCTGCCGTTCGATCTCGTACTCCAGGGCCAGCTTCACGGAGTGAAAACTGTTGAGGTTTTTGACTTCCACCTTAGTGCCAAGCTCGCTCCTGCCCCTCGGTCGCAGGGAGATGTTGGCCTCGCAGCGCATGGCGCCCTCTTCCATGTTGCCGGAGTTCACCCCCAGGTATCTCACGATGTTGCGCAGCTTGGTCAGATACTGGCGGGCCTCCTCAGGGGTGCGAATGTCGGGCCGACTGACGACCTCCATCAGGGGCACGCCAGAGCGGTTGAAGTCCACCAGGCTATGCCCACCCAGGTGAAACAGCTTAGCCGTGTCCTCCTCCAGATGCACCCGCTCGATGCCGATGCGTTTGGCTTCCCCGTCGTCCTCAATGTCCAGCCAACCATCGCGGGAGAGGGGCAGGTCGTACTGGGAGATCTGGTACCCTTTGGGCAGGTCGGGGTAGAAGTAGTTCTTGCGGTCGAATTTGGAGAACTCAGGAATCTGACAGTTGAGGGCCAGGGCAGTCATAACGGTGTACTCCACAGCCTTTTGATTGATTACCGGCAGCACCCCCGGCATCCCCAGACAGACGGGACAGACGTGGGTATTGGGCTCTGCCGTGGCATAATCCGCGCTGCAGCGGCAGAACATCTTGGATTCGGTCAGCAGTTGGGCGTGGACTTCCATGCCGATGACGGCTTCGTAATCCACGGCGCTCTCCTATGGGTGCAAGTTTGGATTCTCGGTGGGCAGTCCCTCGGCCTGGGCTGCCTTCAGCAAATCATCGTCAGCGGCGATAAAGGTGAGGGGTAGCAGGTTTTTGGAAAGTAACTCCTCGTTTGCGGCCAGAGCGGCGGCGAGATGGATGGCATCGCAACCGCGCAACTTCCGGCGTTGCGTAAGCTTCACAGCCAGATCAATGGTCTCGCGCTGCACACCCAATAGCTGATACTGGTCAGCGCTGTCCGTTAAGAATCGCTTCAGAGCCAAATCGCGCCAACGTACACTGGGGCCTTGTGGAGCGCGGCTTTTCGCAGCGAAAGCAGCCGCGACTTCAGCCAAAGTGATCTCCGAAAACATGATGGTATGCCCCGCCCGGACGTCGGTAATCGCTTTCACCCAAGCGCTGCCAAGCTCAGGGCTGTAGCGTTTCACCACCGCGCTGGAATCAAGATATAATACGCTCATGCCTTTCTCGCCTTTGCTCGATGATGATCTCGCTAAGGGGCTTCCCACCTGCTCTTGCGAAGGCAGCTTCGACCTCTTCATGAGTGATAGTGGGGTCTGCTATTTGCCGCAATCCCTCGCTCAAAGGCCGAATTAGCCCTGCAGCTTGTAGCACCTCAACGACATGTTCACGCTCGCTTTTGGCTTCCGGAGCCAGCTCCTTTTGCAGAATCCGCAGGGCCGCCTCTTGTAGCTTTTGTCCTCTTTCTGAAGCGCGCTCTTGTAGAAGACTCAGCAAATCCTTTGGCAATTCTAAAGCCAATGTCGTCATGTTCCTTACCTCCGCGTCTAGCTTTCTCGTTTCCTCCAACTCAAGGGTGTAAGTTTGGGTTCTCAATTGAGAGGGGCAACCTCGTACTGTTTGGCTGCATCGCGCAGGAAAAGCCTCAAATACTTATCCCGCCTCTCAATGGTAATTCGTCCCCTGCGCTGCATTTTAGCGAAGGCAGCGGCCACCTCCACCGTTCCTATCTCGGCGATGATGGTCGTGTTCTCGGCTTCTGCAACGATAGAGCGCACCCAACCACTGCCTATTTCGGTGGCGTATCGTTTGGCGATGCCACTGCTGTCGAAGTAATAGGCTGGCATCACTTCTCCCCTCTATTTTCGAGGATGATTTGCGAAAGGGGAGGGTCGAATGATCGCTCCGCCAGCTCGCGGCGCACCGCCTCGTAATCAATGTCGGGGTCAATCATTTGCCGCAGCTCTTCGCTCAATGGCCGCACCAGCCCAGAAGCCTGTAACACCTCCAGAACCCGCTCCCGCTCGCTCCTGGCTTCCGGAGTCAACTCCTTTTGCAGAATCCGCAGGGCCGCCTCTTGTAGCTTCTGTCCTCTTTCTGAAGCGCGCTCTTGCAGAAGACCCAGCAAATCCCTCGGCAATTCTAAAGTCAGAGTAGTCATATTCATCACCTCTTTCTCATCCTGGATGTTGGAAGTTGGAGGTTGGAAGTTGGAAATTGGCCTCCAATCTCTAACCTCTAACTTCCAGCAGTATCTCCAACGGTTTGCACTCTAATCCGTGGGCGCTGGCGACCCCCTCGCAGGTGACGTTACCTTTGTAGACGTTTACCCCCTTGGCCAGGGCGGCGTTGCTCTTCACAGCCTCGACGAAGCCCAGGTTGGCCAGCTTGAGGGCATAGGGCAAGGTGGCGTTGGTCAAGGCATAGGTAGAAGTGCGCGGTACGGCGCCTGGCATGTTGGTGACGCAGTAGTGGATCACCCCTTCTTCGACGAAGGTAGGGTCGGTGTGGGTGGTGGGGCGGGATGTCTCAATGCAGCCGCCCTGGTCAATGGCTACGTCAACGATCACGCTGCCTGGCCTCATGCTCCTCACCATCTCCCGCGTGACCACGTGAGGCGCCCTCGCGCCAGCCACGAGCACCGCTCCGATCACGACGTCGGCGCGTTTGACGGCCTCGGCGACGCTGTGAGGGTTCGAGCTCAGAGTGACGAGATTGCCGTGAAATATCTCGCTCAAGTGACGGAGTCTATCTACTCTGAGATCAATGGCAGTGACGCTGGCTCCCATACCGAGGGCCATCTCCACCGCGTTCTTTCCCACAGTGCCGACTCCGACGACAGCTACGGTGCAGGGAAGAACGCCGGGCACCCCGCCCAGTAGCTTGCCCCGTCCGCCGCTGGGTTTTTCCAGACAATGGGCGGCCACCTGTACTGACATCCTGCCGGCCACCTCGCTCATGGGTTCTAGCAAGGGCAATGTGCCGTCGGCCAGCTCGACTGTCTCGTAAGCCACGGCTGTCACCTTTTTCTCCATCAGAAGCCTGGTCAAGTTGTCTAACTTCGGATTGGCGAGGTGAAGATAGGTGAACAGCAACAAATCCTCACGGAAGAATTTGAATTCCGGCTCGATGGGCTCCTTGACCTTGAGCACCGCCTCGGCTCCCCAGGCGTCGGCAGCGGTGGGCACTATCTCGCCCCCTGCTCGCCTGTACTCCTCGTCGGAGAAGCCGCTCCCCTCGCCAGCCCCCTTCTCGACCAGCACCTTGTGGCCAGCCTTGACCAGCATGTCCACTCCGGCAGGTGTGGCGCCGACCCTGTTTTCGGCCGTCTTTATCTCCTTCGATACTCCGATGATCATCTTTGACCCTCCTTGGTTTGGATATTGGGTATTGGATATTGGGTACTGGATATTGGGTATTGGCCAAGTTCCAATATCTAATCTCCAATATCTAATTTCTAATCTCTTTGGTTTCGGTACGCCTTTGGCTACTCAACCCAGGGAGGCTACAGCCTGAGTCCTTTGAGATACTCGCGGAGCTGTGGGCCGATGCGGTCGTCTTTCAGGGCCAGGGCGATGAACGTCTGCAAGAGGCGCAGCGGGTCGCCGGTGGTGTACCAGGTCCCTTTGATCGGCTGGGCTACGACCCGCTTCCGTTGGGCGAGGGTCAACATGGCGTCGGCCATCCACAGCTCCCCCCCCTTGCCCAGCTTCTGTTCCTCCAGGATTTCGATGACTTCGTAGGGAACGACGAACCGCCCTACCTGAATGAGATTGGAGGGGGCTTTCCCCGGGTCAGGCTTCTCGATGAGGTCTTCGATTTCGGGAGCTTCCTTGTCCTCTTTCAGCTTGATGCAGCCGTAGAGGTGGGTTTCCTCCCAGGGCACCTCGTAGGCGGCCATGGCCGCGGCGGGCTGGTAGCGCTCGTAGGCGTCCATCACCTGGCGCAGGCCAGGCGGATCCGCATCAATGACGTCGTCGCCGAACATGTAGACGAACGTCTCGTCCCTGCTGATAAAGGGGCTGGCCGCCAGCACCGGCGTGCCGTTGCCATAGGGCAGATCGTCCCCCTGGCGGACGAAGGCGAAGTTGGCCAGTCGCGAAACACGCCTGACCTCTTCCAGGTAGCGCAGTTTGCCTGCTGCCTCCAGCGTCCGTTCCAGCTCAGGCGCTGAATCAAAGTGATCAGTGATGGCGTGGCCGCCGCGACGGATCACCAAAATAATGTCGGTGATGCCTGAGTTTACGGCCTCTTCCACGACGTGTTGGAGGATGGGCCGATCCAGCAGAGGGAGCATCTCCTTGGGCACGGCTTTGGTGGCCGGCAGGAACCGCGTCCCCAGCCCGGCCGCAGCGATGACGGCTTTGGTGATTTTCATGCTCGTTGTTTCCTCTCAGTGGGCTGGAGTTGCCTTAGCGTTTCATGACAGGCATCCAAGACATATTGCCACTCGAACCAATCGGCATCATCGCCTAATTCGCCAGTGTTAAACTTGACAGCAAAGTCCTCAGATGTCATTCCGTATCGGCGCTCAAGAGCAGTTAAGCGCTCCTTATATCTACTGAGCCCGAACTCAAGGGCCTCTCTTTTCATCTCATCTCCAAACTTGACTTCACGATAGGGATGGCCTCCAGCTGAAGAGTTATTGTATCCATGGCTTCACCTCAACCCTCCTCACGCTAGTTTGTCATCCTTTTCGTAGACGACAGCACCCCGTTCCCGCACTTCCCCTAGCAAATCCAAGTCGCTCGCTTCTTCAAACTCCTCCGGTGTGTAGCCCAGAGCTTCGATATCCCCCACGCCAGCGCGCCAGGCCAGCACCGCCAAACGCTCCAGGCGCTCTGGGTACGGCACTCCTCGGAAGGCGGGCGAAAGCACAACCAGATCAATGTCGCTCCAATCATGAGGATTACCATAAGCATAAGAGCCGTAGAGGATGGCTTTGTGGATTGGAATATTCTCTTGCAGAACTGCCAAGTAATGCTTTAGACGCTGGGCAAGTTCAGCTTTTCCATAAGCCATTGGTACACCTCTTGCATCTTCTGAAGGAGCTCTGCAGTGAGTTCCTTGGTATAACCTGGCCGCATCCCGATCGGATAACGAGAGATGATATAGTGTGGGTTAATGCTGGCCATCTTGTCCGCGATTTCAGCCGGTATAGTCAATCCTTTCACTGCCTGTCCCAACTTCCATAAGTTATGGGCATAAGGAGGGCGGCGGCCCGTCTGGGCAACAATAGCCGCTTTGAGCAATTTTTCGATGGCTTGCTGGCAGTGGAAAGCCGCATCACGATAATCGGCTACGTTAAAAGCGTTTTGAGCTGAGAGTCTATCTGCCTCCGCATATTCCACCCACTCGCGGGCATCCTTCTCGCGGTTCATAACTCAGGCCTCCTCCTGTGCCACTCCGTGCTCTGCTCGTAAGCATAGGCCACGCGCAGAACCACTTCCTCGGCGAAGGCATCTCCCATGATCTGCAAGCCCACGGGCAGGCCGTCGGCGAAGCCGCAGGGGATGGAGATGCCACAGATGCCGGCCAGGTTCAGGGAGAGGGTGAAGACGTCGGAGAGGTACATCTGCAGCGGGTCGTCCACCTTCTCGCCGATCTTAAAGGCCACCGTGGGAGAGGTGGGAGCTACCAGCACGTCGAATTTCCCGAAGGCCTGGTCGAAATCGCGCTTGATGAGGGTGCGCACTTTTTGGGCCTTAAGGTAGTAGGCATCGTAGTAGCCTGCGGAGAGGGCGTAGGTTCCCAGCATAATGCGCCTCTTGACCTCAGGGCCGAAGCCGTTCTGGCGGGTCTGGCGGTAGGCGTCCCACACGTCCTCCACCTCAGGATGAGAGTAGCCGTATTTCACGCCATCGTAACGGGCCAGGTTGGCCGAAGCCTCGGCCGGAGCGATCAGGTAATAGGCAGGCAAGGAGTACTCGGTATGAGGGAGTGAGACTTCGTCCACCTCTGCGCCCAGGTCGGCCATTTTTTCTATGGCTGACCGCACCGCCGTCTCCACCCCAGGCTGCATGCCCTCGACGAAGTACTCCCTGGGAACGCCCACCCTCATTCCTCGAATGTCAGGGACGAGGGCCTGGGCATAGTTGGGGGCGGGAACATCCACTGAGGTGGAATCGCGGGCGTCATAGTGGGCGATGGCCTGCAGCATGATAGTGCAGTCGGTCACGTCCTTGCCGAAGGGGCCGATTTGGTCCAGCGAGGAGGCGAAGGCCACCAGGCCGTAGCGAGAGACGCGGCCATAGGTGGGTTTGAGGCCCACCACACCGCACAGTGCTGCTGGCTGGCGCACACTGCCGCCGGTATCGGAACCCAGCGCGCCCAGGCACTCGTCGGCAGCCAGGGCGGCAGCGCTGCCTCCGCTGGAGCCGCCAGGAACCCGGCTCAGATCCCAGGGATTGCGCGTGGGGAAAAAGGCCGAGTTCTCCGTGGAGGAGCCCATGGCGAACTCATCCATGTTGGTTTTGCCCAGGATGACCGCGCCCCTCTGACGCAACTGCTCGATCACCGTGGCGTCATAGGGTGGGATGAAGTTTTCCAGGATTCTGGAGCCGCAGGTCGTCGGCACGCCCTTGGTGCAGATCACATCTTTGATGGCCAGGGGTATGCCCAGGAGGGAGTGATCCTCGCCAGCAGCCTGTCGCCGGTCTGCCTCCCGCGCCTGCTCCAGAGCCGATTCGGGGGTGACGGTGAGGTAAGCTTTGACCTGGTTATCAACTTCCACGATGCGCTCAATGACAGCCTGGGTCAATTCGACGGCTGAAATCTCGCCTTTTCTCAGCAACTCCTGGGCTTCGTGGATGGTCAGCTCATATAATTCCAAGCTAGTTCTCCAGCAGTGATGGAAGTAGGCTCTCGATGACCTCCACGAATTCCGCCGCTTGCTCAATCGCCTCGTTTACCTGCTCAAGCGTGAAATCCCGTTTCCGCTCATAGTCGGCTTCCTGGCGGAACTTGCGGGCCCGCTTGAACCAGCGGCTGTACTTGGCGTCTACCAGCCCTGGCTTGATGAAGTGCAAGCCGAAGAGGGAGATTGTGCCAGCGTGGGACTTGGTGCGGATAGTGCGGGCAGCCAGCGCTGCGTCGGCGGCGTCCAAGAAGGCGTAGAAGACCAGGGACATGGCATTGCCATATTCGCTGATTTCCCGTAATGCCTTGGCGGAACGGAGACGGCCGTGTGCCGATCCAATGAAGTTTTGTGCTACCTTAGCTGGATCTCCTTTTCCTACCATGATAGACTTTCCTTTCAATACGATTCCCTCATCAGCTACGTTGCGCATCAGCGGCGTGCCAATGGCTGACCATGCAGCTATCTCATCGCTGGTGAAGTCGAGGGCCGAGATGTCTATCCTCTTCTCCAAGAGAGTGTCAACCGTGACGCTGCTGATGACATCCGCCACTTCTGGCGTCCTGCGATCCACGATGACCAGCAGGTCTATGTCTGAACCAGAGTGGTCGTCTCCCCGCGCTTTGGAACCAAAGAGGATGATGTCCTTAACCTGACCAGGTAGCTCGGCGAGGATTCTCCTCTTGAACTCTTCGACAGCCAGGAGCTCGTCAGGCCGCAGGATATAGGAAACAGATTTTCTTACCGCCGCTCGTTCCATGAATAATTCACTCCAGAATTGCTCGCACTTTGAAACAACCGTTCTCGGCCTCAGGCGCGTTGGCCAGGACGTCATCGCGGGAGAAGGAGGGCCTGACCTCGTCGGCCGCCATCACGTTCCGCAAGGGGAGTACCGTGGCTGTGGGCGGAATAGCCTCGGTGTCCAAACGCTGCAATACCTCGGCGTACTCCAGGATGGCTGAGAGCTGCTCCCCGAACCTCTCCTTCTCCTCGTCGGTCAAGCTGAGCTTCGCCAGCTCAGCGATGTGCTCCACTTCGACGCGGCTTAGTTTCGTCTTTTGACCGTGCTTGTCCATCTTCATCTCCGTGCGTATTATATCACTTTCAGACAGGGCAAGCAAATCTGAATGAGATCAGTGTCATCTTACAGCTCTCAGTTTGTCGCTGAGCCACGCTGTCGCTTTCAGCATCGCCATCTCCACCCTATCCTGATAGCGCCAAAAAGGCAGCGCGATGGCTGCCAAACCAATGATGAAGAACGCTACTTGGGTTCGAGTGAGGGCGGCGGCGTTAGCGCCCACCAGGTTGGCTGCGAAAATGCCTGGCAGGCGGCCGATGGCGGCCAACACAACTAACTCGGCTAAAGGCAGGGGGGTGAGGCCAGCCAGGAAGCAGGCTACATCGTCGGGCAGAAATGGGAAGAGGAAGATGAGGAAGAAGAATAGGGCACCTCTCCGCTGTGAGTAGCCATCGAGGCGTTCCAGCGTCTCTTTTTTGATCAGTCTCTCCGCCCAGGGCCGTCCGAAGCGTCGAGTCAGAGCCATGGCCAGGCTAGAGCCAACAAGCACCCCGACCAGGCTGTAGACGGTCCCCCAGGCCGCGCCAAAGAGGTAGCCGTTGGCGGCATCTATAACCTGGCCGGGGATGGGGGCCAGGAGCACCTGCGCTATGTGCAGCAAGATGGCTGCCAGCGGGGCCCAGGGGCCAAACCTCATCACGAACCCCTGTACCCTGGCCCTGTCAGCGAAGAAAGACAGAAAGGGCCTGTGCCAGATGACCAAGGCTGCGACCACGAGGGCGAGAAGCCCCAAGATAGCTATCGTCCGTCCCCGAATTCTACCCATGCCCTCAATCATACCAGCGAAAGCGCAAATCGTCAAACGCCTGACTGACTTGCGCTTTTTGCCTTTTTCTGTTAACATTAAGGCAAGACTTAGCAGCGCACAATCCGGGGCCAGCGGCGGCTGAGTAGAATTCGGAGGGATGAGCATGGAAACGATCACCTATTCGCAAGTTCAAGGACTGGTCATGCGGTTGCCCATCAAGAAGCTGCCAATCGCATACTACCTGTTAGTTGATTTAAGTGCGGGCGATACAGGCCCGCCTTCACTTCAAGAGGAGTTTATGCGGTTGCCCCTAGCAGAGCGCCGACGCCTCATGGCAGAACAGGCTAAACAGATGGTGGCACACTACGAGCAAACGGCTTCAGAACGTCAAGCATGGCAAGCGGGGGGCTTTTGGCTGGCGAGGAGAAGGAGTAGGAGAACTAACCATGAACATCAATACCAAACGGCGCATTTTGCGTAGGCGTAAGAAGAATAATAACGGCCTGCTCTTGCGTTTGCTTATTGGCGCGGTAACTCTAGTCTTTTTTGCGGCCACTCTACTTGGCCTTTTGGGCATCGGCACGGCGGTTGGCGTGTACGCCTACTATGCTAAAGACCTGCCCGACCCTGGCCGGATCGAGACGGATCAGCAGGAATTCGAGACCACCAAGATCTATGACCGCACCGGTCAAGTCCTCCTCTACGAGATTTTCGACCCACGGTTTGGTGATCGTACTGGGGTTCCGCTGGATCAGATGCCGCTTTACCTGCGTCAGGCTACCATCGCCATTGAGGACAAGAGTTTCTACGAGAACCCCGGATTCGATATCAGGGGCTTTGCTCGAGCCTTTTATCAAAACCTGCGAGGCGGCCGTGTTCAAGGTGGCAGCACCATCACCATGCAGTTGATCAAGAATGTGCTGATCCCTCTGGAAGAGAGGTATCAGGTGCTCTACTCTCGGAAGATCAAGGAATTCATCCTGGCCCTGGAGATCTCGCGGCGCTATAGCAAAGACCAGATTCTGGCATGGTATCTGAACAACAACTTCTATGGCAACCTGGCCTATGGCGTGGAAGCAGCGGCTAAGGTCTATTTCGATAAGCCTGTCCAAGAACTGGATTTGGCTGAAAGTGCTATGCTGGCCGCCGTGCCCCAGTACCCCGGCCTGAACCCCATTGATGCTCCTGGAGAGGCTCGCAAGCGCCAACACCTGGTGCTGGATGCCATGATGCGTCAGGGCTATATCACCGCCGAAGAAGCCCTGGCGGCCAAGTACCAAAAGCTGGACATCAAAGCCCGCGAGGAGCGTTACGACATCATCGCTCCTCACTTCTCCATCTATGCCCGCAAGCGACTGGAGGAGATGCTCGGCCCTGAGCTGGTGCACCGCGGGGGGCTGCGGGTCTACACCACTCTGGACCTGGAGATGCAAGACCTGGCTCTGGAAATAGCGCGGGAGCGGGTGGCCGAACTGCAAGCCGAGGAGCGCAATGTCTCCAATTCTGCCGTGGTGGTCATCACCCCCCGAACTGGTGAGATCCTGGTCATGTTGGGCAGCCTCGACTATTGGGACGATGCAATCGCGGGCGAGGTCAACGTGACATTGGCTAATCGCCAGCCTGGCTCGTCCTTCAAGCCTTTTACTTACGTGACCGCTTTCTCTCAAGGCTATACGGCAGCTACCATGATCATGGACGTGCGCACTGCCTTCCCCGACCCGCCCCATCCGCCCTACGTGCCGGAAAACTACAGCCGCAAGTATCACGGCTCCAAGCGAATACGCCAGACCCTGGCCTGCTCCTATAACATGCCAGCCGTCAAGGTGCTGGACATGGCCGGGGTGGAGAACGTTCTCAACACCGCTCATCGCCTGGGCATAACCACTCTGAACGAAGATTACTACGGACTGAGCCTGACCTTGGGGGGAGGCGAGGTCAAGCTGTTGGACATGACCTACGCCTTCAGCGTGTTCGCCAACAGTGGGACCATGGCCGGCGTGCCTGTGAAAGAGTCGCAATTGGGTTATCGCGAGCTAGACCCGGTGGCCATTCTGCGGGTCGAGGATCGGGACGGGAATATCATCTGGCAATACGCCACCCCTGAGACCAGAGAGGTGCTGAGCCCCCAGTTGGCTTATCTTATCACCGATATCATGTCCGACAACAACGCGCGGGCGCCGGCCTTTGGCTGGGAAAGCCCGCTGCACCTCAGCCGCCCCGCCGCGGCCAAGACCGGCACCACCAACGATTTCCGTGATGCCTGGACCATCGGTTACACTCCACAAATCGTCACCGGCGTCTGGGTGGGTAACAGCGGCAACGAGGCCATGGAACACGTGCCTGGAGGTCGCGGGGCGGGCCCCATCTGGCACGACTTTATGGAGAGGGTGCTGGAAGGGATGCCTGTGGAAGACTTCGAGAGGCCGCCCGGTTTCGAGGAGGTGGAGGTCTGCTCCGTCTCAGGAATGTTGCCCACGGAACACTGTCCTCACAAGATCAAAGAGATCTTCATCGAGGGGACGGCCCCTACAGCGTACTGCAACGTCCATCAGGTATTTCGGGTCAACAGGGAGACCGGCAAGCTGGCCACCGTTTACACCCCGCCCGAACTGGTGGACGAGGTGGTCTATACGATCTATCCCCCTGAGGCTGCCGACTGGGTGCGCCAGGAAGGTATCCCCCAGCCGCCGACCCAATATGACCTGGCCTACGGCCCCAGTCCGGCTTCCGGCGACGTGGCCATCATCAGCCCCGCTCCCTATGCCTATCTTCGGGAGACGATCCCCGTCATCGGCAACGCCAAGGCTCAGAATTTCCAGCTCTATCGCCTGGAGTACGGCCAGGGGCTGAACCCCTCGGCCTGGATTCAGATTGGCGGCGATCACTACAATCAGGTCACCAACGCCCCCCTGGAGTACTGGGACGTGGGTGGTCTGGATGGGCTCTACACCCTCCAGCTTTCGGTGGTGGATGGAGGCGGAAACTATAGAAAGAGCACCACCCAGGTCACGGTGGACAACACCCCGCCTGAGCTCGAGCTCATCTATCCCTACGACGGCCACGTCTATTTCATGGAGTACGACGAATGGGTCAACATCTCGGCCACTGCGGTGGATAACTTCTCCATGGATCGGGTGGAGTTTTACTTTGACAACAGCCTGCTGAGCTACAGCACTATAGCTCCTTACAACACCAAGTGGACCATCGTCATGTCCGACACCATTCCTATACTGGGCACGGCAGTGCAGGAGACCCAGATTGTCCAGAACCCGGACGGCAGTGTGACCACCCAGGTGATCACCGTCACCCAGGTGCTGGTCGACTCGGAGGGCATGCGCATGCAGGTTTTCGCCAACGGGATGACCATCATCTCCGACACCCACGGCTACACCGAGACCCACCAGATCCACGTGGTGGCCTACGACGCGGCTGGAAACGAGGCCGAGAGCGAGAAGGTGCGCATCTATGTTGTACACGAGCAGGAAGAGGAGGGCCAACCCACGGCCTTGTGGCTGGACGACCGGGTGGGCTGTCTCGAAGATAGAACTTGGAAGTTAGAAGTTGGAAGTTAGATTGGTTATTCGAGACATCCTGGTAAGCGTTATCTGCTATCTTCTGCACATCCCCTTTCGCTTCGCCCCTCGAAGTGCCTCGCTCGATACCCCCAACTCGATCCTGATCATCAAGCCCTGCTGCCTGGGCGATGTGCTAATGGCTACGCCGGTGATAGCGGCCCTGCGCCAGGCCTTCCCCAGAGCCAGGATAGATTTCGCTGTGGGCGGCTGGTCGCGGGCCATAGTCGAGAACAACCCCCACCTGGACGGCCTGCCTGTCGGCAGACACGGCCTGGTGGATTGCGGCCCGGTGGGAAGCGGCAGCCGCTACTCCTGGCGCGAGTACCTCGACCTGGTCAGACGCATCCGCGCTGGAGGGTACGAGGCTTGCTTCGTCCTGGCTCGCTCCCCGCTGATCAGCCTGCTGCCGTACTTAGGCGGCATCCCTCATCGGGTGGGCCTGGATAGCCGGGGGCGGGGGTTTTCCTTGACCGTCGGTGTGCCGGTGGCGGGCCTCAAACACGAAGCAGACCTCTATCTCGACACAGTGCGGGCCGTCGGTATCGAAGTGAACGAGCCGAGGTTGGAGTTTTATCCCACCGGTGAAGATCGCCGCCACGTCGCCGAGATATTGAGCTCTGCGTCCCAAGTCCCCCTGGTCGTCATTCATCCGGCGGGGGGGAGCAATCCGGGGATGACCCTATCGGCCAAGCGTTGGCCGCCCCAGCGCTTCGCTGCCCTGGCCGACCGCCTCATCGAGGAGAGAGGGGCTCAGGTGCTCCTGGTGGGCGGGCCAGACGACGGGCCTATCGCTGCCGCGATCAAAGATGGCATGAGGCAAGAGCCTTGTGATTTGACGGGACAGTTGACCTTTGGGCAGTTGGGCGCTCTCCTGGAGCGGTGCGACCTCTTCGTTGGTCACGACACGGGAGCCATGCACCTGGCGGTAGCTGTGGGCGCGCCGGTGGTAGCCATCTTCGGCCCCTCTGACCCGAGGATGTATGGCCCCTACGGCGAGAAGAGCGTGGCGCTGTGGCACGACGTAGGCTGCAATCCCTGCCTGCTGCGTGGCCGCTGGGACACTGCCTGTCGCCGCTTCAGGTGTATTGAGGCGGTTACGGTGGAGGAGGTGTGGCAGGCAGCAGCGGCTTTTCTATAGATAATTGGAGAGGGAAGGGAATCTAGAAGTCAGTCTTGTTGAACCCGGATATAGCAAACGAGATCCCCGGTCAGACCTTAAGGTCTGACCGGGGCTTTTCATTTTCACGCAAAATTCGCGTAGAATTCACGCAATTTTTACCCACGAACTGAGGATAATCTGTTATAATGCAAATGATTCTATAGATTTACCGCCGTTTCGTCGGCTATGGCCCAAAAAAGAACTGGAGGGGGGAAAATGGGAATCTAGTTTCCAGAAAGTTATCCGACATTTTATGAACCAAAGCCTGGGCTCGGCGCCGTTTCAGCCGGCCCGAGCTACATACACGAAAGGAGGAAATAGCTATGAGATCACTTGATAACGCCAGGTTGATTCTGAGCCGGGCCCTGGGCCTGATGAGGGCCGACGGGCAGACAGCAGAGGCTGAGACCTATCTCGACGCGGCGGAGAAACTGCTCAAGGAAGCCATTGCCGAAGATCCTATGAACGCTCAGGTTCACTACACCTACGCCCGGTTCTGGGAGGCCCGCCGGCAGTACGACGAGGCCGGAGTTCGGTACCGGGACGCACTAAGCCTTGACCCTACGGATGGAACCATCCAGGCTGCCTACGAAGCCATGCAAGTCAAGCGCGAGCGCGATGAGTCTGCCAAGAGGCTGGGAGCAGTCGAAGCGGAGGCACCGCCAGCACTTGAGCCAGTAGTTGAGGAAGAAGAGCTCATGGCCGAGATTGCCCCAGAGGTGGAAGAAGCTCCTTTAGTTGAGGAAATAGAGGAGCCTTACCGGGATGCACCAGGCCTTGACCCCACGAATGAAACCATCCCCGTTGCCTATGAAGCCATGCAAGTCGAGCGCGAGCTCGATGAGTTGGCAAAGATGCTAGAAGCAGTCGAAGCGGAGGCATCGCTAACACCGCCAGCATTCGAGCCAATAGTTGAGGAGGAAGAGCGCGTGGCCGAGATTGCCCTAGAGATGGAAGAAGCTCTCCCTGTTGAGGAAGTTCCGGTGGAGGCGGAGATGCCTTCACCACAGGAGTCCGATAGGCTTTGGGCGCTGGGCGTCTACAGGGTGGAACAAAGAGACCTGGTCAGTGCAGAAGAGGCCTTTCAGCAAGCTCTGGGCCTCGCACCACGCCACGCTGAGGCGCTAAAGGCGTATGGTTCCCTGCTCCTGGATCAGCAGCGCTACGCCGAGGCCGAAGAGCGACTGGCAACCCTTATGGAGGTTGATCCATCGGCAGTGGACACTTGCCTGGCTGGGCGTCCCATTGACACCAGCGCACCGTTGCTGGCGCTGCGTGGGTCGCTTCATGAACGCCAGGGGGAATTGGAAGTGGCAGAGCCGCTGCTGCGCAAAGCGCTGGAGCTGGAGACCGAGCGTGTTGAGTGGATCGTGGCCTACGTCAGGCTGCTGAACGGTCTCAACCGCAGCCCAAAAGCCATTGAGCGGCTGCGCGATGCCTTCGCTCAGGAGTTGGATCATGCCGCCTTACATCGCGAGTACGCTCGGCTGATGGCCGAACAAGGCCAGTACGATGAGGTTGAACGGCACCTGAAACGAGCCCTTGCCCTCGAACCCGATGATCCTGAGACTCTGGCGTTACGCGACGAGCTGCAGGCAGAGCTGGAGGACTATCAGAATGCCTACGGCTACATGGCTCTCGCCCGGATCAAGGCCCAGGAGGGATTGACCCACGAAGCCGAAGGGCTCTTTGAAGAGGCGCTACGGATTGATGACGATCACCTGCCCACTCTCAGGGCCTACGCGGCGTTTTTGGAGCAGCAAGAACGCTTCAGCGACGCCGAAGGGATGTGGGCCATGGTGGCAGCTAAGGTGCCTGGAGAAGCGGAAGCCCACTTCCAGGAAATCATTGATGTCCGGGGTGAGAACAGCGAGACACTCAACAGTCTGGCCCGGGTGCTTATCCAGCTTGGCCGCATTGACGAAGCAGTGGAACGCCTGCGCCGTTCTCTGGATCTCACACCCGATAACCCCGAGACCTTGCATCTCCTGGCCGATGTGCTCGAAGGGCAAGGTCGTCGCCGAGATGCGGAAACCCTCCTGGGTGACAATCTCGTAGCTGTCGAGGCCGATCCTACGCTTAGCTTGCGATATGCTCAGCTCCTGGCAGCCCGGGGCGACTACGATCAGGCCAAGAAGTTCTATCGCCGTGCTCAAGACCTGGCGCCTTACGATGCAGAGGTTGTCAGGGCCTGGGAAGAAGTCACAGAGAGAATTAAGCGGTTCGACCAGGCCAGCCGGGAAATGGCCATGGGTTGGGTGGAGGCTCAGACCGGCAACTATGCCGAGGCAGAGATGTGTTATCAACAGGCGCTGGCCATTGATCCGGAGCACGTGCCTACACTACGCTACTATGCTCGACTCCTGGAGGATACCGGCCGCCCCATGGAAGCCAGCTCATACCTGATCCGGCTTGCCCGGTTTGACCCCGAGGCGGCCGAGGGGTACTACCGCAGTCACCTGCTGGGGCGTGACAACGTTGAAGTCCGATGTGGCTACGCCTTATTCCTTCAGGGCTTAGGCCGGCTTACTGAAGCCAGGGAGCAGTTCCAACTGGCTCTGGAGATGGACCCGGCCTATCGGCCTGCCCTCAATCCGTACGTTGATCTCTTACTCCAGGAGGATGAGGTGCGCGCGGCAGAGACAGCCCTCAAGCTCGCCCTCAAACAGGATGACGTAGCAGCCGAGATTCACTGGCGCTATGGGGATCTGCTGGCCAACCGGTACCGCTACGAATCGGCCGGACCGCACCTGGAGCGCGCTGTTCAACTCTCAGATGATCCCCGCTTCAGGGAATCCTATTACCGGATTGCCGGGAAGCTAGGCCAGGTCCGGGAAGCGGAACTGGCCTGGGCTCTGGCCAAGGAGATGGTCGAGACCGATCCTGCTAAGGCTGAATCTCTGTTCCGAGAGGCCTATGCGGCCTGCCCAGACCATGTCCCAACGTTGCTGGACTACGGTGAGTTTCTCTTACAACGAGGGCGGCCCGAGGAGGCATTCAGTTACCTGAGGGAAGCGGCACGGCTGGACCCTTATGAGGAGCGCGCTGCCTGGCTCTTGGCCGAGCCGGAAGCGATGCCAATAGAACCATCCGGCTTCAAGGAAGAGAGGCCGCCTGGTGAGGAAGAGAGTGCTATCCGGATCCAAACCGAGCTGGAGGCGGCGCCGCCAAAACCCACTAGCCCCGAGGATGAGGGTCTAGCTGAGAGCCTCTAATGCAGTTGGGCCTTTGGGAATTGGCGTGAAAGCAAGTTGGAGTACTCAACTTGTTGGGGTTTGTCACTCCATACCCCCAACAAGTTGAGTACTCCGATACTGTGACCCCGCGAAATCCCGAAGAACCACGAAGTTCTGGATGAGCGCGTTGGTCTTGCACACCGTATATGGAACTCCTCAGGAGGCGTGGATGATGATAGAGGTAAATACACCTATTGGGCCTGAAACCCCCTCGCTTATTAAAAATGGCGTAATGCTATCGCAGGTTGATGTGATTCGGGCCGAGCGCTGGCTGGCCCTGGCCATTTGGAGGGCAGAGCATGACCAACCCGAAGCCGCGGCGCGGCTGTTCGAGGAGGCATTGAGTCTCGACCCTGCGAATGTCACCTTTCGGATGGAGTATGTCGTTTTCCTGGCGCGGCAGGAGGACTGGACAGCCGCCGAGCGAGAGTTAGCGCAGGCAGTCACGGATGATGCAGTGACATCGGCTGCGTGGCTGGATAATGAGTTGGCGAGCACACCCCATGACACTTCCTTGCTGCATTTGCAGGCCTTACTTTTGACTCGCCTGGGGCGATATGCCGAGGCCCAAGCTGCATTTGAACGGTTGTTAACCATTGCGCCGAGCCACGGGCAAACCCTGTTTGATCAGGCAACCTTGCTGGATGCCATGGACGAGTGGGAGGCTGCGGACCGCAGCTACCAGGCAGCTCTGGAGGCCAATCCAGCCCACGTGACTTGGCTGACAGCCTATGCGATGTTTCTGGAAAGGTGTGAGCGTGAGGAAGAGGCGCTATCAATTCTAAAACGCGCGTTGGAAATCAAGCCCGATGATGTAAGCCTCCAGGAGCGTGTGAGGGTGCTCAAATGGCACGTCAACCGGGAAGTGGAAGCTCGCAAACGGGCTGCTCTGGCCAAACTGAAGCTCGAGGAACAGGATAATGTGGAAGAGGCTGCCGTTCTCGTAGCAGAAGCGCTACAGATGGCGCCAGAGTGTGCTCTGGCACACCGGGTGCAGGCCGACATCCTGGTTCGCAAGGGCATCCTGGCCCAGGCCGAAGCTCACCTGGCGCGCGCTGTGGAGCTTGAGCCGGACAACCCTGAATACCAGGCTGCCCGGCTTGTGCTTCAGGTAGAGCTTGAACCGCAGCGACAGCGGGTCCGAACTCTCGTCTCACAAGCTCGAGCGGCCGCTGATCGAGAGGCTGTCTGTGCATTGCTCGATGAAGCCCTTGGCCTCATCGCCGATGATGTGGAGGCCCACGTTGCGTACGCTGAACTGCTGTGGCCGGATCGGCCCTACGAGGTCGAGAAACACTTGCAGGCCGCCCTGGCGGTTGCGCCCCAGCATCTTGAGGCCAACAGACAATATGCTATCCTCCTGCGCGAACAAGGGCGTGGGCCAGAAGCCGAACAGCACATTCTAGCTGTATTGGCGAAGCGGCCCCACGATGGGGAGTTGCTAGACGAATACACTGGCTTGCTCATTGAGCAGGGCCGATATCAGGAGGCAGTCAACCTACTCCAGGCCGCACTGCAGGGCTTGCCCACCAGCGCGCGGCTACAAGGTCGGCTGGCGACAGCTTGGGCGCGGCTGGGACGGCTGGCCGAGGCTCTGCCGCAATTCGAGGCGGCGCTGCGAGTGGAACCTCAGGACGCGATGTTGCACCGTGAGTACGCTGTGGCCCTGTGTGATGCGGGTCAACGAGCCATGGCCGAGGATCACTTCTGCACGGCCCTTGAGCTGAATCGCAATGATGCCGTTACGCATCGCGAGTATGCCGCGCTGCTGATGGCACAGCAACGTTACTTCAAAGCATGGGACCGTATCCAGCAGGCGCTGGCTCTATGTCCGTATGACGAGAAGATTCTGGCCGAGGCTAAGGCCATCGAAGAGAGCTTCCGTCAATTTGAGCAGGTTGAGGAAGAGCTAGCCTACGCCGTGTGGTTAAGCCGCCAGAAGGCACCAGAGAGGATTGCCTCCGCACGCGAGGCCTTTGATCGCGCTCTGGAACTGGATCCTAACAGCATTGTAGTCTTGAAGGAATATGCGATATTCCTGGAACATCAGGGCGAGCTGGTTCGGGCGAGGAATATGTTGGAGAGGGCCTTGGAGATCGTGCCTGAGGATCAGAAGATTCAGGATGTCTTGAGAGGCCTGTCGCCGTCAGTGCTGCCCGATGAACCCTCTCCACCTCTGGAAGACGTCTTGAGAGACCTGTCGCCGTCAGTGCCGCCCGATGAACCCCCTCCACCTCCTCCAGAAACAGAGGCGCCAAAGTCGCTGTTGGAACGGTTGGCTGACTTCGTGAGGCGATCGGTGCGCAGGCAGCCGTAGCGGCTGGCCTTGTTGCATACGAAGTGGACAGACTGTTTGTATAGTAAGGTTGGTTACAGCAAACAAGAGCTCCAGTCAGGCCTTAAGCGTCTGACCGGGGCTCTTTTTTCACGCAACCTTCATCCCAAATTCACACTATTTTTACCCACAAACTGGGGGTAATCTGGTATAATGCAGACAGTTCACTAAGTTTACAGCACATTCGCCCGCTTTCGGGAGAGGATCTTGGATAATCAGGGCTTTGGAAAAGGAGGTGCAAAAATGGCAGAAGGTAGGATGAATCTCATGACCGCTAAAGAGGCTGCTAGATACTTGCGGGTTAGCATGTTCACCTTGAGCAAGATAGATAAGGGGGGCGGGTTAGTGCCTTACCGTACTCCAGGGGGACACCGCAGGTACAGCCTCAGGATGTTGAACCGATACCTCAATAGTAGCCGACATCAAAGAAAGGAGGTGTGAAAATGGCCAGGAAGAGGGTAAGCCTCATGACCGCCAGGGAGGCTGCGAAGTACCTGCGGGTGAGCCAGTTCACTCTGGACAGGATAGAGAGAGCGGGTGGATTGGTGCCTTACCGCACTCCAGGGGGGCATCGAAGGTACAACGTCAGGATGTTGAACAAATACCTCAATAACAGCCGTCGTTAATTTTTCATAAGGACGTGTGAGTTAGAGCCGTGTAACTTCTTACTCACTGAACTGGCTGCATCGCCCATTTTGGCTTGTTGAGCCGACATAGGGTTTAGAAGAGCGTTTAGGGCTTTGCAGCCAGTTCACCCATTGAGGGGATCGCCCAGCCCTGTTCAGCTAGGCCAGTAGCTAGAACAGGGCTTTTCATGTATAATAGGGGGCGTAGTAGGAGGGAAAAATTGCGTCTTGGCAATGCGAACTTGTACATGGTGAGCGATGGCCGCGCCTGGATGGACGGCGGGGGCCACTTCGGGCTGGTGCCCAAGGTGCTCTGGGAGAAAGTCGTTCAGGCCGACGGGTTGAACCGAATCCCCATGGCCCTGAATTGCCTGCTCATCGTCTCCGAGGGCGAAAGGATACTGGTGGATACCGGCTTCGGCGATAAGCTGTCTCCCAAAGAGCGCGAGATCTACAGCATCGCTGGCGAGAGCCGCCTGGTGGGGGACTTGCGCCGCCTGGGCTTCGCTCCTGAGGACATTGACATCGTCATCAACACCCATCTCCACTCCGACCACTGCGGCGGGAACACTATCCTCAGGGAGGGAGAGGTCGTTCCCACCTTCCCCCGCGCTGAATACTGGATCCAGCGCCTGGAGTGGGCCGATGCCCTTTACCCCAACGAGCGCACCAGAGCCACCTACCTGGCCGACAACTTCGTCCCCCTGGAAGAGCGTGGTCAGTTGCGCCTTCTCTATGGCGAGACCCGCGTCACCTCCGAGGTGCGCTGCATCGTCACCAGAGGTCACACCCGAGCTCACCAGAGTGTGGTCATTGAATCCAGTGGGGAGACGGCCATCTACCTGGGCGACCTGGCCTCCTGGACGATATTAATGGAGCGCCTGGCCTGGGTTTCCGCCTTCGACGTAGAGCCGCTGGAGACCATCGAGACCAAGCGCCGCATCAGGGATTGGGCTCTGGAGAAGGACGCCCTTCTCATATTCGAGCACGACTCGCGGGTGCGGATGGGGTATCTGCGGGAGGAGGGCGGGAAGTATAAAGTTGTCGAGGCCGCGCCTGAATAGCAGAGCTGTAACAAACGAAAAAGGCGGAGGTTTCTCCTCCGCCTTTCGCTTTTGCTGAAGGTCACTTCTGGCATTTAGGACAGAAATACGTCCCCCGTCCGCCCACCACCGTGCGCTCGATGGGCGTCCCGCAGCGAGGACAGGGCTGGCCCGTGCGCCTGAACACTCGAAGGTACTCCTGATTCCTCCCCTCCCTCCCCTCGGCGTCTAGGTAATCGCTGAAGGTGGTCCCCCGATTTCGGATCCCCTGGGCCAGCACTCGGCGGATGGCGTGATACAGACGCTCGATCTCCGAGGCCGTGAGCGTGTCAGCCTTGCGTTCGGGATGGATGCGGGCGGCGAACAGGGCCTCGTCGGCGTAGATGTTGCCAATGCCAGCCATGAACCGTTGGTTCAGGAGCAGGGGCTTGATCATGCCCCGCCTTCCGGAGAGGAGGGCGGGGAAATCGGCCGAGGTGAAGTCGTCGTCCAGAGGTTCCGGTCCCAACCTGCCCATTACCTCGTCCTCGTCGTCTACCAGATAGACCCGGCCCAGCTTGCGCACGTTGTTGAAGCGCAGCTCGCGCCCATCGTCCAACTCGAAGATCAGGTAATCGTGCTTGTCAGGCTGGTCGCCAGAGTTCTTGATCAAAAGCCGGCCCGTCATGCGCAGGTGGACGATCAGGCTTTCTCCGCCGGACAGGGCGAAGACCAGGTACTTGCCTCGCCTCTTCACACCAAGGATCCTCTGGCCAACGAGACCCCGCTCGAACTCCTCCACCGTCGGTCTGGCGACCAGGTTCTCCCAGCCGACGCGGAGGCCGGTGAATCTGCGGCCCACGAGAGGTTCCCGCAAGCCACGGGCGATGGTTTCAACCTCTGGCAGTTCAGGCATGTTACCCCTTGAGAAGAAGCGCCGCAGCCGAATAAGGGGCTATCTCGCGGCGAATGATGCTGTCAACAAGGCTGTCGAACTGCGCCTCGTCCAGTCCTTCGAAGAAGCTCCTCGCCATCTCCTGAGTGATTATGCTCCTGAGCTCTCCCTCGATACGCTCTCGCTCGCGCTGCTGGAGATTCCCGCTCTTCCGCAAGTAAGCGGCGTGTTCTCCGATAGCTTCCACTACTGCACCGATGCCCTCGCCGTGGAGGGCTATCGTCTTGCAGATGGGGGGGCGCCACCTGGGGGCCTGGAGCGAAAGGTGCGAGGAGTGGTCGAGGTCCAGGATTATCTGCAGGGCCATGGCAGTCCTATCGGCTCCCTCCCGGTCAGCCTTGTTGACCACGAAGATGTCGGCGATCTCGGTGATGCCAGCCTTGAAGGCCTGGATCTCGTCGCCCAGGCCCGGCGCTTCCACCACGATGGTGGTGTGGGCCGCCTTGGCGATATCCACCTCCGATTGGCCGGCCCCCACCGTCTCCACAAAAATCGTCTGGTAGCCAGCAGCATCCAGTACTTTTACAGCGTCAGCGGTGGCCCGGGCCAGCCCACCCAGGCTGCCGCGAGTAGCCATACTCCGAATGAAGATGCCTGGATCTCCCGATAGGTCCCGCATTCTGATACGGTCGCCCAGGAGCGCCCCGCCGGAGAAAGGGCTGGTGGGATCCACCGCGATGATGCCCACCGTGCGGTCCCGCTGGCGGTAGACCTTGGCCAGCTCGTTGACCAGGGTGCTCTTGCCCGTGCCCGGCGCCCCGGTCACGCCCACGATGTGAGCCCGGCCAGTGTGGGGATAGAGTGCAGCCAGAGCCTCTTGCGCCTCAGCCCCATCGTTTTCGATTATCGTAATCAGACGGGCGATAGCGCGGCGGTCGCCCGTCAGCAGTCGTTCGGTGAGTTCCATGATGTCGGGTGGGTCGGTACATTGGTAGATTCGTAGATTCGTAGATTCGTAGACCCAGTTAACGAATGTACGAGTTTACGGATTTACGAGTTTCCCAGTGTACCAACTTACCGCTTACCGATCTCCTCCTCGATGAATTTGATCACCTCTTGGGTGGATGTGCCCGGCCCAAAAATGCCCCGGACGCCCATCTCCTTGAGAGCTGGCACATCCTCATCGGGGATGATCCCGCCAGCGAGAACCAATACGTCGTCCAGGCCGTTCTCTTTCAGAAGACCGACGATTCGAGGAAAGAGCGTCATGTGGGCTCCTGAGAGAATGGAGAGGCCCACCACGTCCACGTCCTCCTGCAGGGCCGCCTCAGCGATCATCTCCGGCGTCTGGCGGAGGCCGGTGTAGATGACCTCCATCCCTGCATCGCGCAGGGCCCGGGCCACCACCTTGGCCCCCCGATCGTGGCCGTCCAGGCCGGGTTTGGCGACGAGCACTCGAATCTTTTTCATCAGTTACCCTCCCATGCTGAGATTGCTCGTACATTATACACCGTAACGGGGAGATTGGGAAGTGCCAGGCAACAAAAAGCCCCTTCCCAAGGAAGGGGCATCATACAGCTAGAGTAACCTCAAGCCCTCGGCATTCAAGCTGTGATCAGACTCTCGAACTAACCGGCTTGCCTCAATCCAGTTTCATTCCCATTGATTTGCTAAGGCGGATGCACCTGTGGCGGCAGGTTCTCTCTGAATTATGAGAAACATACCCATTGGCAGCATGGTAAGGACTGGATAGAGGAGCGAGAAAAGACCTAGGGAGGAGCAAGTGTTGGGGAAAGAGGAGTCACCTTTGGTTGCCATTGGGGATACTCCCCCATGCTGAGGCGCATTGGCTCTCCCTCGCCCCGCCACAGGTAGATCGCCGATTTTCTTTCTTCATCCTCCCCCCACCGCCACGTGAAGATCACTGTCTCCCCATCTGGCCCCACCTCCCAACCGCTCAAGCCAAATTCGGCTTTCGGGAGCCGGGCCTCCGCAAGCCGCTCTTCCAGCCCCCCTGCCGCCCACCAGGGCAGCCCGCTCCTCTCCACTTCCCGAATCCCTTCCTCCTCCACGGAGAAGACCCGGTACCCCTCCACTTCGGGGGGGGGTTCCC
>JAUWOY010000014.1 GCA_030611885.1 Chloroflexota bacterium | reverse complement strand
AGGTGCCTAACAAAGAGATGGACGCTCTCAACATCCAATTTCATGATGTTTGCCCGCAATGGAACTACACTATTCGTCCTCGATCAAATCCGACTCCTGCTTGACCAATGCGGGAAGTTATATTTTTACGGACCCTTAGGGTTTCAGAAGGAGTAATTAGACATGCAAGTTGCCCCTGAGCCTGTGGCCAGGCTCATCGAGGAATTCAGACGGTTACCGGGCATCGGGCCCAAGACGGCTTCGCGCCTGACCTTTTTCTTGCTTCGGGTCCCCGCCGAGCAGGCGGCGTCCCTGGCCGAAGCTTTGAGTCAGATGAGGGAGCGCATCACTTTTTGTTCTACTTGCTTCAATATCACCGAGGAGAGCCCCTGCCCTATCTGTCGGGATGAGGAGCGCGATCATTCCCTCATCTGTGTGGTGGAAGAGCCTCTGGATGTGTTGGCCATCGAGCGAACGCGGGAGTACAATGGTCTCTACCACGTCCTACACGGCGTTATCTCGCCGATGGAGGGCATTGGCCCCGAAGACCTGAGGATCCGCGAGCTGATCAACCGCCTGCGGGCCGAGCCTGCCGAAGAGGTGATTCTGGCCACCAATCCCAGCCTGGAGGGCGAGGCCACGGCCATGTATCTGCATCGCCAGTTGATGCCCCTGGGCGTGCGGGTCACCCACCTGGCGCGGGGGCTGCCGGTGGGTGGGGATTTGGAGTACGCCGACGAGGTAACGTTGGCCCGTGCTTTGGAGGGACGGCGGGAGATGTGAGAAACGAGGGTGCACGAGAAATGCCCATCTCAAACTGAGATGGGCATTGATTCACCTTGATCTTGAGGGTGAGCGATGGGATTCGAACCCACGGTCTCCTGGGCCACAACCAGGTGCCTTGACCACTCGGCTACGCTCACCACAATCTGTCTTGATTTTACCACAAAAAGCCAAATTGGGCAAATGGACTTAGCAAAATGCGTGCACAGACCACCAGCTTCGAGAGTTTGCTTCAACAGATGCCAGAGACCCTCTCCCAGGATGACAGAGGGTTAATCGAGAGGGCCTACGAGCTGGCTGAGGTAGCTCACTCCGGCCAAAAGCGGGCCTCTGGCGAGCCCTATATCCAGCACTCCCTGACTGTCGCCCAGATCCTGGCCGATTTGCGTCTGGACTCGGCCACCATTGCGGCGGGGCTTCTTCACGACGTGGTGGAGGACTCCGTCGTCACCATAGAGGATCTGCGGCAGGACTTTGGCGACGAGGTGACCAGTCTGGTTGATGGGGTCACAAAGCTGAGCCAGATAGACAGGCTGAGCCAGATGACCCAGAGGGATTTGCAGGACGAGGATGCCGAGAGTCTGCGCAAGATGTTCCTGGCTATGGCCGATGACGTGCGAGTGGTGTTGATCAAACTGGCCGACCGCCTGCACAACATGCGCACCCTGGAGTCTCTCTCCCAGGAGCAGCAGCGGCGCATCGCCGAGGAAACCCTGGAGATATTCGCCCCCCTGGCCAATCGCCTCGGCATCTGGCAGATGAAGTGGGAATTGGAGGACCTGGGTTTTCGTTACCTGAATCCCCAAAGGTATTGGGAAATCACGGCCCTGCTCGATGAACGGAGAGCCGACCGAGAGCGTCGCATCGCACGCGTAATCGGTATCCTGGAGAAGAGGCTTAGGAAAGAGGGCTTGGAAGCCGAGATCTCAGGACGGCCCAAACATATTTACTCTATCCATGAGAAGATGAATCGCAAGGGCCTGCCCTTCGAACAGATCCACGACGTACGGGGCGTACGCATCATCGTCAACACCGTCAGGGAATGTTATGCTGTGCTGGGAGCTGTGCACAGCCTATGGCGACCTATCCCCGGCGAGTTCGACGACTTCATAGCTACTCCCAAGGACAATATGTACCAGTCCCTCCACACCGCTGTCGTGGGGCCCGATGGCAAAACATTGGAGGTGCAGGTCCGCTCCTACGAGATGCACCGTAGAGCTGAGCTTGGCATAGCTGCTCACTGGCGCTACAAGGAACATGCGAAGCGCGACGTCGCCTTTGAGGCCAAGATCGCCTGGCTGCGCTCACTGATGGATTGGCAGCAGGAGGTAACCGATGCCTGGGAGTTCATTGATTCGCTGAAAAGCGACGTTTTCCAGTATAGTCGCATTTACACCTTCACCCCCAAAGGTGATATCATTGACCTGACGGCTGGCTCCACCCCTATTGATTTCGCCTATCGCATCCACACCGAGATCGGCCATCGCTGCCGCGGGGCCAAGGTCAACGGTAAAATTGTCCCTTTAGACTACCAACTGCAGAACGGCGATCAGGTAGAGATTTTGACTGCCAGACGTGGCAAGCCCAGCCGCGATTGGCTCAACCTCCACCTGGGCTACATCAAGACGTCCAGAGCCCGACAGAAGATCCGCCAATGGTTCAGACGGCAGGATCGAGCCGAGTCAGTAGCTCAGGGTCGGCAACTCCTGGAAAAGGAACTGAAACGGCTGGGCCTCGACCAAAAGAACTACGAGGAAATCGCCACGCTCCTCAAATTCGACAAGGTCGAAGACCTCACGGCGGCCATCGGCTATGGCGACATCAACACCCAACAGGTAGCCGCCAAGCTGATAGAGGCCGAGAAGGAAGAAGAGGAGCCGGAGCTGCCGGAAGCTGCTCCACCGCCCCCGGAAGTTTCCGGAGTTACGGTCAGGGGGGTGGGCGATCTGCTCACCAGGGTAGCTGGATGCTGTCACCCTTTGCCTGGCGACCCGGTGGTGGGATACGTTACGCGGGGGCGGGGTATAACCATTCATCGCCAGGATTGCCGCAACATCCTCTATCTTGAGGACAAGGAACGTCTCATCGAAGTAGACTGGGGAGAAGACATCGAGCAGGTGTTCCCAGTAATGATCCAGGTTCTGGCCTACGACCGTACCGGGCTGATGCGGGATATAACCGAGATCATGGTTGAGGAGAGGATAAACATAAGTGCCGCTAACATTGCTACTCACCCCAAAGATCACACCGCCGTCATCACGGTCACCCTGGAGATCAGCAGCATCGTCCAGTTGAGCCGTGTCCTGGACAGGATTGAGAAGTTGCCCAATGTCTTCGAGGCCCGGCGCAGGGCGAGTTAGAAGTTCAAAGTTCAAAGTTCAAAGTTCAAAGTTCAAAGCCCCCATTTTGGGAGAAACCAGATGAGCCGCCGGTCGAGTAGGGCAACGCTCTTTGTTGCCCGTATCGAGACCAAGGCGCTGGCTCCAACACAATCAAGCCTCTGAAAAGCCGCTCGCTGGGCCTCGATACGGCCCTTCGGGCCTACTCGACCAGCGCTCGCTTTCTTATCCAAACGGCATTGAGGCTAAAACTAAAGAAGGCCAGGCGGGTTACGCCTGGCCTATTTTTGTCTATCAGCGACTCAGATCTGTATCAGGAGGCACCTTGTCCAAAAACGAATAACGCTGTACTGCTTCCGATTGCCGCTGGTCCGCGAGCCAGTCCTCGAAGGTCTGGAGTTGTCTTTGCTCCAGGATTTCGGGCGCCAGCTCCCGCTCCTCGTGTCCCAGGACCTCGACGATGTGATAGCCGATGGTGTTCGAGATCGGTTCGCTCATCTCCCCCACCGCCAGGCTGAAAGCTGCCTCTTCGAACTCAGGCGTCTTCTCCCCCCTGGGGAACCAATCCATGTCACCACCTTTGTCCTTGCTTCCCCAATCCTCGGAGAAGTTCTCAGCCAGGAAGGCAAGGCGGTCGTCGCTCTCTTGCAACTGAGTCAAGAGATCTTGGACTTCCTCTTCCTTTGCTCTGGCCTTGGCCACCTCGGCCTCGATAAGAACATCCAGAGCGGATAGGGCGGTGTCCTCGTCAATGTCCTCCTCCAAGAGGGTCATGATAGCCTGGGCTTCTTCCTCAGTCTCCACCAGTATGTGGCTGGCCTGCACCTGGGGCTCTGGCTCCTCTGACGTTTCGTGAACGAAGACGACGTGCCAGCCGAATTGGGTTTCCACTGGCCCGCCGATCTCACCTGCCGGCGTGCTGAAGGCCGCCTCCTCGAACTCTGGCACCATCCTGCCCTTGGAGAACCACCCCAGGTCGCCGCCTGTGTCCTTGTTGCTGGTGTCTTTAGAGAAGTTCTGAGCTAGCAGGGCGAAGGCGTCCTCGCTCTCTGTCAATTGGGTCGAGAGTTCCTGGGGATCTTTCTCGGCCCTGATCTCTTCCTCGGTTTTGACTTCCTCCGTCTCGGCCAGAAGCACATGAATTGCATCTAAGGCACTCGTTTCATCAACGCCTTCGTCGAGCAGGGTCATGATCGCCTGTGCCTGCTCCTCGTTCGTCACCTGTACCTGGCGGGCGTGCACCTGATCGGCAATGGTGGGCACTTCCTGGCCCATTGCCTCTTGCAACTTCTCTCTCCAAAGCATGGCCTCGAAGATGCGGCGGAAATCCGCTTCGGAGAAGCCAGCCCGTTCATCCAATGCTTCCAGGGTGGTGGCGTACATCTCCTGGAATCTGTCCAGTGTCACGGGCGTTGCAGTAGGGGTTGGCGTTATGGCCTGGGTAGCGGTGATGATGGGCGTTGGTGTAGGGGTGGGAGGATTCCTTTCGTAGCCGAATTGGGTCTCTATCTCCAGTTGCACTTCCTCGGTCGTAACCACTATCCCTCGCCTGGTCGCCTCCTGGCGGATCAACTCGTCGTCAATCAAGTCATCCAGTACTTGCTGGCCCAACTCTTGTGGGTTTCCCAACTGAGTCTGCAATTGTTCAACTTGCTGCTGATAGTACTGGACGATAAACTCGGAGCTCTGGTCGTTTGGATCCAGACGGGCTAGCTGGTCTTGTAACATGGCCAACTGATTCTGGAGGTTAGAGCGGTAGTAGCGCACCATTTTCTGATAGGTATCTGTGCGGATGGGCGCTTCGCCCACCATTGCCACGGGCTCCTTTGGCTTGACCAGGTATTCTTGATAGAAACCAAAGGCGATCAAAACCACTACCACAACGGTAATAACGGCTGCACCAACAAGGATCATCCGCCTTTGTCGTCGGGCTTTCTTGCCGAGCCTTATTTCCTTTTTCGTCAGTTCATTAGCTTTCTTTCTCTTCTTCTTGGCCATCCTTATCTCCTCGACAACACTACATCGGATTGGGAAAGGAACGGATTCTTTGGTTCGCAATCCGCTCTATTCTAAATCCGTTGTAGTGTTTCAGCAAATCCAACTAAACAAAGGGCATAGGAGCAAGTCCTTCCTATGCCCTGTTCAACCGCTCTTATCTGCGCCTTATCTGTAACTCCGAAGATGTTCAGCAACGTAGGGCAGAAGGGCCAGGTGCCTGGCCCGCTTGATAGCCACGGCCAAACGCCGCTGGTGCTTGGCACAGGTTCCCGTCCGACGGCGAGGCTTGATCTTGCCTTGATCGCTGATAAAGCGGCGCAGAAGGTCCGGTCGCTTGTAGTCTATAACATCAACCTTTCCTGTGCAAAAGGCACACACCTTGCGGCGTTGGGTGAACCTCCGTTTCTTACCACGATTGTCCTGGCGCCGACTACTTCGTGTCCTCCGTTCGTTTGCCAAATTTACCTCCCAATCTACGATTAGCTTGATTGTCTAGCTCAACAATGTTAGATTTCACCCCAGGTGTCATTGCGAGGCGCGCTGTTTGCGCCGAAGCAATCTCCCAGCGGCTTGGGGATTGCTTCGCTCCGCTACTAAGAAACAAACGGTTGTGCGCAAAACCCGGGGAGCGAGCGCTGATTGAGTAGCAGAGCGTATCGAAATCAAGCGAGCGGCTCTCCGGGTAACCCGCTTGGCCTCGATACGTCGCTTGTTTCGACAAGCTCAACACAAGTCGCTCCTACTCGGCCGGCGCTGACGGGTTTCTTACACAATGAGTAGCGCGAACGTGCTATGGAGCAGCTCGCAATGACAGATTTGTTTCTAAAAAACCCCCAGGGCGAGGGCTGGGAGCTTTTTAGAACGGCGTGAACGAAAACTGTATCAGTAAAAGACGTTGCGCAGCACTTCATGGAGTGTGGTGAGGCCCTCTTTCACTTTCTGCATTCCGGCATGTTGCAGGGTCGCCATTCCCTCTTTGACGGCCTGATCCCTGATCTCTGCCGCACTGGCACCCTTTACCAGCATGCGCTTGATCTCGCCACTCACCACTAGTATTTCGAAAACGCCGGTTCGGCCCAGGTAGCCGGTATTGGCACAGAAGTTACAGCCTGCCCCGTAGTAGAATTGGGTTCGCGCCTTACCCATCTCCTCCTCGTAGGCCAACCGTTCCTCTTCGGGCACCTCGCGGAGAGAGCAGCAGTGGGGACAAACCCGCCGCACCAGGCGCTGATTGATAACGGCAGACACAGCTGAGCTGATCAGGAAGGGCTCGACACCCAGGTCAATCAGGCGAAAGAGCGCGCCTGTGGCATCCTTAGTGTGGACTGATGACAGCACCAATGATCCTGCCAGGGCTGCTTGGGTGACCGCCCTTGCTGTCTCCGCATCGCGAACCTCGCCCACCAGGATGACGTCTGGATCCAGACGGTAGATGACCCGCAGGCCGCTGGCGAAGGTGAGGTCAATTTGGGGGTTGACCTGGATTTGCTTTACGTCGTCGAATTGGTACTCGATGGGGTCCTCGATGGTAACGACATTGCGCTCTTCGGTATTCAATTGCTTGATGGAAGCATAGAGAGTCGTCGTCTTACCTGAGCCCGTCGGCCCGCTGACCAGGATCATGCCAGAGGGGGACTGGAGTAGCTTTTGGTAGGTCTTCAGAGAATCGGGAAGGAACCCCAGCTCTGGAAGTTCTATCACGGATATGGATTTATCCAGGACACGCAATACGGCCACCTCTCCCCGCGGCGTGTTGGCCGTGGCGACGCGCAAGTCTACCTTACGGCCCTTTGTCGAGATGGTGAACTGGCCGTCCTGGGGGCGTCTCCGTTCAGTAATGTCCATTTTGGCCAGAACCTTCAGCCGGGAAAGCAAGGGGACATGGACGTTCAGCGGCAGGGATAGCCTGTCGTGCAGGTGGCCATCAATGCGATAGCGGATGCGCAGGCGATCCTGCTGCGGCTCGATGTGGATGTCCGAAGCGCCGTCTTTCACCGCCCCAGTAATGAGGAGATCTAAAATGCGCGCGGCAGGGACCCGGGCGAGGTCGGCGGAGGCGAGTTGTTCGATTTCACTCTCCACCTCATCCAGGGCCCGGTAGTGGAGGTTGATGGCTCCCCGCACGTCCATCAAGGCCGCGCGCAAGGGCCTTACCTGCATTCTGGTACGGGCTTGAATTTCATCAATAGTGTACAGGTTCTCAGGCTGGCTCATGGCTACGACCAGGGAATCGCCTTCGATACGAAGAGGTATGACGTCGTACTTCCTGGCCGTCTCCTCGGGAATCAGGCGCAGGGCTTCAGGTTGGACTCGATATTTCTTGAGATCAATGAGGGGAGGGCCAGCGCGAGTCTCGGCCTTGCTCTCGATCATTTCCACGATGGCAGCTATCTCAAAGGGTTTATACAGGACGCCATCAACCCCGGCCTTCAGCGCATCGGAGACCATGCCCTCCAGAGCACTGTGCCCGGTCATGATCATGGTCGTGGTCCCAGGGTCGGCTTTCTTGATCCCTCGCAAGGTCTCGACCCCGTTCATGCCAGGCATCATGATGTCTATGAGCGCCAGGGTGAAGTGCCGCCTCCCTGCCTCTGCCACGGCCTTGGCGCCATCCCTGGCAATGACCACACCGTAACCCTTATCCTCCAGAATGTCCGATAGCGTCTCACACATGCTGGCATCGTCGTCAACTATTAGAATGTTTGCCTTCTCGTTCATGCTTTTTCTCTCCTTCGCTTAACAGCGGCAATCTCACCACGAAAACCGTCCCGTTCCTGGCCAGGCGTTTTACCTCAATGGTGCCCCTGTGGCCCTCCACCAGCATCTTGCTCACAGCCATTCCCAGACTGGTGCCACCGGACGATGCGAGGGGGGCAGCAGCCCCTGCCAGATTCTCCTCAGGGATGATGAGACCAACAGCTCCGAACCCCAGTTCCACAAAGCCATCTTGCTCCCTGGCGATGATCTGGAGCTTACCACCTTCCGGCACGCCTTCGACAATCCTCAGAATTATGTTGGTGAAGGCCCTCTGCAATTGGAAGACGTCGGCCATTAGAGGCGGCAGGCCATCATCCAGGATGATGGCTGGTTCCCAACTATCTGGCAGGGAGGCCTGGGATAGCGCCTCCGCCACGATCGCCTTGACGTCGCTTTGCCGAAGTGCAGGCTCCTTCGATAGGGCGAAGTCCATCAAATCGGAAACCATCCTGTTGGCGTTAGCGACCTCCCTTCCCATGATCCGGAGGTGCTTTTGCACCTTTGGATCGCCGCGGCCCAGCTTCATGTTGAGGTAGTAGATGGAGTTCTTCATCACCCCCAGCTTGTTCCTGAGGTCGTGCCCCACGATCCTTATCAGCCGTCCCACAGCGGGCGACACCTCAGACGGAGTCGGCTCAGTGGCCTGCATCCTGCCCGCTTCCTTGGCGGTTTCTATGACAGATTCCGTCAACAAGTTGAATCACCTCCTCTATTTCAAAGGGCTTGTAGAGATAAGTATGAACATCCGCCCCTAAAGGTTCCTCTAATAAATCGTCGGCTTCCTGGGAGTAGGCCGTCATCATCACCGTGACTGCCTGGGGATTGATTTCCTTGATGGCCAGATACGTCTCCAGGCCGCTCATGTTCGGGAGCTTCATGTCTATGAAGATCATGTCGTAGCTGTTCTCTCGCACTATCTCGATCGCTTCCTCGCCACTCCAAGCGATAGTGACCTGGTAACCTCTGGTCTCTAGTGTGTCCTTGAAGAACTCGCAGTTAGCGCGATCATCGTCAACCACCAGTACGAACCCCCCTTCCCTCATACCATCAATGACGCTGATCACTCTCTCCATGTCGAGAGGCTTGTAGAGTACGCCGTACGCTCCCTCGCGCAGAGCATCCTTGATGAGATCCTCGACGGCGTAGGCCGTCATCATCACCACTGCTGCGTCCGGCTGGATGCCCTTGATCTGTTTGAAAGTCTCCACCCCATCCATCCCCGGCATCTTGACGTCCATTAAGATGACGTCGAAGGCATTATCTTTGACCTTCTGGATAGCTTCATGGCCGTCTACGGCGATAGCAGCGTAATAGCCCATATCCTCCAGGATATCATATAGGGTTTCGCGCATGCCCGTTTCGTCGTCCACTATCAAGATACTGACTTTATCATCCAAGTTCTTCTCCATTCAGGGATGTCGTTGCTGGGGAACGCCGTCGGCTTCCTTCCAGGTATTCGTCTAACATCGCCAGGCTATAGCGGCGGTGGCCACCTGGCGTCCGGAAAGGCACCAACTGCCCCACCTTGCCCATCCTGCCCAGGGTGTCAAGGCTGATAGCCAGGTACTCGGCGGCCTCCCTGGCTGTGAGTAGACGTTTTCTATGCTCCATAACTTAATCCCCCCATCATGGTATCGTGGTATCGTGAAAACCCGTTTGAACTGAATCCAATGCAGCATCAGAATTTGGATCTACTGAGACTCCGAAGCCCTATGCCCGATTGGCTGATGCTGGCAATTTGACAGTGAAGGTAGTTCCCTTCCCCAATTCGCTCTCCACCTCGATGCAGCCTTCGTGGGCCTCGACGATCGCCGTGGAGATTGCCAAACCCAAACCGATGCCTTTAGTCTTGGTGGTAAACAGGGGCTCGAAGAGCTTCCCCAGGTTCTCCTCTGAAATCCCACAACCGTTGTCCTTGAATTCCGTGACGATGAATCCGTCCTCAGCCCTGGTGGAGATCTCCAATCTCCCCCCATCGCGCGTCTCGGCTGAATTAGACGAAGTCATGGCCTGAGCGGCGTTCGAGATCATATTTATGAAGACCTGCTCTATCTGACCCGGATCGGCCATCAGGGGAGAAAGTCCCTTTTTCAAATGTGTGATCACTTCCACGTTCTCAGGAACCTTGCTGCGTGAAACCGCTTCCCTCACCAGAAGGTTAACATCGGTCTTTCGCAATGTTGGTCTCCTCACCCTGGCGAAGTCCATCAGGTCAGTGATGATCTTGTTCGCCCTGGTTATCTCCTTCTCTATGATACCGAGGTGTTTCTTCACCTTCCCGCTGGCCTGACCCAGCTTCATGTTGAGATAGTAAGTGGAGTTCTTGATGATCCCGAGAGGATTGCGCAGCTCGTGGCCTATGCTGGCTCCAAGCTGGCCTATGGCAGCCAACCTTTCCGCGCGGAGCAGTTGTTGCTGGGCACCTCGCAGCTCCTGGGTGCGTTCATCTACCATCTCTTCCAGCCGCTCCGAGTACTCCTTCAGCGCCTCCTCCGCCTGCTTGCGCTCGGTGATGTCTCGCACAACGACCACTGTAAAACTGTTCGCTGTCCCCTTCTCCCCATTCTTCCACGGTTGAACCCTGACGAGGACGTAGCGTTCCAAGATCTCGTCATAGGCTTCGCATTGGCTGGGTTGACCCCGGATCGCCTCCTCCCATGCCCGTTTCCAGAAGGTGTCGAGATAGCAGGAGGAATCCGCACAGTCAGAGTGGAGAAGCTCATGGAACTCCCGGCCCTTCACATCCACAACCCGCCTCAGGTTCCAGGTTTCCACAGTCCGGTTTGTGCGGATGATGCGCCCTCGATCGTCTACCAGGCAAACAAGGTCAGGGAGCGAATCGGCCGTAGACTCCCACTCCTGCTTGGCCCGCTCGATCGTCCCCAGGAGCTCTTTGAGCGCCTCCTCCGCCTGCTTGCACCCGGTGTCCGCCGCTTCCAATTCGTCAACTCGTTGGCGCGTTTCCACCAGTTCCTTTATAAGTTGCTCTTTCGTCTTATCTTCGTATTTCATCTTCAACTGCTGTTTTTCTTGAGGTCAAGTATCGCACCGATCGCTGGAGCTCCTCGATTTGGAGCGGTTTGATCAGACAATCATCCGCCCCGTAGCGAAGCATCTCCCCGATCATTCCATTCTCTCCGGGCCCGACTACCCCCACAACCTTGATGTGCTCTGTCTCAGGATCGCTCTTTATCTTCTTGCAGACCTCACGCCCGTCGGTCTCAGGCTGTGCCAGGCCCAGAACGATGAGGTCCGGTTTGAAGGCTGCAACTTGAACGCCGATCTCATAGCAAGTGCTGGCGGAAGCGAATTCGTAGACGTCGCTATCTTCGTGCAACGCCTCGATGATCAGCTCGACGGTATCTGGTTCATCGTCCACCACGAGGACCCTCACCGCGCTATCCGGCAGCTTATCCCCCTGGGCATTTTGGGGCGGCCTCGCAGACCGAGATCGCTGTCGGCTCCCCTCCAGGTACTCGTTCAACATCTCCAGGCTGTAGCGGCGGTGGCCTCCGGGAGTGCGGAAAGGCGTCAACTCCCCTTCCTTTTCCATCCTGCCCAGGGTAGCCAGGCTGACATTCAGGTGCTCCGCGGCCTCTCGTGCCATTAGTAATGACATCTTCCCCTCTGCAATGTCGCTCAAGCTCATTCAAGCAATGGAAAACGTGTCAGATCACAATCAAAGTATAGCATAGCTTCCCCAATCTATAGGTGAAAGTAGAGTGAAACCTGCATGAATTTCGCGTGAAACAAGAGTTGACACATCCGTCATCCAATGCTATAATGAACTACGATGGACATAGACGCTCTCATCATCGAATTCATCGAATCTGGTCGGCGGGCGACAGAGGACGAGTTGTCGCAGATCGTGGCTCACGTAGTCCAGGCGCCGTTCGCCTCGCGGCTGATTCGGCCACCGCGTTGGTGGCGGGAAGCGTTAGCACAACGCGGGATCGCAGTACCGACGCGAGTCCCGGCGGGTGAATTCCATTTGTTCAGAAGGGTTTACCTTGACGAACAATGGCCACCGGGCACAACTCTCGAAACCTACGTGCGGGATCTCCGGCAGGCTATTCGGCATCCTAAAGCGCAGATATGGGCATACCATTACTACGGCGCACCGGCTCTCGGTTTTCTGGCTCCTTCTCATATTCCGGGAGCACCAGCTTCCACACCGTTCATCTTTGTGGCCTATAGTCCGCGATACGGCACGCTCATAACTGGCTACCAGACTGCTGGCCCGGAGAAAGTATTTAACTCGGATGCTTATCGGAGCGTTCGACGACATCGGTAGCAAGGTGATAAAATAATGGACAATCAAATCAAACCCGATATTATGGCCCACACCACCCGCGAAGGTGACACGTACTTGCTCAATTATGGACTGTTGGTCAAGGACCTCCCCGAATTGGCTGGCTGGTGGTCTGATATGGACGACGAGGAGCGCCTATACCACCGGCTGTCATTCAGCCAGACCTGGGGGATGCGATACCAACTCGGTGATCTCTACCGCGCTGGCCAGTTGACCGCCGAACAGGAAGCTGAACTGGCTGCCCTGGACGATGAGTTGATCCGACACCTCGATGAAGCCAACCTCTGCTATGGCCTGGATCTCCAAAGTGTCGCCCAACTCTTCACCTGGGGCACGCCCCTGGCCCACTCCGACGAGATCATCCACATCCCGATTCGCCCCCGCGCCCTGAGCGAGATCGCGCCGGCACTGGCTGTCATCGGTGAAAAAGTGCCAGCTTGAGCACGTTGCATGCCTGCCGTACCAGGAACGAAGTGGACATCCATGAATAAATCCACACCTATGTGCTCGGAATGCAGCACGAAAATGCAGCGGGGCACAACCGTCTTCGAATATCGCGACAATGGCATTCAAATTAGTATCCCGTACGTACCGGCCTGGGTGTGCCCCACCTGCGGAGAGGTATCTTTTACTCCAAAGACAACCGATCAACTCATAGAAACCCTGCGAGAGCTGGTCGCAACGGCCAAGAAAGCACGGCAGAGGCAGCCCCTCCTGCGCGAATATCTGGTCAAGGTGGCGTAGCTTTCGGGGCCGGGACTTGCACAGCCTCGTAGAGCGAGGTTTATTCCTGCGCTTTGGCGGCAAACTGGCAGGGGCAGTTGCCGCGCGGGAATAGATCTGATCTGTAAATCCTGCCAATCCGTGTTCTTCCCCACCCACAAAACAAAAAGCCGAGGCACAAGGCCTCGGCTTCGCTATTCCTTATTTGCTTGCCTGCTCACAGGCAGGTCATCCGACACAGCTACTACTCTTCTACTTCCACAACTGTTTCACCTTCCCCCTCTTGCATAGCCTCCGGCCCCTCAATGTCCTCCTGCACCGGGAAGGGCTCCAGGTCCAACAGCTTGCAGTGAACGTAGTTCCCCACAATGCGCAGGCTGGCGAGGATGGGGGCAGCCAGGAACATGCCCAGGATGCCAGCCAGTCTCGCCCCAGCGATAGCCCCGATGATAACCACCAGGGGGTGCAGGTTGAGGCTGCGGCCAATGATGCGGGGCACCAGGATGTTGTTCTCCAACTGCTGGATGACCACGTAAAGGCCGATGACCAGGAGGGCAAACCAACCGTTGGAGAGGAGCAGGTAGGTGGAGCCTTGGAAGTAGGCGATGAGGACGGCGGGGATGGCGGCGATGGTAGGGCCGACGTTGGGGATGATCTCTAAGACGCCAGCTATTATCCCCAGGATGAGGGCGTTCCTCACCCCCACAACCCGCATGGTCACCCCCACCAACGTGCCTATGACGGCACAGAGAACGAGCTGGCTCCGGAAGAAGGCGCTCCAGATGACGTTGACTTCTTCTCCCAACCGGCGCACTTCATACCGATAGTCGTCCGGCACCAGTTTATTTATAGAACGACCGAACCTACCCTGGTCTTTGAGCAGGTAGAAAGAAACGATGAGGACGAATATGAGCCAGGCGAAACCAGAGGCCAAGCCGATGAGGAAAGAGACCGTCTGTGAGGCAAGGGGGGAGATGATGCTCTGCAGGGTGCCGCTCACCTCCTGGTAGACAGCCATGAGGTCAACGTAGAAGCCGAAGATGAAGAGAGGCTCCTCGAAGAAGCTACTGATGTCCTCGACGCTGTCCTGAAGGTCCACATCCATGCTCTTCACCTGCTGGATGAGGCTAGGAACGAAGGCCACCAGCGCCAGGCTCAGGATGACGAGGAGGGCCAGGTAGACACTGACCACCGCCAGGGTGCGGGATAGCCTGGTGCTGGTAGTGAGGAGTCTGACCAGGGGATTGAGAACGTAGGCCAGTATGACGGCAATGACCAGGGGCGCGATGATCTGGCTGAAGCGAGCGATGATCCACACCAGAGCCGCCAGGCTACTGATGATTACCAGCCACTTAGTGGATTGGCTCCAGCGTTTGGACATGATGGGCCCTCGTGTTCACTCCAGGAATCCTACCTGATCGAGGGGCCAATAGGACAACCAGGCCCGGCCGACGATGTTATCCAAAGGTACTGAGCCAAAGGAGCGAGAGTCGTTGCTGAAGCCCCGGTTATCACCCAGGACGAAGACGTGCTCAGGCGGCACAACAGTGGCCTTCATGTCCCTCTGGGGTTGATTAGAGATATACGATTCTTCAAGAGGCTGCTCGTTGATGTAGACCTTGGCGCCCTTGATCTCCACTTTTTCGCCCGCCAGCCCGATGACTCGCTTGATGAGCAGCCCTGACCCAGCCTGAGGGACCTGGAGGATGACGATATCGCCCCGCTGTGGCTCGTGGAAGGTATAAGAGAGCTTCTCCACCACCAGGCGCTGGTCTGTATGCAGGTTGGGCTCCATGCTCTGGCCATAGACTCGGGTGGCCTGGGCCAGGAAGAGGTTGATGAGGAGAGCGATGAGAATAGCGGGCACGATCGTTTCCACAGCCTCACTCAACCACCTCAAAAGTATTCTAAGAACCGACTCACGTTTTCCAGTTTCAGTATCTCGCTGAAATTCCTCCAACTTCCAACCTCCAACTTCCAATCTCCAGCCTCCAACCTCCACCTTCCAACAAGCTAGCGACGCCGGGGGGGGCGCCGATCGCGCGACCCACTGCCGCCTGAGCCCTGCGAATCGCGCCGCCCCGTTCGACCGGAGGGCTTGCGGTCGCGCTCTCGGGCCTCCTCGGCCGTCCAGCCCACGAGCACCGCCTGGCGGGAGAGCTTGATCTTGCCGGCCGGGTCAATGTCAATGACCATGACCATGATCTCGTCGCCCATCCGAACTACGTCCCTTACACTAGGCACCCGGTAATCCGCCAGTTGTGAAATGTGTACCATGCCATCCTTGCCGGGCAGTATCTCCACGAAGGCTCCGTAATCCTCAATGCGTACCACTTTGCCGGTGTAAATCTTCCCTATCTCCGGTCTCTCTACCAGAGCTTCTACCATTTCCTTAGCCCGCTGGGCGCTGGGACCATCGGTCGAGGCGATGTAGACGCTGCCGTCGTCCTCCACATCCATCTTGACCCCCGTCTCCTCCTGGATACGGCGGATGATCTTGCCGCCAGGGCCTATGATAGCGCCGATCATCTCCGGATCAATCTTGACGATGGTGATGCGCGGCGCGTAGGGTGACATATCCGGCCTAGCCTCAGGAAGCACCTCCAGCATCTTGTCCAGGATGAAGAAGCGCGCTTCCTTGGCCTGCACCAGGGCCTCAGCCATGATCTCGTAGCTAATGCCCTTGACCTTGATATCCATCTGCAAGGCCGTGATGCCCTCCCTGGTACCAGCCACCTTGAAATCCATGTCCCCCAGGTGATCCTCGAGTCCCTGGATGTCGGTCAGGATGCGATACTCGTCCCCATCCTTGACCAGGCCCATGGCTATGCCAGACACCGGGCGTTTGATGGGCACGCCGGTGTCCATCAGGGCCAGCGTGGAACCGCAGACGCTGGCCATGGAAGTGGAACCGTTGGAGGAGAGCGCCTCAGAAACCAGGCGAATGGTATACGGGAACTCGTCCTCAGGAGGGATCATAGGCAAGAGGGCTCGCTCGGCAAGGGCTCCGTGGCCGATTTCCCTTCGACCTGGCCCACGCAGCCAGCGGGCCTCCCCAGTAGAGTAGGGCGGGAAGTTGTAGTGGTGCATGAAGCGCTTGGAGTCCTCGGGATAGAGGCCGTCCAGGCGCTTCTCTTCCCTGGGGGTGCCCAGGGTGGCGATGGTCAGCACCTGGGTCTCGCCTCGGTTGAAGAGCCCCGTTCCGTGGGCCCGCGGCGAGAGGCCGACCTCGCAGGATATGGCCCGGACATCTTCAGGGCCACGCCCATCGGGGCGGACTCCCTGGTGGAGAATTTGCCTGCGCACCTCGTCCCTCATCAAGCCGTGGAAGACCTCCTTAACGTCCTTCTCCTGGTATTCATCTACCAGTTCAGCCAAGAGTTCATTTTTCAGAGCGTCCAGGGCCTTTTTGCGCTCCTCCTTCTCGCTGGTCTGGTCCAGGACTTTCCTAATCCGCCCGCCCAGGCGCTCAGCGACGATCTGGCGTAATCCCTCGCTCACGGCAAAGGACTTGTACTCCGACTTGGGCTTGCCCACCTGATGGCGCATCTCCTCCAGGAGGGCGATGATGGGTTGCATGGCCTCGTGGCCGGCCTTAGTGGCCTCCAGTATCAGCTCCTCTGACACCTCGTTGGCGCCAGCCTCCAACATCATCATGGCATCGGCCGTGCCGGCCAGGCGCAAGTCCAGGCTGCTCTCTTCCATCTGGGAGATGATGGGGTTGAAAACCAACTGCCCATCAGTATACCCTACTCGCGCCGCTCCCACCGGCCCCATGAAGGGGATGTTGGAAATGGTGAGAGCCGCTGAGGCCCCGATTATGGCCAGGATGTCCATCTGATGCTCCTGATCGTGGGACAGCGCGGTGATGATAACCTGTATGTTATTGCGCAGGTCTTTGGGGAAGAGAGGGCGGATGGAGCGGTCGGCGAGGCGGCAGATGAGGATGGCTGCCTCGTGGGGGCGTCCCTCGCGGCGGAAGAAACTGCCGGGGATGCGTCCTGCGGCGTAGAGCCTTTCCTCGTAGTCTACAGTTAGAGGGAGGAAGTCTGTGCCTTCGCGGGGTTCCTTCGACATAGTGGCCGTAGCCAGGAGCAAGGTATCGCCACAACGCAAGGTGACAGCACCACCCGCCTGGCCGGCCAGCTTGCCGGTCTCGATGCTAATGGGATGGTCCCCAATAGCAGCAGTGAATTGATTTGTCATTTTAGAATTTGCCTCCAGGCTGAGGCCAGGCTCAGAGGCCAGGGACTGGGGAGTAAATCAAATCCCAATGATCCAATTACCAATGACCAAATTATCTCTTGACGCCAGATGGTCTTGGGATTTGGTCATTGGCTCATTGGTCATTAATTTGATTCACTCCCCAATTCCTAAACCTCATCACCCAACCTCATAGATTTGTTTGAGCTACTTCACGTGCTGCGCGATAGAGCGCAGCACGTCTTTGCGATAGGGTTATTTCCGCAGACCCAGTCGCCCGATGATGTTTCTATAGCGTTCTGAGTCCTTGCGATTCAGATACGCCAGGTGGCGCCTGCGCTGCCCGACCAGCTTCAACAGTCCCCGCCGCGAGTGCTCGTCGTGCTTGTGGTTCTTCAGGTGCTCAATCAGGTAATTGATCCTGTTCGTCAGCAGCGCGATCTGCACCTCGGGTGAGCCGGTGTCTGTGGGATGCACGTGATATTCCTGGATGATGGTTGTCTTCTCAGCCGTTGATATAGCCACACTTGCCTCCTTTTGGTAGACTACAACGAATTTAGAATTGAACGGATTTGAGAGTCAAAGGCTGGTCAAAGCACTTGTGCTGAGCCTTGTCCTGAACTGGTCGAAGGGCTGTCGAAGTATCCGTTCCCTTCGACAAGCTCAGGACAAGCCTTTCTCAATCCGATGTTGTGCTCCGATGACACATTATAGCACATTTAGCTAAAGGACGCAAACAACCGCTTGTCACAACACCGACAAAAGAGTATAATTGGGACGAAGAAATCCTCCCACTTCTACTGAAGCGCGTTTGAGGTGTAAATGAAAAACCTGCGCCAATGCTTGACAGATTGCGACATGGCTATGCTGAGGGCCATCGCCCAGAAGCGAGGGATCGAGCTGACGAGCAACCGCCAGCGCGAGGTCGTGGAGCAGTTGGCTGAGAAGCTGGTTCAGCCTGAGTCCATAGCCGACATTTTAGAGAGGTTAAAACCTCAGGAGCGAGAAGCCCTGGAATCTTTGGTTTCTGAGGGGGGCAGGAACAAACTCCACCTCTTCGTCCGCCAACACGGCGAGATCAGAGCCTTTGGGCCTGGCCGCCTGGAACGCGAGCGCCCCTGGGAGAACCCCGTCAGCGCGGCCGAAGGGCTCTGGTATTCAGGGCTCATCTACAGGGCCTTCGATGAGGTGGAAGGCCAAACCAGCGAGTTCATCTTCGTACCTCAAGACTTGCTGCCCCTCTTGCCTGAAGTTGAGAAAAAACCACCAGCCTTCGTCGTAGAGGCCGCGCCCACACCTTCGGTCATTCGCGAAGGCGACCTGACCCTGGTCCAAGATACTTGTGCTTTTCTCAGCTACCTTCAAAACAAGGATGTCAAGCCCTTCAAAGACGGCGGCCTGGCTCGCCGCGATATAGAGGGTGTCAGCAAACGCTTTCTGGTCAAGGAGGACGAAGAGGAACCAGAGCGCCTGGCCTTCCTACATCACCTCTGCCAGCGGCTCGGATTGGCACACATGTCCGAGGGCTTTCTGAAGCCCAACCCTCCTGAGGCCAAGCGCTGGCTCCAGGCCCCACGGGCGGAGCAACTCCGGGTTCTACAAGAGGCGTGGCGCGATGACCCTGGTTGGAACGAACTGTGGCGAGTCAAATCCTTGCGCTCCGAGCCCACCGGCTGGCGCAACGACCCCCTGCTGGCGCGAAAGAAAATCTTGGAGCATCTCGCTGAGTGCCCACCCGAACAGTGGCTCTCCCTGGCTTCCTTTACCAGTGCCATCAAAGAGAGCGATCCCGACTTTCAACGCCCCGACGGCGATTACACGTCCTGGTACATCCGCGAAGTGGCTACCGGGCAGTATCTGACGGGCTTTGAGCATTGGGACCAAGTCGAGGGAGCCCTCATCGTCCACCTGGTGACCAAGCCGCTTTATTGGCTGGGGGCCACCTCGCTGGGCTACGACGCCGAGGGCAACCTTCGTTCGTTTCTGATCACCCCCTGGGGGGCTGCCTTGTTGGGATTGCCTGGCGAGATTCCTGCTGAAGTGCCACCGTCGCTCATGGTCGTCCAGCCCGACTTCACCATCATCGCCCCGTCCGGGGGCAGCCTCTACGACCGCTTTCAACTGGAGAGGGTCGCCGCCTGGCAGTCCTCTGGAGATTCCTACGTGTATCGCATAACGCGGGACTCTCTGGCTCGTGGGTTGCGGCAGGGCATCAAAATCGAGATGATCCTGGCCTTTCTGAAGCGGGTCAGCGGCGGCCAGGTTCCCAGAAACGTAGTTTCGGCCCTGCGGAGAGTGAGGAATGAGGGATGAGGAACGAGGGATGAGGAATCCGAACTTCAAAGTTCAAAATTCAGGGTCTTTGGGAATTGGCGTGAATAGCGGGCTGGAGTCCCCAACTTGTTGGGGTTTGCCGCACCGCACCCCCAACAAGTTGGGGAGTCCGACACTGTGGCCCCGCGAAATCCCAAAGAGCCAAAATTCAAAGTTCAAAGCTCAAAGCTCAAACGTTAGGCAGAGGTTTGCGGAGATTTTCGGTGGGGAGCCGGCCGCTGTCGTGCGAGCGCCTGGGCGGGTGAATCTCATCGGGGAGCACACCGACTACAACGATGGCTACGTGCTGCCAGTGGCCATTGACAGGAGCATTTTGATTGCCGCGGCCCCACGAGATGATCGGCAAGTAGTCATCCACGCCCTGGACTTCGGCGAGAGCGTCATGTTCTCCCTGGACGACATCGGACGCGATCAGGCCAAAACCTGGAGCAACTACCAGCGGGGGGTGGCCTACTTCCTGGAAGAACGAGGCGTCAGATTACCTGGTCTGAACGCTGTAGTCGTCGGCGACGTTCCCATCGGTTCGGGCCTCAGCTCCTCGGCCGCCGTCGAGGTGTCCACGGCCTACACCTGGCATGTACTGGCTGATTTCAAACTGAGCCGAGTGGAACTGGCTCTCCTCTGCCAGCGGGCGGAGAACGAGTTCGTAGGCATAAACTGCGGCATCATGGACCAGTTCGTCTCCGCTCTGGGCCAGCGCGATCACGCCCTGCTCATTGATTGCCGCAGCCTCGACTACCAGCCAGTTCCCCTCCCGCCCGAAGCAGCCGTCGTCGTCGCCGACACCATGAAGCGGCGGGGACTGGTGGATTCGGAGTACAACACCCGGCGACGGGAGTGCCGGGAGGGAGTGCGCATTCTGCAGCGATACCTGCCGCAAGTGCAAGCCCTGCGCGATGTCTCCGTGGCCCAGTTCAAAGCTCAAAGTTCAAAGCTCAAAGTTCAAAGGGTGCGCCAGCGCTGTCGCCACATCATCTACGAAAACGAGCGGGTTCTAAAAAGCGCAGCCGCTCTGCGAGCAGGCGATCTAGATGCTTTTGGTCAGTTGATGAACGAATCCCACGCCAGCTTGCGCGACGATTACGAGGTCAGTTGTCCGGAGCTGGACATCATGGCCGAGGCTGCGCGGAAGATAGATGGGGTGTACGGCTCTCGCATGACGGGGGCTGGCTTCGGCGGCTGCACGGTGAGCCTGGTCGCCAACGAGGCAATTGAGGATTTTCGGGGCCAGGTGGCGGCAGTCTACGAGGAGGCTACAGGCATTGTTCCTCAGATTTACGTCTGCCGAGCCGAGGACGGGGTTTCCAAACTTTAAACTATAAACTTCAAACCTCAAACGCTGCGATGGGCGAATATCTCTGACCGAGCCGCTCGATTTTCGATTTAGAAAGCGGCAATCGAAAATCGGAAATCGGAAACCCTTTCGCCTCGGTCGGGAGACCTTCGGCTATCAAAAGGAATCGCTCGTTAACTTCAGATTCGGAACCATGTCCAGGTCCCAGCCGGAGCGGTGGCCGGCTTGGTAGCGAAAGTAAGCGGCGCCAGCGACCATGGCCGCGTTGTCGGTGCACAGGTATATCGGCGGACAGAGAACGGGCAGGTCGGACCTCTCGGCCATCTCCTGGCGCAGCAGCTTGTTGGCCGCTACTCCTCCAGACAGGAGGATCTGTTCCGCCTGATGTTCCTCAGCCGCTCGTTTGGCCTTCTCCACCAACACGTCCACTACCGCTACCTGGAAACTGGCAGCCAGGTCAACCACGGGCAATTGACGCTCGTACTTCTGCACGATACGCAGCACCGCTGTCTTAAGCCCGCTGAAGCTGAAATTGTACCGAGATCGCCCGGCGCTATCCCTCAGCCAGGCACGGGGCAGATCGAAAGCGGTGGAATCGCCGTATTTGGCCGCCTGCTCGATGGCCGGCCCACCAGGATACTCCAGCCCCAGCAGTCGTCCCACCTTGTCGAAGGCCTCGCCAGCCGCGTCGTCGAGGGTGCCGCCCAATCGTTGATATTGGCCGTGGCCGTTCATGAGGATCAACTCTGTGTGGCCGCCGGAGACCACCAGGCAGAGCACGGGGAAAACGATGCTGGGCTCCTCCCCGCCCCCCCTCTTTCCCCCCCAACCCTGGGGGGGAGGAAGGAGCCCTCCCCTCTTTCCCTCCCCAGGCGGTGTCCTGAGCTTGTCGAAGGGTTGGGTGGGAGGAAGGGGGGGCAGCCAATTGGCGTAGATGTGGGCCTCGATGTGATTGATTCCCAACAGGGGCAGCCCACAGCCCAGGGCGATTCCTTTGGCGGCGTTGACGCCGACTAGCAGGGAACCCGCCAAACCTGGCCCATAGGTCACAGCCACGGCCTCCAGGTCATCCCAGGACACCCCCGCCTCGGCCATAGCCTCTTCGACAACGGGGGTGATGGAGAGGACGTGCTGGCGGGAAGCCACCTCCGGGAAAACGCCACCATAGCGGCGATGAATGTCTATCTGGGAGGAGACGACGTTGGAGAGGATTCTCCGCCCGTCCTCTACCACCGCTGCCGCCGTCTCGTCGCACGATGTCTCGATGCCTAAAATCAGGGTCATAAGCTACTTCGCTTTATCGCCTCAACCAGCACTTCATCCTCTTCGTCTAAAACCGTGCGCGGGTCGAGGAGGAAGAGGTCGTCCTCAATACGTCCGATGACGGGAGGGTCGCCAACTCGCAGACGGCGCGCCAACTCGTCGGGGGAGTCTACCTGGATGGCCAGCAGCCTGGTGGGCAGGGTCTCTCCGGGAAGGCTGCCGCCGCCCACGGTGGACCGACCGTCCACTACCCTGGCGGCGATTCCCGCCTCCGTCAGCCTCTCCGCCCAATCCATCGCTCTCTCCTCGATGGCCTCGGTGGGCGCGGCAATCATCCGCCAGATGGGAACCTTCTCCTCGGCCTCCCCCTTCAGATAGTGGAGCAGGGTGGCCTGGAGGCCGGCGATGGTCGTCTTGTCCACCCGCAGGGCTCTGGTCAACGGGTGGCGCTTCAGTTTGGCTATGAGATCCCCTCGCCCGACGATGAGGCCCGCCTGAGGCCCACCCAGGAGTTTGTCGCCGCTGGCTGAGACCAGAGCCGCCCCCTGGGCGATGCTCTCCTGAAGCATCGGCTCGTGGGCCAGACCGTAGTCCGAGGTGTCGAGGAGGGCGCCACTCCCCAGGTCGTCCACTACTAGCAAGCCCCTTTTCTCCCCAAGCTCCACCAACTTGCCCAACGTTGGCTCGTGGACGAAGCCCGTCAGGCGGAAATTGCTGCGGTGGACGCGCATGAGAAGGGCGGTCTCCTCGGTGATGGCTTCCTCGTAGTCCTGGATGTAGGTGCGATTGGTGGTGCCAACTTCCACCAGGCGCGCCCCGCTCTGGCGCATCACCGCGGGCAAGCGAAAGCCCCCGCCGATCTCCACCAGATGCCCGCGCGAGACGATCACCTCTTTGCCCCACGCCAAGGCCGTGAGGATCAGCAGAACCGCTCCCGCGTTGTTATTGACCACCAGGGCAGCCTCAGCTCCCGTCAACTGACAGAGAAGCTCTTCGGCGTGGACGTAGCGGGAGCCGCGCCTCCCAGCCTCCAGATCGTACTCCAGGTTGGTATAACCTCGCGCTGCCAGCTCCATCGCGGCCCGAGCCTCGGCGCTCAAGGGAGCCCGGCCGAGGTTGGTGTGGATGATCACCCCGGTGGCGTTGATCACCGGGCGCAAAGTGGGGCGAGATCGAGCCTCCAGATTGACCCTCGCCATCTCGACCAGTTCATCCGTCGAGGGGCAATCCTGGCCGGCCATGATGCCTTGCCGGGCGAGACCCAGGGACTGACGGATGGCCTCCACCGTCAAGTCGTGCCCGTATTCTTCAGCCAGAGCCTGGACGGCCCTCTCTTGCAACAATCTGTCCACGCCAGGTAGTTTCCTCAGTTCTTCTCGCATCTTGCCCCTCCCTCACAGACCCTTGGGGTTTTCCAAAACCCCAAGGGTCTCTTTAAATGCCCGCCTAGCGGTATCTCTCCAGGTCCAGGCGGCCATCTTCGTTGAAGACGACCCCCTCGTCCTCAAAGAGCTTCCGCTGGGTATTCAACCCGCCGATGCTGTGGCGGGGGCTAATCCCACCTGAGCTATTCACAACGCGATGCCAGGGTATGTCCAGCCACTCGGGAGTGCTGCGCAAAGCCCAACCCACGGTGCGGGCCTGCCGCGGGTCGCCCAAGGCGGCGGCAATCTGGCCGTAGGTGACGACCTTCCCCCTGGGTATCCGGGCGACGATTTCATAGACTCGCTGGAAGAGTTCACTCATGCACACCATTATACCCCAAAACGCATTTTCTGGCTAGAGGGCGTATTGCCATTTTAGAAAGCTCTTGCATAATCGCCGCTTTGCACTATAATCAGAACTAGAGAATTTGGGACTCGGAGCGCGGACTTGCGTCCGCACTCCGCCCTCAAGAGGAGGCGAGATGAAACAGGGAATAACTGTCGTCGGCCTGGGGCCGGGCGATCCCAAACAGTTGACTTTGGAGGCTCATCAAGTCCTGCGGGAGGCGGGAGAAGTCTATTTGCGCACCTGTCATCATCCCACGGTGGCGTCCTTGCCCTCGGGTCCCTCTCTCCACTTCTTCGATCATCTCTACGAGGAGAAAGAGACCTTCGCCGAGGTCTACGATGAGATAGCTCGCCAGGTCCTGGAGCTAGGACGGCGGCCCGAAGGCGTGGTCTATGCCGTGCCCGGCCATCCTTTGGTAGGCGAAGCCTCGGTGCAGCGCATATTGGCTTTGGCCAGGCAACAGGGGATAGACGTGCGCGTGGTGGAGGGGCTGAGCTTCATCGAATCGGTGCTCACCTGCCTGGGCCTGGATGCCCTGGCTGGATTGCAGATAGCGGATGCCACTGAATTGGCTGCTCTTCACCACCCATACTTGAATCCCGACTTGCCGGCTCTAATCGCCCAGTTGTATGACCAGCAACTGGCCAGCGATGTCAAGCTCACCTTGATGAACCTCTATCCCGATGAGCATCCGGTCACTCTGGTGCGCGGAGCGGGCACGGCCCAGGCGCAGGTCTTGACGGTGCCTCTCTATGAACTGGATCGCCAGCCCGACGTGGATCACCTGACCTCCCTGTACGTGCCGCCTCTGCCGAGGCCCAGCTCGCTGGAAGCTTTTCAGGACACCATCGCTCGTTTGCGGGCCCCTGGGGGCTGCCCCTGGGATCGGGAGCAGACACATCAATCGTTACGGCCTCATCTGCTGGAAGAGACCCACGAGACGCTGGCGGCTCTGGATGCCGACGATACGGACGCCCTGCGGGAAGAGCTGGGAGACCTGCTTCTCCAGATAGTCCTGCAGGCTCAGATCGCCGTCGAAGCGGGGGAGTTCAGCCTAGCCCAGATTATCGAGGGGGTTGACGCCAAGATCAAGCACCGTCACCCTCACGTCTTCGGCGACGTCGTGGTGGCCGATGCGGCTGAGGTGTTACACATCTGGGAGGAGATCAAGCGGGAGGAGAAAGGGGAGCACTCCTTGCTCGGTGGGGTGTCGAGGTCGCTGCCAGCCCTGGCGCGCGCTCAAGCCATCCAGAAGCGGGTAGCGCGGGTGGGCTTCGACTGGCCGGATGCCGAGGGGGTGGTGGCCAAGATAGCCGAGGAGGCGGCGGAGCTGAGGGAGGCCCAGGGGGACGAGGAACTGGAGGAAGAGCTGGGCGATCTCCTCTTCTCGGTGGTCAACCTGGCCCGCTGGTTGGACATTGACGCCGAGAGCGCGCTCCGTGGGGCCTGCGGGCAGTTTATCCAACGCTTTTCTGGGATGGAAGACCTCTGTCGGGAGCGGGGGCTCGATCTGAGCGAGTTGAGTCTGGCCGAGCAGGATGAGCTGTGGGAGGAGGTGAAGGAGGGGATGGGAACGAGTGATGAGTAATGAGTTGACGTCGAGGCCCTCGTTACTCGTTACTCATCAACTCGCTAACTCACTACCTCCTCGTAGATGTCCTCGCCCGTTTGCTCGGTGATCCAGCTTACGGCCAGGCGAAGGTCCCGCTTGAAGCCTTCCTCCAATGAAATGCCCGTGGCCTCTTTGACCAGGTGGATGGCTTTGGCCGCGTAGGCGATGATGTAGCGTGGCTCCAGGCGGCTTAAATCCTCGAAGAAGAAGCCGCAGCTAGTGTACATGGCTTGGCGGTAGTATTGAGCCTCCAGCAAGGTTAGTATCCGTTTCTCTCCCTCTTCGCTCAGCTTTCTGGCCGCTTGCTGATCCAGGAAGGCTTTCCCCTCTATTTCCCCCAGCACCACCTGGATGTAGCCATTCCGCAGCCGCCAGGGATCGCCCCCGCACCTCTCGACCTCGTCCTGATAGAGCGTGTCCATCTCCTGGGCCAGCCGGTCCAGGGCCGCTCGCAAATGACGCTTCCACTCGCTATCGCCCTGCGTGCAGGTGCATCCCTCCGCCCAGCGAGCCACCCCGTGCCCACAGCTCCACGAGGTACCATTCACGATCTCAACCTCTGCCGTGAGTGGGTGCTGCTGCAAATAGCGGGCCAGGAAGGTCACTTCGTAACCTGCCCTGGGGGCTTCTTCGTACAGTAAATCGTGCAGGAAGCGCTCCACTCCCCGATGGTGGTGGCCGAAGGTTTCGCCATCTGTAGCTACCAGACACAGTCCCTTGCCCCCCCTTCCCCCCAACTTTGGGGGGCTAGGGGGGAAGAGGCAGTTCTCAGCGAAAGTTTTGGCGCTATTGATCAACTCTGGATCGAAAGCCAGGCGATTGGACAGGGACTCATCTCTGAAGAAAACGGCTATCTCTCGGCCACGCGGCAGCCGCACCTGGTAGGGGCCGGCGCCGTCGAGCTGGCCTCTTGCCTGGTGGGGAGACAGGATGGTGAAGGCGATGCCCTGACGGGCCAGTACCTCCAGGGTCTCCTGATCCACGGCCATCTCCGGCAGCCACATCCCCAGGGGCTGGTGGCCGAAGCGATAGCGGAAGTCGGCCATGCCCCATAAGATTTGGGTCTCTTTGTCGCGCCGGGTGGCCAGGGGGAGGATGGTGTGGTTGTAGGCCTGGGCGAGGGCATTGCCCACACCGTGGGCGACTTTGTTGCGCCGGTCGGACTCGATGATGCGCTGGTAGGTGGATGGATCGTGGCCCTCCAGCCAGGCTGCCAAAGTGGGACCCAGGTTGAAGCTCATCACCTCGAAGTTGCCAAGCTCCGCGTTGGGCCGGTAGCACTCGGCGTTGATCTTCTCGTTGAAGTTGGCGAAAGGGCCAGCTCCCTTTTCGGGGGAAATGACTCCGGTGAAAGGGTCCTCTCGAGGGGGCTGGTAGAAGTGTCCGTGAATGCAAAAGCTCTTCATAAGTTCAAAACTCAAACTTTCAGGAAGAGACTAGCGCCGGCTGAGTAGGAGCGGAGCGACGTATCGAAGCCAAGCGGGTTGTGCCTTGGACCCGCTCGCTGGTCTCGATACGCTGCGCACTCGACCGACGCTCGTTGGTCTCTCAATGGTTAACCTAGCGCTTGTTCGCGCGTAACTGCTCAGGCTGTGTCATTGCGAGGCGGCGCTTTTCCGCCGAAGCAATCTCCTACTCGCGCATTGGAGATTGCTTCGCTTTGCTACTAAGAAACAAACCGTCGTGTGCAAAACCCGGGGAGCGAACGCCGGTTGAGTAGCGGAGCGTATCGAAACCAAGTAAGCGGCTCTACCGACAACCCGCTTGGCCTCGATACGTCGCTTCGCTCCTACTCGGCCGGCGCTGACCGGGTTTCTTGTCCAATGAGTAGCGCAGCCGCGCTATGGAGCAGCTCGCAATGACACCTGAGTAGCCACGTTTGCGCGTACAAATTGGATTTCGGACCTCAACACGCCCACAGGATCAAGCCTGGCTCGTAGGGATTGCTCAGATCTTCGTGATGGGGGAGTATCCGCAGGGCGTAGCCGTAGCGGCCACTGGTGCGGGCGGGAATGGCTCCGACGAATACGTGGCCCCCATCCCCATTGGACTCCACCCATTTCATGGCCATGACTTCCCCCTTTGAGATCTCGCCCTTCGTATCAAGAGGGCCATAATAGAGCTGTACTGTCACGTCCTGGGGATCAAGGGCGCCCAGATTCACCTGAGTCCGCACCTGGAGTTCAGCGCCTACTCTGAGCTCGGCGGGCACCTCCGCCTCCACGTTATCTATCCGGATCTCGGGCCAGTGTTCGTGGAGATGGGATTTCCACTGCGCCAGGGCCTTCGCCCGAGCCATCTCGTCCTCGGCCAGGTGCCGATACCGCTGGGCCGCAGGCAGGTAGAAACGCTCGGCATACTCTCGAATCACGCGGTTGGTGTTGAAGACTGGACAGATGGCTCGCATGGCGGCTTTCATCTGGGCGATCCATTTGTGCGGAAGGCCGTTGGATTTACGAGCATAGAACAGCGGCACGATCTCTTTCTCCAGGATTCCATAGATGGCCCTGGATTCGATATCGTTTTGATAATTGAGGTCTTCGTACAACTCGCCTCTGCCGATGGCCCAGCCGGTCTCAGGCTCGTAAGCCTCATCCCACCAGCCATCGAGGGTGCTCATATTGATGACGCCGTTGGCAGTAGCCTTCATCCCGCTGGTGCCGCTGGCCTCCCGTGGGCGAAGTGGGGTGTTGAGCCAGATGTCTGCTCCCTGAACCAGGTAACGGGCAACGCACATATCGTAATCCTCGATGAAGACCATCCGTTGCCGAAACTCCTCCCGTTGGCAGAGACGGACGACCTGCTGGATCAGCTCCTTGCCTGGGTTGTCCTGGGGATGCGCCTTTCCTGCGAAGATGATCTGGACGGGGCGGTCCGCGTCGTTCAGGATGCTGGCCAGCCGGGCCGGATCGCGCAGGATCAGGGTGGCGCGCTTGTAGGTGGCGAAGCGGCGGGCGAACCCGATGGTCAGGGCTTCGGGATCCAGCACTTCGCCCGCCCTCTCTATCTCGGACAGGGGGGCGCCCCGCTTCTCAAGCTGCTCGCGCAGCCGCTGTCGAACAAAGGCGACCAGGCGCCCCCGCCGCCTCTCGTGGGTGCGCCAAAGCTCCTCGTCGGGGATCTCGTCCACCCGCTCCCAGATAGTCTGATCGTCTGGGCGTTCCAGCCAGCGATGTCCCAGGTAGCGGTCGTAAAGCCTGGCCATGTCGAAGGAGATCCAGGAGGGGATGTGGATGCCGTTGGTAATCGAGGTGATGGGGACCTCGTCCTCAGGCACGCCCGGCCAGAGACTCTGCCACATTTTGCGCGCGACCCGACCGTGCAGCCGGCTCACTCCGTTGGTGTGGGCCGCCAGGCGTAGGGCGAGGACAGCCATGCTGAACGGCTCTCCATTGTCCGCCGGATTCCTGCGTCCCAGGGCCAGGAACTCCTCCCGCGAGAGACCAAGCTCTGGGTAATAATCGGAGAAGTACTTGTCCATGAGCTCTGGAGGAAACCTATCAATCCCAGCCGGGACGGGGGTGTGGGTGGTGAAGACGTTGCCGGCCGAAGCAGCTTCGCGGGCCTCGGCGAAAGAGAGCCGCCGCTCCTCCATGAGGATGCGGATCCGCTCCAGAGCCAGGAAGGCGGAGTGACCCTCGTTCATGTGGCAGATGGTAGGGCGGATCCCCAGGGTTTCCAGGGCGCGGACGCCGCCGATGCCCAGCAGGATTTCCTGCTGGATGCGCATCTCCAGATCTCCGCCATACAGCTCGTCGGTGATGTCCTGATCCTGACGACCGTTGGCCGGGATGTTGGTATCCAGCAGGAAGAGGGGCAGCCGGCCGACCTGGGCGCGCCACACTTGGGCCGTGACCTTGCGGCCGGGGTAATCAACCTGCACCGTCACCGGCGTTCCATCCTCCCCTTGTTCTAGTTGAATAGGCATGTTGTAAAAGTCGTTCTTTGGGTATAGCTCCCGTTGCCACCCATCTGAGTTCAGATACTGACGGAAGTATCCCTCCTGGTAGAGGAGACCCACTCCCATCAGGGGCAGGCCCAGGTCGCTGGCCGACTTAAGGTGATCGCCAGCCAGCACCGCCATGCCCCCGGCGTAGATGGGCATACATTCGGTTAGCCCGAACTCGGCCGAAAAGTAGGCGATGCACGGCGCGCCTGGAGAGCCGTGGTGTTTCTCGTACCAGGTGTTTTGACTCTGCACGTAGCGGTCGAACCGTTGAGCGATCCGCTCCAGATGGGCCAGGAACCCGTCGTCCTCGGCTGCCTCTTCCAGCCGCTCCTGCTTGACAGCTCCCAGCATCAGTACGGGGTTGTGGCCGGACTCTTCCCAGAGCTCGCGGTCCAGCCGACGGAAGAGGTCAACAGCCTCCAGGTTCCAGCACCACCAGAGGTTGTAGGCCAGGTCTCGGAGGTGTTCCAGCTTGGTCGGCAAAGATGGGACGATGGTAAAAGTGCAAATGGGTTGCATGGTTTCTTACCTCTTCATTTTCGGTATACGTTCAGGGGGTAGGCCAAACGTCGGTTGAGTAGCCCCGAAAGGGGCGTATCGAAACCACGTTTGCCCCCCCCCGTGCAATCACTTGGTTTCGATACGACCTGCGGTCTACTCAACCGGCGTGATCGCACTGAGGCTGAACGCTTACCATTTTCGCTAATGTAAATTTGCCCGCAGCGCAGCCACGTTTTCGGCCAGCGGCGCCTGATCGTTGTACACGCTCGATCCGGCTATCAGCACCGTCGCCCCCGCGTTCACGACCAGCGGCGCGGTGGCCGTGTCTATCCCGCCGTCCACAGCGATGGGGATGTCCAACCCGCGCTCGTCCAGCAGGCGGCGCAGGCGGCGAATCTTGTCCAGTTGACTGTGGAGGAATGGCTGCCCGCCCCAACCCGGGTTGACTGTCATCACCTGGATCAGGTCGGCCAGGTGCAGCACTTCTTCCAGGACGCTCAGGGGCGTGCCGGGGTTGATGGCCACGCCCGCCTCGATTTTGAGCTCGCGGATGCGTTGCAGCACGCGGTGGAGATGCGGGCAAGTTTCCTGGTGCACGATCAGGCGGTCTGCCCCGGCGTCGGCAAACGCGGCCAGGTGTCGCTCTGGCTCGACGATCATCAGGTGCACGTCCAGCGGCAGGCTCACCAGCGGGCGCAGCGCGCGCACCACGCCCGGCCCGAAGGTGATGTCGGGGACAAAGCGCCCGTCCATCACGTCCACCTGAATGGCATCAACGCCGGCGGCTTCGGCCTCGCGGGCCTGCTCGCCCAGGCGGGCAAAATCAGCCGATAGGATGGAGGCTTCAATTATGACCATTGTGTTCTCCTCCCCTTTTGAGATGGCGGACTTCCTCCATGCTGGCGACGATCACGTCCGTCGCCAGCCCCAGGAACAACCCGTGTTCCACGATACCGGCCCGCTCGCTCAGCCGGGCTGCCAGTTGGGCTGGCTGGGAGATGGGGCCAAAATCGCAGTCCAGGATCAGGTTGCCCTGGTCGGTTGTGAACGGTGTGCCGTTGCTGCTCAGGCGCAAGACAGGTTGCGCGCCCAGCGATTCCAGATAGGCGGCCTGCGAGCGCCAGCCAAAGGGAACGATCTCCACCGGCACCGGCCAGCGGGTGCCCAGCGCGGGCGAGAGCTTGGACTCGTCCACCACGATGATCTCGCGGCGGCTGGCCTGGGCGACGATCTTTTCCCGCAGGAGCGCGCCGCCGCCGCCCTTGATCAGGTTCAGATCGGGATCCACCTCATCCGCGCCGTCAATCGTGACATCAACGACGGGGTGCTCGTCCAGCGTGGTCAGTGGGATGCCCAGCCGCCGCGCTTCCGCTTCGATCTGGAGCGAACAGGGCACGCCCAGGATGTCCTGAAGTTGGCCCTCGTGCAACAACTGAGCGATGCGGCGCACGGCGAACATGGCCGTGCTGCCGTAACCCAGCCCCACCACCATCCCCGATTTCACGAATTCGACCGCGCGCTCGGCGGCCTGTTGCTTGAGTTGCGAGCTTCGCCCTGAGCGTGTCGAAGGGATGTCTCCGCTCACTTGATTTGCTCCTCAGTCCTATTTTCGCTCTGTATCAACCCCTCGTCGCCTGCCACGCCCGCAACACCTCGGCCACGCTCCAGGCCTGGGCGATGCAGCCGCGCGGCACAAAGGGCGGGTCGCCGTCGAAGATTTCGCTGACGCTGCCCAGGCCGTGGTCGGCCAGGTGGTGGATGAGCGGCTGCAAAAAGGAGCGCGCCAACTCACGGTCGCCGTAGACGCGCAGGTGCGCGCTGACGAAGGGGCTGATCAGCCAGCCCCAGACGGTGCCCTGGTGGTAGGCGGCGTCGCGCTGGCGCTGGTCGCCGCTGTAGTGGCCGACGTAGGCCGGGTCATCCGCTGCCAGGCTGCGCAGCCCGTGGGAGGTGAGCAAGTGACGGGCGCAGGCGTCCACCACGCCGCGCTGCTGCTGGCTGGTCAGTGGGCTGTGGGGCAGGGAGACGGCGAACAGTTGATTGGGGCGCAGGGCCGGATCATCACCCTCTGGGCCGTCGAGTAGGTCGTAGCAGTAGTCGGTCGTATCGTTCCAAAAGCGAGCGAACCCAGCGCGCGCTTGTTCCGCCAGGGCCTCGTAGTCGTCGGCAGGCTCGCCCAGGTGGCGCGCAAACTCGGCCATGCTGCGCAGGGCATTGTACCACAGAGCGTTGATCCCCACCGACTTGCCGATGCGCGGCGTGACCACCCAATCATCCACCTGGGCGTCCATCCAGGTGAGCTGCACGCCGGCTTCACCGGCGTAAAGCAGGCCGTCGTTTGGATCCAGGCGGATGTTGTACCGCGTGCCGCGCTGGTGCCACGCGATGATCTCCCGCAACACCGAGAAGAGATCGCGCAGCAGGGTGTCATCGCCGGTGGCGGCGTGATAGGCGCGGAGGGCTTCAAAGTACCAGAGGGTGGCGTCCACGGTGTTGTACTCAGGCGTCTCGCCCTCGTCCGGAAAACGATTGGGCAGCATGCCCTGATCCACAAAATGGGCAAAGGTGCGCAGGATTCGCGCGGCCACGTCGTGGCGGCCAGTGACCAGCGTCAGCCCCGGCAGACTGATCATGGTGTCGCGGCCCCAGTCGCCAAACCAGGGATAGCCGGCGATGATCGAACGGCCGTCGGTGCCGTCGGACAAGAGGCGGCGGACGATGAACTGGTCGGCAGCCAGCACCAGGTGCTGCACCCAGGCAGGCGCGTCGGTGTGGCCGCTCTGCATCACCAGTTGCCCTTCGTATGCCTGCCGTTCGGCGTAGGCCGATGCACCATCCAGGCTCGGCGCCGCCTCGGTGCTGACAACAATGGTGAGCGACTCGCCAGGGTGCAACACAGCATGAAAGTGGCCGGCGTAGAGGTTGTCGTCCAGGGCGTCCAGCCCGCGACATTTCTCGACGCTCAGGAAGTAGTCCTGGTACCATTCGTGCTGGGGCGTCGCCTCGGCGCAGTCGCTCAGCCCTTCGACAAGCTCAGGACAAAGCAAGTAGAAGGGCAGCGCCTCGTCGAAGGCCATAACCCGCAGGCCGTGCGCTACTGGTTCAACGCGCATCTGCCAGTCACTGGCGTAGGTGTTGCTGTGATGATCCCGGTAATTGACGACGGCTTTGACGCTCAGGGTTAGCGGCGCGGTGGCTCGGCGCAGGTCGTAGCGAATGTAGGTCGTGTTGGCGCCGGGCTGCATCCAGACCCGCTTTTCCAGCAGGGCGTCGGCACAGGCAAAGGTCCACACCGGCGTCGTGCCCTCCAGGTGGAAGCGCTCCAAGTGATGGAAGCCGATTGGTTCTATCCCTTCCCATTCTCTGCCCTGCTCATGGCGGAGAGTTGAGGCGGGAACAGCCCAGCGGTTGGTGAACAGCGGATAGGTGCGGCCGTCGTAGGCCGCCGTCTCGTCCAGCCTGGTGAGCAAGAGGGTGCGCCCCAGCGGCGGCTGGAGGGCAGCGATGAGCAGGCCGTGGTAGCGGCGGGTGAGCAGGCCGGCCACGGTTCCCGACGCATAGCCGCCGATGCCGTTGGTCACCAGCCACTCCCGACCGGTCGATAATGCCAAATTGCCACACACCTCACGTCCGAAATCAATCATGTGATAAGTCATCTGCATCACCTTCGGTGGGTATTCCCGCCCGCCCATACGTTTCCGCGAGCTCGGCTAATCGCGCAATGAGGTCATCGTCGAGTGCGTTGGCAGGCAAACGCCAGGCCCAGTTTCCCGCTGCCTGACTGGGCATGTTCATACGAGCCTCACTGCCCAGGCTGAGCACATCCTGCACGGGAAATATCGCCAGCGCCGCAACGGACGAGGCCGCCAATCGCATCAGCGCCCAGGCGGCATCGTGCGTTAGCGAAGCGGCGTAGCCCAGGTAGCGCATACAAAAAGCCTGCTCAGGCTCAGGCGCGGACGCAAACCACCCGCGAGTGGTGTCGTTATCATGACTGCCGGTATAGACCACGCAATTGCGTTCGTAGTTGTGGGGAAGATACGGGTTGGTGGCATCATCGCCAAAGGCAAATTGGAGAATCTTCATCCCTGGGAGTCCAAACCGATCACGCAGCGCTTCCACCTCGGGCGTGATCACACCCAGATCCTCTGCGATGATGGGCACGTCACCCAGCGCGCTAAAGAGGGCCTCGAAAAGTGCCGCACCCGGCCCTTTCACCCAGCGCCCGTTGACCGCCGTCTCCTCGCCCGCCGGCACCTCCCAGTACGCTTCGAAGCCTCGGAAGTGATCAAAGCGCACCATGTCAACCTGGTGCAGCGTGATGCGCACTCGTTCGATCCACCATTGGTAGCCCTGGTCAGCCATCACGTCCCAGCGATAGAGGGGATTGCCCCACAACTGCCCTGTCGGACTGAAGTAATCGGGTGGCACGCCCGCCACCACCGTTGGACGCCCATCCTCGTCGAGAGGAAACAGGTGCTGGTGCGCCCAGACGTCCGCGCTGTCGTGTGAGACATAGATCGGAATGTCACCAAGGATCAGGACTCCGTGTTCGTTAGCATAGCGCTTCAACTCGCCCCACTGCTTGAAAAACTGGTACTGCATGAACTTATGAGCCATAATGGCAGGTGCTAGCCGCTCACCCCATGTGGCCAGGGCGGCAGGTTCGCGCCGCCTGAGCTCGCGCGGCCACGTGCCCCATGCCTCTCCGTGGAAGTGGTCTTTCAGCGCCATGAAGAAGGCGTAGTCGTGCAGCCAGATGCCGTCGTGTTCGGCGCAAAAGGAGTTGAAGGCCGCCGCCTCGGCTGGATCGGCCTGGGTCGCAAACTGCTGATATGCTCCCAGCAAGAGCGGCTTCTTCCAGGTGATCACGGGGCCGAAGTCAACCCGCTCTTCGGGGAAGACAGGCGCCTCCTCCAGGGCCTCGTGTGCGACATAGCCCTCGTGGGCCAGGCGGGCCAGGTCAATGAGCAGCGGGTTGCCAGCAAAGGCCGAAAACGTCTGATAGGGCGAGTCCCCGTAGCCCGTAGGTCCCAGCGGCAAGACCTGCCAAACCGTCTGCTGGGCCGACACGAGGGTGTCCACCCAGCGGTAAGCCACTTCATTGATCTCGCCGATACCAAAGCGTCCCGGTAACGACGTCGGATGTAAGAGCAAACCAGCGGAACGTTCCAGTTTCACGATGTTCTCCTTCCACTTCAAACATCCAACTCGTTTTGCTTGAACTCAAGAGCCTTGTGATACAGCTCCACGTACTTCCGAGCCGAGGCCCGCCACGAGAAGTCGGCCCTCATCCCCCGCTCCATCAGGGTCCGCCAGGTGTCTTCACGATGATAGGTCTCCACGGCCCTCTTCACGGCAGCCAGCAGGGCCTCTTCGCTGTAGTCTGAGAAGGCGAAGCCGTTGCCCTGGCCTGTGGATGGGTCATAGTCTTGCACCGTGTCGGCCAGGCCGCCGGTGCTGCGCACGATGGGCACGCTGCCGTAGCGCATGGCGATGAGTTGCCCCAGGCCGCAAGGCTCGAAGCGCGAGGGCATGAGGAAGGCGTCGCTCCCGGCGTAGATGCGCCGCGCCAGGGCGCCGTCGAACTTGAGGAAGACTGCGGCCTGGCCCTGATACTTCCCGGCCACATTAGAAAAAATCCTGTGGTAACGCTCCTCGCCCGTGCCCAGGAGGACGAATTGAAGATCCATCTCCATCAGTTGATCGCTGGCTTCGGCCAGAATATCGAAGCCTTTCTGATCGGCCAGGCGGGAGATCATCCCGACCAGCAGGACATCGGGGTCCGGAGGCAGCCCCGCTTCCCGCTGCAGGGCCAGCTTGTTCTCTGCTCGCCGATCCAGGGAAGCGACATCATAGTTGACGGGGATGTCTGGGTCGGTGGCCGGGTCCCAGACCTCGTAGTCCAGGCCATTGAGGATGCCGAACAGGCGATCCTGGCGCTGGGCCAAAATGGGGTGCAGCCTCTCCCCATATTCAGGGGTGAGGATCTCCTGGGCATACTTCTCGCTCACCGCGTTGATGACGTCGGCGAATAGGATGCCCCGGGCCATCAGGACGACCACCCGGCTCAGCCCATCGTCTGTGGGATGGGGGATGAGACCGTAATCGGCTAAGCCGGCGAAGTCCAGCAGCTCAGGGCCGAAGATGCCCTGGTAGGCCAGGTTGTGGATGGTGAAGGCGGTCGCTGTGTCGGCGAAGAAGGGATCGTCTTTGTAGATTGTCTTCAGCCAATTAGGAATGATACCGGTGTGCCAGTCGTTGCAGTGGATGACGTCCGGCCGCCAGTCGAGCTCCTTGAGCATCTCCAGGGCAGCCCGGCAGAAGAAGACGAAGCGCTCCCCGTCGTCATCGTAGCCATAGACTTCCTCGCGGCCGAAGTATTTGTCGTTGCCAACCAGGTAGGCGGGCATCCCCTCCACGGTGCTCTCGAAGACAGCGGCCAACCCTTCGACGAGCTCAGGACGCTGCTCGTGATTGGAGCCAGCGGGCACGGGCAGCGAATCCAAAACCTTGGTCAGCCCAAACTCGGCCTCGTTGATTTGTCCGTATTTAGGCAGCGCCAGCCTGGCATCGTGGCCCAACCGCCGCAGGGCCTTGGGAAGCGATCCCGCCACGTCGGCCAGCCCGCCCACCTTGGCGAAAGGCACCGCCTCGGCGGAAACCAGCAATATTTTCAATGGCTTGTCCATCGTTTCCCTCCAAAGTGGACGAAGCCACGCTCGTCAATGGTCAGATCGTGCTGCTCGGTCAGGTACTCCATCCGGCTCTCGCGTATCTCGCGCTCGATTTCGTTCTGGTGATCCAGGTAATAACCGATAGCGTCGTGTATCCAGGAAGGGCGCAGATGCGGGTAACTCTCCAGGATTTCGTCAACGGTATCGCCGGCTTTGTAAAGGCCAGCGATCAAAGACACGGTGATCCCTGTGCCGCGAATGATGGGCCGCCTTCCTCGTTTTCCGGGAACGCGAGTAATATAGGGATGTTCGGTGGCAGATTCAGGCACCTGACGAACTTTTTGCATCCCAGCCTGCAATACTTGGATGACGAATTTCGGCTCTGCTTCGGCCAATTCCTCGGCCATCTGTTCTGGCAAATCTAAGGTTAATGTCTTCATATCGTTCCTCCAGTTTTCCCGACCTCACCGGACCTCCGAGATCGTTGTCTCTCTCCATTGAGATTTACCCTCACATTATACAACAGATTGGTGAGGTTGGGAAAAGTAAATCGGATCTCTCATCACAAGACCAGGGCCAGGATCACGCTGATGTCGGTCAGCGCCCAGGCCCACAACGCACGGTACATACCCTTTTGTTCGGGATATGTATGGATGTGCGTGATCCAGGGCACGAGGACGGCCAGCCACATCACAAACGCAGCCAACACGACCAGCGACCAGGCGGTAAAGTGATATTTCCAGATGGCTGTGCCCAGAAACGCGAAAGAAGCGATGACCATGAAAATGGCCCAGTGCAATGCTCCTCGTTTTCCCAGCGCGATCACCAGCGTGCGGTCGCCGCGTTTCTTGTCCTCATCGTACTGATAGATCTGGGTCAGTGGGTAGAATGCGGCGAACAGACAGAAAAAAGCGGGCAAAACCAACCACATCATTGGGTTGAGCTCTCGGTTAAGGGCTACCCAGCCGCCGCACAGGGTGAAAGCACCATAGCCAAGAGAGTTGTTCAACACGTCGGCCCCGGCTATCGCTTTCAGCCGCATCGGAGGCACAGAATACAGGATAGCCATCACAGTACAAACAGTGTAAATTGTAAAGAATCTACTTGACACAAAGAACGCGCCGACGCCACCTAAAAAGAGCAGAATCAGGGCATAGGCCCATAAAAACCTGGGCACGGGAGGTGGGTCCGACAGGTATCCGATGTCCCATTTATCCTTGTCAATCGCGCTATTGAGGGCCAGGGTGCCACTGTGACCGAACCCAGCCCATAAAAGGATACCCGCGATCCATCGCCAGATCACCTCCGGCGTGAATCGGAGTTCGCTGGCTAAAATCACGCCCACGCTAAAATGCGCAGCGACGATCGGGAATGCCCGGGGGCGCATGTGTAAAATGTACGCACCCCAGGAATGAGGCAGAAAACGTAACAGGCTTCGCATCTCGCTCATAGAATCCTCCCTACGTAAAAAGTAAGTTTTCAGTCATCAGCTTTGGACACGTCAGTTTCAATGAGGGTTCAGTCAAGCAGGTCTTTGCGACTCATCACTTCGCAGTTTCACACCACTCCCCCTGGCTTGAGGCTCAGGGCTTGCGGGAGAAGTTGGCAAATCTGACGTCAATGAACCTCTGGAAGACTGTCATGGCGAGGTCAGCGCTTCTCAGACACGGAACGCCGCCCGCGATCAACGCCTCTGCCAGCGGATCGTAAAGCTCGCCTGCATCCACCACCGTCACGAGCGGCTTGCTGTGCCGCCGGAAAACATCCGGGACCCGCTGCGCAACGGACGATTCATTGAGCACGCTGTCCCTGCCTGAGGGGTCCACTCCAGGCGGAAGGGTCGCCATAGCCGGCGTCAGGGGCACGAAGCCCATCACCACCGCGTCAACGTCCTCGTCCTCGATGATCGCTTCGAGGCATTGGGTGTGCACGGTGTCGGAGGCCATGGGGGTGAGATCGAGCGGGTTGCGCACGTTTATGAGTCTCGCGATTCCGGCCTCGCTCAGGGCAAGTTGTATCCTTTCCCTCGTGCGGCCGCTGAAGCGGGGCAGGGAGAAACCGGCCTCGCGGTCGAGGTTGTCCGCCATACCCACCGCCTCAAAGCCAGCATTGGACAACGTTCCCAGGCGCCTGCCGGAGAATTCTCTGCTGGCCAGCAGCGAGGAGAGCATGATGAAGGCCCTGAATTCGTCGAAGGAGGTCGCAACCAGAGCGCCCGCTTCGGATAGAACGGCAACGCACGCCTCGTAGTCGCCCGAAATAGAGGCGGTGTGACTGGAGGCCGCCTGAGCCCCCTCCGCGGTTTTGCCTGTCTTGTAGACGATTACCTGCTTGCATGGGGTCAGGTCACGACAGAGCGAAGCGAGCCTCAGGCCGTCCAAAGGATTGAAGCCCTCCACGTAGAGCGCCACCACGTCTATCTCCTCTCGCTGCACCAGGTGCTCCACGAAGTCAATGCTGCTCAGGTGCATCTGGTTGCCCGTCGAGATCGCAAAGAGCGGGTTGAGAAAGGGGAGGCGGTTCATGCGGGTTATCATGAAGGCGCCGCTCTGACAAACGAGGGCCACATTCCGCACGTTTCCTGGCTGGGGTGGGAGTTTGGTCTCTGGAATGAAGAGCGTGTCGTATCCTCCCGGCAGCGATCTGATTCCGAGCGAGTTAGGCCCCACCACCGCCGGGGTTTCCTTCCCCTCGCTCTTGCCGCGAGCGAGGATGGCCCGGGTCTTCTCGTCGGCCTCCTTTCCCATCTCGGTCTCCCCCATGCCGCCGGGTATCAGGATCACGCTGTGGGCCGCCTCGCAGGATGTTATGTCATCCATCACCTCCGGCACTCTGGGCGCCGAGACCGCAACCACCATCAGATCCGCCTTCCACGGCAGCTCCGCCACATCGCCCACGCACTCCACACCGTCAATGGTTTCGGCGTCTGGCCGCACGACCCTCATCTTCGAAGGCCCAAAGCCGTCCCGCAGGAGGTTGCGCAGAATCGTCCGCCCGACATTGATTCCCCTGGCCGATACGCCAACGATGGTGATGGTCTCCGGCTGAAGCAACCTCTCCATCTTGCTCCAGTCCATTGGCAGATGCCGTGGCGCGGTGATTTCTTGAAGTGTGCAGAGGGCATCCACCGCCACCGCCCGGCCGTGGGAGATGTAGAAGGGATTTACTTCAAACTCCTTTATCCACCGCCTGTTCTGCCCGCTTCCAACGGCACTGGCCAGGGCGAGGAAGAAGCCAAACACCCTTTCAAGCTCGTCGTCCGAAAGCAACTTCTTCCCCTCCCTGTCTCTGCCCGACAGTTTCAGGTAGGTGAAGGTGGAGGAGAACATCTCGAGGAAATCGCGGGGGTCGGTCAGGTGCGCACAGGCGATCTTGACGTCGTGGCCCGGTTGGAACCTGTGGGCGAGTTCCTCCGTGTCCAGCCCTCCCAGGCCCGCCGCCATCACGTATCCGAATTCCCGTGTCCAACGCATCCCGACGAAAAGCTCGCTCCCCAGGGTCCGGGGGCAGGGGATGAACTCGCAGACCAGGAATCCTGCCACGCGGTCAGCGATCGCCGGCACCCTCTGTCTGAGCGTCCTATCCATACTCTCCAGAGCCTCGCACACCGCCCGATGCGACTTTTCAACCACCGCCACACCGCCCGCCTCGGTCTTGTGGGGGATTTCGGGGCAGACCACCTTGACCACCACCCTGTCGCCTGGGATCGCCTCTATGGAGCCGGGGCATGGGAGGGGACCCCCAGCGGGGACGAACACAGATTGTGGAACCGCCAGGCCCGCCTTGGCCAGAAGAGCGTAAGCTTCGTGCTCGTGCAGGGCATCCCTGCCCTGCAGGGCAGCGGATTCGATAAGTTTTCTCGCCAGTGCGCTGACTTTCATCGTATCTCCTAACTGGAGTTAAGGGATTCGTAGTAGCGACTTCAGTCGCTTTGGCTCCGTTGTGAACGACTGAAGTCGCCACTACGAAAAACATGCCAGTATCCAGTCTCCTAAAGTGATGACTGGTGTAGGAGCGACTCGAGCCCGGCCTGGGTGGCTGGCACGTCGCCTGCGAGCTCTGCAAGCCGCCGGACGGCTCGCTCCTCGTTGCCGCGAAGCCCGCTCGCCCACTCTGCCGCATCCTCCGGCTCCACGGTTTCGGGATCGAACCGTTCGATCAGGGCAAAGGCGGTCCCTTTGGAGACGCCGTGGCCTACCAATTGAATGAAGAACGATGAAGCCTTGAATCCCATGGTGAGGGCCTTGATGTTCGTTTCCACCACCCTGCTCCCCTTGCCGCCGAACAGCTCCCGAATAAAGGGGGGGAATTCTTCGAGGCTGAAGGGGAGAAAGGGGGTAGCCGCGCCGAGCATCACCATGTTTTGTGAGCGGCTGCTGCCAGCTTGGCGCGCGATCTTGCCCGCGTCCAGAAGCACGACCTTGGGAAGCGACAGGAGGTGCCGGAGCAACTCGCGTTCGTCGGGATAGTTGGGGATGTTCTTCACCGGGGTCGAGCTTGAAACCACTGCACCGTCCTTCTTCAGGTAGCTGAGGTAGCGGTTCACCTCCAGCGGCTCGACGCTGATGATGAGGTCGGCCCTCGCCTGCGGGATCAGGTCGCTGAAGATGGGCCTGTCGGATATGCGCAGGTGGGTCTGAATCGCACCTCCCCGCTGGGCCATCCCGTGAGCTTCGGCCTGCTTGAAGTGGTAAGAATTGGCGACGCTGGCGTTGTCGAGCATGTAGGCTATGGTGAGGATCCCCTGGCCTCCCACGCCTGAGAGGATGATGTTGAATTCCATGGCTTACCTCCTGCTAGATTTGTAACCGTTCAGCCCAGTGTCATTGCGAGCGGTTTTTGCGAAGCAATCTCCATCAATGTAGGGGATTGCTTCGGCACAAAAAACCGCGCCTCGCAATGACGCCTGAACGCTTACCTAGATTTTTCTCTTGAGGTGGATGCAGGGCCTTTGGGGAATGAGCACGGATAGCCCCTCGTATTCGATCTCCTCCCGGATCAACCTCACATTCTCCTCGTGGTTTTTGGGGAGGGGGACGAGGGTGCGGACGTGCTCCCTGGGCACCCCCAGGCCCACCACCACTTCCACCAGCCTTTCGCCCGTGGCCATCGTCTCCTGGGTACCGGTCATGGCTACGGTCCCGTTGTCTAGAATGAACACCTTTACGTTCACGTTCTCCTTGGCGGCTCCGATGAGCGGCGTCATGCCGGAGTGGCAGAACGTCGAGTCGCCGATGGCGCACAGAACCGGAAACATCCCTGCATGAGCCGCGCCCGCGGCCATGCCGATGCTGGCACCCATATCTATGCAGGTCTCGATGGCCTGGAAGGGCGGATAGAAGCCGAGCGTGTAGCAGCCGATGTCCGAAAAGACCGTGGGCTGCTCGTAAATCGAGATGGCTTCCTTCATCGCCCTGAAGGTGTCCACATGGGGGCAGCCCTTGCAAAGCGCGGGAGGTCGCGCGGCGAGGGGCTCGAAGGGCACAAATTCGCTTGCCTCCCACTGCATCCCCAACGCTCCGGCCACAAGCTCCGGCCTCAGCTCGCCGGTGCGGGGCAGCGCACCGGAAAGCTTGCCCAACACTGGCTTTCCGCAGCCCAAAACCCCGCTCATCAGCTCCTCGATAAAGGGATACCCCTCCTCTATCACCATCATCCGGCCCACAGCCTGATACAGCCTCCGGATGGCCGAAACGGGCAGCGGATACATGCCGATTTTGACGTAGGGATAGGGGCTGACGCCGCCCACAGCCTCCATGAAATAGTTGTAGGCTATCCCGGACGCTATGACGCCCAGGCTTCTGTCCGGACCGGAGAGGTCAATCGCGTTGTGCTGGGACGCTTCGCTGGCCTGAAGCAGGGATGGCCGTTTCTCCAGGAGCTTCCTGTATTGCCTCCTGGCATTGCCTGGAAGCAGGGTCCACGCGGAGACGTCGGCGGGCTTTTTCAAGCCCTTCTGTTCTCTCGGTTCACCCACCGCCACGTCCGCCCTGCTGTGCGCCAGCCTGGTGGTGAGCCTGACCATGACCGGCAGGCCGAACCTCTCGGAAAGCTCGAAGGCCTCCCTGGTCATCTCGTACGCTTCCTGCTGGTTGGACGGCTCGAGGCAGGGAATCCGAGCGAAGTTGGCGTAGTAGCGGGAGTCCTGCTCGTTTTGAGAGGAGTGCATGCCTGGGTCATCGGCAACAGCGAGCACCAGCCCGCCGTTCACCCCGCTTATCGCGGAGTTCACGAAGGGATCCGCGGCCACGTTTAGCCCCACGTGCTTCATGCTGACCAGCACCCTCTTCCCCGCGAAGGACATCCCCAGGGCCTCCTCGTATGCCACCTTCTCGTTTGCCGACCAGGCAGCGTGTACGCCGAAGCGGTCGGCGAACTTCTCCACGTGCTCGAATATCTCGCTTGCCGGGGTACCCGGATACGAGTAAGCCCCGCTTATTCCCGCGTGCACTGCGGCCAGAGCAACGGCTTCATCGCCGAGCAGCAGCAATCTTTCTGCCATTTCACTTCACCTCCATTGGTTAGTTTTTTTGCTAAATAATGTGCTTCTCACCCCGAATTCCGGTGACATATCTGCTCACGTGTCTTTGTCGTGAAAGAATTGTAGTACATATTATCATAGGCGTCAAATCCGCCTGTTTACTGTACGTCGTGAATACGAAGGTTTGCCTTTTTGAGGGGGTCAGGTATAATAGAGAGCAGGAGAACATCCAATCCGAGGAGGTGATGCGAAAAGCAGATTGCTCACCGGAAACGACGGAGTCCGCAAATTCATTCAAGCAAAGGAGGAACTTCTAATGAAAGGAAGGTTTAATTCTCGGGTCAGGAAAGGGCTGGCGATCCTGGGAATCGTGCTCTTGAGCCTTTTCTGGCTGACGCCCGTCGCCTGGGCTGGTGAATTCAAAGGCGGGGACGAGGTGATCGTCGGGCCGGACGAAGTGGTCGAGGATGACCTCTACGTGGGAGCTGAGACGATCAGGATCGAGGGGACGATCAAAGGCGACCTTATCGCCGCAGGCAGTGAGATTATCGTCAACGGAACGGTGGAAGGCGATTTCTGGGGCACCGCCGGATACATCACCATCAACGGCGAGCTTCAGGACGATGTGCGCATCGCTGGCGGCGTTCTCACCCTGGGTCCGAACGCGCGAATCGCTGACGATGTCTTCGCTGCTGGCTACAGCTTCGACGCCATGGATGGCAGCACCGTTGGCGGCTCGCTCTTCTGGGGAGGTTACCAGGCCGAGTTGGCCGGAGAGGTGGAGGAAGACTTCTACGGGGGGATGGGCGCGCTGGAGATCGCCGGGCGCATCGGAGGTAACGTGGCGGTGGACGTCGGTGAGCCCGATCCCGATTTCGAGGCTGCGCAGCCCTTCTTCCAGACGTGGGTGCCAGCGCCGATGCTGCCGCCTGGCTTCAGGGTGACCGAAGGGGCCGAGATCGGAGGGAAGCTCACCTACACCAGCGGCAGCAGGGGCGAGATAGAGTCTGGAGCCGAGATAGTGGGTGGCGTCGCCTATCAAACACCAGTGCCGTCACCGGTGGAAGTGGAGGAGGTGAAAGTGCTAACTTCACAGCAGGTCATGCTGAACTGGTCCCTGGACCAACTGCGCCGGCTGGCGGCCCTGCTGCTGGTTGGCTTGCTGCTCGTCTGGGTCGTGCCGGGCCCGGTGCGGGAGGCTGCGACCGCCCTGCAGACCAGGCCGTGGGGCAGTCTGGGCTGGGGTATCCTCGTCGTTATCTTCGTCTGCGTTGCGGTCCCCGTGGTAGGCTTTTTGATGGTCGTCCTGGATCTTTTCCTCGGTGTACTGGGCTTTGGCGGCCTGGTCGTCTGCATCACGGGCCTGGGCATTCTCACTAACACGACGATCGTAGTGGGTTTCCTGATCGCGGCAGGCTACGTCACCAAAATTGTGTTCAGCCTCCTGGTGGGGCGCATGATCCTCGAACGCATCCGGGATTCGTGGGGGGCGGGCCGGGTCTGGCCGATGGTGCTGGGAATAGTGCTCTTCACCATCGTCAGGGCCATCCCCATCCTGGGTTGGTTTATCGGCCTGATCGTCACCCTCCTGGGCCTGGGAGCCCTCTGGCTGATGGTCGGGGAAGCCTGCCGTCGTCGCCGGGCAGCACTCGCCTAACGCTCCCTGGCAAAAATCGAATCGCCCCCTCTGTTCCCCCGCGGAGCGGAGGGGGCAACTTTTTTGCCTTTGCCCTCTAGACGTGATATAATGTCGTGCAGAGCCGTGCAGCAGAGGAAGTTATTCGAATGAGAGGAGGGAAACGATGACCACTTTTCAAGCCATCGCCGTACCGCATCAGGACGTTTTAGATGAAGTCATCCAGCGGGTCTTCAGGGTCGTTCATCCCCGCCGAATCGTGCTTTTCGGTTCGGCAGTGCGGGGCCAAATGGGACCAGATAGTGACTTGGACTTGCTAGTAATCGTGCGAGGACCGGTCCATCGCCGTTCCCTTGCCCAGGAGATTTACCGCAACTTGCACGGCATCCCACTGCCGGTAGATGTCGTTGTGGCGACAGAGCAGGATATTGAGCAGTATGGCGACAAGGTCGGGACGATCCTACGCCCGGCATTGCGCGAAGGGGAGATCATCTATGAAGCGTAGAACTGATCCAACCGATCCTTTGGCTTGGCTGGCCCGGGCCAAAAGTAACCTGAAAATTGCCGAGCTGGGGAGCGGCCATCCAGGGGTCTTTCTGGAAGATCTCTGCTTCGATGCCCAGCAGGCTGCGGAAAAGGCGCTGAAGGCTGTATGCGTGCATCATAACCTCGATTTCCCCAAGACACATTCCTTGGTCATTTTGATGGACATCCTCGAATCGGCCAGTCTGCAAATTCCGCCGGAAGTCAAGGCCGCCGCTGGCCTCACTTCATACGCGGTCCAGGTCCGCTATCCCGACTGGGGCGAAGAGGTAACCGACGAGGAGTACCAAAGTGCCCTCGAATTGGCTGAACAAGTCGTTTTGTGGGCCGAAAGCATCCTGTATGTCTAAAGCTACTCACTACTTCACCGTCAGCCAGATCAACAGCTACATCAAAGATCTCTTCGAGATAGACTTCGTGCTCCAGGACCTCTGGATAGAGGGCGAGGTTTCTAATTTCTCCCGCTCGGCGGCGGGACACGCTTACTTCACCCTGAAAGATAAAGCAGCCAGCATCCGCTGCGTGATGTGGCGCTCGTTGGCTGTACAGCAAGCCTACTTTCCCCAAAACGGCGAAGCCATCCTTGCCCACGGCCGCATCTCCGTCTACGAGGTTCAAGGCACTTATCAATTCTACGTGGATGCCCTCCAGCCGGCCGGCCTGGGGGTTTTGTACCTCGAGTTCGAGGCCCTCAAGAAACGCCTGGAGGCCGAGGGCCTTTTCGCCCCTGAGCGCAAGCGGCCTCTGCCACCCTTCCCCTGCTGCGTGGGCGTGGTCACTTCGCCGACTGGCGCCGCCCTCAGAGACATACTGCACGTCTTGGGACGTCGCTATCCCCTGGTTGAGGTGATCCTCTCCCCCACCCTGGTGCAAGGAGACAAAGCGCCGCTGCAGATCGTGGCTGCCATCGAGGCCCTCAACGAGTGTACAGATGCAGAGGCCATCATCGTCGCTCGGGGTGGTGGGTCACTGGAGGAACTGTGGGCCTTCAACGATGAGCGGGTGGCGCGGGCCATCTACTCATCGCGCTTGCCCGTGATCTCCGGCGTGGGCCACGAGACCGACTTCACCATCGCCGACTTCGTAGCCGACGTGCGAGCTCCCACCCCTTCGGCTGCTGCGGAGATCGCCGTGCCCGATCGAGGCGATCTGCGAGGAACGCTGGACTTCCATCGCAACCGCCTGGTCGCTCTCGTGGGGAGACAGATAGCCGAACGGCGCAGTGCTCTTGAGGCCCAGCAGCGAGCCCTCAGCCGACTGTCGCCTCAAGCCAAAATCGCCACCTATCGCCAGCGCGTAGATGAGCTAACCCGCACGGCCAGCGCCAGTTTGGCTCACCAGTTGGCCCTGCGGCGAGAGCGGCTGCATGGCCACCTCCTGCGCCTGCAGAGCCTCAGCCCTTTTGCCACCCTGGAAAGAGGCTATTCTATAACTCGTCAACTGAGAACAGGGGAGATCGTCAAAAGCGTGGCCCAGGTGGCGACTGGGGATCGAATCGAGACCCAGGTGAGCGACGGAAAATTCGAGGGCCTGGTCGCTTGGGCAGTGCAACGCCAGGAGAATCAAAAATGAACGAAGCAGAGAAATTGTCTTTCGAAGAGGCATTCAAAGAATTAGAGGACACAGTGCAGCGACTGGAGGGGGGAGGGTTGACTCTGGATGAATCCATCGCCCTCTTCGAGCGGGGGACGAAGCTGGCCCAGCACTGCGGCCAGCAGTTGGACGATGCTGAGTTGAAAGTGAGCCAGTTGGTGCCCTCGGGCGAGGGGGGCTACGAGACAACACCCTTCGAGGAAAGAGACGCATCGTGAGACCCTTGGGGTTTTCCAAAACCCCAAGGGTCTGAATGCTTACTTCAGGCTAACTCCCCTTGCATAGACCACGGCCCCGCCCAGGTGATCTTCACCTGGGCTAACTTTCCTCGCCCCTCCTTCATCCCCCCCAACTTTGGGGGGGAAAGAGGGGGGGCGTCTTCAAAGAAGACCAACTTATGGGTGCGGGTGCGACCCTTCCACTTGCCCTTGTGCTTCTCCTCGACTAATACCTCGACGGTTTTCCCCAAGAGCCGCTGGTTGATCTCACCCGCAACAACCTCTTGCAATTCCTCGATGATCTTGCGGCGGCGTTCTTTCTCCTCTTGAGGAATGTCGTCAGGGAGACGGCTGGCGGCGGTGCCGGGGCGGGGCGAGAAGGCAGCGACATGTACCACGTCGAAACGGATTTCCCCCAGGAGCCGGCAGGTGTTCATAAATTGCTCCTCGGTCTCGCCGGGGAAGCCGACGATCACGTCCGTCGCCAGGCTCACCCCTGGGATGCGCTGGCGGATTTTGGCTACCAGTAGGCGGTACTGGTCTACGCTGTAGCCTCGGACCATGCGTTTGAGGACAGCGTCGTCACCCGATTGGACGGGAATCTCAACGTGCTCGCAGACTTTAGGGAGGCTGGCCACGGCGTCAATGATTCGTTCCTTCATGTCGGCGGGATGAGAGGTCAGGAAGCGGATGCGCCACAGGTCTTCGATTCCGTGAACAGCCGCCAGGACGTCAGCCAAATCGGGCTGGCCCGGCAAGTCGTGGCCGTAGGCATCCACGTTCTGACCCAGCAGAGTCACCTCCCGCGCCCCGCGTTTCACCAGGCATTCCACCTCTTCCACGATTTCGTCCACCGGTCGGCTTCGCTCCCGCCCCCGCCGCAGCCTGACGATGCAGTAGGTGCAGAAGTGGTCGCAGCCCTCGATGATTGGAACGTAACGGGATACTGGATATTGGATATTGGAGGTTGGAGGTTGGAGGTCGGCTGCTGACGAGTGGTGCTCTTTGACAAACTGGACTAGGCCCGCCACGTCCGATGGTTTGAGAAAGGCGTCCACGTAGGGGAAGTTCTGTTTTAGAGCGGGGACGTCGTCTACCAGGCAGCCCATCACGGCGATGATGGCTTCGGGGTGTTTCTTCTTGAGGGGCTTGAGGGAGCTGAGGCGGCCCAGCACCTTGTCCTCAGCACTCTGCCGTACCACGCAGGTGTTGAGGACGACGAGGTCAGCATCCTCGGCCCGCTTCGCCCAACGGTAGCCCAGGCGTTCCAGCCCCTCCGCCGCTCGCCGCGAGTCGGCTATATTCATCTGACAGCCGATGGTCCAAATGTGATAACGTTTCATCTCACGACCTGCTCCTGCCGGATCTGGCGACCCGCTGCGAGCCTTTGTGATTTGCTGAAACCGTCTTTCCGGAATATCAGAGGGCTTCATATTCGATCTCCGGAGACTCCAGGATTTCTTCAGCGGTCTGCTGGTCAAGCTTAAGTCTTCCCCGCAGCTTGGCGATGATGGACTCCTTTGAAGTTTGAAGTTTAGAGTTTGAAGTTTGATCATTCATCCTCTAGCCAAGATCTCCCGTGCCACCAGCAGGCCGGAGGCTGAGGCCTGTACCAAACCTCGGGTCACGCCCGCCCCGTCGCCGGCGGCGAAGAGGTTCTCCACCTCGGTCTCCAGGGACTTGCTCAGTTCGAGCTTGGACGAGTAGAACTTGACCTCCACGCCGTAGAGAAGGGTGTGGCGCGAGTTGACGCCGGGAGCCAATTTGTCCAGGGCTTCCAGCATCTCCAGGATGTTCACTACGTAGCGATAGGGCAGCACCAGATTCAGATCGCCGGGGGTGGCATCTGTCAGAGTAGGGGTGACGAGGCTGCGGGCCAGCCGCTCAGGCGTCGAGCGCCGCCCCTGCTGCAAGTCGCCCAGTCTCTGCACGATGACACCATCGCCCAGCAAGTTGGCCAGACTGGCGATGTACTTACCGTAAGCGATGGGCTCATTAAAAGGCTCGGTGAAGGTTTTGCTCACCAAGATGGCGAAGTTGGTGTTCGCGGTCTTTCGGTTGGCATAGCTGTGGCCGTTGACGGTCATCACCTCGTCCGCGTACTCGGTTACTACCTCGCCATAGGGACAAACACAAAACGTACGCACCTTGTCGTCGAAGGCACGGGAGTAGTAGTGCAGCTTGGGTTCGTAGACCAGATCGGTGATGGGCGCCAGCACCTCGGCTGGCAGCTCCACCCGCACGCCCAAGTCAACGGGGTTGCGGCTGAGGGAGAGGTTCAACTGTTTGGACACTTCCTTCAGCCAAGATGCTCCCTCCCTGCCAGGAGCCACCACCACGTACTTTCCTTCAATGACTTCCCCTTTGGCCGTCTCCACTCCTGCAGCCTGCCAGTTCTCGACCAGGATTTTGGACACCTGGGTTCTGGTCCTGATCTCCACCCCACGACCTGACAACTCGTCTCGCATGGCGGTCAGGATCTCGCCGCTCCGCTCTGTGCCCAGGTGGCGGATGGGGAAAGAGATGAGCCTTAGCCCTGCCAAAGCCGCTCGTTTCTCGAGTCGCTCTATGTCGTCGTCGTTAGTGCCGTAGATAGGCCCCATCGCGCCGAAGTTGACGAAAGTCTCGTCCACTTCTTGGATCAGGGCACTGGCTGCCTCGTCGCCCAGTAATTTGGCCAGGTGTCCACCCACCACTGGCGAGAGAGTCAGCTTGCCATCCGAGAAGGCCCCAGCCCCTCCCCAGCCGCAGAGGAGCATGCAGGGGTTGCAGTGGGCGCAGCCCTTGCCCAGCTCGCGGGACGGGCAGTGCCGCTTCTCGATGTCCGGCCCTTTCTCCAGCATCAGTATATCCAGCTTGGCGCGCGACGACAGCTCCAAAGCGGTGAAAATCCCCGCCGGTCCAGCGCCGACGATGATGACGTCGTAGTGACGTTGTGACATCAACTCCTCCATTCAGGGACAAGGGATAAGGCTGATTCCTAGTTCCTCATCCCTCGTTCAGCTTGCGCACGATGGTGTCGTAGTCCACCTGGGCTGCGATCTGGGCGATGTCCGCTCCCATCAGCCCACAGCATGCTCAGGCAATCTACGTAAAAAAGGAGACTCACGGTCTCGCTCTGTCAAGATGTATAACTTTTCCTTAGCTCTGGTCAACGCAACGTAGAAAAGCCGCCTTTCCTCGTCAATGATATCGGCTTCATTGCGCCCAAAGATGGTGAACAGGACATTGTCTGGATGAATAAGAGGATAAGCACCTTCACAGGCGCGAACTAGAATGATTATTTCCGCTTCCAGCCCTTTGAAACTGTGTACTGTTTTGACTTGAATCTTGTCCTCTGGTTCCCCGATTGCTTCTTTCTCTTCCTCACTCAAGCACTTGATGAGTTTTCTCCGGAAATTCTCCAGTCCGACGGAATAAAGTCTGTTTGTGCGACTCAATATAGCGACCGTTTTTCCAAAGTTCTCTGGATCAGTAATGATCTGATAGCAACGTTTGGCATACTTTGATGCCATAACGTTGACACTTTTTCCCCTGTTGAAGAAATAGAAGCGTGTATCTGCCTGGTATGCTTCTTCTTTTTCTTTGCTGAGTTCGAGCCAAATGTCATCAATGGACTCGATTTCCACCAAGCCACCTCGTTTGTCTGGCAAAGAGACAGCTTTGGGGCCTCCATCCATTAGAGCGTTTGAGTTCTCAATGATTTTTGCTTGACTACGATAGTTTGTCAGTAGATGAGTGATTCCTGCATTACCAATTATCTCTTCAAATTTCTCGAAGAAGGTTAGCTCCGAACCCGCGAAAGCATTAATCGCCTGCCAGTCATCTCCAACACAGAGCAGGTGAACACTGGGATTGTATTCACGGACAGATTGAATGAGTTGATAGAACAAGGGAGAGAAATCCTGATATTCGTCAATCATGATCCAACGGAGATCGTTCATGCGGATATGACGCTGATGATCAACTCTGATGTTGCACCTTCCTTCAGTTTCATGGACACGCTGAATAGCCCGCACTAGCAGGTCATCAAAATCAATGCGATTTTGCTCTTCCTTTTCCTGTTCATATTCCTTGTAAACACGTGTCGCCAATTGCAGAAAGACAGATTCTCGCTCATCGCGTGGTTCGTAAGTGTCAATTTCCCTCTGCATCTGAATAGGAGAAAGCCCCTTCTTCTTGGCGTTTTGGATAAATTGAGTGATCATCTCAGCAAATTTGGTAAGATGATCATGTTCTACTTTTTCATACAATTCCTCTTGGTGAAGTTTATGGCAGGTAATGCCTGCGTTTTCCAGTTTTTGCTTCAGAATTGCTTCGAAGTGCTCCCGTCCTAGCCGCATATCCGCGGTGGATGTTTCGATCAGCACAACATCATCCTTTTTACGCCAATAGTCTCGCTTTCCTTGCATTTCTCGGCGATATTCTTCCCAAGTTTTTCCCCACCAGTTTGGCAATTCTTCTCTGTGATTTTCGTCAATACCCCAATGCTCAATGACATAATCCTCCTGGCGATAGAAAATGCTGAAATCAGGCCGATAGTGCTCCCCATCCCAGAACCATATTTTTTCGTAACTGTACGAAAGAATGTCGTGTTCAAATAGGAAGTCCGCAATCCACTTTTCTCCTGCAGATTTTACGCGATCGCCTCGTAGGGTGGTTTGACGCACATTTCTGCGGTAGGTGTAGTAATCTTCCTCAGACAGCAGCAGCCCCGCTTCTTCAATTTCTGCTAGCTCTTGGCGAAAGACAGCGTACATCTGCTCGCGGAAAGCAGGGTTAATGATGCTCGTGAGTACACCTTGTACGAATGATGAGAGTTTTTTAGTAAATATGCTATCTCCCCTTTCGTCAAATAGTAGCGTCTCTTCAGGACGGACAAGGCGATAAGCAAGACTGTGAAAAGTACGTGCATTCCTAAATTGCTCGAAGCCAAATTCCCGCCGAATGCGGTTGCGGATCTCCGTGGCCGCGTTGACATTGAATGCTAGGACCATGAGCTCGTCTGGATTCTGCACTCCCTCTTGCAGCAGAAGCGCGGTTCTATAGGCAATTAATCGAGTTTTGCCTGACCCAGCGCGAGCTCCGACAAGCAGGTTGTAGCTTGTGTTTGCCAGAGCCTCAGCTTGCTCATCATTTATGGGAAATGATGGAAGGTGCTGATTAACGTATTGCTCAATGTAGTGCTTCTTGAGATTCTCATACTTTTCTCTAGCGAAATAGTGGCTTTTCCTAAAAAGTTCATCCGCCGCAGTGAAGTAAAAATGTTTCAACGAATCGAGTAATTCACGTGCTTCGCGAACCCTGGTTTCAAAATTCGGAATAGTTGCATCCGGGTAGCGCTCTTTGAGTTGCTCATGCAATCGGTTTGCACGCTCGAACTCGTAGTGGTTCAATGCTTCTTCTATCTCGGTTCTGACCTGGGCCAGAATTTCTTGCATCAACTGGTCATATTGGTGGACATACTGAGTATCGCGCAAGACGAGACGATAGGTTCCGAGCTTTTGTAGAGCTGTAGCAAACTCTTTCCAAGATAGACGTGTTTGAATCTGTGATTTTATTATGGTAAAGGCACGCTCTGCATATTCTGCAACCAGTTTTGGGTTACCAGATCGAGACGCTAACTGTTTTGCCTCTTCAAAATTGCCTTTTTCCAGTAGCTCATCTAATTGCTTGGAAAATCCCCGCCAGTCGCGTTTTTGTGTTTCCAAGTTTTGAGCAATCCATTCCAATCTTTCCCATTCTGACGATGATGCTTTCTCTTTGATTTCCCTCATCAATTGTTTTTCTTTGTCCGTAGCTTCCTCTAAACTTCTTTTGAGCTGAGGAAGCAATTTGTGAAGGTAATAGTCTTTGTGCGGTTCCCAGTAACTCCAAATACTGAACAACTCTTCAAGCAGTATCAGAATGTTCCATGAAGCGATAAATTCCGTATTGGGTGTCATGGTATTAATCCGTCAATTTGAGTACTTGAAGCGACTCACGTCCTTCTTTCTCGAATGTCAAAACAGGGTGCCCCACTTTCACATCTTCGCTCAGCGGCAGCCCACGGATGAGCTCGATGTTGCGCTTGATGTGGGGCATCCCCGGCCAGTTTAGGGCAATCGCATTTGCAACAAAATCTGCTCCGAAGTGGGAGACACTACCTAATAAGTGGAAGAAACTACGCGAGAATTCCCGCCTGGCGGGGTGCAGGTCTGATAGGAGCGCCCTAAAAGGCCCCGATGTGGGAGAGATAATTCAAATACGATTGCCCTACCGGCCAGTTGGAACTGAAGGTAACCTTCCTCACGATCCACCTTTCTCATTTACTCCTTGTGCCATGATCTCTTTGAGCGCCTTCTCGTAGACCTCATAGGCGCGGCGGCCGAAGAGGACGAAGTGCACCAGTTCGATGTCGGTGTGGGATTCAAGGTAGTTGATGGCCGTCTGCAGAGCGATGGGGGCGGCTTCGTCTATCGGGTAGCCGTAGGCGCCGGTGCTGATGGAGGGGAAGGAGACTGAGCGGACGCTGTTCTCCGAAGCCACCTCCAGGCTGCGGCGATAGGCGCTGGCCAGTAGCTCCCGCGCTCGCTCGCCGTCGCGGTGGTAGATCGGGCCTACAGTGTGGATGACGTGCTTGGCCTTGAGCCGATAGCCTTTGGTGATCTTGGCGTCGCCGGTCTGGCAGCCGCCCAGGGTGCGGCATTCCTCCAGGAGCTGTGGCCCCGCCGCCCGATGGATAGCCCCGTCCACGCCGCCCCCACCCAGCAGGCTCGGATTGGCCGCGTTGACGATGGCCTCGGTGTCCTGCTCCGTGATGTCGCCCTCGACGAGTTCCAGTCGTGATTTGTTGATAGTCACTTGCATGTTCTTGTTTCCTCCTCGTCCCTCGTTGACTCGTTGCCTCGTTAACTCGTTGCCTCATTGTTCAGCACTCGCTTCAACAACTGCCCTGTGTACGACTTCTCTACCTCCGCCACCTGCTCCGGGGTTCCCTCGGCCACGATCTCCCCGCCGGCGTCGCCGCCCTCAGGGCCTAGATCAATTATCCAGTCGGCCACTTTGAGGATGTCTGGCTGGTGCTCGATGATGACCACGGTGTTGCCAGCGTCCACCAGGCGGTTGAGAACTTTGAGCAGCTTGTCCACGTCGGCGGCGTGAAGGCCCACGCTGGGCTCGTCCAGGACGTAGAGGGTGCGACCGGTGGCTCTCTTGGAAAGCTCCCGCGACAGCTTCACCCGCTGGGCCTCACCCCCCGACAAGGTGGGGGCCGGCTGGCCCAGCTTGATGTAGCCCAGCCCCACGTCGTAGAGAGTTTTGAGCTTGCGCTTGATCTTGGGGATGTTGTCGAAGAACTCTATGGCCTCCTCAACAGTCGTGTCCAATACCTCGGCGATGTTCTTTCCCTTGTAGCGCGCCTGCAAAGTCTCGCGGTTGTAGCGCTTTCCCTTGCAGACGTCGCACTTGATGTAGATGTCGGGCAAAAACTGCATCTCGATCTTGATCGTGCCGTGGCCCTTGCAGGCCTCGCAGCGTCCCCCCTTGACGTTGAAGGAGAAGCGCCCCGGCGCATATCCCCGCACCTTGGACTCAGGCAGTTCGGCGAAGAGTTCGCGGATGTAGGTGAGGACGTTGGTGTAGGTGGCCGGGTTGGAGCGGGGTGTGCGGCCGATGGGAGACTGATCTATGTTGATGGCCTTGTCAACGTTCTCCACTCCCAGCACGGCATCGTGGCGGCCGGGTTTGTCCCGACTGTGTTGCAACACCTGGGCCAGTCGCCTGTAGAGTATGTCCACCAAAAGGGTGCTCTTGCCGGAACCCGAAACCCCGGTGATGCAGACGAATTTCCTCAGGGGGATGTGCACATCTATGCTCTTCAGGTTGTGCTCCGCCGCCCCCTTGATGACGATCTCCCTGCCGTTGCCGTCGCGGCGGTGTTCGGGGATGGGGATGCGCCGGCGGCCAGCCAGGTAGTCGCCGGTGATGGAGCGGGGGCAGGCCATGACGTCCTCCACCGTCCCGGTAACCACCACCTCCCCGCCGTGCTCGCCGGCTCCAGGCCCCAAGTCCACGATGTAATCGGCGGCGCGGATGGTCGCCTCGTCGTGTTCCACGATCACCACCGTGTTGCCCAGATCGCGCATCCCCTTCAGAGTGCGGATGAGGCGGGCGTTGTCCCGCTGGTGCAGCCCGATGGAAGGCTCGTCCAGGATATAGAGCACGCCCATCAACTGGGAGCCGATCTGGGTGGCCAGGCGGATGCGCTGGGCCTCCCCACCCGCGAGGGTCACCGCCGTGCGGTTCAAAGTCAGATAGCCCAGGCCCACGTTCTCCATGAAGGTCAGGCGAGCCCTGATCTCTTTGAGAATCCTTTGGCCGATGATCTGTTGGCGCTGGCTGAGATGGTCGGGCAGCTCCTCGAAGAACCGCTTGGCCTCGGCCACCGACATCGCCGTCACCTCGGCGATGTTCTTCCCCGCCACGGTGATGGCCAGGGCTTCGGGACGCAATCGCTTCCCCTGGCAGGCCGTGCAGGGATTATGGGTCATGTAGGCGGAGATCTTGTGTCGCACATAGTCCGAGGTGGTCTCGTTGTAGCGCCGCCACAGATTGGGGATCACCCCCTCGAAGGTGGTCTCGTACTGCCAGCGCCGGCCTTCCCGGTTGCGGTAGCGCACCGGGATGCGCTCCTGCCCGCTGCCGTGGAGTATCACCTGCAACTGGCTCCGTGAAAGCGCTCGCACCGGCACGTCCAGGGGAATGTCGTAATGCTCAGCCACCGCCTGCAGAAGCTGCATGTAGTAGCCGTTATCTTTCCCGCTGCTCTGCCAGGGCTGGATAGCCCCGTCTCGCAGAGAGAGGTCAGGGTTGGGGATGACCAGGTCGGGGTCAATGGCCAGTTCAATGCCCAGCCCCTGGCACTCCGGGCAGGCCCCGTGGGGGCTGTTGAAGGAAAAGGTACGAGGCTCGATCTCCGCCAAACTGACTCCGCAGTGGACGCAGGCGAAGTGCTCGGAGAAGAGCAGGTCCTCGGGAGGCTTGGCTGAGAGGTTGTGGACGATGATCACCCCCTCGCCCAGTTGCAGCGCCGTCTCCACCGAGTCGGCCAGACGGGAACGAAAGTCAATGACGTCATCTGGTAGACTGGTAGATTGGTGGAGTCGTGAATTCGTATAATCGTAAACTCGTGGACCAGGGTCCGAATTTATGGGTTTACGGGTTTCCGAATTTACGAATTTACTAGTTTCCCAGTCTACCAATTCCGATGTGTTGGGAACGACGAGCCGATCAACAACCACCTCGATAGTGTGCATCTTGTAGCGGTCTAACTCGATCTCCTCATCCACCTCTCGCACTTCCCCATTCACTCGCACCCGCACGTAGCCCGCCTTGCGCACGTCCTCGAAGATCCCCCGGTGGTGGCCCTTGCGGTTCTTGATCAGGGGAGCCAGGATCATGATGCGGCTGCCCTCTGGCAGGTTCATGATGGCGTCCACTATCTGTTCCGCCGTCTGCCGGGTGATCTCCCGGCCGCACTGGTGGCAGTGGGGCACGCCGATACGGGCGTAGAGGAGACGCAAGTAATCGTAGATCTCGGTCACTGTGCCCACGGTGGAGCGGGGGTTGTGGCTGGCCCCTCGCTGGTCAATGCTGATGGCGGGGGAGAGGCCCTCGATTTGATCCACGTCGGGCTTCTCCATCTGGCCCAGGAACTGGCGCGCGTAGGCCGAGAGGGACTCCACGTAGCGGCGCTGCCCCTCGGCGAAGATGGTATCGAAGGCCAGGCTCGACTTGCCCGACCCTGAGATGCCGGTGATGACGATGAGCTTGTTGCGGGGCATCTCGACCGTTATATTCTTGAGGTTGTGCTCTCGCGCGCCTTGCACGATGAGCTTATCTTGAGCCATTCCCTGACTCCGACGGTTAGTATTCAGTGATCAGCGGCACCGTATTGTAACATGAAAGAGGCCTCAAAGCAAACAAGCCAGGGTATATTCGGCGGCCCTGGCTCGCTGGACTGATAATTCGTTTGGGAAGCGGTTCATTTACGCTTCACGCTTCACGTTCGGTTTCTTCGTTTGCTTCCTCCGGTATCTCAAAGCGATAGCCCACCCCGCGCACTGTGCGCAAATAAGCCGGTGATCTCGGGTTTTCCTCTATCTTCTCCCGCAGCCGGCAGATATGGACATTCAAGGTTCCGGTATCGCCCATGAAATCGGTTTTCCAGATCTTCTTCATCAAGAACTTGCGACTCAAAACTCGCCCTGGGCTGCGCATAAAAACTTTTAACAGTTCGAGTTCCTTGGGATTCAATCTCCGCTCTTTGCTTCCATTGTTGACGCGGCGCGTCCCCAGATTTAGAGTTAGCCTTCCTGCCTGAAGGAACTCTCCTTCGTCGCTTTTCAAAATGCTCCTGATGCGGTTGAACAACTTTCGAGAGGTGAAAGGGGGCGTCAGGATAAAAGTAGCTCCCATCACATCCTCGTCTCTTTTGGCCTTGGCCAGGATCAAGATAATGGGGATCTCGGCGACCTTCTCGTGCAAGGCCTGGCAGATTTTTCGCCCAGCTATTTGGGGAGATGTAGCGTTCAATATGATTAGATCGGGCATCTCGGAAGCTGCCCGCTCGACGGCTTCTTGCTCATTGCGAGCCAGCGACACCCCGTATTTTTTCTTCTCCAGGCTTTGGTGAATCCAGTCTATGGGGAACTTGGCTTTTTCGACGAGCAAAATGCTTACAGTCATTGCTTTTTCCTGATCGGCTACTGAGATATTCCCCACGAGCTTCGGTCGGCACCGGCATTGCAGCAAGAGATCTCTCGGAAAGTCTTTGAAACCGCTCCCAGCCCCCGTCCCCAGGGGTGCCGCTGGCGAAGCGGTGTCCTGAGCCTGCCGAAGGGTCGAGCCGCAAGATCCGCCCCACGGACGGGGCTCCGAGCACTTTTCGAGAGAGCTCGCGAAAGAGTGAAGGTGAATAGGAAGAGTTTCGTCGAAGAAGGTGAGCCATAGAGGAACATATTATAGCGCATTATCTTTTTTTAGGCAACTGGGCTTTGCCTGTCAAGTCAAATGAAAATGTTACCGAACGGTGATCGTTCAGTCAAAAGATAATGTTACCCGGGTTGTCCCCTCCTTTCTTGGATTTGATGATCTGGACAGTGCTGAGTTGAAGTGGTCATAGGGGCTGTGGATATG
>JAUWOY010000064.1 GCA_030611885.1 Chloroflexota bacterium | reverse complement strand
GAAGTCGTACCACTTGCCCAGGCCCTGGTAACTCAATACCTTGGTCATCGCCGAGGTCAGGGTCGTCTTGCCGTGATCCACGTGCCCGATGGTCCCCACATTCACGTGGGGCTTCGTCCTCTCAAAATGCTCCTTAGCCATTTTCTAAGAACCTCCTGATGATATTCTGGAGCCCACGAGCGGGTTCGAACCGCTGACCTCATCCTTACCAAGGAGGCGCTCTACCGCCTGAGCTACGTGGGCAACCTGATTTCAGATTTTGGATTTGCGATTTTCGATTTGATGTCGCAAGTGCCGCGTCAAATCTAAAATCGGCAATCGGAAATCCAAAATCAGCTTTGGTGGGCAGGGGGGGATTCGAACCTCCGAAGGCTGAGCCAGCGATTTTACAGACCGCTCCCTTTGGCCACTTGGGTACCTGCCCGTAATTGGTCTATTCGTCTGCTGGTCGCATGGTCTGGTGGTCAACTAAAGTTCCTGACCACCAGACTACCTGACCATCAAGAGCCGACGGTCGGACTCGAACCGACAACCTACTCTTTACAAGAGAGTTGCTCTACCATTGAGCTACGTCGGCTTTGCTAAACACTGCTGCCGTCGAGTTCCTTAAGCCGACGCTAACAATGATAGTATAATAAAATTCGCTGGAAATGTCAAATTCTCGGTGTCACCCTATCCCTCGCTGTTGCCAGACCTCATAGAGGGCGACAGAGCCAGCCACAGCCGTATTCAGCGAGTTGATCTTTCCTCGCATGGGCAACCTGATCAGTATGTCACAGGTCTCTCTGACCAGCCGGCCCATGCCCCTGCCCTCGCTCCCCACCACCAGGGCCAAGGGCATCGCCAGGTCGCTTTGGTGATAGAGTTGGGCCTGGGGCACATCCTCCAAGCCGACGATCCAGAGCTCCCGGGCCTTAAGCTCCTTCATGGTCCGCACCAGGTTGGTCACTCGGGCTACCAGCAGGTGCTCTGTGGCCCCGGCCGAGGAATTGACCACGGCCGGGGTGATTCCCACGGCGCGACGCTTGGGGATGACGACGCCGTGAACGCCTACTATCTCGGCGGTGCGCAACAGGGCACCGAAGTTTTGGGGGTCCTGAAGGCAATCCAGCATTAACAACAGAGGCGTTTCCTGGCGTTGATCAGGCTCAGCCAAGATCTCCTCTAGCTCAGCATAGGGATACTGAATCGTTTCGGCGGCCACACCCTGATGGTTGAAGTCGCCTATCTTGTCCAATTGTCGCCGTTCCACTCGCTGGATTGGCACCCCGCTTTTGTTGGCTAAGGTCGCAATGTCGGCCACGATGCCTGTTTCCTTCATCCCTCGGGCCAGGATAAGCTTGTAGATCTTCCGTCGCCCGGCCCTCAGGGCCTCCCGCACGGCGTTGCGGCCGTAGAGTATCTCGTTCATTGCCTGCTGATCCGCCACCTTGCCCCCTCAGGGCGATCCTCCAGGGCTATCCCCAACTCGGCCATCCGAGCGCGGATCTCGTCTGCCAAATCCCACTTTCGGGCTTCTCGCAACTTCTCACGAGTCTCGATCAAAAGCTCGATAAGGGGCTCTTCCAAACCCGCCGCCCCTTTAGCGATCTCTTCGGGAATGACGCCCAAGATATCACCACCCAACTCGCGGTAGAGGTCATTGATAGCTACGAGAGTCTCGCGGCTGATTTCCTCTTCGGAGTCCAGCAGGGTGTTGACTTCTCTGTTGAGATCGAACAGCGCGCCAATGGCTGTCGCCGTGTTGAAGTCGTCATCCATGGCTTCCAAAAAGCGGGCTTTGTGCTCTGCCAGCTTAGCCATGAACGATCTGTCCGTTAAATCCGTTCCCGAATCCGTTGACAGCAGCCTCTCCCGCACCGCCTGCACTGTCCCGTAGAGACGCTCTAGCCCCTTGCCCGCGGCTTGCAGAGCCGTTTCGCTGAAGTCCAGCGGGCTGCGATAGTGGCCACCGAGGATGAAGAAGCGAATGGCCAGAGGCGAATAGCGTTCCCAGGCTTCCCTCAGGGTGACGAAGTTGCCCAGGGACTTATGCATCTCCTCGCCCTTGATCATCAACATTCCGTTGTGCAGCCAATAGCGGCAGAAGGGCACCCCAGCAGCAGCCTCCGATTGGGCTATCTCGCAATCGTGGTGAGGGAACTTGTTCTCCATGCCACCGCCGTGGATGTCGAAAGGCTGGCCCAGGTACTTGGTGGACATGGCCGAGCACTCCGCGTGCCAGCCGGGGAAACCCCAGCCCCAGAGACTTAGCCAGCGCATGATGTGCTCCGGCTCGGCCCTCCTCCAGAGGGCGAAGTCGGCCGGGTGACGCTTCTCAGGATTGACCTCCACCCGCGCTCCCTCCATCAGCTCCTCTACCCGCCGGCCGGAGAGCTTGCCGTACTCAGGCCATTTAGCCACGTCAAAGTAAACTGAGCCGTTGACCTCGTAGGCATAGCCCTTCTCAACGAGGGTTTTGACCAGCTCGATCTGCTCTGGAATGTGCCCGCTTGCTCGTGGCGAGATATCCGGGCGCAGCACGTTGAGGGCGTCCATGTCCTCGAAATACCGCCGGGTGTAAGTTTCCACCAGTTCCATAGGCTCCACCCGCTCTCGAGCTACCCCCTTCAAAATCCGATCCTCACCCGAGTCGAGAAGATGCCCCACGTCGGTTATGTTCTGGACATAGCGCACCTTATAGCCGAGATAGCGCAAGTAGCGCACGATAATGTCGAAGTTGACGTACGTCTTGCCGTGGCCGAGGTGGGCGTCCTCGTAGACCGTCGGCCCGCAGACGTAGATACCAACCCGTCCCTCATGCAGGGGTACAAACTCCTCCTCTTGACGGGTCAGGGAATTGTACACTTTCAAAGTCATCTCACCCTCCTCGAATGGCATGTTCACTCCACAATTGCGATGAGCGAAGGTCTCCCTACCGAGCTCCTTTCGCCTCAGTTGCCTCGGTCGGGAGACCTTCGGCTATCAAGGTGCCTCTTTCCCCAGCAATGCGATGGGCGTGGCCGAGAAGCTTTGGTGTCTGCTCGCGATACAGATGATTCACTGCTCTAAGCGGGCGAAGATCATGCGCCCAGCGGAGGTTTGCAAGACTTTGGTTACTACAACCTCGATGGTTTTGTTGATATAGCGGCGTCCATTCTCTACTACCACCATGGTCCCATCGTCCAAATAACCCACCCCCTGGCCCAGTTCCTTGCCCTCCTGAATGATGCGCACTTTCATTGATTCGCCAGGTAGGAGGACGGTCTTGACCGCGTTGGCCAGTTCGTTGATGTTGAGCACAGTCACGCCTTGCAGCCCGGCCACCCGGTTGAGGTTGTAGTCGTTGGTAACGATGGGACAGTGCAGCTTCTTGCCCAGCATCACCAGCTTATCATCAACTTCATGCGCTTCCTCGACATCCATGTCATCGATGCGGATGGGGACTACCGACTCCTTCTGCAGCTTATTGAGCATGTCCAATCCTCTTCGGCCGCGATTGCGACGCAGCATATCCGAGGAGTCGGCGATGTGCTGAAGCTCATTCAGGACGAAGCGCGGTATCAGCATGGTGCCGCTGATGAAGCCCGTGCGGCTGATGTCCGCGATGCGCCCGTCAATGATCACGCTGGTGTCCAAGAGGACATAGTTGTCCCGGCGAAGGCCTATTCCCTTCGAAGGCAGACGCCCGCTGAAGAGATTCACTATGTCATGTTGCCGGACAATCATCACAGTTATGCCCAGGTAGCCGCAGATGAGAGTACCGATGAAGGGCAACACTGTGCCCAAGATCCCAGGCAGGCGTGACAGAGGCCCAGCAAGAAGGGCAGCGATGATCAAACCAATGATTAAGCCAATGATAGCAGCCACTAACTGATGAGCTGGAAGCTGACGAATCTTGCTCCGCACCCATGAAAAGGGCCTGGTGGTCAACCAGGGCGTGATAAGCAATCCTAAAGTCGTACTGGCTAAGGGAACAACGACTCTTATAGCGTAATCAACATAAGGCCAGGGGCTAAGTTCGACCAGAAAGTTGCTCGCTTGCCAGCCGGCAATGGCGAAGACTATCATTCCTGCCAAACGCAACGCAATCTCAATTGTCATTCCTTTTCACCTCCACTTTGATTTTTGATAAATTAATGGTGACCAGAAACAAAAATGAGTGTACCGCAGAGTACACTCAAACAGACAACCCTGCTGCAAGTTGGCGCTACGATCTGGCGATGCCAACACAGCAGTTTCTTGTTATCTTGGTGACGTGTTATCGGTACGAATAAAGAGAGATAAGTTCTATGAAATTATGGTCTTACGAATGACGACAATGAATGAAAGGGTTACTTGCTTATCAAAGCCACCTGGAGAGCTTCTCGTAATGTGCGCACGCCTACGACCTCGATCCCGTCGGAGGCGATCTCCTGACGGCGGAAAGACTTAGGTACCAGGCAGCGTTTGAAACCCAGCTTGGCCGCCTCGTTCAAGCGCTTGGATAGTTGCCCCACTGCTCTGAGCTCTCCTGAGAGGCCAATCTCGCCCACGATGGCCAGGTCCGCCGCCACCGGGGTGTTCTTGAAGCTAGAAGCAATCGCAGTGGCCACAGCCAGGTCCGCCGCTGGCTCGTTTATCTTCAGCCCCCCCACCACGTTGACGAAGATGTCTTGATCGGAGAGCCGCAGCCCCACCCGCTTGCTGAGCACGGCCGCCAAGAGGAGCAAGCGGTTGAAGTCTACTCCATTGGCTGTCCGTCGGGGCAGGCCAAAGCTGGTGGTGCTGGCCAGGGCCTGGATCTCCACCAGGAGAGGGCGTGTGCCCTCCAAAGTGACGGCTATGGTGGAGCCAGCCGCGTTGGGCAGCCGTTCGGCCAGGAAAGCTTCGGAGGGGTTAGTTACCTCGATCAGCCCCTGGCTTCCCATCTCGAAGACGCCCACATCAGAGGTTGCCCCGAAGCGATTCTTGACGCTGCGAAGCAGACGGTAGGCGTGGAAACGATCTCCCTCCAGATAAAGTACGGTGTCTACTATGTGTTCCAGCACCTTAGGCCCGGCGATGGCGCCCGCCTTGGTTACGTGCCCCACGAGGAAGATAGAGATGCCCTCGCCCTTGGCCACCTGCCTCAGACGAGAAGCGCACTCGCGCACCTGGCTGATGCTGCCTGCGGTTGACTTCAACTCGTCCAGGTAAACCGTCTGGATGGAGTCAATGACTACCATCTTGGGCACGAGCTCCTGGATGTGCTCCACGATGATGTTCAGGTTGATCTCCGTCAGAAGATAGAGCTGGTCGGTGTTTATCGCCAGGCGCTGCGCGCGCATCTTGATCTGCTGCACCGACTCCTCGCCGGAGACGTAGAGCACCTTGCCCAGGACTTCGGTCATCAGGGCCGAAACCTGCAAGAGAAGGGTGGATTTGCCGATCCCCGGATCGCCTCCCACCAAAACCAGCGAGCCGGGCACAATGCCGCCCCCCAGCACGCGGGAGAATTCAGGCATGGGCAGTTGCACGCGTTCCAGGCCATCGCTTGTCACCTCCGAGAGACGCTGGGGCTTGCTGCGCTGCACGGCATACGAAAGGGGAGAGCGTGCTTTGCTCTCCACAATCGTCTCCACCAGGGTGTTCCATTCACCGCAATCTGGGCAGCGCCCCATCCATTTTGGCGAAGTGCTGCCGCACTGCTGGCAGACGAATTGAGTGCGCGTTTTAGCCATATTTCGAGCTCTCAGCCACAATCCACTGGCTCTGGCTAGCTTTTTGCAAGCTCAATAACTCCTGCAACCTCTTCTCTTCCCCTCTTAACCTTTCGATGATATGTTCCCATGATCTAGTATCTGTCACCGCTTCCAGCACAGGAATCCCTCTGATCTTCGCCTCTTCGTAGTTCGGAAGATCTTCTAATCTTTCCAGTGCCTCGTTCAGGCCCTCAAGGCCCATTTTGTACTTCTGCCGTAATAGTTGGTCTTCGAGGTACAACTTGCCTATTTTCATCTCGCTGTCTGCAATCTGATCGGCAATGAAGTCAGTAATTAGGCTCAGGTATAATATTATCTGAAGAGTTGAGAATGACTTCCTGTACGATAAAGAACAAGTTCATCATCCTCTATTGCGTAAATCAGAATCCAATCAGGTTCAATATGACAATCACGCTTATTCTTATATTTGCCGCTGAGGGGATGGTCATGGTATTCAGGAGGTAATTTCCGTCCTTCTGCAAGTTCCTCAACAATACTCAGTAACTTCTCAATATCTTTCCCACTTCGTAAAAGTCGTTTGATGTCTCGTTTGGACCGAGTTGTTCTCCGAATAGTCAGTTTCAAGATAACAAATCCTTTCGTAATTCTTCGACGGAATGAAATACAGGCATGGCGGATTTGTCTTCGGCAAATGCTTTCAAAGTCGTTTCATTCGGGATCTCAAGCTTGTCAAAACTATGTCGAATATCGTCATCTTCCAGAATATATCGTGCGACGGTCAGTCGGTCTTTTTTCGGCAATGCACGAAATACCCAATAAAACGCCTCTGCCGTACTGGTTGTCACAGATTGAGATTTTTCTGATTGTTTTTTTGATGCCAACATCTTTGAATTTTCCCCCTTTTTTCAATGCCTAACTGATGATGGTTTTTGTCTCCCTCAGGCCGGCACCCCTGCCATCTGGGGGACCTCCTCAACCTGCTCCTGGGCTTGCAGGACGATCTCGCCGTCTTCCAAGTCGGCCACAACCACGTCACCAGGCTGGAACTCACCCGATAACAACCTCTCGGACAGGGGATCCTCGACCAACCGCTGGATGGCCCGCCGCAGGTGCCGGGCGCCAAACTCGGTGCTGTAACCCTCCTGGGCCATGAAGTCCTGGGCCTCGTCGGTGGCTTTTAGTTCTATCTGGTGCTCGTCCAGCCGCTCCCTGATCTTGTCCAGCTCCAGGGTAACGATTTGCTTGATCTCCTCCCTGGTTAAAGCCTTGAAAACTATTACCCCCTCTACCCGATTGAGGAATTCGGGGCGGAAGGTCTTCTTGAGTTGAGCTAACAGCTTCTTTCGCATCTCCTGGTAGGCTTGCTCTTCGCCTCTGGCCTCGTCACGGGGCACGGCGAAGCCCAGGCTGGTTTCCCGCTTGATGAGCTGGGCGCCTACGTTGGAGGTCATGATGATGATGGTATTGCAGAAGTCAACCTCTCGCCCCCTGGCGTCGGAGAGACGCCCCTCCTCCATAAGCTGAAGCAATATGTTGAACACCTCAGGGTGGGCTTTCTCCACCTCGTCGAAGCAGATAACAGAGTAAGGGTTGCGGCGGACAGCTTCGGTAAGCTGTCCTGCGTCGTCGTAACCGACGTAGCCGGGCGGAGCGCCCACCAGCCGGGACACGTTGTGGCGCTCCATGAACTCGGACATGTCCAACTGCACCAGGGCCTCCTCGCTGCCGAACATGAACTCGGCCAGGGCCTTGGCCAGCTCGGTCTTACCCACGCCCGTGGGTCCCAGGAAGATAAAGGAACCGATGGGCCGCTTGGGGTCCTTCAAGCCCGCCCGTGCCCTGCGAACAGCTTTGGCAATGGTGGTGATGGCCTCGTCCTGGCCCACGATCCTTCGATGCAGGGCCTCCTCCATCTGCAAGAGCCGCTCCGTCTCTTCGCCGGCGATGCGGGTGAGAGGGATGCCCGTCCACATGGAAATCACCTCAGCCACATCGTCGGCCGTGACCGACGGGCCATCCTCTGAGAAATCCCAGCCCAGGCGAAGCTGGTTCAACTTCTCTTGGAGCTCTACCTCCAGGTAGCGTAGGTCTGCTGCATCTTCGTATTGTCCATCCTCAATAGCGCTGTCTTTTTGGCGTTGCACTGTCTTCAAGCCGAGGTAGGTCTCCTTCAGGCCTGTAACCTGGGGGGCCTTATACATGCGCACCCGGGCGGCAGTCTCGTCAATGAGATCTATGGCCTTATCAGGCAAATACCTGTCGGATACGTAGCGGGCGGCCAGGTGTGCGGCCGTATGGATGGCCTCGTCGGATATTCTCAGCTTGTGGTGAGCCTCGTAGCGCCCCTTTAAGCCGTGCAGGATGTCAATAGTCTCTTCGACAGTGGGCTCGCCGACCAGGATGGGCTGGAAACGCCGTTCCAAAGCGGAGTCGCGTTCGATGTATCTGCGATACTCATCGGCTGTGGTGGCCCCGATGCACTGGAGCTCCCCCCGCGCCAGAGCTGGCTTGAGGATGTTGGCCGCGTCCACGGAGCCACCGCCAGACCCCGCTCCAACCAGCATGTGCAGTTCGTCTATAAAGAGAATGCTGTCTGAGTTCTTGATCTCATTAATGACCCGTTTAAGCCGCTCTTCGAACTGGCCACGGAATATGGTGCCGGCTACCAGTGAGCCAACGTCCAACTGTATCAGGCGCTTGCCGAGCAGGGGCGCCGGTGAGTCGCCAGCCACGATACGCTGAGCCAGCCCCTCCACGATGGCCGTCTTACCCACCCCAGGCTCGCCGATGAGAGCCGGGTTATTCTTTGTCCGCCGCGATAGGATTTGAACGACCCGCTCTATCTCCGTTTGCCGACCGACGACGGGGTCCAGCTTTCCCGCCTCGGCCAAGGCCGTGAGATCGGTCGCGAGATGATCAATGAGAGGAGTCTTTCTCTCCTCTCTGGCACGACCAGCATAGACGGGATTCTTCATCATGCCCCGCGTGGTCTCAGTGCGCACCTTGTCCAAACTGACGCCCAGGCTCTTCAGCACATCAATGGCCACGCCGTCACCCTGGCGCACTAGCCCCAAGAGAAGGTGTTCGGTGCCGATGTAATGGTGCCCTAGCCGCCGCGCCTCATCAAAAGCCAGCTCTATCACCTGTTTGGTATGTGGAGTGAGGTATACTTTGCCGAATGAGGCCTGCCGGCTGGGCTCACTGATCCTCTCGACTATCTGCTGCACCCGCTTTGGCTTGACCCCCAAGCCCTTTAAGACCCTGCTAGCCATGCCATTCTTCTCACCTATCAGGCCCAACAGCAGGTGTTCGGTGCCGATGTAGCCATGATGGAGACGCTGGGCCTCCTCTTGAGCCAGGGTCAGGACATGGCGGGCTCTCTTGGTGAACCTGTCGAATTTATCAGCCATCCTACATGCCCTCTCGCCTACTCGTTCGGCTTGCTCGATGAGCTAAATGCCCGTCAACAACTGAAAACGAAGTATAATTGCCTAAGAGCTGCTATCGTCTGCTGAATGGGATTCAGTAGGCTGGAGGGCCTCGCCCTCAGCTACTGAAGTAGCTTCTAGGGTCTGTTCAGCCCCTTCGCTTTCCACCTGGATCGATTCCTCTTCTACACCCTCGCTTGCTACTTCGACTTCGTACTCCTCAGACTGAAGGGTTTTGCTCTCAGCTACCGAAATGGCTTCTGGGGCTTCTTCAGCCCCCTCGCTTTCCACCTGGGTCAGTTCCTCTTCTTCTTCTTCCTTACCCTCGCTTTGTACTTCGGCCTCGCGCTCCACCTCTTTGAGCATGGCCGCCTGTTCCACGCGCCAGTCCAGATCAGCGTACTCGGCTTTGGCGACGCTTTTCAGGCTAAGGCCCATGCGGCGGTGATCGGGGTCGAGGCGGACGATCCTAAGGGTGAGGGTGTCTCCCTTTTTGACCACCTCTTTGGGATGGGCAATGCGGTCATCCGATAGTTCTGAAACGTGGACCAACCCTTCGATCTCATCCCCTTTTAGCCGGGCAAAAGCCCCGAATTCAGTCACGTTGGTGATGGTGCCTTCTACCAACTGACCTTCTGAATATTTCTCCTCAACTTGGCTCCAGGGGTCAGCCTGCATACGCTTGAGGCTGAGGCCAATGCGCCGCTTCTCCCGATTGACGTTCGTGACGTAGACTTCCACCTCGTCGCCCATCTGGAGCACTTCCCTGGAATGAGACACCCGCCCCCACGAAAGCTCCGACACGTGAATCAGGCCGTCGGCCCCTCCCAGGTCAACAAACGCGCCGAAGTCGCACAGGCTGCTAACCCGTCCGCGGCAGATGTCGCCCTCTTTGAGTGAGGCCAACAACTGTTCCTTTTGCTCCTTGCGCCATATTCGAGTGGCGGCTCGTTCGGAGAGGATCAGGCGATTGCGCTGACGATCCAATTCGATGATCTTAAGCATCAATTGCTGGCCAACCATCTTTGCTCGGCTCTCCTCGCGAGTCAGGGCCTTTTCCTCGTCCCGCCGCGAGAGACGAACCAACTGTGAAGCCGGCACAAAGCCTCGCACCTGCCCCAGTTGGACGATCAATCCCCCCTTGTTGTGGCCGGTCACTGTCCCCTCGAAGACCTCGCCAGTCTCGGAAAGTTTCTCTAAAGATCGCCACTCCTTCTCCAGATCGGCCTGGCGCAGGGAGAGGACGATCCGACCATCCTTGCTCTCAGGATTCACTACATAGGCTAGCACTTCGTCCCCGACTTTTATCTCCTCGATGGCCTCTGGCCCCATGCTCTCCAATTCGCGCCTGGAGACAGTCCCTTCGTATTTCCAACCTACGTCAATCAGGATCTCTTCGGGGCTGACTCGCACCACCTTTCCCTCCAGAACGTCGCCTCGACTCAAAGTCTTGAAATCGTAGGCTCCCTCTGGAAGATGCTCCCCCGCATCAGCGGTCTGGTCTTCGACCACCTCTGGGGCCATCTCTTCTTCCACCGCCAAGATGTTCTTTTCTTCCATGAGATCTCCCTTATTTTAGATTACTCATATTATACCAACTTTCGCGCCAAAAGGCAAGAAAAAAATGGCGGCATAGGTTTCAACACAGCACAATCTGTAGCGGCGGACGGCACCGTCCGCTTGGAAAAGCGACTTCAGTGCGCTGCTGCCACGAGTCATGGCTCTTTGGGATTTCGCGGGGCCACGGTGTCGGAGTCCCCAACTTGTTGGGATGGTGGCGCGACACACCCGAACAAGTTCGGGACTCCGGCCCGCTATTCACGCCAACTCCCAAAGACCCCGGTCGTTTGATCCGCTAGATTTGGAGAGAGAACCTGCCAGAGCTGCTGGCGGTTGGACAGTTGGCCCGCGCAGCCCATTACCCCACGGCCGCTATGGCGTCTATTTCCACCAAGGCTCCCAGGGCCAGGCCCACCTCTACGGTTGAGCGGGCGGGCGGTTCGCTGGCAAAGAACTCGCCATAGACTTCGTTCATGGCCCTGAAGTCGCCCATGTCTTCGAGAAACACCGTGGTCTTTACCACTTTGTCCAGGGAACTGCCGGCTGCCTCCAGCACGGCGGCGATGTTTCTCAATACTTGACGGGTATGCTCTTTGATCCCCCCCTCGACCAACTTGCCCGTGGCTGGATCGAAGGCCAACTGGCCAGCGGTAAAGACCAAATCGCCCACGCGTATGGCCTGGGAATAAGGGCCTACTGCCCCCGGAGCCTTTTTGGTAGCTATCACTTCTCGTTTCATCGAACATCCTCCTTGTAGTCATTTGGTCATTGGTCATTGGTCATTGATTCTCTACCCCTATAGCCCCCGCCCCCAGCATCTCGGCCAGGGCCTCCTTCAGAGCGGGGCAATAGCCGGTGGTGGCGTTGGGGAAATCCAACTGTACTCGCCGCCCGTCGCTGACCAAATAGAGGCTGAAGCGATCATCACCCTCATAGCTCTGCAATAGACTGTGCACCTGCCCCAGGCGTTCGCTGTCCCGCTCTTGCTCCCCGGTGCGACGGATGGTGATGCGGAGGTATCGGGGACTACCAGGCCGGTACTTCTCTTCATCCGCCGGCCGGCTAATCAGCAGATAATCTTGAACCGATTCGCAGATCACCTTGGCCCCCCTGCCCTTTGCGTCCACCCTGCCCTTGACGATCAGAATCTTGTCCTCTTGCCAAAGCTCACGGGTCTTCTCGTAGATGCTGGGGAAAACGATGATCTCAATGCTGCCCTGCAGATCCTCAAGCTGCACAAAGGCCATGAGGTTTCCCTTCTTAGTGATATGGGGACGCACCCAGGGCACTATTCCGGCTATGACCACCTTTTGGCCAGCCATCTCCTCGTCAATCTCGCCGCAGGAAGCGGTCACCGTGCCATCCAGGCTGGCCGCTACCTGCTGTAACGGGTGCTCGGAGACGTAGAAGCCAACTAGCTCCTTCTCCCAGGCCAGCCTTTCCTTGCGAGGCACCTCAGGAACATCGGGCAGAGGGAGGGAACTTCCCATAGCCTGGGAGAAGCCACTGGAGTCATCGAACATGCTCAATTGGCCCACGTCCTGGGCCTGATGGATGCTCTGGCTAAGAGCCATCATGGGATCAACGATGGCTAGCAGTTGGGATCGCTGGCCGAAGGCATCCAAAGCACCGACCTTGATAAGACATTCCAAAGCCCGGCGGTTCACCTGGCGCAAATCAACCCGCCGACAGAAATCCTCAACATCTTCGAAGGGGCCATCTTGCCCTCGGGCGGCCAGTATAACCTCAATGGGCCCTTCGCCCACGTTCTTCACTGCTCCCAGACCATACTGGATGGCCCTGCTTTCCTCCCCGTCTCCTTCTATCGTAAAGTCCAGCCCGCTTCTGTTCGCATCCGGCGGCAGGATCTCGATCTCCATCCTGCGACACTCGGCGATGAACTGGCCAACCTTGTCGGTGTTATTGCGCTCCACGCTCAGCAGGGCGGCCATGTACTCCACGGGGTATTTTGCCTTGAGCCAGGCCGTCTGGCAGGTGATGACTGCGTAAGAGACAGCATGCGCCTGGTTGAATCCATAGTTGGAGAAATACTCGATGGCATCGAAGATCTCCTTAGCCTTCTCAGTTTCGATGCCGCCATACCTAAGTGCTCCCTCGATGAAGGTCTCCCGATGCTTGAGGAGCTCCTTCTCCTTCTTCTTCCCCACGGCTCTTCTCATCAGGTCGGCATCAGCGGCCGAATAACCGGCTAGATCGGTCAGGATGCGGATGATTTGCTCTTGGTAGACACAGATCCCGTGGGTTTCTTTCAGGATGGGTTCCAGCCTGGGATGCATATAGGTCACTTCCTCCCGGCCGTGCTTGCGAGCGATGTAATCAGGGATGAATTGCATCGGGCCGGGGCGGTAGAGGGAGATCACCGCCACGATGTCCTCGAAATCCGTGGGCTGCATGTCGGTGAGGACGCGGCGCATTCCTGCGGATTCCACTTGGAACAAGCCGGTTACGTCGCCGCTGGAGAGCAGCTCGAAGATGGCAGGATCATCGGTGGGAATGGTGTGCAAATCCAGTTGGAGGCCGTGATTCTGGCGGATGAGATCAACGGCCTGGCGCATGATGGTCAGAGTGGAAAGGCCCAGGAAGTCAATCTTGAGCAGGCCGATGTCCTCCAGTATCTCCATCGGGTATTGGGTTACAGCTATGGCCCCCTCCGCACCTCTGGTGGGGCGGTGCAGCGGGGTGTAGTTGATCAAGGGCGCGTCGGCGACGACCACGCCGGCCGCATGAGTTGAGGCATGACGAGCTACTCCCTCCAGACTCTTGGCCGTATCAATGAGCTCTTTGATGTAATCCTTGTTCTCATATAGATCGCGGAGCTCCGGCACTTTATCCAGGCCATGCTGGAGTTTGACTTTTGGCCCAAAGGGGATCATCTTGGCCACTGCGTCCACTTCGGGCAGTGGTATGTCTAGTGCTCGCCCGGCATCGCGGATGGCCGCTCGGGGGCCCATGGTGCCGAAGGTGATGATTTGAGCCACCATATCCTGGCCATATTTCTGCACTGTGTACTTGATCATCTCGTCGCGGCGGTCGTCGGGGAAGTCCAGGTCAATGTCGGGCATGGTCACTCGACCTGGGTTGAGGAATCGCTCAAAAATGAGGCCGTGCCTCAGCGGGTCCAGATTAGTGATGCCCAGGGTATAGGCCACGATGCTGCCCGCCACGGAGCCACGCACGGTCCACCAGATGTCCTGATCCCTGGCGTGACGCACCAGGTCCCAGACGATCAAGAAGTAAGTGTCGAAGCCCATTTGGTGAATGATGCTCAGCTCGTGCTGGAGGCGGGCTTCGATCTCTGGCGTGGCGACGGCATAGCGATTCCTCAAGCCCTCCTGGCACAAGTGACGCAGGTAGCTCTCGGCATCGTGGCCCTCGGGGACCTCGAAGATCGGCAAATGATAGCCCGTCCTCTCTAAGTCCAGGCTACATTTCTCGGCGATGAGCAGGCTGTTTTCCACCGCTCCTGGCACGTCGGAGAATAGGGCGGCCATTTCCTCGCCGCTCTTGAGGTAGAAGCTCTCGTCACCCATGGTCATGCGCTTGGGATCGTTGATGGTGGTGTTGGTCTGGATGCAGAGGAGGATCTCCTGTGCCCTGGCCTCCTCGGGCTGCACGTAGTGGACATCGTTGGTGGCTACCAGAGGGATGCCCATTTCATCGGACAGAGCAATGAGCCCCTCGCTCACACGTTTAAGTTCAGGGATGCCCTCGTGTCGCTGCAGCTCCAGGTAGAAATTGCCCTGTCCGAAAGCATCGCGGTACCAGGCGGCTACCTGGCGAGCTTTGTCCAATTGCCCATTCAAGACCAGCCGGGGAATCTCCCCTGAGCCGCAGCCGGAGAGGGCGATCAGCCCCTGGGCGTGCTCAGCCAGGTACTCTTTGTCCACGCGGGGTTTGTAGTAGAAGCCTTCGAGCTCTGCGGTCGTGGCTATCTGGAGCAGGTTATGATAGCCGACGTTGTCCTTAGCCAGGAGGATTATGTGGTGAGATTTTCTGTCTTTTTTAGAGTCTCTCTGCTTCATGCCACGGGGGGCGATGTACATCTCGACGCCGATGATGGGCTTTATCCCGTGCTTCTTAGCCGCCTGGTAGAACTCGATGGCTCCATACATGACTCCATGGTCGGTGAGGGCCAGGGCCGGCATGCCCAGCTCCGTGGCTCGGACAACCAGGTCCTCTATCCGGCCCAAGCCATCGAGCAGGGAGTATTCGCTATGCACGTGGAGATGAACAAAGGGACGCATGAAACGCTCCGGCTCTCTCTGTCAACGAATACCAAACGAATAAACGAATGATATCTGCCGTCAAAACTTATTCGCTATTCATTCGCTGACAGGATGAATGTCAACCAAATTATGAACTATCCTGTATTATACTACAAAATCCTTTTTAGCATAGCTCTGGAGGGCTGAAAAAGGGCCATCGGGGAAAATTTTAAGGTTAGAACGCAAGGTTGACCTAACTTCCGTTCGGCTGTATAATCGAGTAACGAGGGAATGAGTAACGAGGAACAAGTCAACTTGAGGTTGGGCAAGGTCTCCTGACCGCAGCCCCTTGGCGCTTCGGTCAGGAGACCTTCAGCGAACAGAATAGCGAGGCAGCGAGTAACAGGTCATGGAGATTCACGGCTTTTTAGACATCATTAGCTTGTTTGGCGCGGGGGTCTGCGGGCAGATACCCAGCCATTCTTTCATCATCGGCGGGAGGCTGCTTCCGCTTTGCGCCCGTTGCACGGGGACCTATCTGGGTGTCCTGCTGGGTTTTTTGGGCCTGGCTGCGCTGAGGAGGTGGCGGGTCAGCGGCCTGCCGCCCAGCGAAGTTCTAGTCTCACTGATCAGCTTCATCGGTCTATGGGGCATTGACGGCCTCAACTCTTTCCTGGCCCTCCTCCCCAACGCTCCCCACCTCTACCAGCCCCACAACCTTTGGCGTTTGATCACAGGGACTCTGAACGGCCTGGCCCTGAGCATCATCGTCTATCCCATCTTCAACTTCGTTCTCTGGAAAGAGACCGACAACGAGAGAGTGATCCGCAACTGGCAGGAATTGGGCTATCTTTTGATCCCAGCGGTTCTGCTCGTATGGATCGTCCAGACGCAGGCCAGTTTTCTATTGTACCCTGTAGCTGTCTTGAGCATCCTGGGGGCGCTGGCCATGCTGACGCTCATAAACACCATGATCGTCCTGATCGTGACCCGACGGGAGAGCAAAGCCCAGAGCTGGCACGACGCTTTCAGGCCCCTGTCGCTGGGACTGCTGGCGACCTTCCTCGAAGTCAGTGTGCTGGGACTGCTACACTTCACTTTGATCCAATGGTTGGCTTTGCCCGTTTAGCGTGGCTGGTGAAAATTGCCAGGAACTGGAAACCCTGGTATAATGAATGTCGGTTTCATTCGCTGGCCCCGGATCAAGCCTGGGGCCTTAACACAAGAAGGAGGGAAAAAATGGACATCGGCAAATCGTTGACGTACATGTTCGAAGATGAGAAATGGACCAACAAAGTGGTGGTGGGGGCGGTAATTAATTTGATCCCCATCCTGAACTTCGCCAGTGCAGGTTACATGTTAGCCACGATTCGCAATGTGGCAAATGACGTCGTTCCCTCTTTGCCAACCTGGGATGACTTCGGCGATTACTTCGTCAAGGGGTTGGTTCTAGCCATAATTGGCCTGGTCTACGCCTTGCCCCTTCTCATCCTCTCTTGCTGTCCCATAAGTGGGATGTTCCTGCCCGCTTTCTACGACACCAATGAAATGGGCGCGGCATTGAGACTTACCAATCTCGCCGTCGTTAGTATATTCGGGCTATTTGTCCTCCTGTATGCTCTCGCCTACACCTTCGTCATGCCCGCAGTCATGCTTCACTACGCCTCGGATGGGGATTTCTCCGCCGCGTTCCAGTTTGGCCAGATATTTGCCTTCATCCGAGACAACATCAACAGCTACTTGAAAGCCTGGCTCTACGTGCTCGTTCTGGGTGTGGTGATCGGAATCGGGGAACTCATGGTCGGCCTGATTGTGGGCTGGATCCCCATTTGTGGCTGGATTTTCTCCTGGGTTCTAGGGCTGGGAGTTGCCTTCTGGATTTACCTGGTCGTGGCCTACGTCTACGGCCAGTTTGCCCGCGAGGTACAGCTTCCGATGCGCCCGGCTTCTGCCATCGCGTAACCAGACCCTCAGGCGCCC
>JAUWOY010000067.1 GCA_030611885.1 Chloroflexota bacterium | reverse complement strand
CGGTTGAGTAGGGCCTGAAACGTAGTGAAAGGGCCAAATCGAAACCAAGCGGCTCTGGTGAGACCCGCTCCCTTGGTTTCGATACGCTCTCCGCTACGCTACGAGCTACTCAACCGGCGGTCGCTGGTCTTAACTTGATGCGTATGGGCGGGGACGCCCCTTGGTAGCGGTAACTCTTTACGTTGGCATCAGACTGCCTATCATCGGAGGCAGAAAGATGAAGCCCAGTCCTGTTACGAACAGCAAAAGGGACAGGTAGAAAGAAATCTTAAGAATATGTCCCCCGTCGGCGGCCAGGATGGCGAAGGCATCGGTTATAGTGAGCAGGAGTACCATACTTATCGTCATTATATGGAGAAATTGAATGTCAGCGCTGCCGAAGCTGAGCAGAGGGACGGACATGGCCATTGTTGACATTGCCTCTACCTCTCCTTGTCCAGCCGGCATAGCGGACGCCAGCAGGGCCATGAATCTATCAATGATATCCATGATAATAACCATAAGCCCCCCAACGACAGCGTGCATTACTACGGTGAGCCAGGTGAAGACGCTGGTAGTAACCTTCCGCTTAGCTCGCAGCATAATGGTCTTCTCGGCGAAAAAGGAACAGAGGAGCCCAACCCTACTCGGATCCGCTCCCAGATTTACCGCGTCCCTGAAAATGCCTACAGTCTCGTATGACAGTTTGCTGCCCATTTCTAATCTGAATTTCCGCCAGCAGAGCCCAGTGAAAACACCGGCATTCAATCTGTGGCGCAGCCTCTCTGCGTCCGGTCTTAAGGCCGGGAACGGGCTGAGATCAATCCTATTCAGGGCCTCCGTGGTAGTGGTACTTGTTGTTGAGGCCATTGATCCTAAAGAGCGAAGGAAGGGGCCGATCTCCCTATCCTTGTTGTTTATGCGCGAGTCCCCCATATTGCTTGCCACCCCCAGAGGGAGCAAAATGAGGGATGCCACGATCAAGATCCATCCCAGTTCCACTTTCAACAGCGCGAGGAGAATACAGACGACTAATGCTATTGGAGGAAGGATCTTGACGAGCTGACGAGCGAGGCGCTGGTACCTGGGACCTTCTTCCGGCGTGAAGAGAGCCCTGATCTCCTTGGGCGCCGCTCGGGCTAAGATCCAGGCTCCCAGAGTGGACGTAAGAACGGCTATGAGCATCAACCCCGCCATCAGGCCGGTCCCCATCTTGTAGATCATGGTTGAAACCAGGTTGATGATCACGATCAACGAGGCCGAGATGACAATGGAGGCGTAAGCATCGGTCCACTTCGTCAGAGATGATAAATCGCGCTCGTACTCGTTCTCGTAAACCCCTCCCTGCACCGTGGCTTCCTGGGCCAGGAAAACGTCCTCTGGCTCCCCTGAGGTGAGGGCGTCGGAAAGGCGAAGCAAAAGGCTCCTCAGCTTCTCTGATTGTATAGGTTCGCCAATTACGCGGCAAGCTTGGGCGTAGTTGTAACGCAAATTTTCGTGCAGCTTCTGGATATCTTCAAAGTATTGGGCGGGGGCAGGAGGCAACTTGGCGGAGAGCTCGAAAAGCTTGTACCTCGTGATCCCGCTTGCCGCTATGGCCGACATGTACGTGAGCTGGTAGAAGAGATCGTAGCCCGAAATCTCTGCGGCAAAGAACTTGGATCTCTTAAGGGCCTCAAATGAGATTTTGTCTGTGCGCTTCTGAAAGAACTCGGAAAAACTCATAGAAATCTCTGACTCCTTTATCTTTGTGAAGTCTCTCAAAAATCCTGGCTCGCCTCTTGAGTTCCGTATAAATCGCTTTCTTCTTGTTTTGAGGGAGACCTCGCTTCACGGCTATCTTTTCCTCCATAAGGTAGCTGTTCATGTTCCCAGGGAATTCAAAAATATCCCTGGACGGGTTCCAGCGGAAGACCTCGATGAAGGAGTAAGCCTGATCAACTGGATCGTACCCCACGATCTCATTGACGCTGAGTATCCGCCGCATCAAGTTCCCATCGGGCCCCCTCACGGAAGCCTGAATAACTACCACGTCGAGGTTATCCACGTAAGCCTTTGGTATGTTAATGGGATCTCCGGTAATGCGCTGGATCAGTTTCTCTACAGAGGCAGCGTGGAAGGTGGATATCACCCCGTGCCCCGTTTGCATGGCCTGGAAGGCGATGCGCCCCTCTATTCCTCTGATCTCTCCAATTATTATTCTGTTCGGTCGCTGCCTCAAAGCTGCTTTGAGGAGATCGAACATGTCCACCGTGCCGGCTGAGTCCTCTCGAACCCCTCCCCTGGTCACCTCCCGAATCCAGTTTGGATGGGGGCACTGTAGCTCCGGGGTGTCTTCTATGCTCACTATCTTGTGGCCAGGGAGAATAAAGGCGGTGATGGCGTTCATGGTGGTCGTTTTGCCACACGCCGTTCCACCACAGAAGAAGACGTTCATGTCCTCCTCAATAACCATGGAGATATATGCTGCCATCGTATAGTCCATAGTTCCCCACTCGATGAGCTGCATCACGCTAGGGGGGATACCGGCGAACTTGCGGATGGTGAAGTTACTTCCCCGCCGGCTGATATCGGTCCCGTAAACTATATTTATACGAGAACCATCGGGAAGTGTAGCGTCCACGATCGGGTTGCGGGCCGTGACGGGTTTCTTGATCCGCTCGCCCAGCCAGATCACGAATTCGTCCAGATCATCGGGGGTGGGGAAGACGAGGGAGCCCTGGAGGCTCTCAAAGATCTTGTGTTCTAGAAAGATAGGCCCCACTCCGCTGCAGCTTATGTCCTCGATGTAGGGGTCTAGAAGCAGCGGCTGCAGGATGCCGAGGCCAATCTTATCTCGCACCACGCGGTACTTGATCGCCTCCAGTTGGTGCGGCGTCACCCGAATTCTACCATCACCATTGCCCCCTCTTCTCCCTCTTCTCCCTCTTCTCCCTTCGGTGATGCTTTCATCTTTTTCGGTGGTGCAGATCTGGTCCAGGCAGGCCACAATGGCCTGCTCTTTTTCCTCGTCCGTTTCCGCCATGCCGATATCCTCGGCCACGTCTGCGAGCTTTCCCTCCACCTTCTCCATGATCTCCTCCAACTCCATGATCACGTCAGGCTCTACCGAGATATACAAATCCCTGGCGCTTTTTAGAGCGGGGTAAACGTGGACGAAGAGGTCGCCTTCAATAGGGTAGATAAGATTGCGCATCTCCAGGTTTCTCAGTTTCCTCGAGAGTTTCGGATAGTAATCGGGAATGCCTATCTCCCCCATCGGAACACAATGCAGATAATCGTAGAGAAAATTCTGCTCTGCGCAGGCCCCCCGTAAAGGCGCGGGGAGGACCAGGTTGAGGCTGCACTCAGGACCATGATCACACTTGACCTCGTGTTTCTCGAAGGGCAAATCCGTCCGTGCCATGAAAACCTACCCCCTGACCTTGCTTATGGGTATGATCCGCATCCCCCATCCCGGCTCCACCTCGAAGCTGACTATATTGCCCGTCTTTTTATCTGCTCCTCGTATCTTGGTTACTTCCAGAGTCTTGACCAGCTTCTGCCCTATCTCCTCAGTACGAAGCCGGAGGTGGGCATCACATATAGACCGGATGCGGATGGTGAGTTCCTGGCTCAGGCCGTGGGAGTGAAGGACGACGAGGATGGTTCTGCCATCCGCACAGAGCCTTTTGCACCCCTCGAAATAGCTGAGGATGTCCCTGAGGGAGGAACGGCCGACGGCTGTGGTGAGGGAATCCACGAATATCATATCGCGATCCGACTCGTTTCTAAAGGCCTCGAGCAAGGCGACGGGAGCCTCGTCGGCCAAATGCCCGACCTCTATGGGGTACACCCTGAGCTTGCCTAAAAGGAGATAGTGCACGATATCTAAGCTCAGGCTCTGCATCTGGGTGATCAGGCTTCTCACCGTGTTCTCACTGGTAAAGAGGGCTAGTTTGTATCCTTCCTGCAGGGATCCGTGCATCATCTGCTGGGTAAGCACGGACTTGCCCGCACCCGAAGCACCCTCGATCAGGGTCAAGGAGCCCAGAGGCACCCCTCCTCCCATCCTGTTGTCAAGCTCGTAGCTCCCCGTCGAGACCACTGGTATCGTCCCGTCTACGTCGAGCTTGCTAACCAATGCCGACTTGATATCCCATGGCGTCATGAAAACCTACCCCCTGACCTTGGTTATGGGTATGATCCTCATCCCCCACCCCGGTTCCACCTCGAAGCTGACTATATTGCCCGTGGTTTTATCTGCTCCTCGTATCTTGGTTACTTCCAGAGTCTTGACCAACCTCTGCCCCACCTCCTCGGTGCGAAGCCGGAGGTGGGCATCACATATAGACCGGATGCGGATGGTGAGTTCCTGGCTCAGGCCGTGGGAGTGAAGGACGACGAGGAGGGTTTTGCCATCCGCACAGAGCCTTTTGCACCCCTCGAAATAGCTGAGGATGTCCCTGAGGGAGCAACCGCCGACGGCTGAGGTGAGGGAATCCACAAATATCATATCGCGATCCGACTCATTTCTAAGGGCATCGAGCAAGGCGGTGGGAGCCCCGTCGCTCAAATGCCCGACCTCTATGGGGTACACCCTGAGCCTGCCTAAAAGAAGAAAGTGCACGATATCTAAGCTCAGGCTCTGCATCTGGGTGATCAAGCTTCTCACTGTGTTCTCACTGGTAAAGAGGGCTAGTTTGTATCCTTCCTGCAGGGATCCGTGCATCATCTGCTGGCTAAGCACGGACTTGCCTGCACCCGAAGAGCCCTCGATCAGGGTCAAGGAGCCCAAAGGGATCCCTCCTCCCATCTTGTCGTCAAGCTCAGCGCTCCCCGTCGAGATCACCCGCCCCGTCATCTCGTCTCTAGCGGTGTAGGGGCTGATCTTGGTAATCAATTCCAGGGCAGTAAAGGGCCTGATCAGGTAGTCGTCAACGTCTGCTTCACGACCGAGCATCTGGTCTTCTAACATGTCCTCGGTCATGATCATGATTATGGGCAGGTCCTCTGTCGCCGCATCGGCTTTCAGGCGCTGGCAGACTTCGTTCGGCTCCATCCCTGACAGCCTGAGGCCCACCATCACGAGCTGGGGCTGCTCTTTCCTGGCCTGCCTCAGTCCATCAATGCCATCCGTGGTCGCCACCACTTCGTACTCTGCCTTTTCGAGAAGTTCCCTGGTTTGCTCCAAGGATTGATGATCGCCCTCGACCAGCAATATCGTCTTCTTCTTCCTGGCCACCTGGATATCTCCTTATCTTTTCACTTGTTCGTGCATCGGGATAGCGCGACAATTTGCCGTTCCCTCAGTGTAAGTAGATCCAAGGTTTCCAGCAGAGGCGGCCCTGTACTTGACCGTCCCCCTGGTCCTTGGGCCCAGGGACCAAGGGCAGGACAAGTGCTCCCATGCCGCCGGTTCGCGGGCGTGGGAGCCCGCTCTGCTCAGAATTTGGATCTGCTGATCCTCTACGTTTCCTCTCGTATTATCGGGATAATGTAACAATTCATCGCTCCCTTTATAGTGTAGCACAACTTGAAGGTTTTGTGGGTGAAAATAGCGTGAATCCGGCGTGAATCTTGCGTGTGGGTGCTGGCCCAGCCAAGGGGCTTCCCTGTCTCTCCTCGACCGATTTCAGGGCTATTCTATGGGAAGACCATCAAACCAGAGCAAGGGCCTCACCCGATCCAATAACTCTTCCATCGTAACCGGCTTGCTCAAGAACTCTATGGCTCCAGCCTCGAAACCCACGTTCCGTTCCTGGAGGCGAGCATCAAGAGTCTCGTCATCTATATCGGGCTCATCAAGTTGTCCCTTGACGGTGAGGAGGAGGATCGGTATGCCAGCGGTATCTGGGTCGCTTCGCAGACGACGGCAGACCTCGTACCCATCCATTCTGGGCATGATAACGTCCAGGATGATGAGGTTGGGCTTTTCATCCTTGGCCTTAAGTAGCCCCTCCAGGCCATCGAAGGCCGTGAGTACCTCATGACCCTCCTTCTCTAAAATACGTTGAATGATCGTCACTATGCGCTTGTGGTCGTCAACGACCAGGATACGCGATTTGGGACTCATCGCCAACCTCACTCGTGTTCATTAGTCGTAACTGCTCAGCCGCCCCCCTGACCCCCCAACCCTGGGGGGAAAACCATTCTACTCCCCCCAACCTTGGGGGGCTGGGGGGGCTCACCATTAGCCCCCATCCAGAGCGCGGCGGACGACCCGCGCCAGGGTGTTCATGTCGAGGGGCTTATAGACAACCTCCAGGCTACCCTCTTCTTTCAACTCCCGCAGATCCTCCTCCAGTGTGTAGCCGGTCATGGCCACTGCCTTCAGGGGAGAATGTGTCTTCCTCAATTCCCGGATCAACTCCTTGCCCCCCATCTCCGGCATCACCATGTCCGTGAGCAGCAGGTCTACCCTCTCCGCCGACCGGTAGATTTCCAGTGCTTCCCGCCCGTCCTCGGCCGTCAGTACCCGGTAGCCCAGCAACTCGAGAATCTTCCGGCTCGCCTCTCTGACCCTCTCCTCGTCCTCCACCACCAGGACGATCTCCCCCTTCCCCTCTGGAGGGGCCAGAACCGTCTCCTCCTGCGGAGCCTCCTCTGCCTCACGTGCCTCCTGAGCCGGCAGGTAGATGCGGACAGTCGTTCCCTGCCCCACCTCCGTCTCCACCCCGATGTGCCCCCGGTGCTGCTTCACGATCCCGTACACCTGGGCCAGCCCCAACCCCGTCCCCTGACCTTTGGGCTTCGCCGTGAAGAAGGGCTCGAAGAGATGGGCCATTACCTCGGGCGGTATGCCTGTCCCTGTGTCCGAAACGGCCAGGCACACCCACTCTCCCGCGGGCATCCCTGCCACCGGGGGTACCTCGCCCGCCCTCACCTGCACCCTGGACAGGGCGATACGCAGTTCTCCCCCCTCCGGCATCGCGTCCCGCGCGTTGGTCGCCAGGTTTATCAGCACCTGCTGGAGCCGGCTGAGGTCGGCGTCCACTATGTGCTCACCGGGTCCTGCCTCCAACAGCAGGTGGATGGTCTCCGGCAGTATGCGCTGCAGGAAATCCATGCTCTCCTGAGCGAGCACCCTCATATTCACGAGGCGGGTCTCGATGGGGGAGCGGCGGCTGAAGTCCAGAATCTGCCGCACCAGTTGAGCGGCCTCCCGTGCCTCGTCGAGGATGCTCTCCAGGTCCGGCGCCAGGTCTGGATGCAGATCAGGCTCTTTCAGGAGCACCCCGGCGTAGAGTACGATGGTCATCAGGACGTTGTTGAAGTCGTGGGCGATACCCCCGGCCAGTCGCCCAAGGGCCGCCATCTGGTCCTGCTGCCGCACCTGCCCCTCGAGACGCTTCCGCTCGGTGAGGTCATGGATGATGCCCTGATAACCCAGAATGTTTCCGTCATTGGCCCGCCGCACGGTCGAGGCGAGCCGGCAATCTAACTGCATCCCGTTTTTCCGGCGTAGCTTCACCTCATAGTCTCTAACAAATCCCTTTTGCTCTATCTCCTGCTGAAACCTGGACCGGTCAGCGGGATCAACGTACAGTTGCTGGATGTTTAGCTCTGCCAACTCTTCCCTGGTATAACCAAACAGGTCCAACCCGGACTGGTTGAGGTCAACGAACTTGCCCTCTCGGGTGGTGATATAGATCGCGTCTGTGGATCGCTCGAAAAGGGCGCGGTATCTCTCCTCGCTCTCCCGCAGCGCGCCCTCCGCCCGCCTGCGCTCGGCGATCTCGGCCCGCAATGCTTCGTTGGTTTGTGCCAGCTCCGCGGTCCGTTCCTGCACCCGCATTTCTAACTCGTCGTGCGCTCTGCGCAACGCATCCGCCGCCTGCTTGCGCTCGGGGATGTCCCGCACAGTGACCACCGTGGAACCGAGTGGAATTCCCTTCCCCCAATCCTTCCACGGCCGTACCTGTATGAGAACGTGGCGTTTCAAGACCTCATCATAGGCTTCGCGTTGGGCGGGCTGACCTCTCATCGCCTCCTCCCACGCCTGTTTCCAGAAGGGGGGGAAATAGCAGGAAGAATCCGCGCAGCCGGGGTGGAGAAGCTCATGAAATTCCCGACCCTTCACATCCACAACCCGCCCCAGGTTCCAGGTCTCCACAGTTCGATTGGCCCGCATGACGCGCCCTCGATCGTCTACCAGGCAGACCAGCTCGGGGAGCGAATCGGCTGTGGACTCCCACTCCAGTTTGGCTCGCTCGATCTTCCCCAGGAGTTCTTTGATCGCCTCCTGCGCTCGCTTGTGCTCCCGGCGTATTTCCGCATCCCGCGACTCCCGCTCAATGGCGGGGATAAGCCGGGCCAGGTCGTCTTTCACGACGTAGTCGTGCGCGCCGGCTTTCATTGCCTCCACTACGGCCTCTTCACCGCTCTCGCTCGATAGGATGATGAATGGCAGGTCGAGCTTGCTTTCCTTCAACAGGGCCAGCGCGGCGAGCCCGCTGAAGTGCGGCATGGAGTAGTCGGAGATGACGATGTCCCACGTCCGCTGATCGAGGGCGGCCTTCATGGCGGCGGCAGTTTCGACCCGTTCAAACGTCGGGTCATAGCCGCCGCGCCGCAGTGCTCGCACCAGCGAGCGGGTGTCGTCCTCTGAGTCCTCAACGATCAATACGTGCAAGGGTACGTTCATGATAAGTAAACCTTCCTATCCCTTTGGCCAATCACCTTGTCGGGCAAAGATAGCCGTATGTTTCATTAAAAAATCATAAACCAGGTTTTTCGCTTGCTAAGGCATTTTGGGCACTCCAAAATACTCAAAAAGCAATGATTTGCTTGGTTCAGACGACAAAAAACCTGGTTTCTTTCCCCGTGTCGGGTAGTGAAGCTGTATGTTTGTAACCAGGCTTCATTGACGCGCTGGAACCGGCCGTCTCGACCAACAGGGCTCCCCTAAAAGCCACCAGACCAAAGTACAGACTTCACTCGCTTCAACAGTTCTTTCGCTGTGACCGGCTTCGTCAAGTACTCTACGGCTCCAACCTCGAAACCTATCATCCGTTCTTTGAGAGCAGTAGTGAAGCCATATTTTACTTTGCGGTCATCAATTCCGCCCTTGGCGGTGAGCATGAGTACCCCTATGCGAGCGGTCTCCGGATCGCGTTGTAGGCGTTGACAAACCTGGTATCCATCCATCTCGGGCATCATGATGTCCAGGACTATGAGGTCGGGCTTCAACTCTCGCGCCTTTCGCAACCCTTCTTTGCCATCGTAGGCGGTAAAAACCTCGTAGCCTTCCTTTTTTAGGACACGTTCGACGATCATCACTGTGGGACGGCTGTCGTCAACGATAAGGATACGCGCTTTACGAGTCATCGTCACTCTCCTTAGCACTCAATAGCACTTTGCTCCCATCCAGGTTTCGAAAAGAATGCCACCAATCGCTCTATCTCCCCTCTCAGTTTTTCCAGCACAACTGATGCACCGCTGAAATTGCTCTCTTCGCCTCTGGTCTCCAGATTCTGGGCCAAATCACGCGCTGGCCCACTTCCGATGTTGGCCAGAACCCCCTTCAGCGCGTGCGCCGAGCTTTCGACAGCCGGTGCATCTTGCCCTGCCAGGGCTTCTCCCAACACCTCCATCTGTCTGGAGTATTCCTCCATGAACATGTCAACTACCATTTGCAGGAGTTCCATGTCATCACCTACCACCTCCAAAGCCACCTTAAGATCAACCGGCGGGGTGGGCTGTGGTTCCTCTGACCCTTCGACGGGGCTCATGGCAAGCGCTTCTGGCTCCCGATGCAGGAACTGCGCAATGGCCTCGCGGAGTTTGTCGGGCTTCACCGGCTTGGAGACGTAGCCATCCATGCCCGCTTCCAGGCACTTCTCCCGGTACTCCTTCGTGGCGAAAGCGGTCATGGCGATGATGGGAATGTGCTCACCGGTCTCCTTTTCCCGCTGGCGAATGGCCCGCGTGGCCTCCAGGCCGTCCATCTCTGGCATGGACACGTCCATCAAAATCAGGTCGAACCCCCCTTCCTCCAGGGCCTGAATCGCCTTCCGTCCGTTGTCCGCTATCTGTACTGTGTGACCTGCCTTCGTCAGGGTTGCTCTAGCTATCAACTGATTGGTTGGGCTATCTTCGGCGACCAGAATCCGCAGCGGTGGAAGCTTTTCCCTGACAGTGGCGGGGGTGATGACTTGTGCCGGAGTAGCCCCCTCTTGACGCTTCAGTTTGATGGTGAAATGGAAGGTGCTGCCCTTGCCGGCCTCGCTTTCTAACCAGATGCGTCCCCCCATTAGCCACACCAACTGCCGCGCTATGTCCAGTCTCAGGCCGATGCCACCGTACCGGCGAGTAGCGGAACCATCGGCCTGCCGGAAGGCCTCGAAGATTACCTCCTCCTTGTCCTCAGAGATGCCGACCCCAGTATCGCGGACGAGGAAATGTAAGTCCACCCCTCCCCCGGCCTCTCCCCGAGGCGGGGAGGGGGACTGGGCGTTTAGGTCGGCTGCTTCCACCCGAATGTCCACCTCCCCTTGCTCCGTGAACTTCACGGCGTTGCTTGTCAGATTGCTCAGCACCTGGCGCAGGCGTTTCGGGTCGCCCACCAGCGCGACCGGCACCTCGGGCGAGATGTGCCAGGACAGGGCCAGCCCCTTTTCCTGGACATGAGGAGCCATCATCTCGGCTGTCCTCTCAATGATAGCCCGCAGGTCGAAACCTTTCTCCTCCAGGCTCACCTGCCCGGCCTCGATCTCGGAGAACTCCAGGATGTCGCCGATCATAGCCAGGAGCGAGTCGGATGAGGTTTTAGCTATGTTTAAGTATTCGCGCTGTTTTGGCGTCAGCTCGGTGTCCAGCACCAGATCGGCCATGCCCATGATCTCGTGCAGGGGCGTGCGCAGCTCGTGGCTCATGTTGGCCAGGAACTCGGCCTTGGCTTGCCTGGCTGCCTCGGCCTCTTTCTTAGCCTGCATCCACTCGGTGACGTCCAGGCAGGCCAACTGAGTGGCGGCCTGACCATCATAAGTGGCGGGGGCTGCACTGATGCGCCACCATCTTGCCCCTCCTGCCCCATCCACCTGCACTTTGAACTCCCCTTGCCCTCCACCATCGCTCCTGGCACGGGAGATCAGGCCAGAGAACGACGAGGGGTCGTCGTGAAGGTACTCGACAAATCGCTTGCCTGCCAACTCGTTCGCATCCAGCCCGAAGAGCGTCTCGGCCGCCTGGTCCGCAGAGACGATATGCCCATCTCGAAGTACCACCCAGCCGACGCCTAGAGTTCGCACAACGTGCTGTGGTCCACCATCGCTAAAATCGGGGCGAGGACGCCCCTCCGTGGCAGGGGGGATTTCCCCATCGGTAAAATCGCTGCTGAGGGGCGTCCTCGCCCCGTCGCGCGCCTGGGTTGCTTCCTCTACCCCGGCCAGGAGGAGGGGCGGGGCGTAGGGCTTAGCAATATAGAGATCGGTGCTGAGGCCCAACCCTCGCGGCGCATCTGTCGCCTCGGTCTCGGCCAACAGCATAAGAATCGGGATGTCAGCGGTACTGGGGTTGACCTTAAGCCTTAGGTATGCCTCATAGCCGCTCATGCGGGGCATGATGCTATCGAGGACGATCAAATCGGGCTGCTCCTCTACCGCCCTGGTCAACCCCTCTCTCCCATCGGAGGCCGGGCTGATGTCATAGCCCTCCCGCTCCAGGACCAATCGGGCGCGCAGGGCCTCGGTGGGGCTATCTTCAACGATCAAGATTCTCTTGGACATACCAGATATCCCTTATCCCAGCGAGTATCAAAGAAACGCCGGTTTTCCTACCAGAAGAACTGCTTCGGCTCCTGGAAAGCGTGCGTAGCCAGCCTCTCGCTATCTGCAGAGTTCTAAGAACCGGGTTTCTGAACGGCTACCCGAGACACGGCCTTTACTTTGGCTATCAGTTCCTGGCTGATGGTTTCAAAGCCCTGGTTGGTGAGAGAACTCGGCTTCTGGACGATCTCCAGAGCACCAGCTAACAGGATGTCCAGGCCTCTATGTATCATCTCTTGCCTGGTGACGCTGGTGACCACGATGATCGGCGTGGGCGTCGTCTCCATGATCTGCCTGGTCGCCTCGTGGCCGTCCATCCTGGGCATTAGGATGTCCATGGTGATGACATCGGGCCTGAGCCGGGCCGCCAGTTCGACCCCTTCCACACCGTCGTTGGCCGCGCCTACGACTTCTATCGCCGGCGACCTGTTTAGTATGGCCACAATGCTTTCTCGGGCCGTCGCCGAATCGTCAACAACCAAAACTCTTATCATAAGTCCTCGCTCCCTTTCTCCTGGGGCATCATTGCGATGCATGGTACGTAATTACGTCTTACCGCACACAAAGTGCCATCATAGTACGGGCCATCTTTTCCAGAGGCACTACGTGCTGAATGGCCCCCAGGGCAATGGCCTCCTTGGGCATGCCAAAGACTACACAGCTTGCCTCATCCTGAGCGATGGTCACTGCTCCTGCATCCCTGAGGGCTTTCATGCCTACGGCCCCATCGGCCCCCATGCCGGTCAGAATCAGAGCCACAGCGGCGGGACCGTAGGCCTTAGCCACTGACTTAAAGAGCGCCGTAGCCGAAGGTCGGTGCCCTCTGACGGGCTCGCCCTGACTTAGTCTTGTTCTCCTGTATCCGACCTCTAAGTGATAGTCATCAGGGGCGATGTAGACAATCCCTGGCCGTATTCTCTCTCTCTGCTCCGCCACCTTCACCCGCAGTTTGCAGGCTGCATCCAACCATCCCGCCAGACCATCCACAAAGCCCAAGGAGATGTGTTGCACGATCAGGATAGGTAAGGAGAAATCGGCCGGCAATGCACCAAGGACTTGATGCAGAGCTGCTGGCCCGCCGGTAGAAGAGCCGATGGCGACGATCTGGGTCTCGCGTGCCTCCGCTGCACGTTCGTCCTGCCCTTGGTCCTTCGGCCCAAGGACGAAGGGGACGAAGTACAGGGGCTGTACTACTGGCTCTGGAGTCCTGGTCTTCGGTGGCGCCATCTCCCTGGTCCGCGTCCGGGTAATCACCTTGACCTCGCTCATCAGTTTCACCTGCTCGATGAGTCTGGTGGTGAAGGCCTGGTATTTGCGATCGCTAACGCTCACCGGCCTTCTCAGGACAGAAACGGCTCCGAGCTTTCTCGCCTGCGAGGAGATGGCCATCTCCCGGTCGAGATCAATGCTGGTCACCACCACAATGGGCGTCGGATTCTCGGCCATGATGTGGCGGATGGCGTCGAGGCCATCCATCTTCGGCATCCTGATGTCCATGGTGATAACGTCGGGCCGCAACCGCCCGGCCAGGGCGACGGCCTCCTCACCATTCCTGGCCTCGCCGACGACCTTCAACTCGGGAGCGCTTTCCAGGATGAACCTGGTGCTTTGCCGCACGACAGCGGAGTCGTCAACTACCAGTACTCGAATCACGTTCTGCTCCGGTTCATAAGACGTGTTGCGTATTCCGTATTGCGTATTCCGTATCTCCTACGCAATACGCAATACGCAATACGTTCAGATTAATTGCTCTATCGTCTGCAGCAGACCCTCCTGATCGAAGGTGCTCTTGACGATGTAGGCATCGGCTCCTACTTCCATGCCCCGCTCCTTGTCCTGCTGTGACTCCAGCGATGTCACCAGAACAACAGGTATCCCCTTAAGCTGGGGATCCCTTTTCACCAAGGCCGTCAACTCGAAGCCGTCCATGCGGGGCATCAGAATGTCTGATACGATCAGGTCACAGCCGTTGGACTGCAGGATGCTCATGGCCTCTATGCCATCCGTGGCTACCTTGACCTTATAGCCAGCCGTCTCCAGGATATTCTTCTCCAGGGTGCGGGTGGTAAGGGCATCATCAACCACCAGGATGGTCTGCCATTTGACCGCTCTTTCTATCTCCATATCCTTGGCCCGGCTGACTCGTGCGGCTATAGTCCGCTTGCCCGCCACCCCCCGGGCAGACTTGATGAGGTCTGTTGGGTTGAGGGTCATGATCACCTGGCCTGTGCCCAGGATAGTCGCTCCGGCCACGTTGCGCACCCGCGAGAGTTGCTTGCCCAGGCTCTTGACCACGCTCTCCTGCTGGCCAACCACACCGTCCACCAAGAAGGCGATTCGCCTCTTGGCTGCGCCGAGGATAACCACCGGCATCTTCTCGTCGGGTGAGACTTCCTCTTCACGAGCAGGCAGTTCCAGCACACTGGACAGGTGCACCAGGGAGATAGGATCGTCGTTCACCACGATGGCTTCCTTGCCCTCCACGGTGGAGATGTCCTGCAGTTGGATGCGCTGTATCCTCTCCACAGCGGAGATGGGGATGCCAAAGGTTTGATCCCCCACCTGCACCAGCAACTCCTGCGTCGTGGCCAGCGTCAAGGGCAGGGTCAAGGTAAATGTGGTGCCCTCTCCGAGGATCGAGTCCACGTCAACGTGACCATGCAGACTCTCTACGTTCTTCCGCACCACGTCCATCCCCACGCCTCGCCCTGAGGTGCCGGTGACGGTGGCGCTGGTGGAGATCCCGGAGACGAATATCAACTGTATCGCCTCGTCATCGCTCATGGTCTCCATGTCCTCAGGCCCGATCAAGCCCGCTTTCAGAGATGCCTTCTTCACCTTCTTGACGTTGATCCCTGCCCCATCGTCGGTCGCTTCGATGACGATGCTGCTCCCTTTCTGGAAAGCCCTTATAGTGATCGTCCCTCGGCGAGGTTTGCCCATTCCCTCGCGCTCCTCCGGGGTCTCGATGCCGTGATCAACACAGTTGCGCAGAATGTGAATGAGGGGGTCTTTGATCTCTTCCAACACCTTCCTGTCCAGTTCCGTCTCTCCCCCTTCTATCTGCAGGTCCACCTCCTTGCCCTTCTCCCGGCACAGGTCGCGCACCAGGCGAGGTAAGGTATCGAAGACGGTGGAGACGGGCAACATGCGGACCTTCATCACCCCCTCTCCCAGGTCGGTCGTCACCCGGGAGAGATGCAGGGCATCGCGGGAAAAACCGCGCCGCAGGTCGCTTACCTGCGTGGCCAGGCCCTTTAACATCTGCTGGTTCAGTTCCAGGAATTTCAGTAGCGGCCGCATCTCCTTGTGCCCATCGTCGTGCAGCATTTGGCTGTGGGCCGCCCGGATTTTGAGCCACTCCCTGTTCCAGTCCTCGACGGAGTGGCTGATATCGTCAATTTCTTGCAAGCGCTGATCTACCTTGAGCCCGGCCACCAGGAGTTCCCCGGCCTGAGTCATCAGGGAATCCAGTTTGCTGGTAGCCACGCGAATGGTCTCCTCGACACCCGGGCTAACGCCTGTGGGCTTTGTCCTTCGCTCTTTGGGCTTGGGTGCCTTCGCTGCCAGCGCCCCCTCCCCCGGCCCCTCCCCCAAC
>JAUWOY010000099.1 GCA_030611885.1 Chloroflexota bacterium | reverse complement strand
CCCCCCACCCCGGGGGGGGAAGGACCCCCCCCCCCCCGGGTTGGGGGAGGGGCCGGGGGTGGGGGCTGTCTTCCCTCTCGCCCCCCCTCGGTCCCCCCCAACCCTGGGGGAGAAGTGGGGGAGAGGGATTGGGGGGTTAGGTCGGCCTCCCCCTCCACCCGGATGACTACCTCCCCTTGCTCCGTGAACTTGACTGCGTTGTCCATCAGATTGATCAGCACCTGGCGCAGGCGCCCCGGATCGCCCACCAGTGCCGTTGGCACCTGGGGCGGGATGTGACAGATCAGGTCCAGTCCCTTCTTGTGGGCGCGCAGGGCCATCGCCTCGGCCGTCTGCTCGACGGTGGTCCGCAGGTCGAAGTTGGCCTCCTCCAGCTCCAACCGCCCTGCCTCGATCTTGGAGAAGTCCAGGATGTCGTTGATGATGGCCAGCAGCGAGTCGGCCGAGGAGTTGACCATGCCCAGGTATTCGCGCTGTTCCTGTGTCAGCCAGGTGTCGAGGATCAGCCCGGTCATGCCCATGATGCCGTGTATGGGGGTGCGGATCTCGTGGCTCATGCGGGCCAGGAACTCGCTCTTGGCCCGGTTGGCAGCCTCGGCAGCATCTTTGGCTTCTGCCAACTCTGCGGTCCGTTCCTGAACTCGTGTTTCTAACTCGTCGTGCGCTCTGCGCAGTGCCTCCTCCGCCTGCCTGCGTTTGGTGATGTCTGCTCCCAAAAGGATGAATCCCCAGGACGTGTCATGGTCCCCCTGGATGGGACTTATGGTAACACCCAGAAGCCCTTCCTTGCCATCTGAATAGAAGCGCACATCATCTAACCGTACCGTATGATTTTCCCTTTGACATTTGGAGATGCCCCTGGAAACTCTCTCCCTATCCCACTGGATGTCGCGAATGACACATTCCCGAAATGGCCGTCCGACAGCGTCGGCTGCTGCCATGCCAAAGAGTTTCTCCGCTGCTGTGCTCCACTGGGTAATGCGGTTGTTCTCATCCACACCGATTAGAATTGATGATATTGACGCCAGTAACCGCTCGTTTTGTGCGTGCGCTCTGCGCAGCGCCTCCTCCGCCCGCTTGCGCTCGGTGATTTCTCGTCTTAGTTGTTCGTTTGATTTTGCCAACTCGGCAGTGCGCTCTTCAACACGTCGTTCCAACTCATCATGGGCTTTTCGCAGCGCCTCCTCCGCCCGCTTGCGCTCGGCCAGTTCTTGCTGAGCTACCTCGAACAGCCGCGCGTTCTCGATGGCCGTGGCAATTTGAGTACTGAGGGTCTCCATAGCGGCCACGTCAATTTCATCGAAGGCGTCGAATTCGTCACTCTGCATATCGAGCACACCGATGACCTGCTGACCGCTCTTGATAGGTACCGCGAGTTCCGACTTTGTTTTCTCCTTCGCCTTGCGGACGAAGTGAGGGTCCTTGCTCACATCACCGCTGACCTGAGCTTCACCGCTCGCGGCTGCGTACCCTATCATCCCTTTCCCCATAGCGAGTCGGAGGTCCCTGGGAAAAACGTCGGCGTGGCCACCCGCGAGGGACTGCATCGTCAGCCATGCGCCTTCCTCGTCAAGCAGCATCAGCATCACGTTGTGGTAGTCAAAGGCATCACGGACGGCGGTCACGATTTCGGATAACAACTCATCCAGTTCCAACTCACCGCTCACGCGCTGACCTGCTTCATAGATCAGCGCGGCCTGAGCCGCCCGTCTCTTCGTCTCCTGGTACAGCCGGGCGTTCTCGATGGCGATGGACACCTGGTTAGCAAAGGCGGTTACACCCGGCACATCGCTTTCGGTCAACTCCTGGGAATCCACCGCCAGTGCACCAATGACCTCGCCTTCTACCACAAGAGGGGCAACGATCCCCTTTTGCAACCCCAACACCTCTACCAACCTACCAACAAGTCCTTTTAGATGGGCAGGCAAGAATCCTTCTATCCGTTCCTTGCCTTGGCCAAAAACAGTCGCCCTATTCTCCAGCACCTCTTTAATGTGTTGTGGTATCCTGTCCAAGGGAAATCTAATACCACTTAATCTAAGCCCTGTTAGTTTTTCTGCCGCCTTCATCAGTTTAGGGCTAAATGAGATATGTGCGATCATTAGATTACTTTGGTCTTCATCTAGCAAAAATATAGTAGTGTGAAGACCAAGTTTCTTCAGTTCACTCGCTACAGCCCTGAACACATCCTCTGGCTCCAAAGCCCTTTGCACAGCCAGAGACGCCGCATTCAAAGAACGCAACGTCGCTTCCCCCTTCGCTCGCTCTTCCTCCGCCCGCACCCGCTCGGTGACGTCTCGAAAGACGAGTACTATGGCCTCTTCGACATCATAAGTCGTGGGCGCCGGATTGATCTCGAAATGGCGCGCCTCGCCCCACGATGCCGACCGGACCAGGATCGGGAGGCGGGAGTAATCCTCTTCTCGCCATTTTCTGCTGCATTGACTGAGTGTCTGACGGGCCTGCTGTGTGAGGCCGTCAATGCTTTGCAGCCTTCGACCAACCATCCTCTCTTCATCAGAACCCGACAGTTCATACCAGGCGCGACTGGCTGCCAGAATCCTGTTGTCTTTATCCACCACTACCACAGGATCGGGGATTGAGTTGAACAGCGTCTCCAGTCTTTCCATCTCAGCCCTTTGCCTTTCGAGGTGCCTGGCCCGGAGGACATCTTCCAGGCGCCGGGCAAAGATGGTGTAGAGGCGCCGTTCCTTATCTGTCACGAGATGAGCCTGCTCCATAAACAGCGCGCCCAGTTCACCCCGCTCGCCAAAGGCAAAGTGAAATTGATGGGGTTCATTTTGCCCCATCTTCTTGGCTATATCTTCTGGGTGCCTGAATCCCCACGAGGCGGCCAGGCGACGCTTGCCCTTTGGTCCAAGCAGGAGCACAAAGTGACGCAGGCCAAACAGCCTGGTCGCTTTTTCTCGCGCCTCTTCGGCAAGATCTTCTTCTGAATCCGAAAACGAGAGGGACGAGATTTCGTAGAGAATTGCCAGTTCAGCGGTTGGTTGGGTCATAACTTCTTGTTGCCCCCAACGGCGATGACTGTTGTCTTGTTGTGAAACAGCGGCACATCGGCGTAACTTCCCACTTCCCCGAAGGTCAGGCTGCCCAGTATCGGCACCTCCATCCCGACCGCCTCCCTGATAGCCTTCAGCTCTTTTTCAAACTCCTCGTCCATGAGCAGGCAGCGGGAGATGCAGTCGAAGAGGAGGGCGAACTGCGGCTCGGCCACCTCTCCGGCAGCCGCTTGCGCCACGGAGCGTGCCGTCTCAATCAGGTCTGCGACGCCGCCTTCCATTATGCTGACCACCGCATTTCTCGGTACCTCAGTTACGAAATCAATGCTTCCATCGTCGTTCACCGCCAGAGGGTCCCGAATCAGGTAGTTCCCGGAGATGTCCGGGATGCCCAGCGGATACCGCATCCCGTATTCGGCGAACTTGTCCACCGGGATTCCGCCGAGGCGCTCGGAGTAGACGTCAAAGGCTGGCCGGCCGTCAATTTCGAAGACCCTCTTTCCCTTCGCAGCGGTGGTGACCAGCGGATCTCCGGTGGGCTGCCAGCCGTGCCCTATGCCCGCCTGCACAGTGACGCCGTCCAGCAGCGCGACCGCCAGGGCATCGCTCGTCAGACCCGCTTCCGTGCACTGGTAGGTCTTGAAGAACCTGAGATTGTCTCCCGCGCCGCCCCCGACGTATTTGAAGTCGGGGCCCATCGAGTTGTACAGGCCGCGCACCACTTCGGAGATGTTGGCCGCAAATCCATCGGGGAGAACGAAGACCGTACCCTGGTCCAGGCCGCTGGCCAGCAACTCCTCTCCTGCGCGTCGTCCCGCGTCGCGCGGGCCAGTGCTCAGCCCTGTCTGCAAAGAGGTCGCGACGCGGAGTTCATCGCCGCTCAGCGTGCACACTCCCACGCCCTGGCGGAACACCCCTTCGGCAGTGATGAGTCCTCCTGCGCAGAAGCCCGCCATTTTGGAGGCTCCTATCACCTCTTTGACGGCTTCGTAGACCGCCTCCTGGTCGTAGGCGTCGGTAGTGAACAGGAGCGTCAAAGCGGGCTCACCCGAAGACTTGACGGCCTCTTCAGCGGCCATTCTACCGGCTTGACGCGAATCATCAAGCGTGCTGTAAGCAATTCCGACTTTCATCATTTCCTCCTTTCGCCAGGTGATTAGAGATAGTAAAGCTAAACGTCGTCCCCACTCCCAGTCCAGATTCACACTTTCATTATTTCCTCCTTTCGCTGCCTCTCCTTCCTTCGTAAGGTTCGCCGCGGAAAACTGAATGACCCTGCCGGTCAGCCGCTGCGATTTGCGCAGGGCTCTCACTCTATTCAAAGGGGTGGGATCGGTAGAGAGGGGTTAGTGATGAGAGTGATCGCCGCCCCTAAGCAGAGGAAGGGAGCGTAGGGCATGTAGCTCTTGAGCTCCTTAAGCTGGGTGAGGAGAAGGAACAGAGCCGCGGTTCCACCCGCCAGGATGCCCAGCGTCAGGGCCCACACCACCTGGGGAAAACCGACCATCAGCCCGATGAGGGCAGCCAGCTTCACGTCGCCCGCGCCCATATCTCCCCGCCTCAACAGAGCCACTAGCGAGAAAAAGGTCAGCCCCACTGCGCCACCCAGGAGAGTGGTGAGGGCATCCTCCCCAGGAGGCACGAAACGAAGGAGCAGCGCCACCACCGCGGCCGGGTAGATCAGCACATTCAAGACCAACTGGTATCTCAGGTCAATGACGGCGATGAGGAGTAAAAAGGAGCAGTAAGAAGTCAGCAAGAGCAGTCTCCAGGATGGCCCGAAACGCCCCCAGAGATAGGCGAAGAGCAAGGCGCTGAAAAGCTCCACTGCAACCCTCGACCAGAACGGTCTCTGGAGACGACTCCAGCTTCTCCGAGATGTCAGCAGGCGCCAGAGAGCAGGCCCTTCACTTCGACTGGGCTCAGTGCAAGCGACGGGGTTCAGGACAGGCCCTTCGCCGGAGCTCAGGGCAGGCACGGGCTGGGAAGTGGATTCAGATGAAAGCGCCGCGTTGCTGGAGGCGAAGCGCGGCAGATAATCTCCCGCCCAGTTGATAAGACTTCCTACTAACAACCCCACTAAAGCGCATAGAAAAATCATGGTTCAACCCCCCTTATCTCATAGATCAACCCAGGGGCCAGTGAAATACCCCTCTTGAGTTGATCGGCTATCTCTTTACCTTTCTCTAACACATCAAGTACGTCTACGTACTTCAGACTCTTGATGAGAGCTGCGAGATTAGGATCCACGTCCTCTTCCTCGTCGAAGGCATCCGCCAGGATGTCCGCTAACGCTGTTTCCAGTTCTGATTGTTGGTGAGCTATCGGTCCGTCGTCGAACTGATCCCTAAGCTGCTGCATCTGTCCCAGTTGCTGCCGGAACTGGGCTATCATCTGTGTTGTATACTGCTGCATTTGTGCCAGTGCTGCTCCTGCTTGTGGCGAAAGATTAGCTGGCAAATTGCCCTCTAACTGCTTAAACTGTTCCAACATTTGAACCATCTGCATTTGCATTTGTCCCATCCGCCCCTTCAATTGTTGCGGGGACAAACGGGGCATTTCTTCCTGCATCTGTCCTAGATTCCCCATCAAGAAGTCCACCTGGTCCAGCATTGGCGACATTAGTTGCTGCAGCTCTGGCGATTGTTCCTGCATACGTTTGAGTTGCTCCCGCGCGCCTCCGAGCCAATCCTTCATTGGTGCCAGCATACCCTGCGTTTGTTTCTGCGCCTGTTGTGGTGTCTCCGGCACTGCCTGTGCCATCTGCTGCATCTGTTCCATCTGCTGCTGCATCTGCGCCGCTTGTGGTGGCATCTGCTGCTGCATCTGCTCCTGCTTCTGCTCCGCTTGTAATTCCTGCTGGTGTTCCTTCTGCTGCCCCATCTGCGCCGCTTGTAATTCCATATGCTCATGACTCTGCACCCCTTGTG
>JAUWOY010000045.1 GCA_030611885.1 Chloroflexota bacterium | reverse complement strand
CCCCCCCATCGGGGTTTAACAAACCCATTTTGGCCCGCCCCCCCCCCGTGCGATCACTTGGTTTCGATACGACCTGCGGTCTACTCAACCGGCGTGATCGCACTGAGGCTGAACGCTTACAAGACAAGAAGCCATCGAGATTTCGGTCTCGATGGCTTCTTTCGTATTGCCGACAACGGCAACCGTCAGTCGCTATGGGACGTACACGATCCTGCCCTCGACCTGGTGGTCAATAGGCCCCACGTTGACGTTGTACCACTGGATGTAGTCGTTGGCTCCTTCCTGCATGTCGTAGCAGGTATCCAAGCGGTTGGTGCCCTCGGCGAAGGTCACCCAGCCGTCGCCACCAGGTGCTAAGAAGTTGTTGGTCACCACCTGGTAGGTCTCCGCAGGATCCAGCGGCTCTCCATTGACCATCACATCGTAGGCACCCCAGGTTGTGGGAGTATCGCATTGGCAATCGTTGTGCCATTTCCAAGTAGCCCCAGAGGTCTGGAGGATGCCTTTGTACAAGCTCGCCGCTTGATCCAGCAACTCCTGAATCTGGTCGCCCGTCAGATCCATCAGGTAGAGGGTGTTGTGGAAAGGCAGGACCTCGAAGGTATTGCCCCAGGTGATGGTGAAGGGCGGCGTAGCCCCCACAGGGATCTCGATGTCCGCCCGCAGGCCGCCGGGGTTGGTGAAGGCGATGTCCACCGAGCCATTGAACTCCTCGTCGTCCAGCAGGTCGGCCTTCCACCTCATGCTGTCAGTCACCAGGTTGCCCATGTTGGACTCGGCGTTGTAGTCCCGCACCAGGTTGACGTTGATGGTGCCCACCGGTTGCTCGACCAACGGCTCCACCTGCTCCGCCCAGTAGGCCACCCGCGCCGCGATGTCCGGGTCCTCATCGAACACGTCGGCGGTGATGCTGGTCAAGGTGTAGCTATCAACCGTCAGCTTCTTGGTGGTCGGATCAATACTCACGTCCGCCCGACCCACGTCTCGACCTTTGCCTGCACTCCGCACGATGGCCGTGCCGTTGACCACGATTGGCTCTTCGGTGCCTGAGCCGGCGTGGCCAAACATGATCAGATCCACTGGCTTGCCGGCCTCCGCCAGCTCCTGAGCAAGGGTCGCGCAGCCCTTATCCGGCCCGCTGTCATCAACACCCATGTGGAACAGGATAAGCAGGGCATCAGATTGTGCCTTCACCTCATCGTAGTAGCGCAGCACTGCCTCGGTGGGATCCTGGAACTCCAGCCCGTCGGTGACTCCCTTAACGGTGATGATGGGGGTCTCGGTGGTGTTCAGCCCGATGATGCCCAGGGTGACCTCGTTGCCCGGCGCGCCTACCGTCATGGTGATGTAGGGCTTGCACCAGACGGGGTGATCCATGGTTCCCTCGAGCAAGGTATTGGCCGACAGGAAGGGGAAGGTTGCCTGCTCCGCGCGCTCGATTAGACTATCCTGACCGTAGTCGTACTCATGGTTGCCAATGCCAAGGGCATCGTAGTCCAGCATGTTGTAGATGTCAATGGTGGACTCGCCATATACCAAGGCGGAGATGGGAGGCGCTGCTGCCCAGGTATCGCCGACATCCACGAGGACGACGTTCTCCTCACCGACCTCAACTTTAACCTGGTTGATGTAAGTCTGGATGCGAGCGGAACCACCACGGCCCTTATAGTCGGTCTCCAGGCGACCTTCGAAGTCGTTGGTTTGGAGGATAGTGACCGGGTACACCTGGGTGGCCCTCGGCTGATCGTCTATCAAGGCATCAATGGGGTTTGTCGCCGATGTGTTCTGGGCCTTCGTCCAGTCTATCACCGGCTGCCGCCACTGGATGCCCGTGTCGTAACCGTTGGGGTCCTGCTCTCCGAAGAGGTAGTTGTCGCCGCCCATATACATGAAGTCGTTGACCATGACGTGGTAGGTCTCCGTCACGACCAACGGTGAGCCGTCGGCAAGCGTTACCGAATCAACGACTGTCTGGCCATCCTCTTCATGGTACGTGTAGGTGAAGCCAGCCACAGCACCGCCGCAGCACTCCAGGTTGTCCACCAGTTGGGCACCGGTGATGGCACAGTCTATGATGCGGTTCTCGAAGGGGAGCACGCCTACGATGTCGCCCACGGTGATGTCGCCCACCTCGATGCTCGCACGGAACCCACCCCAGTTGGTCATGGCGAAATCGGCCGCAGGATAGACCCAGAGCCAAGAGTCCATTGCATAGTTACCTTGCTTCCAGGATCCCCTGGGCATCCCGGTTTCCGTGTAGCCGATGACCTCACCCATGACCTCATCGGTCCGTGTCTGCCAGTAGTCCACAATGGCCTGGACATCGGGATCCGGGGTCACGGGGTTGCCCTCCTCGGTCACGTATTGGTTGAGGATCAGCGACTGGGTGTAGTCAACCACATCATGAGTTACCCGGTCCAAGAGCAGAACCGTCCTGGCGTAGCTGCGCATGAAGTAACCGCCGCCGATGATAAGGGTGCCGGCGGTGTTCCGGGTGCCCAACTCGCTGCAGTGTCCGGCCGACATGACATCTATGTCCAGGTCACTCACTGACTCTGCCAGCCCGGACAAGGGCCCGAGACACACGTGGGCCTGGACGATGATCACCTCCGCCCCCTCGGCCCTCATGTTCGGAACCTCACGACGCAGGGCTTCCTCGTAGTCGCCGAAGGCAAGGTCGGAGATGTTCTTAGGATGGGTGACCCAGGGGGTGCTTGTGGTGGTCAGCCCGACGATCCCCACCTTGACGCCATTGACTTCCTTGATGATGTAGGGGGTCGTGAAGTCGGCCAGATCAGTGGTTCCCGAATAGTAGATGTTGGCCGAGAGGATAGGGAAGTCCGCCTGAGCTATCCGCTCGTTCAAGGCATCTCGACCGAAGTCGAACTCGTGGTTGCCAATGGCGGCCGCGTCGTAGCCCATGGCATTGAATACTTCCACGGTCGACTCGCCCTGGAACCAGGTAGAGATCGAAGGCCCCGTCCACATGTCGCCGGCGCTGAGCAGCAAGAATCCATCTGCGTCCGGTGAGTACCCCTCGATTTGCCTAAACCGGCCCATCAGGTTGGCTGCCCCGCCCTCGGTGATAGGCGACCCGTAGGCCACGTAGGGCTGGAGCCAGCCTTCCTCGTCGTTGGTGTGGAAGATGGTGATCTTTATCGGGGCGTAGTTCTTGAAGACGAGCGGCAGGTAGATCCTGCTCGCGATTGTGCTCACAGTGGCCTCGTCTACGGCCTTGTGGCCGTACTCGTCGGTCACCTCTACTTTAGCGGTGTAAGTGCCTCCAGATGCATAGACGTGGACAACGGAAGGCGTGGTACTGACGGCGACGTCACTGCCATCGCCGAAGTCCCACCGATATTCCACCGCCGCTGCATCCACCGACGAAGTGGCGTCAGCACTCAGCGTGATCAAGTCGTTCACCATGCCCTCTTCCGACTCCATGGTCACCGCAACCTCGTCGGTGAGCCAGTTGAGGAGTTCATCCATCAACACTTCACGGGTGGTGTAGCCGGTGTCGTTGTTGATGCCCTCGAAGCCGAAGCTGAGGTAGAGGCTGCGATAGTCGTAGCGGGCCTGTGGTCGTTCTAGCGTCGGTGAGTCGGCGCGTGCCGAGGCAACGTAGCCCTCCTGTACTGGGTAGCCGCCCACGGCTGCTAAGATCGGGAAGACGCTATCAGGCGCCTCGGTATCGCCGAAGGGAGCCAACTCAACCTCGTCCACGTAATACTGGTTGGCTGCGCCGTCCTCCCAGCCGATGAGGTTTTCTTCTTCGTCAAAGATCGGCGCGGAGCCGCTGATGTCCAGCGCCATGCCGCTGAGCGGGGAGCCAGGCAGGCCGACGACCGCCGGCACCGGCGGCAGCAGACCAGCATAGGATGGATCGAAGATGGTGTCCTGGAGATAGCCCGCGCCCAGGTTCCCGGCGTATAGGAAGCCACCGATGTCGCTCCAGTCCCAGGCAGAAGCCAGGTCCTGGCCCGTCACCAGCAGCCGCCCGCCGTTGAACTGCCAGTCGGTGAGGAGCTGCATGTCTATCTCGGTGAGTGGCGTGGCGACGGTGAAGGCGCCATTCGGGTAGTAGTTGTCGCCGCTCCAGTAGATGATGACGTCGTAGGCCGCCATCTCGGCTGCCGAGGGCAGTGTCTGCGGGTTGTTGAAGTGGAGATCGGCGTTGTAGTAGTCGTAGGCGACGCCCAGACTCTCCAGCGTACTGGTGTAGAAGTAAGTGTAGTCCGGGAAGCCCAGCAGGTCGCTCATGTCGTTGTCTACCAACAGCACGTTTGCTTCGGTCGGCGAAGCTTCCACTCTCACCCAGAAGGGGATGTGGTTGACGTGCACGCCGTCGTCGAGCCATACGAAGCCGCCGTAGTCGCCGGGTGCGGTGTCTTCCGGCACCTCGACCGTCAACTCGAAGCTGGCCGTGCCGCTGGGTTCCACAGTGATGCCCCGCAGGTCTGTCGAGGCGGTGATCCCCTCGTCAGCCTGGGTGGACAAGTCGTAAGTGGCACTGACGCCGGCCACCTCCGTGGCCTGGACGATCGCCGTCGTCGTCGCTGGCACCCTCACGCCACCGAAGCTCACGCTGGGATAGTCGAAGGTCAGGCCAGGATCGCCCGCCTTGGCCAGGTCAATGCGGCCTGCGCCCATGTCGAGCACGCCGGCCGGTATCGTCTGATCAGCGTCGAGCCAGACCTCGATCACCGAGGTGCTCATCAGGGCCGACCGGATCTGCGTGGGCGTCCAGTCGGGGTGCATCTGCTTGATCAGCGCAGCCGCGCCAGCCACGTGCGGCGCCGCCATACTCGTGCCGCTCGCCTGGCCGAAGCCTGCGTGTTGGTCAACGCCAGTTGCGCCGGTTGCATAGCCACCGGAGAGGATGTTGACGCCGGGAGCCGTGACGTCCGGTTCCAGGAAGCGGGCGAAGGCCGGGCCACGGCTGCTGAAGCCGGCGATGACGTCGGGCACATTGCCGGCTTGGAAGGCCACAAGGTCTAGCTCCAATGCGGAAGCCTCCCCGTGTGTGTCGTACCAGTCAACGATGGCCAGACCACTGCTGTGATAGATGAACACAGATGGAATGGTCACCTGATCACCGACCGCGCCACCGCCCATGTTGACTAGCGCGTCACCACCGCTTTCGTGGTTGTAAATCACCACAAACTCGGCGCCGGCCTGTTCTGCGTTGAGAACTTTGACGCCAAATTCGCAAACGCCACGGCTGATGATGGCTGCTTTCCCCGTGAATGTGTCGGCTGGCCAGGGGTTGCACCCCTCGAAGTTGGCGGGGTCAACAGCGGCTGCAGTCACCAGGGACCAGGAATACACACTGCCAGATTCCAGAACGCCGCCAAAAGCGGCATTTGCGACACTCATCTCTTGCACCTCGGGCGGCACTGGCTCAGGGGCGGTGATGCTCAGGCGGCCTGAGGCAATACTGCCGGTTGTGCTGCTGGCGGCCACTTCCATCACCTTCGGAGAGGAGTCCCAGGTGGTGGAGTAACCAGGGCCACTGTTGCCGGCCGAGTGCGAGACGAAGACGCCGGCATCCCAGGCCGCATCACGAGCCACCGCAACTGCATCGGCCCAGGGCATCACGCCGGAGTAACCGCCGAAGCTATAGTTGATGGAGTCGGCGCCATCCACGACGGCGTCTTCATAGGCCATAACGATCTCCGCGCTGAACGCGCTGCCGGAGAACTCACTGTTGGTCGGATAGCCGATGCGGTAGCTGAGGATCTGGGCCTTGGGCGCCACACCAGAGATCGTTTCCACCAGACCGGCGAGGTCGGCCACCGTGCCGGCGTTGCCGGCGGCGGTGCCCATGGTGTGGGTGCCGTGGCTGCTGCCAGCCGGGCCAGGCCAGGCGCCTTCATCGCCCTCTTTTGGCGGATCCCAGGGCCGGAAGTAGGCCCGGGCGCCGATGACCTTTTTAGTGGTATAGCTAGCGTTGCCCACCGGGTAGCCGAGTGGATATTCGTAGCCGGTGGGATCGAAGAAGGGGTTGGGGGCATAGACGCCGGTGTCAACGCTGGCGACAATCATGCCCTCGCCCGACACGTCCTGGCCGCCCAGTTGGCTCCACATAGTGGGCGCGCCAATGAGCGGTAGGCTGGCGTACATGTCCGGCTGGTGCTCGTAGTCGCGGTACACCCGCTTGACGCCGTCCATCTTCGCCAGTGTGCGCAGTGCCTGGGGCGAAGCTTTGGGCAGGGTGACAACGACGCCGTTGAAGACCACCTGGTAAGCCAGATCATGTGCCATGTCGCTCTCGTCCACGTAAGTGGATACGCTGGCGCTGGGCATGGCCTTAGCCAGCTCGGCCTTGAACGCCTCCTGCTTGCCCTGCAGATACCCGATATAGGCGCGGCTGGCTGAGGCGTTCACGTCCAGTCGGTTAGCGCCCGTGGCCTGGATAGCTGTGGGGGCATAGCCCTTCACACCACCTGCATACGTGGCCAGCGGAGCGTCCTCGAGCTGAACGATGAACCTCTTAACCTCAGGTGCCGCAGCCTGGGTCGGGCCGTCAGTGCTAGGAAGCATGTACACTGGTGCTGCCCTCTGGGGCTGGTCGGCCAATGCTAGCCCAAGAACGGATACGGACAAAACCAGGGCCAGGATCACCCATACTGCTGGATTTCTCACTAGATTCTTTCTCATTTTTTACCTTTCTCCTTTTGAAATTTGCTTAATCTTACTAACTAACACGGGTTCAACATGCTTCGCTAGACATCACCTCCTCTTGAGTTGAAAGGAGAACACCTTGCCCCGGCAAGTCAGGGGCATGGTCTGAAAGAAACAAAGAAAACAAAAGCGCCAAGACGAGCGAATACACACCCCTCATGGCGCAGGCTGACTCTCATGGGAATAACTATTGGCAAGAGTTGAACTTCTATGCTGGTGAGGATAAGATAGCGAGGATCGCTGGCGGCCTTGGGTCCCCATCGTGGTGGACCTCCTTGAGCTTTTTGGTGGCAGCTTAATTATACTAAACAAGCAGGAATTTGTCAATTGGCCGTGAAAGCCAAAGCTCAAGCGAAAGTGCTCCGACAGTGTGAGTGGAGGCCCCTGCCGAGTTTGATTTCCAACGCATTTTGTGCCATAATATAAGTGATTTGGAGGTTGAATCATTATGGTCAACGAGACCGAGAGCCTTACCGAACGCGAATTGGAAGTCCTGCAATTGGTAGCCACCGGAGCCAGCAATCGGCAGGTCGCCCAAGAGCTCTTCATCAGCGTCAACACGGTAAAGGTTCACTTGAGAAATATCTTCGCCAAGCTAGAGGTGCAGTCACGTACCGAGGCCACCCTTCACGCTATCAAAGAGGGCTGGATCGAGGGCGTGCAACTGCCTGAGGAGGAAGTGGAAACGCAACAACCGAGACCTCGACTTACCTGGCAACTGGGGATAGCGATCGTAGCAGTGGCCCTGCTGGTGATCGCGGTGATCTCCCAGGTAGTCATTCGCTCCTCCCGCGATTCGGCCCTGCTCACCCCTGAATCAGTCGCAGCCACGGTGAGCGCTTCGGTGCAGCGCTGGAAAGCCAGGGCTCCCCTGCCTACCCCCCGACAGGGGCTGGCCACTATCGCCTACGAGGGCCACGTTTACGCCATCGGCGGGGAGTCGGCCGACGGCGCGAGCGGGGCGGTCGAGAGATACGCCCCGGAGGCCGATGGCTGGACGCCCCTGGCCGACAAGCCCACCGCGGTGGCCGATGTAGCTGCCGCCCTCATCGGGGGCGAGATCTATGTGCCCGGCGGGCGCACCCTCTCAGGCAGCCCAACCGCCGTTGTAGAAGCCTACAATCCGGAAACCGACACCTGGGAGGCCAGAGCCTCGCTGCCGGTGGCCCTGAGTGCCTACGCCCTGGCCGCGCTGGAGGGCAAGCTGTATCTATTCGGCGGCTGGGACGGTTCCGCTTACGTAGATACCGTCTATGAGTACGACCCTGCTCAAGACGTTTGGACAGCCAAGACCCCCATGCCCACCGCGCGGGGGTTCGCTGGCGCTGCCGTAGCCGATGGCAAGATCTACGTGATAGGGGGATATGACGGCCAGGAGGATCTGGCTGCCAACGAGGAATACGTGCCCAGCCAGGACGATGGGCAAGGGAATCCCTGGACAGCGAAGTCGCCCCTGCCGGCTGGGAGGGCGGGATGTGGCGTCGCCGTGGCCGCCAACATCATCCACGTCATCGGCGGCGGTTGGGAGAGGGAGGCAGCGGATGGAGTCAAGTACAATGTGCGCAGCGACGAATGGGAGACCTTCGAGGTTCCCGTGAGCGGGCAGTGGAGGAGCTTGGGCCTGGCTATGGTGGATACCGAGATATATGCCGTCGGCGGCTGGAATGGGGATTACATGGACGTCAACCGGGAGTACACGGCCATCTTCACCGTTATCCTGCCCATGCTCGAATCGCGGTGAGCTGCCAAATATTGTGGGCTAAGAAACCAGGTTTTTTCCCTATCTGAGCAAGCAGATCGTTCTTTTAGGGTCTCGTGGGACGCCAAGAAGGTGTCTTACCAACAAAAACCTGGTTTCTGATCTCAATAGAAAAAGTCCCTGAACCTTAGTAGGTCCAGGGACTTTTTGATCTAGCAGAGCAATGAGAGTTAGCGCTACGGGGCCAGGCAGTTGTAGCTGTACTGCCAGTCGCCGTCGGTCTTGGGTATGTTCTCCTCATTAACCACACCCATGATAGGCGCGGCGCTGCTGGTGACGGTACCCGAGCCACTCCAGTCGCTGGCATGGCCTTCCGTCCAATTGAAGAACTGGGCAGAGTCACCCGGCTGCACGTTGGTGGCCGAGGCCGACAAACCATCGGAGTAGCTGACCGAGATGTTCGTCGCCACCGTGCCGACGTTCATCACTGTGAGTGCGGTGTCGTATCCGTAGAAGGAGTTGAACAGAGCCGGCGCTACAACTTGCGTCGTCCCGCCCGAAGCAGCGTTGTAGTTGGAGGCCTTGACGGACGATTTCTGGGCGACTACAGCCACCACGTCCGCTGCGCTGCTGGTGACAGTGGCGGACCCGGCCCATCCGGCGGCATGGCCCTCGCTCGGCTGATAGAACAAAGCAGCCTGATTGGGTCCCACGCCGGTCGCCGTCTTCACGATGCTATCGCTGTAGGTAACGGTGATGTCTGTGGACACCGAGCCGATGTTCTGCACCTGGAGGGAGCTGACATAGCCGTAGTAGTCATTGAACAGAGCCGGCGCGTACAGGGTGGTGCCTCCGTCGCTGGCGGAGAAGGCATTGTAGGTCTGCAGCACCCCAGAGGTCATATTGTTGGCCATCCCTGCCAGATTCGAGGCCGACGTGACCTTCACCGAGCCGCCGAACCCACTGGGGATGCTGCCCGTGGTGGGAGTCAGCGTATCCAGCTCGACGATGGCCGATGCATTGGCCGCCACGCTGGAAGCCACGTAGGTGGCAATGGACACACCACTGGTGTCGAAGAACTCGAAAGTGATGTTCGCCGTTGCTCCAGCGTTCTGCACGACCAGTTGGCTGTTGAAGCCATAGTAAGATTTCAACGCCACAGGCATGTACAATGAGTTGGCCGTCTCGGCCGCCCTTATGCCCGTATAGCTGCCCCTCAGGATGCCGGGGGGTTGGTCGTAGTTCGCGCCGGAGCCAGCGTTCTCGTTGACGATGGCGGCGATATTGCGCTCGGAGCTGACCACCGCTGAGCCCCTGAATGAGGTAGCGGCACTATCGGGCAGAATAGCGGGGACGTAGTACGTTTTTGCATCCCCCGCGGCAATAGGTGTAGAGTCAACATAGGTGTACACCAAAGTGCCGCTTGTGTCGTAGAACTCGATGGTCACCGTCGCTGGCTGGGTGTCCAGGTTGGCCACCTGAATACCTGCTACCCACGGCTCCGACCCATCCCCAGAAACCACCGCCGGGGTCAGGCCAGTCACCATCAGGGCAACAATCATCGCCAGCTTTAGAAATGTGCTTTTCTTCATAGTCTTCCTCCTCAAATATATTTTGGAACTTCTACTGAATAGTTTAACATACAAATACCCGCTTGTCAATAATACTTTCAGGCTATTCGCTACATTCTGGAGAAACCAGGTTTTTTTGACTGGACGAACTGTTGCTTTGGGGGTTCTCCACAGTGCGAGTAGTCACGTCTTCTGAACCAAAAACCTGGTTTCTTGCTGACGCCCAGCGACACACAAGCAGGATGACCAGAGTCCAAAACACTTCGCTCAACGTCATCCAGAGCCTGAAAATCAGCGCGATGACCACCGCTATCCCAAAGGGCACGAAAGAGCTCAGCAACAGGGAAAGGGAGACCTCCCGAATGCCCAAGCCGACGGGGATGAAAAACGCCAAATGGCCGATCACTCCGGAGATCACCAGGAAGCTGGCTACCGCAGGCAAGTGAGCCAAGGGCACGGGGAAGATCATGTTGGCCTGCAGGTAGAAGGCCAGCCCGCCGAGCAACCAGGCGAAAGCATAAAGAACTATCCAGGCCAAAGAGTCTCGGCGCCTGATCAGGCTGATATTATCAGCCCGTTTCTTCAAAACATACTTAAGGGCAGCACTGAATCCCGAAGGATACAGCACCACGAATCCCAAGGGTACCAAAAGCAGTAGCAAATAATTGAGGGGGCCTGAATACACCTGGCGAGAATACATCGTCAGGGGCAAATAGACGACCAGGCCTGAGAAAGCAGCCAGGGCCAACTCCCACAAGCTTCCCAGGGCAGTAAGCGACTTGGCGATCCCTTTCTTCTCGTAAAAGTAAGCCCTTCCCAGGACATACCAAAAGGTGCCGGGGATATATTTGATGAGGCCGGAATAACAGTAGATCTGAAGATTTCCGCGGTAATCCGAAAATCCACCCAGGCGGCCAATGACCAGACTCCAAACACTGGCTATCAAGAGAAAGGACACCGGGTAAATGGCAGAGGAGGCCAATAAGTAACGATAGTCAATGTTCCACTCATACTGAGCAAGTTCATGCCAGTTACGATAAAGACCAAAGCCCAGGAAAAGGAAGGAACCTCCGGCAGCGATAAGCGCAGCAATGGTCTTAACGCCTCTGTTTTGGCTCACCCTTTTGATAGCTTTCCCAACCGTCAGATTCCTCACTCTCCCCTTACCCAATGAGATTTCAGTTTTCAGCTTTCAGTTTGATGCAAGTCATGGTAATGATGGGCCCTTTTCCCAGCTTATCCACGAGATAGAAGTAGGGAGAAGCGATGAGCCGAGCCAGCTTGGTGTAAAAGGGCCAAAGCAGGAATTGTCTGATGTCCCTCTGCGGCATTTTCTCCTCTAAGAAAAATCTCAAGCTCAGGACAAATGCACCGTGGCTGCCAAAGAAGCACTCGGTTTCCACTATCTTGAAACCGGCCTCAACTAAAAGCTCCTCCAAAGCAGGTCGGGGGAAAACGTAGAGATGGCGCGGCATGTCCAGTCCTACCCAAAACTCGTCGAAAAGCCTGGCATCAACGCTTTCCCAGTTGGGGATGGCGAAGACTAACAGGCCATCGTCCTGCAACAATCGGTTGATCTCCTTCAGGGTGGCCAGTGGGTCACGCAGGTGTTCCAAGACGTGCCAGAGGGTGACTGCGTCGAAGTAGGCCGGAGGGAATTCGGCTTCTTCCAGCTCCCCAACGCCGACTTCCAGCCCAAAGCGTTCTCTGGCATAGGCTGCCGCCCCCTCACTGACCTCTATCCCAAAGGTCTGCCAGCCGCGCCGCTTCATCCCGTTCAGGAAATGCCCGACCCCGCAACCCACATCGAGGACGCGCCCTGGCTCTTTCCTCTTCGTGACTATCCGGCATCTCTTGGTCACGCCATAGCGATAGTCGAGGCTAGATAGAAAACCCTTCGCTTGTCCAACGTCCTGGGCGTATGGCTCGTAATCCGGCGGATAATACTGCCCCATTTCTTCCCCGGTCGGCCTGGGGTTGAGATAGATTAACCCACACTGTTGACACTGCACCAACCTGAAGGAGCCACCCAATCCGTGCAGCCTATCACGGCCTTCATGCAGGACAACGTAGTTATCGGATTCGCATACGTTGCAAACGATCTCTTCCATTCCAGCTTTGGGTTTGTAGTAACGACTTCAGTCGTTTTGTGCCGGCTTTCGGCCAATCAGCACCACACCGCTCGTGAACGCCTCACGCAAGACAGGTATCTTGGTAGCCAGGGACAGGAAGGGACGTAGCATCCCGGCCTTCTCCACTCCCACTGGACGATGTATCTTGCTCAACACCTCCAAAGAGCTGGCCTTGAGGAGACGCTCAAAATCTCTCACGGTGAGCTTGTTCACATGGGGCAGCTCGACCGCCCCCGTCAGATCAACCCTGGCAAAGTCGGGGAGGCTGGCATGGATGTGCTGGGTTTCTTCGATAGCTCTGGCCGCATTGAGAAGCGCCTTCTCTGAAAACAGCACCTGACACCAGGGAAAATAAATCCAATCTGTCAAATGCGCCCCCCAGGGACTGAAGTAAGGGGGGAAACTGATGAAAACCTCGCCCCCAGGTTTGATGACTCTGTGAATCTCCCCCAGCACCCCGGCTGGGTCAGCCAGGTGCTCAAAGGTGTAAGTGGAGATCGCCAAATCGAAGCTGCCATCTGCAAAGGGCATGGCCGCCGCATCAGCCACGACCAGCCCAGGGCGCTGGCCGCTTTCTGGCTCGCGTCCCGCAAAGCAGGATTGGGCGATTTGGGCATTGGTCTGGCTGATGTCCAGGCCGGTCACGCTCTTCGCTCCTTTCTGGAGATGGAACAACGTTTTGCCTCCTAGACCGCAGCCGACATCCAGCACGTCCTTGCCCTTCAGATTGATATAGGGTTGAAACGCCGAGTAGGAACGCTCTGCCTGAGCGAACTCCCATTGGAAGTACGACCCGGCCCCGGTTTTAGCTGCCACCAACTCCCCAAAGGATCCGTAAGGCCGCCGGAACAGCTTGTTCAAAAAGAAGATCAGTTTCTCTTCTAGTTTGACTCTCAATGTGACTCCTTTACAGCGAATTCCCGCCAGCCGTCACGCAGCCCCCTGAGGTATGAGCCCAGATAGCGGGCATTTCCCTTCACCGTCTCACGGGCCAGCACCCAAAGGACAAAGAGAGCCAGAGACAGGCGCGGCGGCCGACAGTTCTTGAGGTAGAAGGGCGCGATGTATTTGCCCAGATAATACCATTTGAGGGGCGACCTCTCGCCAGTGCTGGCCGACCCCTTGTGCCACATCACAGCCTGGGGCACGTAGACGATGCGGTATCCGCCGCGCCGAACTCGGGCCGAGAAGTCATAGTCCTCATGATACATGAAAAAGGCCGGATCGAACATTCCTACCCGTTCGAAGACCTCCCGCTTGACCAGCATGGCGCAGCCGGTGGCGTAGTCCACTTCCCGCTGGACGCTGTAAGCCGGCCCGTCCTCTCGGCCGAAGCCGATGATGGTCACCCGGGGCGGGAAACGACGCCACTGGGCTCCCCCCGACCAAAGCCGCCCTTCCTCCCCGTGGTAATAGATCTTTGGCACTAACATCCCGATTTGAGGGTCCGATTCCCCAACGGCGACCAACTCGGTCAACAAACGCTTATCCACCAGGGTATCATTGTTCAGCAAGAGGACGTAGTCAGCGCCCTGCTGCAAAGCGTGCTCAATGCCGATGTTACTGGCCCGTGCAAATCCCAGGTTGTCCTCGTTAGCGATCACCTCCCCCCTAAAGTTGGGGGGGACCGAGGGGGGGCTAGGAAAAGCCGCCCGGATCGCATCGGGCGAACCATCGGTCGAGCCGTTATCTACTACCAACGAGCGATAGCTTGAGTAGTCTGATCCGGCGAGGGACTTCAAACACTCTATCGTATCGTCGGCCCGATTCCAGTTCACTATCACAACGTAAATCAGCGGAGAGTCTGTAGCGAGATCAGCCTTCTTAGACTCCATCATGCTGCATCACTCCTGAAGGCGGGACATCTCAGGCCGATTGAACCCGACATTCAATCCCACCGAGTAAGCGTTGCCGCGATTGTCCCTGACCAGCCCCAGATAAGCCCACTGGCCAATGCCGCCCAGGTTGTGGGGAACGACCGGTGACGTTCCGTCCCAGCGGCCATAGCGATAAATCTGAATATCACGGGTTTCACCACCAGCTCGCCACAAGAGATAAAGACCACCTTCCTGGGCGACAACGGCATCAACAATGCCCAAAATGAAATCCGGAGAGATGATGCTTTCCGGCTCAGACCACGCACTGCTTTGGGCTTTGGACTTTGAACTTTGGATTTCGCTTGCGTCCCATTGGCTGTGCTTGATCGTACCCTCGCGCCCCGCCGGCTGCAACCAGACGAGATGCACGGTCTCGTTCTCACCGACCAAGAAGAGCGGAGCTTCGGATGCCTCGTCATCGTGGGAGACGTTTACGGGCTGGGCCCAGACGTTCCCGTTCCACCAACTGTGAGCGACCTCGCTGTTGGCAGGCCCGTGAAACTCGTACCAGGCCAAATGGAGTTGGCCCTCCTCGTCAATGCTCAAAGTATAGTTTTCCACATTCCAGTTGCCTTCGTTGGCGCGCGTGGCAGCCGACCAGGTTGCGCCGTCCCAATAGCGGTGATAAACGTCGTACTGCCCCCCAGCGTTGCTCAGCCACACAAAATGTATACCCCCGGTCTGGGTAGCGGCCAGGCTGGGACGATTGGCGTACTTGCTGCCGTTGGAGATGAGGATGGGATCCGACCACAAGTCACCATCCCAATGGCTGTAGAATAGATCGCTGTGACCAGGGCCACTGAACTGAGACCAGGCCATGTGGAGGTGGCCTGCGCTGTCAATCAGAATGGCGTGCTCGGCGTTTTCGGGTAATACGCCGTCGGTGGAGATATTCTCCAGCTCCGACCACGAGTCGCCCCCGTCCGTCGAGCTGCTGTAGACAAACCCCTGCCCGCCGCCAGCGGCATCGTCCCCCAGCACGTAGACACTGCCGTCACCAGCGGCGACGAGAGGAACCCGGCCCGCGCCTATTTCAACCAAGTCGGCCCACGACTCCCCGTCCCATTTTTGGTAGAGCACTCGCGAGTCCGCCAGCGGCTCGACGTACCAAGCAACGTGCACGTTGCCCTCGGCATCAGCCACGAAATTCATGGGGTCCCGCTTTCTCGGGCCGACGACTGTGTTGGTGGGATTCAACAGGGTGGGGCCGGGGGGCCTCGTCGGTTCAACTGTTGGCTCAGTTGTCGGTTCGATTGTGGCAGCGGGAGCAGCGGTGCCCTGAGCTTGTCGAAGGGTGGCAGTCGGCGACACCTTAGTAGGCGGCTTGACTGTCACCTCCAGTCGTGGGGTGGATTCCTTACACCCGCCCACGACAAACGCTAAACAGATCAGAGATATAACGATGAAATGGGTGCCTTTGCCCCTCATCACTTCGCCTCCTTTTTGGACTTTGAACTTTGTAGAGAAACCAGGTTTTTCCCCGTCTGAGTAAACAGATTGTTCTCTTGGGGTCTCCTGGGATGCGAGAAGGTGTCTTATCAACCAAAAAACCTGGTTTCTGATCCCTAATCCCCTCAGAGCGATTTTGGGTTCACTGAGTACACCTTGACAAAGTCCCGCACCAACACATCCCAATAGTACCTCTCACGCAACCTCAAGGCTGCTTCTTGCATAGCGTGGGCTAAATCGCTATCTTCCAGAATCGTCAGAATCCCTTCCGCCAGGGCTTGGGCATCGCCAGGTTCTACCAGCAGGCCAGCCTCGCCGTCGCAGAACTTCCCTCCCAAAGTTGGGGGGGACTGAGGGGGGGCACCGAGGATGTTCCGGCGATCACCGACGTCGCCCGTCACCACGGGCGTGCCGACGGCGAAGCTCTCGAAGAGCTTGAGGGGCGACCTGGCGCGGGCCGTCAAATCATCGTGGACGGGTTCGGCGGAAACATCGGCCACAGCCAGGTAATACGGCACTGCCTCCGGCTTCACCCTCCCCACAAAAATGGCGACCTCCCCCAGGCCCAATTCCTCAGCACGTTGGCGCAAGAAATCGTAATCCTCGCCGCCGCCTGCCAGGACCAGAACGGCATCACCGCATCGCCTCTTGACGATGGCGAAAGCTTCCAGAAGCAGGTCTACGGGGTGGTTCACCAAACTCATGCTTCCCACGTACGCTACCACCTTTTTGCTCTCCAGGCCCAATTCCCGGCGAAGGCCCTGCGCCTTTTGGGGGTCAACTTTCGCAAAGCGATCTCTGTCCACACCGTTGGGCACGTAGACGATGCGTTCGGCAGGAAAGCCCAGGGCCACGTTCCTCTCCTGGGTGAATCGCGTGTTCACCGTCATTCCTGAGGCGAAACGCGGCAGGTTGTCCTCAAACAGGGCCACCACCGCCCGCTGCCATCGGCCAGAAAAGCGATTCGAGTCCGCCTCGTAATCGTCGCAGTCCAAGTACAAGCGCTTTCCTTGCAAGAACTTTGCCGCCAGAGCGGCCACCCCGTTGATGGGATGCGGCTTCCCCAAGTGTATGACCTCGGCGCCGGTCAACAAAGCTCTAAAGCTCATCCGCAAGGTCGAAGCCAGGGCCACTCTCATCAGGCCGAGGGTGCTGAAGTAGGTCTTCTGGCTGCCCACCTTTCGCACGTGCATCTGGCCCACGTAATGCACGTTGACCCCGCTCACCTGTAACCGTCGCTGGGAGAGGCTGCCCAAGTTAGGGTGCAGAGCCAAGACGTGCACCTCGTGGCCCAGCCTGGCCAGCTCCTTGGCCAGGGGAAAGTAGCGCCCCAGCCCTGAGGGGTCTTCTAAGCTCTGAGTAAGGAGAAAGGTTATTTTCAAAGCTCAAAGTCCAAAGCTCAAAGATCAAAATCCTCTATGAGATGCACTAATCCTTCCCAGGACAGGGCATTCTTCCGAACCTTCACATTTGCAGCCAGCCGGGAAGCGAGGTCTCCTCCGAAAAACTTCACGATCGCTGCTCCCAGGGCCTCACTGTCCCTGGGAGGGACGATGAACCCCGTCTCTCCGTCGCTCACCACCTCGGGAAGCCCTCCCACATCGGTGGTAATCACCGGCTTGTCGAAAGCGTAGGCCAATGAAACAATAGCGCTTTGGGTGGCATCAACGTAGGGCAGTACCACCACATCCGCCGCCGAGAAGTACAAGCCGACCTCTTCGTTGGGAACATACCGATCCACGACCTCTATGTTTCCCTGTAACCCTAACTCCTCTATCATCTTGAGATACGGCTCCTTGTCCTCCCAGAACTCGCCGACGATCAAAAGCTTCACCTGAACACTCCGCAGCACCCCCGGCATCGCTCGGATCAGGTATTCCAGACCTTTGTACTTGCGAACGAAGCCAAAGAACAGTATCACGGGGCCATCGAGACCCAGGCGTTTCTTCGCCAGGGCACTTTCTATTACCTCCGATGGAAAGGCATCGTAGATAGGGAGCGCCGTTTTCCTGGCCTCGGCGCCAGGCAATAGCGTCTTTAGATCCTCCCAGTCCCTTTGGGATTGAACGATGAAGTAATGCCCCCGTCCTAAGGCCAGCTTAGCTGAGAGTCTATCAATGGCGCTTCCCTCGTGAGGCAAAACGTTATGGCAGATGAACAGAACTCTGGTGGGCGTAAACTTCCGCACCAAAAAAGCGACGCTGGCGAACGTCAAGGCCCAGTACGGTACCCACCATTGGAGGATCAACATGTCCGGCCGATCTTCTTTTATCCGGCGAAAGGTCGCCAGCCACGTCAGCGGATTCGAGGGGTCGAGAAGATATTCGCAGTCGGCCCGCAGGGGGGAACGGCTGGGATCTTTATCCGTCCTGCCGGGGAACAGGAAGGCCGGGTATTGTCTCTTGAAAGAGTACAACTTCACCTCGTGGGCAGCGCTCAGATGCTGGTAGAGCAAGGTGGTGTAGTGGGAGATGCCGCCTCGGTAAGGATAGGTCGGCCCTATCAAAACGTACTTCATCGCCCCCCCTCAGTCCCCCCAACTTTGGGAGGGGAAGTTTTGTGCGACCTCTTAACGATTAGATCTGCTAGCAGTCCTATGGCCCCCACCTGAATCGCCGTCAATATCAGCATCAGCGTGACGCCAGGGACGTAGAAGCCACGGTAGTAAATCACATCCCGCACCAGCTTGACCGCCCCCACCACGATGAGAGCGAGGGCCACGGGCAAAAAGATCTTGAGGGGGTTGAAGTACATGATGGTTCGCACTACCAGAGAGACATAATTATACGTATCGGCGATGGGATGGAAGGAAGACTTGCTCCCCTTTCTCTGGTAATAGTCAATGGGGATGAACTCGACCGCATAGCCCTCGGAGAGGAAAGCGACGGTCTGAGTGCCTACCCAGGAGTGAGTAGTGGGCAGAATATCGAGGAACCTCTCGGCGATGCTCTTCTTAAAAGCACGAAGGCCGGAGTTCAGATCGGGGATCCTTACCCCCGTCATGTACGAGGCCAGAAGGCGGATGAAGAGCTTGGTCGGGGAGCGCAACCACCTGAGGCTGCCCGTCTCCGTCCTCCTGGCGCCGATGACCAGGTCGTATTCGCCGACGTGGGCCAGGAGGCGGGGGATGTCCTGGTTCGGATAGGTCCCATCGCCGTCGGTCATCACGATGACGTCACCCCTGGCATGTTTGAGCCCCGTCGTTCGCGCCGCGCCCGTGCCGCGATTATGTGCGTGCTGGATGAGCCTCACCCCCTCCCGCCGTCGCACGATCTCCGCGCTGGCATCGGTGGAGCCGTCGTCCACCACGATTAGCTCCCAGGGGACGTCGCCCCCGCTCATGGTCTGTATAATCGTGTCCAGATCGTCACCGATGGCTTCTTCCTCGTTGTACATCGGAATGATAATGCTGATCATCCCTTCGACAAGCTCAGGACACCGCTCCATCTCAGCTTCCCCTTTCTATTCCGAACCGGCAATCTCGACGAACACAGGCTTCACCCCTACCTCAAACTCCACCAGCCCTGCCTGAACTGGGAGAACGCTCGATTCATCACCGTCTCGGTTGGTGAGAATGGCATCGGCCGTGGAAGGGATCCTCACTGTCTTGGTGGCCGCATTTGACCACAGAATGTAAAGCGAGCGATCCGGGTCGAGGAACTTATAGGCCTCGACTTCATCAGGAACATCTCCGTAGGCGCCAACACAATGCATCCCCTCGAGTTTTTCCGCGAAATGCTGGAAGGTGCTGTAGCCGTTGATGGGTTCATGATTGGAACTTATCAGCCACCGCTGCACCGCGCCCTCCGGTAAGTAGTGCTCCCTCGGATCATACCAGAAGATGTTGTCTACCCCAGCACCAAAGCCACGGGTGAGCTCCCGAACGATGAAATCGCGCTGGTGCTCCGCGCTCCCGCCCAAGTTAATCCACATGCCTGTCTCGGTTATCCAGATCTTCTTCCAATAGACCCCATTCCTGGACATTATATCGCTAATTTCATTTACTTTATGAGCCATAGTGGGAAACTCTTGAAGATTGATGGGGTAGTAATGAAGGCTAATGCCATCGAAGAACGGCCCCGCCCCATTTTGTAACGCCTGTTCAAAAAAGCTCCTTTCGAAATGCGCCCAGTTATCGTAGGCCAGGCCACCGAAGAAGACCAAAGCATCAGGATCCAGGTTTTTGATATTAGTGTAGAATATCCCTAGCTGCCGAGCATACTCAGCGGGATGAGGTCCCCAGCATCCAATCGCCGGCCCATACACGTGCGGCACTTTCCCGTCTGGCTCGTTGATGAACTCCCAGGCGTCTACGACCTCAGCATACCGAGGCACGAGAGCGTCGAGAAAACTCTCCAAGGCAATGGTATCCGAAATGGGGCCGCAGCTCTGCTCGGCTGCCCAGTCAGGGGCTCCATAAATCACGACTATGGCGCTAAGTTCTAATTGTCCAAGGCGTTCAAATACCGGATCGTATTCATCCCAGGTATACTCTCCCGGGGACCTCTCTATTTCAAGCCAGCCCAAGAACACGCGTACCCAAGGCGCTCCCATTTCTTTGACCACAGGGAGATCGTAAGTGAGTACGTCGGCGTCTGTTATCAGGGGGCCGAAATCCACCCCTAATTTCATTTGTGGCGGCCCGTATTTCTGGACCAGGGGAAGGCACACTGTATAAGCACTCGTCGCCTGTATAGTAGTATCCCTCGTATCCCTGTATTCACCGAGGATTTGGGCATCTGCCGTCATCCCCGCCATCGCAATGGCAAAAGCCACAGCACAAAGCAGGAACAGCGCTGCCAAGACCGGTCTGGTAGAACGGTTTTGACCCTTCATTTCCTCCTCCTTTTGAGAAAAAGTTCCGCTCGTTGCCTCATTGACTCTCCAACAGCAAAGCCACTCCCTGGCCATACAACTGGAAGGGGTCATGGGGCCTGGCATTGTACTCTTCCCAGGTCAGCATGGGCCAGGTTGGCCCGGATACGTTAGTTACGGTTCCATCGGCCTGAACCTGACGCCACACTCCCAATATCGCTGCCTGGGCAACAGCCGCGTAGGCATCCTCGTCCAACCAACCTTCCTGGATGCCCCGCTTAAAAGCATAGCCGATCAACGCCGAGGCGGAGGTTTCCAGATAGGAGTCAGATTGGGTGAGAACCGTGTGCCACAAGCCGCTCGCATCTTGCAGCGGTCTGAGCCCCGCTGCCTGTTTCTGCATGATGTCCAAAATCGTCGAGCGCAGGGGGTGAGTGGGCGTTATGGCTGACAAGACCGCCACGTCGGCCAGCAATGCCCAGCCATTGCCCCGCCCCCAGTGAACCTGTCCAGCAGGGTTGTTCCCACTCTCATCCCAGGCATGATAGTATAACCCACTTGTTGGATTTTGCAAGTGGGCGGCGTGCTTGATCACCTGAGAGATCGCCTCATCAGCATAGACGTCACTGCCACTGACCTGGCTCATTTCCAGCAAAAATGGAACTGTCCCCAGAAGCGTATCCACCCATACTCGATCAGTGTCGTGCGTCAGTGTGCCGTCAGTTGTGCGCGGGGCTGTGTTCATGAAATAGTCGGCTACCTGCTGAGCGAAAGCGAGGTGCTCTGGCCGTCCGCTGGTTTGGTAGGCGATCAGTGCCGCGTAACCCATCAGCCCATCGTTGACGTGCGTGATCTCCGTTTTGATGGGGATGCAGGCCTCAATCCATTCCTGGGCCCAGCGGCGGTATTGGTCATCCTGGGTCGCCTGCCAGGCGTGGATCCAGCCGTAGGCCAGCACGCCCGCTTCCCAATCGCAGTGATTCCCCGGGTTGTCCGAGCCTCGCTGCGCGATCAGCATCAGCGGACTGGCAAATTCACGCTTGTAGATGTCGAAGGTGCCGCCCATCGGTGCGCCGGCATACAGCAGGAGCCGGCCGTCGCCTGACAAACGCGGCGTGTCCATCTGCCAGCTCGCGCGTTGCTCCAAAGCGGTCAATCCCTCCCCTGCCCAATTGACTACATACACATTCTGTCCACCGGATCGGTTGGAGACGAATACCACGCCGCTGCCGTCCGGGATGATCGAAGGATAGCCGTCAAACGCTGGGTTATCCGTCACTCGGCGCAGATTTGAGCCGTCTGCGTCCATCAAGTAGATCTCGCTGTTGCCATCCCGCTCGCTGCGGAAGGCGATCATCCTGCCATCGGCGGACAGGGTCGGGAAACGATCGGCGGCCGGGTCGGCGGTCAGGCGCGTCCATGTGTTGCCGCCGATGGCGGCTGTGTAGATGTCCCAGTTGCCATCAGCGCGGTTGCTGCTAAAGGTCAGTGCGAGACCATCGGGGGTGAAGGTGGGGTGGACTTCATCCGTGCCCGCGTAGTCGCTCAAGGCGGGTCGAACGTTGGTTCCGTCGCTGTCCATCAGGTAAATGCTCCAGTCGCCGTCTCGATCGGAGGCGAAGGCGATGGCCGAGCCATCGGGCGAGAAGACTGGCGTGTCCTCTTGGGCCGAGGGCGTCTGGGTGAGATTGGCAGGTTGGCCTCCCATCAGCGGGATGCTGAACACATCCGACTGGCCGGCCCGGTCGCTGATGAACACCACCGTTTGGCCGCCCCCCCTCTTTCCCCCTCCCCCCTCAATCCCCCCAACTTTGGGGGGAAGGGGGGCGAGGGGATGAAGGGGGGGCGCAGGCTGAAGATCGTTGGCGGGATGGTACGTCAAGCGGTCCAATTCGTAAGCTTTGACGATTAGCGGCAGGTAGACTTGAGAGGTGGGCGATTGGGCTCGTGCTCCGCCCAGTCCCAGCAGGAGCAGAGCCGACAAAAGAGCGGTCATCAATCGTGAGGCATTCTCATATCCAACCAGGATGAATCTCATCGGCTCACCTCGAATATCCACACCCCATCCTGATGATAGATGGCCTCATAGTTAGAAGAGGCCAGCAGCCTTTGTGGCCTGAGGCAGCCACCTCGCTGTCCAACATAAATGTGAGTCACGCCGTTCTCCGCCAGAGTGGACAGCATATCGTCGTTTTCACATAACTCGACGGTCGCCCTGGCCAGAGCGTTCACTTCCTCGATGTACTCGTAGCTTCCCTCGCTGTAGAGCATGGGAGGGAGGGTGGTCTTTCGTCCCGTCAAAAAGGGTATCCAGTAGCCAGCATCGGCGCCGATGGCAGCGTACGACAACCAGAAGTGAGTGTTGATGGCAAACCGGGCATCTTCGGGGACGTTCTCGCGGATCCAGGCCATAGCTTTCAGATCGGATTTGGTGACGAAAAACGTCTCAGGCGTCAAGAGCTGGAGCATATCCGCCGCGCCCCAAAGGGAGACCAAGATCACGGCCACCGCCAAACCATAACCGAACCACCTCTTAGACTTCGGAAGTCTCTCGAGACTTCCGAAGTCTATCCTCAAAGCCTTGTTCAAATAGCTCAACAAGAAGCCGCCCAAAATCGAGCCTGGTATGTACAGGGCCATGACGACTGTTCCGTTATTCACCAGGCCAGTGCCCGGCAAGCCCAGCACACGGGGATTGGCCAGGATAAAAAGAGAGACCGTCCAAATAGCAACCAAAATGGCGCGCTTGTCCCTACGCCAGAAACCCCAGAGAGCTCCCAACCCTGCCATGATCAGCAAGAAGGGACGCAAGCCCAAAGAGGTGATAATATCCCAAGAGACCAAATTGTAAGCGGGATCCAGTTGGAAACTATGGGCCTGGGCCTGCTGGATCTTGACAGCGAACTCGCTTATTAGACGTGTCAACCAGGGCGCGACGATGATGAGCGATAACGCCGCAAGCAGGAACACCCTCAGCCACAGGTTAACGACTCTCCTGAGCTCTCGACGGGCAAACCACGACTGGCAAAACAGGTAAAGCACCACGAAAAGGCCGTAGAACAGCAACACCCGATAATGGGTCAGAAAAAGTCCCACGGCAGCAAGCGCGGTCAAGATAAGACGTTTGTAGTCCAGCTTGGTGGTTCCAAGACATTTGATTGTCAAGACAGCCGCCACTGGAAAGATAACCTGGCCGCCTAGTTGAGGATAGCGGCCCCAGTTCACGTAGTAGGCTGGCATAACGGAGAGCAGGCCGGCGATCAATGCACTGGCCAAAGCCGCCCACCGATCCTTTGTCAAATAGCGGGTCAAGAGATAGATGCTGAGAGCTGACAGAGCGTTGAGGATTTGCCCCACTACCAGAACAGCCTGAGGCACGCTCATGCCAGTGATCCAATGGAAAAAGGCCACGGTGGAGTGAAAACCGAAATGGTAGGCAAAGGTATCAATGGGCATGTAAGGCTGATACGACTGGGGGATCACGCCCCCCTCGGCGATCATCTGGGAGATGATGGTGTGATGATAGGAGTCGGACCAGGCTGGATAGGGCATCCCCCTGATCATGAGCAGCCGCACGGCCAGAGACAATGCGAAAACGAAGGCCAGTAGAGCAGATGAATGGTGAATGGTGAATAGTGAATGGCGAATGGTGAATGAGTTCGTAACGATTTGGCTTCGCCGAACGGCGCGATACAGCCCCCAGCAGCTTACTCCCCCGCAAACCACCAGCAATCCCACAGCCTTCGCCCCATCCAACCCGAAGCCCAACTTGCTGCTAATGAAAAGAAGCAACGGGAAGAGGGCCAGGCTCAATCCCATCGAAAGAATCAACCGCTGAGTGAGATCGAATTCCTCCCCAGGGGGTAGCAAGACAAGCAAGGCATTACCAGGCAGGGTGAAAAGCAACGTCGCCATAATAAATAGGAACAGGCCATGTCCGATGCCGCTACGGACGCCGCTGGCGACGTCCCCCAATCCGCCATGATACGTCCTGAAGGCCAGGTCTCCCGCCATCGTCTGACCATCCACATACATCGCCCCCTCATCGTAAGCATCGCCAGGATCATGCCAAATCGTGATGGCGTTGCCGGGAACCGATTCCGGCGACTCGATGGCGAAGAAGTAGGATTTGTCTTTGGAATCGGGGATCGGAGCGAACGTGAATTGGCGAAAGGCGTTGTCCTTAACCCTGGAAGCACTGATGGTAATCGTGGCCATGTCATCGGCGGCGTTTGGACCTTCCTTCAGACGAAAGATCACGGGATAAGCGTTCTTCCTGGCGTAAGTCGCCAACAGCACGTCAATCCTGCTCAGACCATCTTCATGGGCGACAAACGTCTGCCCCACCGTGCGCGAGCCGTGGATTTCCCCCACTGGCTCACTGTATCGGCTCTGGACGACGTCGGGGATCTCAGCGCATCCACTTACTAAGATGGCTAATGAGAGCAGGACGATAACAGCAAGAGCTCTGATGAGTGTTCTCATTTCGCTGGCGTCACCTCTATCGTCCCTTCAAGCAACTTCTGGCCGGTCTTCGCGGGAAGTCCTCCTCCACCACCCCCATCGGAGCACTAACCACTGAACTCATGCTGTCCTGATTCTACTATAAAGGCTGGCAAATGTAAAGGGTAGAAGGGCAGGATTTGGGGATTTCGTGGGGAGCACAGGTTGGACAATAGCTACTCCTTGAGTATGACCGGCAGGTAGACGTGATAGGGGGTCAGGCGATAGTAAGCGTACTTCAGGTCGTGGTTGGTGTGGTCGAGGTAGCTGATGTGCGGATACTCATCCCCATCCAAGGCCAGGGAGGTGTGACCCCCCTCGCTGTCCACGGTCTGGATGTGCCAGCCAGAGGCGTCTTGGTAGGCGTACTTCAGGCCGTAGTTGCCCCAGTAGCTGATGTGCGGATATCCGCTCCTATCCAGTGCCAGGGAGGTGGACGTGCCGACATTCTCCTCACTGTCCACGGTCTCGATGTGCCAGCCGGAGACGTCCTGGTAAGCATACTTCAGATCCTCATTGGTGATGTCTCGGTAGCCGATGTGCGGATACGCGTCCCCATCCAGGGCCAGGGAGGTGGACGAGCCGACATCCCCTTCACTGTCCACGGTCTCAATGTGCCAGCCCGAGTCGTCCCGGCAGGCGTACTTCAGGTCGCTGGCCTCACATGTCCAGTGGGTACAGCGCTTGTAGCTGATGTGCGGATACCCATCCCCATCCAGGGCCAGGGAGGTGTGCCCGCCGACATCCCCCTCGCTGTCCACGGTCTCGATGTGCCAGCCGGAGCCGTCCTGGTAGGCGTACTTCAGGTCTTCGTTGGTGGAGTCGAAGTAGCTGATGTGCGGATGCCCATCCCCATCCAGGGCCAGAGAGGTATGGCCTCCCCGAAGGCCCAATCCTGTGTCCACGGTCTCAATGTGCCAGCCAGAGTCGTCCTGGTAGGCATACTTCAGGTCGTAGTAAGGGTAATAGTGAGTATGGTAGCTGATGTGGGGATAGCCGCCCCCATCCAGGGCCAGGGAGGTGTACGCGCCGACAGACCCCTCGCTGTCTACAGTCTCAATGTGCCACCCGGAGGCGTCCTGGTAGGCGTACTTCAGGTCGTCGTTGGTCCAGTCGTAGTAGCTGATGTGTGGATACCCGTCCCCATCCAGGGCCAGGGAGGTGTAATAGCCGACATATCCGCCGCTATCCACGATCTCGACGTGCCAGCCGTAGGTGTCCTTATGGGCGTACTTCAGGTCGAGCTTGCTTGCGTCGTAGTTGCTGATGTGAGGATGCCCATACCAGTCAAGGGCCAGGGAGATGCCCAAGCCGACATTCCCCCCACTGTCTACGGTCTCGAAGTGCCAGCCGTAAGCGTCTTGATGGGCGTACTTCAGGCCACTGTGGCGGTAGCCGATGTGCGGACACCCATTCCCATCCAAGGCCAGGGAGGTGCCCCAGGGGTCGGTTGTGATGTCCACAGTCTCGGCGTGCCAGCCGTAAGCGTCCTGGTAGGCGTACTTGAGGAAGTCGCCCTGCCCCCGTGTGTCGACGTAGCTGATGTGCGGATACCGGTCCCCATCCAGGGCCAGGGAGCTGTACAAGCCGACACTTCCCAGGCCGACCGGCTCGTCCACGGTCTCGATGTGCCAGCCGGAGGCATCCTGGTAAGCGTACCTTAGGCTTCCGCCATAGTAGCTAATGTGCGGATAGCCGCCTCCATCCAGGGCCAGGGAGGTGGGCCCGTGGACATCCCCCTCGCTGTCCACGGTTTCAATGTGCCAGCCGGAAGCATCCCGGTAGGCGTACTTCAGGCCGTAGTTGCCCCAGTAGCTGATGTGCGGATATCCGCTCCTATCCAGTGCCAGGGAGGTGGACGCGCCGACATTCTCCTCACTGTCCACGGTCTCGATGTGCCAGCCGGAGGTGTCCTGGTAGGCGTACTTCAGGTCTTCGTTGGTATCGTCA
>JAUWOY010000019.1 GCA_030611885.1 Chloroflexota bacterium | reverse complement strand
TTCCTCCTTCAATTTTTGCAGGCTCTTTGGGATTTCGCAGGGTCACAGTATCGGAGTCCCCAACTCGTTGGGGGTGCGGCGCGGCAAACCTCAACAAGTTGAGGACTCCAGCCTGCTATTCACGCCAATTCCCAAAGACCCTTTTTGCATTAGTTGGGAGCTAAGGCAATCCATTTGCGCCGAGGCTGCCCCTCCATTGCACCGGTGCACACGCCAGTGCTGCCGTTAGCAGGCTACCTGCTTTTCCTGATATTCCTTTTGCGTTTTCCTCCTTTGGTCGTGTTAATGAGTAACGAGTAACGAGAAAGGATAGACACTTTGCGATACTCGTTTCTCATTCCTCATTACTCGTTACCTTACTATCCTACCACTTCTTGGACAGACTGTCAAGAAGATTTTCACAGGAGGACATGAAAGATACCGATGTCCTGGCCCAAATACTAAACTCGCCTTGTCAAAAATCACCCTCTGTGTTAAACTTGAGGCGTCTTATCCTTGAGGCCGGCGTAACTGCTCAGGCGGGGTGTATGTAGGTTGGAAGTCCCGCTGTCAACGAATGGGGAAACGAACAAACGAATGAATTGCAGTCGCTGAGACATTCGTTTATTCGTTGACAGAGAATACGCAAAAGCAAATTGATTGCATAGCTAAGCAGTTATGGGCCGGATTTCGTTTGATCGCTGGAGATCGCTATGACCCTCATCTACCTCGGCTGCGCCTGGCTGGCAGGCATCTTCCTGGGCTCGTTTCTACACTTGCCAGCGGAGTTCGTTGGGCTGTTGACGTTCTTGCCCCTGGCTAGCTTTCTCCTCTGGCGCAAGGATCAGCGAGTCAGGCTGATCAGCGTCTGCTTCCTCTCCCTGCTGCTGGGCGCGCTGCGTTTCAACGCCAGCGCCCCCCTTCAGGATTTCGACGAAGGCCACCTGGCTTACTACAACGACCAGGGCTGGGTCAGGATCGAGGGCGTCGTCAGAGCTGAGCCCGATGTGCGCGATACCTACACCAATCTACGGGTAGAGGTTACCAAGATAGAAGTGGATGGCCAGGAGCGCGATGTGAAAGGCATTGTGCTGGTGCGCGCTCCTCGCTATCCGGAGTACGATTACGGCGACGCGCTTGAAATCGGGGGGGTACTGGAGACCCCACCGGAGCTAGAGGACTTCTCCTATCGAGAGTACCTGGCTCGTCAGGGCATCTACTCGATCTTGTGGCGTCCTCAGATCACCCTCAAAAATCATGATCAGGGCAGTGCTCCAAGACGAGCCCTTTTAGCTTTCAAGAGGCGAGCCCAGAGGGTCATCGCTCTCATCCTGCACGAGCCGCAGGCCGCGCTGCTGACGGGCATACTCCTGGGGATCGAGACGGGCATCCCCGCCGACCTGGCGAAAGCCTTCTCGGCCACGAGCACTACCCACATCATCGCCATCTCAGGTTTCAACATCTCGATCATCGCTGGGCTCTTCAGCGGCCTCGCCCGACGGCTTTTCGGCAAGCGGCGGGCCATGCCTGTGGCCCTGGCTGGCATCATCATCTACACCATCCTGGTGGGAGCTTCGGCAGCGGTGGTGCGGGCAGCTATCATGGGCTGCCTCTACGTCATCGCCACCCACTACGGCCGCCAGACTGAGGCCCTCACCTCGTTGATAGCTGCCGCCACGTTGATGACCCTCCTCAATCCCCAGACCCTGTGGGACCTGGGCTTCCAGTTGTCCTTTGCCGCTACCCTGGGCCTGATCCTCTACACCCCTCCGCTGCAAAGCTGGTTTGAGAGGCTGTTGTCTAAAGTGCTCTCGCCCGGAACCGCCAGGCGGGCCGTCGAGGTGCTGAACGAGGCTCTCATCGTCACCCTGGCAGCTCAAATCACCACTCTGCCCATCATAGTCTATCACTTCCGCCAGCTATCCCTGGTCACTCTGCTCAGCAACTTCCTCATCCTGCCTGCCCAGCCAGGGGTGATGCTCTGGGGCGGGCTGGCGACCATGGCCGGCCTGATCTGGCTGCCCCTGGGCCAGGTCCTGGGCTGGATAGCCTGGCTCTTTCTGACTTACACTATCCGGGCGGTCGAGATCACGGCCAGCGTACCCTATGCCTCCCTCAACCTGGGACACGTCAGCCCCGGCCTGGTTTGGCTCTACTACGGTCTGCTGGCCGGAGCTACGCTGGTGAGCCGGCAGGAGCCTTCGCGCCTCAAGTCCCTGTGGCGCCGCCTGACCGACCGCCTCTCCACCAAAGTGCTCATCGCCGTCCTGATCACCGCCGCCATCCTCGTCTGGGCTGCGGTGGCCAGCCTGCCCGACGGGAAGCTCCACGTCGTCTTCTTCGACGTCGGGGAGGGTGATGCCATCTTCATACAAACCCCCGGCGGTCAGCAGATCCTCGTTGACGGCGGCCCCAGCCCCACGACTCTGATCAGTGCTTTGGGCCGCAGGATGCCCTTCTGGGATCGCAGCCTTGATTTGGTCATCCTCACCCACGCCGATGAGGACCACATCGCGGGGTTGATCCCGGTTTTGGAGCGCTACCGCGTGGGGCAGGTGCTCGACAGCGGCTACGAGCATGATAGCCCGATGTACGAGCGCTGGCTGGAGCTGATTGAGGGGAAGGGAATCCCTAATCATCTGGCTCGGGCGGGGATGCGCATCGGGACGGGGGATGGGGTGGAGCTCGTGGTTCTTCACCCTGGGCCTGAGTTGATGAATTACACGGATGCCGATGCCAACAACAACTCCGTCGTCACGCGCCTGGTCATGGGGCAGGTCTCTTTTTTGCTGTCTGGTGACATCGAGGAGGCAGCAGAGGGAAGGCTGATTGCCTCCGGCCAGGAGCTGACAAGCACGGTGCTCAAGATTCCTCATCACGGCAGCAGCACCTCGTCGAGCGCGGCCTTCTTGAAGGCGGTGAATCCGGAGTTGGCAGTCATCTCCGTGGGAGCCGACAACAGGTTTGGCCATCCGTCGCCCCAGGTGCTGGAGAGGTTAGAGGAATCGGTAGGGGAAGGGCGCATCTTGCGCACCGACGAGGATGGCACCATCGAAGTGGTGACCGATGGGGAGAGGATTTGGGTCAAGACCGATGACGAACCTGCACCGTAAACACGTTGCCGCTCTATGATGCTACGAAATTCGTAGAATTCTCCCATTCCTAGATGATAATTCGTCACAAGACTTGACAATCTTGCGAAATTCGGATATAATGTAAATGGGTAGCCACAAACGCGAGGAGGCAACCAGGGAATGGGACATTTGGACGAGACCGATCGGGCTATTATCGCTCACCTTCAGTACAACGGGCGGATGCCGCTGACCGATATCGCGGCCGAGCTGGGCATCTCAGAAGGGACGGTGCGCCGCCGGGTCAAGCAACTAATGGACGACGGGGTATTGCAGATCGTCGCCATCGTGGAGCCGCAGTTCCTGGGGTGGAATGCGGCGGCGATGATCGGGGTGACGGTCCAGGCCGGCCAGGTTGACGCCGTGGCCAATCAGATCGCCCAGTTCCCCGAAGTCAGCTACCTCTTCATGGCCTCCGGCGAGTTCGATTTGTTCGTGGAGGTCTTTTGCAGGGATAGAGAGCATCTGGTGTCCTTCCTTAATCAAAAGCTGCAGCAGATCCCTGGGATACAGCGGACCCAGACTTTCATGATCCTTAAAATGTACAAGCTGTCGTACCGCTGGGGCGAGGCGGAGCCACCACGAGTGGGCCACAGTGCCCCCATTTACCTGGAGGAATTCGTAGATTCGTAAACTCGTAGATTCGTGCCAGGAGGAGGAAATGTCAAGGGAGGAACTCTTTGATAAGCTGGCCCAGGCGGTGATCGTTGGTGAGCCGGAGGGCGCGGAGGAGCTGGCCAGGAAGGCGCTGGCCCAGGGCCTCGATCCTCTGGTCTGCATCAACGAGGGGCTCACTGCGGGAATGGACCGCGTCGGCGAACTGTTTGCCAGCGGAGAGTACTTCCTGCCCGACCTGATCATCGGCGGCGAAGCGATGAAGGCGGGCTTGGCCGTCCTGGAGCCAGCCCTGACCGGGGGGCAGGAGCGGGAGGTGTTGGGCCGAGTGGTGCTGGGCACGGTGGAGGGCGACCTGCACGAGATCGGCAAGACACTGGTCGGGACCATGCTCACCGCCAATGGCTTTCAGGTCACCGACATCGGTGTTGACAAGGCCGTGTCCGAGTTTATAGCTGCGGTTAGAGAGAGTGGAGCGACGCTGGTCGGCGCCTCCGCGCTGCTGACGACCACGATGCTGCAGCAGCAAAGGCTCGTCGAAGCCCTCGAAGAGGCCGGCCTGCGCGATCAGGTGAAGGTCATGGTCGGTGGCGCTCCTGTCACCCAGAGTTGGGCCGACAAGATCGGCGCCGATGGCTACGCCGAGGATGCCATCTCCGCCGTCGCTCTGGCCAGGAGACTTGTCGGTGCCCCGATATAAGTAGCTCGAAGGAGTGAACGATGAGAGTTTTATCCTTGGGCGGCGCTGGCGCCGTCTGCCAACATGCCACTCGCGATCTGGCCGAGTTCTCCAACTTCGACCAAATCGTCATCGGCGACTACAATGTCGCGGTAGCGGAGAAATTGGCTGTCGAGATCGGCGATCCGCGTCTGCAAGTCCTCAAAGTAGACGCCAACGACTACGACGGGCTGGTCAGGACCTTCAAAGACTTCGACGTGATCCTCAACGGCTTGCCCTGGAAGTATGACCTGGCTGTCACCAGGGCCTGCGTCGAAGCAGGTGTGAGCGGCCTGGACGTTTCCAGTGAGGAAACCCAGTGGGATTACGACGCGGCGGCGAAAGAGAAAGACATCGTCTTCATCCCTGGTGTCGGCGCCACGCCTGGCATCACCAACGCCATGGCCCGGCGGGCCGCGGATCAACTGGACGAGGTGGACGAGATCCAGATCAACTTCGCCGCCTTCCGTTGCCCGGCTCCCTCGCCTGGCTTGCTCATCACCTTCTTATGGGAATTCCACCCCAAAACCGAGGAGCGACTCTACTACAGAGACGGCGAGTTCCACTGGGTTGGCCCCTTCGAGGGACTCAAGACCGTGAACTTCCCCGGCCCCATCGGCCAACAAGAGGTCTGCTACATACCCCATCCGGAGACGCGCACCATGCCCAAGACCCTGGGGGCCAAGGCCGTCTCCGTGCACGGTTGCTTCCCGCCCCACGCCATGAGGCTGGCCAAGACCATGCTGGAATCGGGCCTCTACAGCGAGGAGAAGATCACCGTCAAAAGCATCGAGACCACGGTGTTTGAGATGATGTACGAGCTGCTCCTGAAACTGCCGGAGAGCAAGCAGAACCCGCTGTGGGCCTACGGTCTGGTGGTGGAGGTTTACGGCAAGCGGGACGGACGCGACGTGAAAGTCAAGCTCTGGAACCGCCATCCGCCGATGGAGGAATGGGGCGGCCCGGCGGCCTACTACAAGAACATCGCCATTCCGCTGAGCATTGGCGCCCAGATGATCGGCCGGGGCGACGTCAAAGCGAGAGGCGTCGTGCCGCCGGAGACGGCCATTGACCCCGACATCTTCTTCGCTGAGCTGCGCAAGCGCGGGATCGAGATCCACGAGCGGGTGGGGGAGGGTTCATGGCAGAATACGCGGTCGGGCTGAAGGAAGTCAGCAAACACTTCGGGCCGGTGGTGGCCGTAGACACGGTGTCGCTCTCCATTGGCGATGGCGAGTTCTTCTCCCTGTTGGGCCCTTCGGGGTGCGGGAAGACCACGACCCTGCGGCTCATCGCCGGCTTCGAGTTGCCGACCGAGGGGGACGTGTACATTGACGGACAGTTGCAGGGGGAGACGCCGCCCTACCGCCGGCCGGTGAACACCGTCTTCCAGAACTATGCCCTCTTTCCTCACATGACTGTCTTCCAGAACGTTGCCTTCGGGCTGGAGATGCGAAAGGTCGCCAAGCATGAGATCCGAGAGCGTGTTCTGGCGGCGTTAGAGATGGTGCAGTTGCCGGGGATGGAGAACCGCAAGCCTGCTCAACTGTCCGGCGGGCAGCAGCAGCGGGTGGCCCTGGCCCGGGCGCTGGTTAATCGCCCCAAGGTGCTGCTGCTCGACGAACCCCTCGGCGCCCTCGACCTCAAATTGCGCAAGGCCATGCAACTGGAGCTGAAAGCCCTCCAGCACCGGGTGGGAATCACCTTCATCTACGTGACCCACGACCAGGAGGAGGCGCTGACCATGTCCGACCGCATCGCAGTGATGAACCTTGGGCGTGTGCTGCAAATCGGCACGCCAGAGGCGATCTACGAGCAACCCGCCGACCGCTTCGTGGCCGACTTCATCGGCGAGACCAACTTCCTGGAGGGGCAGGTGCAGGAGAGACGGGCTGGCGAGGCAGAGGTGGTGGTGGACGGTGTGCTGACGCTCTACGTGCCCACCCCCCCTCTTTCCCCCCCAACTTTGGGGGGGAAAGAGGGGGCGGGAACGAGGGGGGAGGCAACGATAGCCATCCGGCCCGAGAAAATCTCCCTCCACGCCGAGCCACCAGACCCGCGAGCTGTGCCAGGAGTGGTGCAGGAAGTGGTCTACACCGGCACGGATACCCGCTACCTGGTGCAGCTCACCGAGAAGACCATTGTGACCGTGCGTCGGCAGAACGTTGACATCAGTACAACTGTGGGCTTCCCGGTGGGTGCACAGGTGTACCTCCACTGGCAGCCGGAGTCGGCCCGGCTGCTCACGGAGTAGGGGGCGGTGATGGCAACTCAACCACGTTCGCGACGAGAAACCTGGCGTTTGTTGTTCCTGACCTTTCCCAGCCTGTTTTGGCTCGTCATTTTCTTTCTGATTCCCCTCATAGTGGTCTTCGCCATCAGTTTCGGGCAGCGGGGGACCTACGGAGGCGTTCGCTGGAATCTAAACCTGGAGAACTACGCCCGTTTCTTCGACCCCCTGTACCTGCGCATCTTCGGTCGGACGCTGGTCATTGCCCTGACGACGACGGTGATCTGCCTGCTGATTGGCTACCCTCTGGCCTACTTCATCGCTACCCGCCCGCCCCGGTGGCGTAACGTGTTCCTGCTTCTGCTGATGATCCCCTTCTGGACCAACTTCCTGGTGCGCACCTATGCCTGGATCCTGATCCTGCGCGACCAGGGGCTGATCAACACCCTCTGGACCGGCTCCCTACACGCTGGCCTGCTGTACCTTTCCAGTCGAGTGCCGCTGCCGATCTGGGGGCCGCTGCTGAGCGCCACGGCAGATCCCCTCCCCCTCTTCGGCACCGATGGGGCGATCATCGTCGGGCTGGTCTACGGCTGGCTGCCGGATATGGTGCTGCCCTGCTATGCGGCCATCGAGCGGCTGGACTACTCCCTGGTGGAGGCCGCCCAGGACCTGTACGCCAACCGCCTCAAGTCGTTCCTGCGGGTGATCCTCCCGCTGACCATGTCCGGTATCGTCGCCGGGTCTATATTGGTCTTCATCCCCTCCCTGGGGGCCTACGTCATCCCTGACCTGTTGGGGGGAGCGAAGTCTATCATGATCGGCAACGTCATCTATTCCCAGTTCATGTCTGCCCGCGATTACCCCTTTGGTTCTGCCATCTCCTTTGTGCTGATGGCGGTGATGCTGGTCGGAACGCTGATCTATTTCCGCATGGGCACAGAATAGTGAACAGGAGCGCACGATGAAGACAACCAAGGTTAGGAAAAGACGGAGAGGGCGGTGGCTGGGTCGCCTGCTGACAGCGCACGGGGTGGCGGGGTACATCTTTCTCTACCTTCCCATCATCATCCTGGTGATTTTCTCTTTCAACGCTTCCCGTTACGCCATGGCCTGGCGGGGCTTCACCCTGCGCTGGTACGCCAGCCTGTTCGCCGACCAGGCCATCGGCGCAGCCCTCAAGAACACGCTCATCGTGGCCGGGGCCTCCACCCTCATCTCCACCGTCTTCGGCACCATGGTGGCGCTGGCCATGGAGCGGTACAAGTTCTGGGCAAAACTGGCCTTCGACGCCCTGCTTTACCTCCCCATCATCATCCCTGACATCGCCATGGCGGTGATGTTGCTGCTCTTCTTCATGCTGAGCCACAGCCGCCTGGGGATGACTACCATTATCATCTCCCATGTGGCTTTCAACATCTCGTTCGTGGCCGTGGTGGTGCGAGCCCGATTGGCGTATTTCGACATCACCCTGGAGGAAGCGGCTCAGGACCTCTACGCCAACGAGTGGCAAACCTTTCGCCGCGTGACGCTGCCGCTGATCATGCCGGGCATCCTGGGCGGGGCGCTCCTGGCCTTCACTCTGTCCATTGACGACTTCGTCATCACCTTTTTCACCGCCGGCCCGGGCTCCACCACGCTGCCGCTGCGCATCTACTCGATGGTCAAGCTGGGCGTCACCCCTGAGATCAACGCTCTCTCCAGCATGATGCTGTTGGCCTCGATGGCGTTGGTGCTGTTATCGTTGCTGTTGCAGAAAGGAGGTGGAGGCGGAATAGAGATTGCGTGAAACTGAAACGTGAAACGTGAAAGGAGAAGGAGAAATGCAAAAGATTCTAGTGTCACTCATGATAATGGGCTGCGTGGTTGCCATGCTGGCGGGGTGTCGTGGCGCCCCCGCTAAGCTAGAACTGGCCAAGGAACTCCACGTCTACAACTGGTCGGAGTACATTGATCCCCAGATCTACGCCGACTTTGAGGAGGAGTTCGGCGTGCACGTGGTGGAGGACACTTTTGCCAGCAACGAGGAGCTGCTGGCCAAGCTGCAGGCCGGCGCCACCGGGTACGACGTCATCGTGCCCTCCGACTACATGGTCGAGATCATGATCGAAGAAGGGATTCTGGCGAAGCTGAACCGCGACAATATCCCCAACATCAAAAACATTGACCCCAAGTTCGCTGACCCGCCCTATGATCCTGGGATGGTCCATTGCGTGCCCTACCAGTGGGGGACGACCGGGATTGGCTATAACTCCGAGGTCTTTGAGGAGCCACCTGACAGTTGGGCCTATATCTTCGACCCAAAGCTGGCCTCAGAGTACGACGGCCAACTCACCATGCTCAACGACAGCCGGGAGTCCATGGGCGCTGCGCTCAAGTACCTGGGCTACTCCCTCAACACTACCGACGAGGCCCAACTGACGGAGGCGCGGGACCTGCTGATCCAGCAGAAGCAGTGGGTCTACGCCTACGACAGCGAGCGGTACGAGGATCTCATTAGCGCAGACGAGACGGTGATGGCCCACGGCTGGAGCGGCGACTTCTTCATGGCCGCTGTGGAGGACGAGCGCATCTGGTACGCCATCCCCAAAGAGGGAGGCGTCATCTGGGCTGACAACCTGTGCATCCCCAAGACCGCGTCCAGCCAGTACACAGCCGAGGTGTTTATCAACTACCTGCTGCGCCCGGAGATTGGAGCAGCCATCTCCAATTTCACCTGGTACGCTAGCCCCAACGCAGCGGCCACGGAGTTCATTGGCGCCGAGATCCTGGAGGAGCCGGCCATCTATCCGCCCCCGGAGGTGATGGACAAGCTGGAGTGGATCGAGGACGTGGGCGAGGCCACGCCGCTCTACGAGCGCATGTGGACCGAGGTGAAGGCAGCAAGGCCGTGACAGAGGGGCAGTGGTGAAGAGACTGCCGTTCGTTGACGCGCTGCGGGGGCTGGCCGTGGTGGGGATGCTGGTGATCCACCAGGCGGAGTGGTGGCTGGCCCCCGCAGCCCGCCGCACAAGCACGTTCGCAACCCTGTACTTTCTTTCCAAGCTAGTAGCACCTATCTTCCTGACCTTGGTGGGAGTGGCACTGGTGCTGCGCTTCAGAGGCCGGCCTGGCCGGTGGAGCGACCTGAAGCCGGTGCTCTTGCGCGGGCTGAAGATCCTGGCCCTGGGCTACGCCTTCAATCTAGCGGTGTGGGTGCCGGTCTGGGGTCTGGAAGAGATCGTCAATTGGGACGTCCTCCAGCTCATCGGCCTCTCCATCGTCGTCTGCGGACTGCTGTTGCAGACTCCCTGGTGGGTGCGGCTGGCCCTGGCGCTGGGGATGAGCGGACTTAGCGCGGTGCTCACCGTCCGCCACCTGGGCTTCCTCCTGACCTACCTGGCCGACATCATCTACGGCCGAACGCCGCCGGCCTATTTCCCCATCGTCCCCTGGATAGCCTACGCGCTGGGCGGGACGGTGCTGGGAGAGGCGTACTTGTGGACCCGGCGGATTGGGCGGCTGTCCCGCTTCGCAGCGCTGACAGCAGTGCTGGGGGCCGGTCTGCTCGTGGTCGGGGTGCTGGGACGGCCTTGGGCGGTGCGCTTCGACCCCGACGAACTGTGGCTGGCGGAGTTCTCCCACCCCCGCCTGTCCCAACTGGCCTTTGCCAGCGGCGCGGTGCTGCTGCTGTTCGCAGGGTTACAGGCGCTGTACCAGCGGCGAGAACCGTCCTGGCTGGGGCCGCTGGTGGCGATGGGGCGGGAGGCGTTGTTCATCTACGTCCTGCATCACCTGGTAGGCTACACCCTTTTCCACTTTCTGGGCTGGCACGACCGGTTCGGCTTCCCGGCGGTGACGTTGATGCTCCTGGTCTCATTCGCGGCCATCTACATTATCCTGCGCGCGCTGCCAGGGCTGGTGCGGGCGGTGCATCGAATCTTGGGTTAGGAGGAGAGCACGGCACCCCTCCCCCTCGCAGGGGGAGGCTGGGAGGGGGTGGATTCTTCAAATTCGGAAACTCGTAAATTCGTAGATTGGTCTACGAATCCACAAATTTACGAATGTACGAATCTGCCAATTTTAGGAGGGCATCGTGAGTACAACCACTGACAACCTGATTTCCCCCGTCTGGACTCGCTACACCCCCATCGTGGCGGAGCGGGCGGAGGGGGCTTACGTCTACGACCAGGATGGCACTCGCTACCTGGATTTCACCTCTGGCATCGGCGTGACCAACACCGGCCACTGCCATCCCAAGGTGGTCCAGGCCATTCAGGAGCAGGCGGCGAAACTCCTGCATGGGCAGGCCAACATCATCTTCCACCTGCCACTCCTGGAGCTGGCGGAAGAACTGCGGACCATTGTGCCGCAGGGACTGGATTGTTTCTTCTTCTCCAACAGCGGCGCGGAGGCGGTGGAGGGAGCGGTCAAACTGGCGCGACACGCCACCGGGCGGCCCAACGTCATCGTCTTCCAGGGCAGTTTCCATGGCCGCACGGCCCTGACCATGGCTCTCACCACCTCTAAGACCATCTACCGCGCCGGCTACCAGCCCTTGCCGGCGGGAGTCTTCGTTGCCCCCTATCCCTACGCCTACCGGTATGGCTGGAGTCCTGAGGACACGGAGGCCTTCTGCCTGCGGGAGGTGGAGTTCCTGCTGAAGACCCAGACGGCCCCCTTCGAGACGGCGGCCATCTTGGTGGAGCCGGTGCTGGGGGAGGGCGGTTACGTGGTGCCGACGCCCGGCTTTCTGGCAGCCCTCCGCCGAATCTGTGACGAGCACGGCTTTTTGCTCATCGCCGACGAGATCCAGTCGGGCTTTGGGCGCACAGGCAAGTGGTTCGCCATCCAGCATTTCGGCGTCGAGCCGGACATTTTAACCATGGCCAAGGGCCTGGCCTCAGGTCTGCCACTGTCGGGAATCGCCGCCCGGCGGGAATTGATGGAGCGCTGGATTCCCGGCTCCCACGGCGGCACCTACGGCGGCAACGCCGTCGCCTGCGCCGCCGCCGTGGCCAGCATCCGTGTCATTCGGGACGAGGGTCTGCTGGAGAACGCGCAGCGGATGGGCGCAGTGCTGATGGAGCAGCTGCGGGCACTGCAGAACGACTTCCCCGTCATCGGCGACGTGCGGGGGCTGGGGCTGATGGTCGGGGCCGAGTTCACTGATCTCGACCCTTCGACAGGCTCAGGGCAACGCAGCACCCCCGCCACAGATCTGGCAAAGGCGGTGGTGAAGGGCTGCCTGAAGCGTCACTTGCTGCTCCTCACCTGCGGCCCGTGGGACAACACCGTCCGCTGGATCCCGCCGTTGGTGGTCACTCAGGAGCAGGTGGAAGAGGCGCTGGCAGCTTTCAGGGATGCTTTGGCGGAAGTGGCCGCTCAAAGTTGAAGATCGTTCTGAGTTCCCCTGAGTTTCCCTGTGTTCCTCAGAGTTTCTCAGGTGGCACCGGATGTCATCACCGAGGCTGGCAAAGTGGTGGTGGACACTAGAATTCATAGATCAGAGGAGGAGGCAATATGACACGCAACCTGACACAAACCCACGCTTTGTTTCAAAAGGCAAAACAATTCATTCCCTACGGCGTCAACTCCAACTTCCGCTACTGGGGAGACGAGGACACCCTGGTGGTGACGCGGGGGGAGGGCGCCTACATCTGGGACGCCGACGAGAACCGGTACATTGACTACCGGCTGGCCTTCGGCCCCATTATTCTGGGCCACGGCTATCCGCCGGTAGTGGAGCGGGTGGCGGAGGCCATCCGCGACGGCACGCTCTTTGCCTGGACTGTTCCCCTGGAGATCCGGGTGGCGGAGCGGGTGGCCCGCATGACGGGCGCGGACAAAGTGCGCCTGGGCAACACCGGCACCGAGGTGACGATGCACGCCCTGCGCATCGCCCGTGGCTACACCGGACGGGAGCGGTTCATCAAGTTCGAGGGCCAGTACCACGGGATGCACGACTATGTCCTCTTCAGCACGGCTGGGGCACCGGTCGGGTCCTTAGGCTCCCGTCGCAGCCCTATCAACGTCCAGATGAGCTCCGGCATCCCTGAGGGCATCCGTCACTACGTCATCAACCTGCCCTTCAACGACTTCGAGCGGTTGGAGGAGACGGTGGAGGCCCACTGGCACGAACTGGCGGCCATCATGGTCGAGCCGCTGCTGGGCAATGCCGCCGGCATCCTGCCCCAGCCCGGCTGGCTGGAAAAGATCCGCGAGTTGTGCGATCGCTACGGCATCGTGCTCATCTTCGACGAGGTCAAGACCGGCTTCCGCATCGCCAACGGCGGGGCGCAGGAGTACTTCGGCGTGCAGGCCGATCTGGCCACCTACGCCAAGGCCATGGGCAACGGCTTCCCCATCGCAGCCATCGGCGGGAAGGAAGAAGTGATGGAAGTTATCGGCTACGGCAAGGTAGCCCACGGTGGCACCTACACCGGCAACATCGTCGGCGTCGCTGCCGCTGATGCCACGCTGGAGATTCTGGAGACCCAGCCCATCATCGAGACCATCTTTCAGCGCGGTCAGCAGTTGATGGATGGCATTGGCGAGATCCTGACCCGCGCCGGCATCCCCCACTGCGTCATCGGCTTGCCGCCCATCTTCGGCCTCATCCTGGGGACGGATGAAGAGCCGACCGATTTCCGCGACTACTGTGGCGGCGACGACGAGCTCTACGAGCGGCTGGCGATGGCCCTGATCGAGCGAGGGGTCATGCCCGACGGCGACGGCCGGGAGCCCTGGTTCCTCTGCTACAGCCACGATGAAGAGGTGATCGCCGATACCCTCACGGTGTTTGAGGAAGCGGTGAAAACCGTGAAGCGTGATGCGTGAAACGTGAAACGTCAAATGGAGGTGACCTATGCCTTACGGATACCACGGCAAGATTCTGCACGTTGATCTGACGGCGGGGAAGGTGAAGGTAGAAGAGCCCGGCGAGACCTTCTACCGCAAGTATATGGGTGGGAGCGCGATGGGGGCCACCTATCTTCTGAAGCACACCCCGCCCGGCGCCGACCCGCTGGGGCCGGAGAACACCCTGAGCCTTATGGTGGGCGTCGTCACTGGCGCGCCCTTCTCAGGGCAGTCGCGCGTCTGCGCCACGGCCAAGTCCCCCGTCACCGGCCTGGTGGGCGACTCGCAGGCCGGCGGCTTCTGGCCGGCGGAACTCAAAGCCGCTGGCTTCGACGGCATCGTGATCCACGGCCAGGCCGAGCGACCTGTCTACCTGTGGGTGCACGATGGCGAGGTGGAGCTGCGAGACGCCGCCCACCTCTGGGGGCAGTTCACCGCCGACGTAGAGGACGCCATCCGCGAGGAGCTGGACGACAGGCACATCCAGATTCTCCAGTGCGGCCCTGCGGCGGAGAAGGGGGTTCGCTTCGGCGCGCTAATCAACAACGCCAACCGCGCCAACGGCCGCACCGGCATGGGCACGGTGATGGCTTCCAAAAACCTCAAAGCGGTGGCCGTGCGCGGGCAAAATCGCCCCGAACTGGCCGATCCGGACGCTGTCAAGGCCCTGGCCAAGTGGGGGGTTGACCACTTCGAGGAATCGGACATCTATGGGATGGGGCTGCTGGGCACCGCCGAGGTCGTCCTCCCTCAGAACAAGGGCGGTGGCCTGCCCACCCGCAACTGGGCCAGCGGTTTCTTTGAGGAAGCCGAGGCCATCAGCGGACAGCGCATGGCGGAGACCATCCTCAAAGGGCGAGACACCTGCTTCGGCTGCGTGGTGCGTTGCAAGCGGGTGGTGGAGATAACCGAGGGGCCATATCGAGTGGATCCCCGCTACGGCGGGCCGGAGTACGAGACCATCGCCACGATGGGCTCCTACTGCGGCGTCTCCGATCTGGCGGCGATTGCCCGCGCCAATCAACTGTGCAACATGTACGGGATGGATACCATCTCGTGCGGCGCGACCATCGCCTGGGCCATGGACTGCTTCGAGCAAGGGCTGCTCACCCTGGAGGACACCGACGGAATCGAGCTCCGCTTCGGCAACGCCGAGGCACTGGTGGAGATGGTGGAACGCATCGGGAAGCGGGAGGGCTTCGGGCGTGTGCTGGGTGGCGGCTCCGCCCGCGCTGCCGAGACCCTGGGCGTGGGCCAGCACTTGGTGGTGGCTGTGAAGAACCACGAACTGCCGGCCCACATGCCCCAGGTCAAGCGAAGCCTGGCCCTCATCTACGCCGTCAACCCCTTCGGCGCCGACCACCAATCCCACGAGCACGACCCCTGCTACGAGTGGTACCCGGAGCGGTCGGCGGAGCTGGATCTTCTGGATCCCCAGCCGGCCGACGTTTTGAACGCGGAGAAGGTGCGCTATGCCCTCTACACCCAGCGTCTCTACAGTTGCCTGGACAGCGTGTGCGTCTGCCAGTTCGTCTTCGGGCCGGCCTGGCAGCTTTACGGCCCCAGCCAGTTGGTGGAGGCCGTGCGGGCGGTCACCGGCTGGAATGTGAGCTTGTGGGAACTGATGAAGGTGGGCGAGCGGCGGCTGAATCTGCTGCGGGCTTTCAACGCCCGCGAGGGGATCGGTGCGGAGGCGGACACCGTGCCGCCCAAACTGCTGATCCCGCTACAGGGTGGCAAGAGCGACGGGGTGGCGGTCACTGCCGAGGAGGTGGAGGCGGCGAAGACGCTCTACTACGGGATGGCCGGCTGGGACGAGAACGGCCGTCCGATGCGGGGCAAGTTGGAGGAATTGGCGCTGGGTTGGGTAGCGGATGAACTGGGTCTGTAAAATAAGACCCTAAGGGTTTTGGAAACCCTTAGGGTCTGGGGAGGACATTAGTGATGAAAATCATCGTACTGGGCGGCGCGGGGAAAATGGGCTGCATCGCTGTGCAAGACCTGGCGGGCGACCGGCGAGTGGATGAGGTCATCATCGCTGATCGCGATGTTGCCCAGGCTCGCACGGTGGCAGGGATCATCAGCAGCTCAAAAGTGAGCATTGAGCCGGTGGATCTGACCAACCACGACGCGCTGGTCGGCGTGCTCAGGGGGGCAGATGCTTGCCTGAACGCCACCGTCTACTACTTCAATCTGCAGGTGATGGAGGCCTGTCTGGAGGCAGGAGTGTGCTATACCGACATGGGCGGCCTGTTCCACACTACCCGCCAGCAACTGGAGCTGAGCGACCGCTTCGCCGAGGCGGGGCTGAGCGCGGTGCTGGGGATGGGCTCCGCGCCGGGCGTGCCCAACGTCCAGGCCCGCTACGCCGCCGACCGGCTGGATACCATCGAGAGCATCCGTATCTACGACGGCATCATGCCGCCCCCGCCGGACGACGTTCGCTTCACCTACGCCGTTCCCACCATCGTGGACGAGTTGACTATGTCTCCGATGGTCTACCGGGACGGGGAGTTCGTGGCCTGCGAGCCGCTGAGCGAGTTCGAGGACTACTGGTTCACCCCGCCCATCGGCCTGCTGCCCATGCACCTCTCCCTCCACTCCGAAATCGCCACCCTCCCCATCACCTTCCAGGACAAGGGCTTGAAGGAATGCTTCTTCAAGATCAACTACTGGGGGATGGCGAAGGAGACAGTGGAGAAGATCCGCGTCCTGGCGGACTTTGGCTTCGCCGGGCGGGAGCCGGTGGAGGTGAAGGGGCAGTCCGTGGTGCCACGCGACCTGCTGGTGGCGATGATGTCCCAGTATGTTCCGCCCATAACCGACTTCCTGGCCCTGCCGAAGAAGCAGCCGCCCGACTGGGCGAAGGAGATCGTCACCGAGGTGCGGGGAACAAAGGATGGTAAGACGCTGACCTATCGGCTGGGCACGTTGACCTGCAAGGGGGCGCTTCCCACTGGCGTGGCCTCGGCTCGCGCTGCTATCTGGCTAGCCGAGGGACGCATCCCGCCGGGGGTCTATCCTCCCGAGGCGGTGATCGAGCCTGAGCCTTTCTTCAAGGAGTTGGAGGAGCGGGAGATCTACACCCAGGTGAGCGTGACAGAGTTTTTGTGAGGAAACGAGCGACGCATCCGGCCGTCCTTGAGATGAATGGGTGGGGAAATAGCGTGTCTTGCGTACCGACGAGCGGGGCACCATCGAAGTGGTGACCGACGGGGAGAGAATTTGGATCAAGACGGAGTCAGAAGTGAAGCAATGAGTGGAAATCTGTTTGACAATGCCTGTGATTTGTAGTATAATTAATATGAAGCAGAACAACATCGGTAAACAAATACGTTATAGGATATCCGCCTTCATCCTGGCCGACATCGCAGCAGTAGTTTTAGGTAGGGAGGTGGTAGTGTGAGATATTGAGGGCCGACCTTTTTCCCAGTAAAGGCTGGGAAGACTGTCGGCTTTTGTTTTCCTGAAAGGCACAAAGGTGCATGCGATGAATGAGGGAAATGTCACTAGAACGTGAGTCCATCCCGCATATTGAGAGGGGAGAAAGAAAATGAGGAGAATTAAGATCAACACGGCAATAACCATTTTAATGGTTCTGGTAGCAGTATTCCCCTTGATAGGTGCGAAAAACACTGCTCCGACGGCATCGACATTAGTGCTGGACCAAGCCTACGATCCAGGAACTACGAGTTTAAGTCACAGTATTCTATATATGCCCCCCCTGGGGCAAGAATTTACCACGACGGTCTTCATATTAGCACGGGTGGATGTCGATATTGTGGAGGCAGGTGGTGCTGAAGGTTGGCTTAGATTGAACGTAAGAGAAGGAACAAGCCCACCTTCAGTTACTGGGACAGTGCTAGCTACGGCCACCCAACCCGTCGGAGCCAGCTTTTCCGGCTGGCTCAGCTTTGATATACCCGATGTTTCCGTGACTCCGGGAAGTTTGTATGTGATCGAGCTACAGACAGAAACCCCTTTCCCCTTTAATCCCATGTGGAACAGTAATGAGGACCCATGGGTTAATGATCCATACCCCGGAGGTGTTGCTATTACATCGGGGCAGCCTAGTCCCAATAACGATTACCACTTCAGGACTTGGGGTCCGGATGAGTGCACGATCACGATCTCTGGCCAGGTCATCGATGTGCGCACCCTGCTGCCCATCGAGGGCGCTTCGATCAGCATCGGCAGTGTGGTGTATGCCACCACCGACTCCACGGGCTTCTACAGCTTCGAGTACACCAAGTCCACCTACGCTGAGGACATCGCTCTGGTGGCATCGGCGACTGGCTACTCCGATGAGACTGTGACCCTGCGGGACGTCGTCTGCGACGACCAGGTGGCCAACTTCGAGCTGTGGCCGATAGAACCTACTCCCACCCCAACCAGCACACCCACAGCCACACCCACCAGCACCTCTACACCCACCTTAACGCCAACCCACACGCCTACAGCCACGCCAACCAACACACCCACAGCCACCCCAACCAGCACGCCTACAGCCACACCGACTAGCACGCCTACCCCCACAGGACCTGAAGTCAGAATAGTGAATCCTCAGCGTAATACTTGGTATCGACTCACAAGACCAATCGATGAGGACGGAACTATCTGTCCAATTGATCCGTTGGTTGTTGAATTAGAAGCAACAGGATATCCTCCTGGGGGTTCATATAAATGGACGATTTCTGCTGTAGATACTCGTTTTGATGAACCTTCTTTGGTCAACATCACTTGGATCGAACCCGATGAAATTAGTCTAACGTGGGATATTCCTCCTTGGCCTTGTTGGGAGCCTTATCCTTGGATGTGTCCTTGTGGATTTATGTCGCCGCTTCCTTGTCCTTATCCTGATTGGCCTGAACCCTGGTTTTTCTCTTACACCATGTTGAATGTAACTTGTGAATATACTCCCCCAGGTGCTTCACCAGTAACAAACAGTGTTAATGTAATCGTTGGTTATGGCCTAGCTGGCGAACAATCGATAGAAACATTGATTTATGGTGAGGATATAGTAGGAATCGGAACCGATATGGATGTAGCCACCATATTCGCAAGTGCGGCACATGAGTTTACAGAAAGGAATCGGGCGGAGGAGTGTTGCCCGTTATGCTGGGCATGGAATACTGGCCTTGCAATAGGTGAAGCAATTGCTGAGTTATTTGAATCAGAGAGTCTTAACCCTTACATGGATCCCAACCAGTCTGATATCTATATGGAACCCTTCAGTATAATCGACCGTACACTAATCCCTTTGCTTCCGACACCGTCAGATAGTTTCCACGAAGCGGTGCTTAATGCAGCAGAAAAAACAATAGATGTTGACGAAGTATTTGAAGCTTTGAGGGTTACAACTTATCGTAAGCTTTGGGCTGAAAAAGTTGGTGACGAAGAGGCAATTCGTTTGCAGCAATCTATGTTTAAAACATTTTTCATAGAATACATCAAGCGTTCTCAGGAACTACAGGCTGCACAGTACACTGTAGTAGATGAGTTAGATAGGATAGGAGATATTTACATATCCTCTGATGACATCACAGGTGACCAGGTGGAACTTTGGACTAACGGTTACCCACTCATCGGGATGGAAGTGTGGGATCTCTTTGAGATGGCGCCTTGGGTTATAGAGTATGAAATACAGCAACGTTGCTTATTGAGCGCAGAGAAACTAAGTGGATATTATTCTTCCCAATTAACTGATTCCATCAAGAGGATAAGAGAACTGGACCAAAAGTTGATTGACAGATTGCTAGAACATAGGATCTACCTACCACTGATAATAAAGAACTACCCGTCTTAATCCAGCTAAAGCCTTAACCCAATGAATAACGGACCAATCCAGGATGCAAGAAGCCGCCTGTACGGTTGACGCAGGCGGCTTTTCTCTTGGGTGGGAAGCTCTATACCTCTGCAACGTTCAGAAGCTCAAACTTGCCAGCCTCGTGCATGGCGGTGGCTGGCAGAAACTGGAAAACCTCTTGGACTTCGGGAGGTTGGGCGTCGAGGAGGGAGGCGAAGGTTTGGAGTCTTGGGGGGAAGATCGTTGGTTGTGTTTTCATGGTTGGGGTTGTGGCTTTTGAACACAGCGCAGAGCTTTCGCTCACTACTCGGAATGAGGGTGTTCAAGGACATTAGCAATGGCCTTTCCAATGTTATCATACCAGTATTTTCTATATCCCCACGCTAGCATGTTCACATCATCGGTGTATAAAAAGGTGAACACTCTCACCTTCAATCCTTCATGATCTAGAACTTTCCTTCCGTTACCGTCTCCCTCAAATATCATCTTGTATCCAGCAATCTTGTGCATGTAGTCCGTATGACTTGTGCCTTTGGGGTCAATGAAGACGATAAAGTAGCCATCGCCCTTCTGTAGCCAGAAGATAAAATCAGGGTTGAAATGGCTTATGCTGTTTCTCTTTGGATTGTAGTAGGGGATATAGACCTCATCGAGGCTCTCATCCAACTTACTGAATAACCACCAGTCGAACTCTTGGAATTTGTTGTCGTTTTCCAAATACCTTTCCAAGTCATTGACAAACTTGACTTCGCTGGGGGTTTTGATTACGTGTTTGATGTAATCAACCTTCCCCTCTTCGGACAGGATAACGGGGATGTAGTAGTGGTTGGCAACATACTTGATTCTGATTCTCTTGCCATCTTCGTCGAACTGCTCGACGTTGCTGAGACTCCTAGCTTTCTGCATATACTCTTCAGGGGGTAGTACTCCATATTGCGCGCGCAGTTCTTTCACAAGGGTTGGATACTTCTTTACCTTTTCAATTCTACTTTCGAGATCGCTGATGTCTTTGAGAGACACCTTGATGTTCTTGAAGTGCCTTATCTCCTCCTCCAGCTCCTTCAACCGCTCAAACTCCTCTGGTATGACGCTGAAGTAGTCAAGGATTCTCCGAACGAGCAGGTCTATGTTCTTGAAACTCCGCCCATCACGCTTGTAATATTCGTCGCGGTTGCTCAGACTGTGCTGCAGAATCCTGACCTTTTCAAGCTCAGTCTCATACATCGCAAGCAATACTCTATCGTCGCCGATGAACTCAACATACCTCTTGAGCAAGTCAAATTCGCTTCGTGTTATTTCAAACTTTGCTGGCTCTCGCTGCCCTACCAGCGTGTAGTCAGCTTTTTTGTAGGTCGGGATCAACAACTTGTGTTTCTTCGCTTCCTCACTAATGTCAAACAGCGAGAGTTGTTTGTAATCTTCCCTTTCTTGGTCGAGTTGGCCGATCACCGTGTGCAAGGCGTGCCTATTCGTTCCGAAGATGAATAAGGTCTCTAGCGGCAAGACCTTATCCCTGATTTGGCGGAACAGGTTTTCCCCTACTTCTTTGGCGTTGTAAAGCTGGAGCAAGCGTTTCCTTTTGTCTCTGAGGGGTTCAATTCGGACACCCCTGCCGACCGATTGGAGGATAAACTTCTTGGCATCCGTGCCTGTCCCAATGTTGATGTAGTTGATGACATTCGGTCGGTTGGAATCCCACCCCTCGTAGAAACTGCGAGAGCCCATCAGGATATTGATTTCCGAATCATCCTCGTTCAGTCTTTCAAAATAGCTTTCGTCCTCAAAACGCTCATTGACCTCGTATCCCGCAAGTTCCTCCTTCAGCCAGCCCGAAATATCGCCGATCTTTATCAAGGCGAAGAGTCTGTCGCTTGTCTTCAACTTGAAAGCCAATTCTTTCCTGTCGGACGGTCGCACCAGGATTTCAATCTCCCCACTGCTGCTTGAGTTATACACATGCTCCAAAATGTCGCTCTTGCTCAAGCTCTCGAAAACCTGTTGGTCAATTTCAATTCTACGGCCCTCTTCAAACATAAAACTTGGTCGCTGCTTCAATTCATCCCATAGCTCATCTTTCGCCTGCTGCCACACATCGTCACTGATTGCGCCTTTGCCAATCCTTTCCAGTTCCCTGAAAAAGAGCTTTAGGTCTGCCTCTTGGGTGTTCACGGAATGGACAAGAGTCAGCAACAGGGGCTTGTGGTATAGATCGGCTCTTGCAGTTTGTATGTCCTCATAGGATTTACTCACATAAGCCAGCATCATCAAGGACTTCAATACCACCTTTTGCTTCTCTTCGTTGCTGTAATCCTCATCGTGCCTGAACGCCCTTATCTCTTGCTTCAAGATGGCGATGTGCTTGCCATAGCCTGCCTTGATGAACTCGGAAAGGTTGAAGTTGGAAACCGTGGTGACAAGGTCTCTGGAATCAGTGAAGGTGGCGGAGAAGTTGAACAAGAAGCCGTTTCGTGAGAGGATGGAATAGATATGCTGCCTTTTGGACTCCTGTCTGTCCCCTTTGTGCGCCTCGTCGAGCAGGACATACCACTTGCCTTGGTCATCGTAGTTTTTGAAGTCAATGATCTTCTCTTTTTGCTCATCGCTGAGATTATCGGAGCGGTAGTAGAAAACAGTCAACTCTTGCTCTTTGAAGAGCGAAGGCTGTTCCCTTTTGGCATCGGCGTATTCCTTGAGTTCCCTTAGCTTGATGAAAATGTCGCTGCGTGCGGCGTTAAACTCGTCTACATGAACTTTGAGTTGGTCTATCAAGTCGTCCCTGTAGGTTAAGATCAAGATGTCGTGGGGCGGAATCTCCCCCCGTTGAATCAAGCCTCTCAACACCTCGATGAGCTTGACAAGGACGAGGGATTTGCCACTTCCCGTCGCCATCCAAAAGGACATGCGGTTGATGAAATGCTCATAAGGGATCTTATCGTCCTCGACCTCGTAGTAGTCCTCCAAGAGATGGCGAATGTTCCTATTTGTTCTTCTCAATCCAATGTCCAAATCCTCGCCTTGTCCATTGTCCTGATACCAGTCGGAGAACCTTCGCTTCCGCTCCTGGTCTATTTCCAGCCTTTCGCCCACCTGGTAGTCCACAAAATCATCGTAGTACTTCCACAGCACCTTTATCGCGCTCTCCACTGCCTTTTGCTGGTAATCCCAGAGCCTCTTGGTCGTGGAGAAAGTCGCCAGGTCAAAAGAAGTCCAGTTGACGGGCAAAGCGTCAAACTGGATGTCATCTACCATGTCTTGCAGAAATAGTCGCGCCATAGCCTACCACCAAATTAAAGGTTTAATGAGCCTGTAGTCAAGATTCTTGAAGTCCACTTTCTCGCCGTCTTCAAACTCTACGAAGTCGGGCGTGATCCTCTTTATCCACTTGCCACGCAGGTTGGAAAGAGTTTCTGCGATGTCTATGTTGTCATAGAGCTTGGAGAGATCAACCTTCACTTCGTCTTGCTCAAGGTCAACCTCCAATGCCTCAAGCATCTTCAGGTCGCGCAGGAACACGTACTGGTTGTATGGGTCTCGGTACGGGTCATCAAACAAGTCGGCGTCCTGGTATTTCGCCTTCCGCAAGGTGTCTTCGTATTGTTCCAGTTGGTAGTATTTGAAGCACCCCCCGCCCTCCCAATCGACATCCTTGCTTAAATGTGGCCTTCGTGGTTTATCAATTGCTACAAATTCTCGGTCTCCTGACAGCACAATTTTTAACCTCCCAAGAGCCCCTAACCTTTTTCCTTGTTGATCGAAATAAAAATTCCCGCTATGAGCCGCCATCTCAATTCCAATCCATTTTCTATTCAATTTATGCGCCACCGCCGTGGTTGTCCCGATCCCCAAAAAGAAATCCAAGACGATATCCTTTCTGCTTGCTGCAGATTGAATAATTCGTCTTAGCAAATTCTCTGGTTTTTGAGTGCCAAAAGCGAGACTCTCGGTTATTCTTGGTTCGGAATACTGAAAAGAGTAAATATCATTCCAAATGGTGCCTATAGGTTTCACACCCTTTTCAACGATAACTTTCTCACGCGATAGACGGCCATCCTGCCACTTTTCGATATAAAGGTCGTCTTTTTTGCCCATCAAGTCCAACCAGCCGATTTTTTCACTGCTATCAATAGTATGCCACAACTTTGTAAAGAATCTTTTCCTATTGTTTTTTGCGAAATACAGAATTGTATCAGCTTGTCTTATCCAATTAGGCGCTAGTGACTTAAAGCCGGATATATTCTCACCCGTATTCCAAGTTATTTTTGCCTTAAAGTTTTCCGGTTCGATAAACAAATCATTAAGGAGTTTCCTTCCTAAATAATCCGAATTATGGTCCAGCTGTAGATAGAGACTTCCTGTCTCACTTAAGAAAGAGAACCCAAGTTGCAATCTGTTATGCATTAGAGTCAGCCAATTTGCGTCTTGAAACCTATCAACATAGTGAAAGTCCTGACCCGTATTGAACGGAGGATCAATGTAAATCAACTGCACACGTTCCCTAAATTTCGGCAAAATGGTATTGAGCGCCTGATAGTTCTCGCTCTTTATAAGCCAGCCGTCCAGAGCCTCGTCAAGGTTTTCAAAAAGGCCAAGAATCTCCAGTTCCAAGTCCTTGAAATACCTGGTATCAATAGGAAGGTGGCGATATTTGTCGTTTAGCTGCTTGCCCATAAGGTCGCTTTCCACGACATCTTGTTGCCTGAAGCTGTCGCCAACTATCCCCAACTGCTGCCACTCCTCAACCTGCGATTCGAAACCCTCATGCCTCAGCAGCCTCTCCACAAGACCGATGTCCCTCTCAGCAATCCTGTCCAGCGTTATCACGTAATTGGAGTTCAGAACAAACTTCGGCTTGTTCCAGATTTTCACCAGTTCGTTCTCAAACTGACTGATGAAGCATATAATCTTGAAGGCAATGTCTTTCAGGGTTTGGAGTTGCCTGATTCGTGTCTCCGTCCATTCGCTCTCCCCAGCAAAGACATACTGATAAAGCCAGAGATTGAACTGCTCCTGCAAAAATGCCTTCGCATTCTTGTTGATGAAATAGTCCACCTCGCTTTGCTTTGCAAAGACTTGGAACGCCCGCTCCAAAACGTCTTCGCTCACCCCCACACCTTGCTTCCTGCACTCCCTCAAAATCTTGTCCATTCTCGTCTTCCTGCCCCTCTCTGAGTAAGAGACATTGAAAACAAGCGTACCATCCCTTCTTTTTGTCTTGAACTCGTGGACAATCTCCCTCTTCTCCATCGCTCTCTTGTGCTCAAGAGTGGACACATCAAAGAAGAACTTGAACCCGTCCAACTCAACCTCAAGGTTTCTGAACAACCGATCGGTCTTTACGTAGTAGAGCATGTGGGTCTTCCAGAAAAGCATCACGTCTTTGTCGTCGGTGTAAACCCTCTCGTAGACGTTCTGATGCAGCGGCGTGAAGGAGAAATAAATCGAGCCGCTTTTACTGAAGTAGCGGCTGAAGAAGGTGTAGAGTTTGTCAAAGAGTTCCTCTCTGAAGTCTGGAAACGGCGTCAAGGCTTTCTCTATGTCCTGTTTCAGCTTCGGGAAAACGCCGTCTTCGTAATACCTGGATTTGATGGCCATGAGGTTGATATATCCAGACTCGCCCTCTATCTTTGCCCCTACGAAGACATCTCTCAAGGAGCGGTAAAAGCGGGCCTCCTTCACAGACGCCCTGGGGGAAGGGTTTATGGTTGTTGCTTTGTTACCTTTTCCTTGTTTTCTCATCTTGCTCCTATCGCAACCGCCTTACTGCGGTCGAGCTGCGGTGCGGTTGGCGCCGTCAGCTTCAACCCCTCATTCGGCACTCTTAACTTGGCTTTGGAACATTTTTTACATAGGCCACTATCAGATTGTCAATTATCTTAGGGTACGACGTGTTAAATGTATCTTCACTCAACTCAAACATGTTTAGGTCGCACTGGTCTAAAAGAGTTTTCATTTCATAGCACAATTCTCTAAAACGGGCAAATTGCTTATTTCTATCATTGGGTAAGCTAACAAGCTTATATTTACCATTCCTTCGAAAGAAATCTCTATACTCCTGTGTAAAGAATCGAATGGTGTGTTGCCGATCAATGGGAGGAATCAGATCTGGCAGAATGTGAGCCAGAGTCTTTGAATTCGCCACAATACTTGCCTTTGAAATGGAGACCTTGAGCGCGTGGTAAGGCAATCGAAGATGCTCCAGAATGTGAGCATACTCATCCAGTGACATAGATTCCAACCGATGATGCCTTAGACTTTCGAACACACGCCTATTTTGGAGAATTGACGATTTGAAATCATGGAATTCTACCAACTTCGCCTTGGTTCTTTTGGGGTCACCCATCCGGTGCATACCCCAGGCAGTGAGGGTTGCATAGATTAACTCGATGTGTCGATCTGAGAGGAAGTGTTCTTTTTGCTCCCGTATGCATTGGGTGTGGAAGTAAACACAAGGCCCGCCGAAGTACCCGAAGACAGTGAGGGACTTCTCATAATAGTCTTTCAGATTGTGAATCAGGTCTTCCCGGTTCTTCATCTCATCAACTCCCCAACTAATGATCAGGCCGATCTTCTTTTCGTCTAAGCATAGTATACCACGCTTCAGCTCGTTTTGCAACAACAAAAAAAGCCACCTGTGCGGTTCACGCAGGTGGCTCTTCCACTCCGTAAGTCATAGGCCAACCGCCCTGAGTTGCAGAGGGCAGCAGGGATGAATGGTTGGAGGCTACTTACCCGCAATCTCGGCTGCTTCTTCTATCCATGCTGCCAGACGCTCCTTGTCTGCATACTTGTAGGCCTTAAACCCATTGGCCTTTATTTGGGGCGGTATTGCGCCAGGCTTGCCAGTTCCATTTTTATCCTTCAGATGGTGGATCCGGACAGCTACCAGCCCGTTCCCCTTGGCCAAGGATTGGTCGATCTCATAGTTGATATACTTTCGAGTGCTCGTTCCATAGGTCACGCAGACAACGGTGACTGTTGTGTTCTTCAGCGCTTTGTCAATCATTGCCTTTATGGCTTTGTCACTCTTCTTCTTGGCTTCCTCCCACAAAGAGGCATCTTGGAATCCCGCAGCCGCGGTTCCAATGACATTGGGCATGTTGCGTATCTGGTTGACCTTCCAGACATACCTATAGTCAAAGCTGAAGAATACTCGTCTTGCCATGATTCACCTTCTCCTTTCTTGTTATGGATTACTGCTCAGAGTTATGGCCGTGATAACAACCACTACGCCCAGAATCGTACCGTGATAGATCAGGAGCGTTCTCGAGAACATGGTGCCAATCCACGAACTGACTTCACCTCTCACGGATGAAGTATCCATCGAGAAGTCTATTTCTGACTCAGAGGCAGTCCGAACTCTGTCATACAACTTCCGGAAGAGTCTTTCCTGCCACAGGAAGTACCCATCGAGTATCCAGAACATTATCGAGGGTAAGTAGGCCAAGTAGACGAAGTGCGTGTTAGAATCGCTTGCCGCCAGCGCAAACAAAGCAGATACCAGAACAACACTCCATCCCTTGAGCGAAAACGAGTTGTCCGCCATGCGATCTATGATATTTTGCAACATCTCGAGGTGTTTCAGTTTCTTCTCCATAAGCATTCTCCCTCACCAGACGGCCTACTGACAGCCTGCCCCCGCCTGATCGCCGCGACACCTACGGCGCGGCCGAGTTGTCAGCCGCCCGCCTCCCCGCTTCCCTAGTACCTATCCGAAAGATGCTCTGGCCGCTCTCTCTGATTGATATTACTCATAGATTACGCGAGCAGCTTTTTGAGGTTTTCCCAGTTCCAACGGTAGACCCGGCCAGCGTCCGGTACCCGCCAATCCTCAGTTCCGATCTTGTAGCCAATGATTTGAAACTTCTTCTTCTTCAACTCGTTGGCAATCTTCACCTCCTTAAGCACACCGGAGGCTTTCTTCGTCTTTGGTCCGAGCATCACTATGAGAATATCCGACCTTGAGATAGCACGCCGAGCTTTCTCAACCCAGTCTTTCTCAGGGGCTGCCTCTTTCAAAGAGTGGTCAGAAACTTCGAACGGTGAGTCTGGGTTCTTTGCCTGACCGATGATGAAATCCTTGAGCGCCTTATCGTTGTCGAAGTCGAAACTCACAAATACTTTTTTCTTTGCCACAGTTCCCTCCTTAGTTGGTACACGAACCTAGATTGATTAGACGGAAGTGTTCCCAGCAATTGCTTTCATACGAAAACATCGGCCCTCTGCCAAGGCCACTCCCATAATACAATAAGTCTACGCCATTGTTAACGTCGCCTCCAGTGGCGGTGCACACACCAGCGCCGCCGTGGATGGTGGCCCGCCCCAATGATAACGCCAGGTATAGTATAGCAGATTTCGGCTTCTTTGGCAAACGCAAAAAGCCACCCGTGCGATTGACGCAGGCGGCTTTTTGCCCAAGCTTCCCTTTTTTCCCCACTTCTGGTATCATAGGGTCAGCTTTTTGCAGGGGAGGGGAGCCTGTGCAGGAAGAGCTGAAAGGCACCGTCGAGCGCATCACCTTCTATAGCGAAGAGGACGGCTACACCGTGGCCCGCTTCCAGCCGGAGGGTCGAGGCGATTTGGTCACGGTGGTGGGCAACCTGATGAGCGTGAACGTGGGGGCGAGCTTGCGCCTGGAGGGCTTTTGGACCACCCATTCTAAGCATGGCCGCCAGTTCAAGGTGATAAACTACCAGACGGTGCTCCCAGCCACGGTGGAGGGCATCCGCAAATATCTGGGCTCTGGCCTGATTAAGGGCATCGGGCCGGTCACGGCCAAGCGCATCGTCAAGCACTTTGGGCTAGAGACGCTGGAGATTATCGAGCACCATCCCCACCGCCTGCGCGAGGTGCTGGGGGTGGGCAAGAAACGGGTGGAGATGGTCACGCGGGCCTGGGAGGAACAGCGGAGCATCAAAGAGGTGATGCTCTTCCTCCAGAGCCACGACGTGAGCACTTCCCTGGCCGTGAAGATCTTCAAGCACTACGGCGATGCGGCCCTGGACGTGGTGCGGGAGGATCCCTACCGCCTGGCCCGCGACATCTACGGCATAGGCTTCCTCACCGCCGACAAGATCGCCCGCAAACTGGGGCTGCCCAGCGACTCACCACAGCGGGTGGCCGCCGGCATCGCCCACGTGCTGAGTCAGTTTGTTGACAACGGAAACGTCTACGCCCCGCAGGGGAGGTTGATCAAGGAGGCCACTGAGATCTTGGACGTGCCTGCGGATTTGGTCGAGACGGGGGTGGTCCGGTTGGAAGAGGAGGAGCAGGTTCACCGCGAGGATATCACTTACCCCGACCTGAGTCAGCCGGGGGTGGCTATCAGAGAGGAGAAGGCCGTTTACCTGCTGCCATTTTACTACGGCGAGGTGGGGGTGGCCAACCGCCTGCGCACCCTCATCAACGTCGAGCGCAGCCGGCTGGCTTTCTACCAGACGGCCAACTGGGAGCGGGTCTTCGCCCACCTGGCGGAGCGGGCCAGCCAGCCTCTAAACGCCGGCCAGCAAGAGGCGGTGCGAACGGCTTTGACCAACAAGGTGACGGTGCTAACCGGCGGCCCCGGCACGGGCAAGACCACCACGGTACGAACCATCATCCGCCTGCTGGAGGCCAGGAGCCACTCTTGTGCTCTGGCTTCGCCCACTGGCCGGGCGGCCAAGCGTCTGAGCGAGGCCACCGGCCGGGAGGCCAAAACCGTGCATCGCCTGCTCGAATTCTCGCCTCAGAAGGGTTTTCGTTTCCAGCGCAACGAGGACCACCCGCTGGAAGCGGACATGGTCATCGTGGACGAAGCCTCGATGCTCGACCTCCTCCTCACCAACCACCTGCTCAAGGCTGTTGACCCGACCAGCCACCTGCTGCTGGTGGGTGACGTGGATCAGTTGCCCAGCGTGGGAGCGGGCAACGTGCTGCGGGACATCATCGCCTCGGGGGTTGAAACTTCCCCCCCAAAGTTGGGGGGGATTGAGGGGGGGCGTCGGCAGGTAGCGGTGGTCACACTGGAAGAGATCTTTCGCCAGGCTGAAGGCAGCCTGATCGTGGCCAACGCCCACCGCATCAATCGCGGCCTTATGCCCCTGTTCGCCAAAGGCGCCACGGACTTTTTCCTGTTCGTCGAGGAAGACCCTGAAAAAGCGGCTGATCTGGTCGTTGACCTGGTGAAGACGCGCATCCCGCGCAAGTTTGGCTATCATTCGTTTGACGACATCCAGGTGCTCTCGCCCATGTATCGGGGGGCGGTGGGGGTATCGAACCTCAACGCCCGCTTGCAGGAGGCCCTCAATCCCCCCAGCCTGGCCAAGAGCGAGCGACGGCTAGCAGGCCGCGTCTTTCGCCTGGGCGACAAAGTGATGCAGACGCGCAACAACTACGACAAAGAGGTCTACAACGGCGACATCGGCAGGGTGGTGCGGCTCGATTTGGAGAACCAGATCATGGTGGTGCGCATTGATGACCGCCCTGTGCCCTACGACTTCAGCGACCTGGACGAGCTGGTGCACGCCTACGCCGTGAGTGTTCACAAGAGCCAGGGATCCGAGTACCCCGCAGTCGTGATGCCGATGCTGACCCAGCACTACCTCCTGCTGCAGCGCAATCTCCTGTACACGGGGATGACTCGGGCTGAGGAGCTGGTGGTGCTGGTGGGTACGCGGAAGGCCATCGCCATCGCTGTCCGCAACGACAAGATAGCCCAGCGCCACACAGCCCTGGATGTGCGTCTCAGAGAGGCTCATATAACAACGAATCGAGTGGATTGAATGAAGTGCGTCTTTCCAGGGGCATTGTCATCGCGCAGGCGGGGGTGAATCGTCTTCGTCACCATTGGTGAGAGTTACAGATAATCATTGGGATTGTCTACCACCAGTCCTTCGGCAGTGGCGGCGCGGTTCAGGCGGTCATCGGCAGAGAGGAAGGTGAGCGGCGCAAAGTTATTGGCGAGTAACTGTTGATTGGCAATCACAGCCGTCGCCAGGTGTACAGCGTCGTAGGCGCGCAACGGGTGCTGTTCAAGCAGGCGGTTCGCCTGATCAATGATGTCTCCAATAGCAGTCACTATCTCGTAGTCATTCAGGCAATCGGCCCGAAAAGCGTTTTGCACTTGCGCATAATCTGTCAGTGTCAAGGTGCCCTCGCGCACGCGCCGCGTCAAGGCACTGGTCACTTCCACTATTATCAGGTGGACGACAATTATGGAAGGGGGAGGTTGCACATCGAGCGTCGCTCGTAACCAGCCGCTTCCCACTTCGTCAACGTAGCGTTTGATCAATGCGCTGGTGTCCACGTAGTACGCTGTCATGCGCGATCCTCCCGCTCCGCGATGATGATCTCTGATAGGGGCTGCCCCTGCGCCAGTTTCTTCGCCAGGAGTGCGCGTTCTTCTGGTGACACAGGGGTGGGTGTTTCCCAGCGAGGCTCGTACAAGATTCCAGCCGCGCGTAGCGCTTGTCGCACCTGGGACCGTACGTCTGCTGGTATGGATCTGGGACGAATGACGATCTTACGTTTCTCCCACACCGCCTCCAATTCCTTCGTGTACCAATCACCCAGGGCAGCGCGGGGAATCAGTAACCCTTGTGAGGTCACTTGGACAGCGATCGTCGTAGCCATTTCTCAACTCCTTTCTGTACTCTCACATCGCAACAAATCAGTTCAACACCCTCCAATTTGGGCAGGGTAAAACGTGGATTGTCTCTGGGGCCTTGGCCGCTTCAGGCTGGCTGCTGGCGGCCTTATCCCCCGGAACGTTGAACTCAGTGTACCACAAAAAAGGGCAAAGGTCAAACGCACATACCTCTCTCTTTGACATGCGCTCCAGGGAGTGACGTTATGAAAAACATAGTCAGCGGCCTAATAATTGTAACCATCTTGCTTGTGGCCCTCATCGCAGAAGCCACCGACTTCCTCTCTGCCCAGGAGGCCACCACTCGCGGCGGCAACTGGGTTCAGACCACGGCCGCAGACTTCGAGGCTGGGTCGAGCCGGGGCATCGAGGTAACGCGAGAGGATGACGGTGAGTTGTGCCTGGCGGCGGGAGAGACGACGGGCGTATTTACCTCCACCGTCGGCTCAACTGCTTTTCCCTTCAACGCCGTGGTGGCTCACTGGTCGGCCGAGGTGCCTCCCACCGGGCAACTGTCCGTTGCGGTGCGCGTCAGCCCGGATGGGGTGGCCTGGTCGCCCTGGTACGACATCATTGAGGTCGAGCAAGGCCGGGACGGCCGCTTCTACGGGGGGAGCATTATCATGACTGAAGGAGGAGGTTGCCTTCAGTACCGCCTAGCCCTCCAAGCCGTTGCCCCTTCCCTTTCTCCAAAGTTGTCTGAGATCACCCTGACTTACATAGACTCCACCGCCGGCCCCGATTTGGCCGAGGCCAAGGCAGCGGCACGGGGTGAGGTCTCAACTCAGGGCGTGCCCCAGCCGTCCATCATACCCCGCTCTGGCTGGGGCGCCAACGAGAGCCTTATGACCTGGCCTCCTGAGTATCATCCCGTGCGTAAGATCATCGTCCACCACACCGTCACCCAGAACTACGAGCCCGACCCGCCGGCCACGATTCGGGTTATCTATTACTACCACGCCGTGACCCTGGGTTGGGGCGACATCGGCTACAACTATCTGGTGGACTGGCAGGGCAACGTCTACGAGGGGCGCTACGGAGGTCTTGACGCGGCAGGACGTCACGTCCACGGCCCTATGGTACCATGGTGCGGAATCTATGCTTACAACTGCGGCAGCGTGGGCATTGGTGCTATTGGCAGCTACGGCAACACCGTACCCCCAGAGCCCCCCAGCGTTGAGCCGCCCCCGCCCCTGTTAGATGCTATCACCGATCTGGCAGCCTGGGAGTGCAGCCGTAGCCTCTTCAACCCCAACGAGAGCTCTTACTTCGTGGATATGACCACCCAGAACATCGCCGGCCACCGCGATTACAACCAGACTGCCTGCCCCGGCGATTACCTTTATGCTGAGCTGCCCTATCTGCGTGGCGAGACTTGGCAGAAAATCGAGGCTGACACGTCCCAGTATCTGGCCCAGTTCTTCGATCACGACACGCCGACAGCCATGCTGGCGAACAGCACCTACGAAGTGAACTTATCAGTGCAGAACGCTGGTACACTGACCTGGCCGGCAGGTGGGGAGAGCCCTGTGCGCCTGGGCCTTCATTGGTACGATGAGGCTGAGGAGTTGGTGATACAGCCGCCGGAGCACGACCACCGCACTCCCTTGGACGAAGACGTGCCTTTCGCCCACACAGCGGTCTTCAGCCCGACCCTGGTGACAGCGCCCGGAGAACCGGGTCAGTACACCTTGAAGTGGGACCTGCTTCACGAGGATGTTGCCTGGTTCGCCGATCAAGGCAGCGCCACTTTGGATGTAGCCGTCTCTGTCGTCTCTAGCCTTGCACTTTACTTGCCTCTGATTACTAAGAACTATCCCCCGCCCACTACAACGCCTACGGCCACTTCCACATCTACCCCAACAAACACGCCCACACCGACTGGTATCTTCACGCCGACATCAACCACCACGCCTACGGCTATTGAGACACCGACAAGCACACCTACGGAAACGCCAACCAGCATCGCCACGCCAACATCAACTGCCACGCCCACGGCCACCACACCGACAAGCACACCTACAGCAACACCAACTAGCACCTTCACTCCAACATCCACTGCAACGCCCACCGCTACATCCACACCCACTCCCACAAATACGCCCACATCAACCAGTACTCCAACGCAAATTCCTTGCGATGAACTGATTCGCAATGGCGGCTTTGAAACGACAGAGTGCTGGATCATCGGGGATACCCCACGCCCGGCGGGCTACTCCACGGCTGTGGTTCGGATGGGTTCCTGGGCCATGCGCCTGGGAATCACCCACCAGAGCGATATCGCAAGTTGGTCCTCCATCTATCAGAAAGTGACTATTCCTGGGGATGCCGTGAGCGCTACGCTGTCGTTTTGGTACTACCCTTTCTGTCAGGATACCGTCGAGTACGATTGGCAAGGGGTGATCATCTACGACCAGACCTGGGGGCTTTTGGCCTGGGCGCTGCCGAAAATCTGTTCTGACAGCCAGACCTGGACGTACCACACCTTCGATCTCACGACCTATAAGGGTCAGGCCATCATAATCTACTTCAACGTCTACAACAACGGGGTGGGCAATCGCAAAACGGCTGTGTATCTGGATGATGTGTCGGTACAGGTCTGTAGGTAGGCAGCACAGTCATTCAATTTTCGCGAAAGCGCCGGCTGAGTAGGCTTGGAGCGTAGTGGAGAGCCGTATCGAAGCCAAGCGGGATGCTCTGCCAGACCCGCTCGCTTGATTTCGATACACCTGCGGTTACTCAATCAGCGCTCGCTCGTCTCCAGTCTGAAACTGAATATCCCTGGGTAGGGCAGTTTTTCTCTTTTACCCAGCCTGTAGTATAATATGCGGCAGGGAGGAGGTAGCCATGAGCATTGAGACCGTCACCTATGGAAAAGTAACCTGGACCAACATCGAAAGGCCAACGCCGGAAGATATCGAGGTGCTGCGTCGCAACTACAACTTCCACCCTCTGGATCTGGAGGACTGCCTGAGCAAGATCGAGCGGCCCAAGATTGACGAGTATGAGGACTACTTGTTCATCGTCATGCATTTTCCGGTTTACGACCCCGATCAACACGTAAGCCGACCCAGCGAAGTCGACTTCTTTATCGGGTCTGGCTACCTCGTCACCGTCCACGATGGCATCCTTAGACCGATCTACCAGTTGTTCGACGACTGCCAGCGCTACGAGCGGACCAGGGCCAAACACATGGGACGCGGGGCCAGCCGCTTGCTCTACAGCGTCATAGACGCTTTGGTAGACTACTGCTTCCCCATCTTGGATGAAGTAGATTCCAACATCCAGGTTATTGAGGAAGAGGTCTTCACCGCAGACATGCGGCGCATCGTCCAGGATATCTCCATCGTGCGCCGCGATATAATTGCCCTGCGGCGCATCATCAGACCTCAGATCGCCATTGTCGCCAATCTGGAGCAAAAGGACAGGCCATTCATACAAGAGGAACTGGACGTCTACTTCGGCGACATCGTGGATCACTTGAACAAAGCCAGGGATATACTGGAAGACCACCGCGAGGTCATCGAAGGGTTGAGTGAGACTAGCGATTCTGTGATCTCCTATCGCATCAACGAGGTGATGCGTATCTTGGCCATTATTTCGGTCGTCATGCTGCCCTTGACCCTGCTCTCAGGCATCTATGGCATGAACATCGCCTTGCCTCTGGCCAGAAATCCCTACTCTTTCGCCTTCGTCATTGGATTGATGGTACTCCTGGCTGGGGGCATGATTTTTTACTTCAAACGTCGGGGATGGCTATAGTGAAGTTGTTATCTGAGAGCGCGCGCTGTTTGGGCCTAAAGCTGAACGAGGAGCACCGCAGGGCGTTCGGAATCTACTACGGGGAACTGGTGGCCTGGAACGAGAAGTTCAACCTGACCGCCATCACCGACTACGATCAGGTTCAGATCAAGCACTTCCTCGATTCCCTCACTTGCCTGTTGGCCGACGAGGACTTGACGAGAACCATTTGTCAACAGCGGGGGGTGAGAGCCATTGACATCGGCGCGGGAGCGGGGTTTCCGGGACTTCCGCTCAAGATCGTTTGCCCTGGCTTGCAGTTGACCCTGTTGGAGGCTATTGGCAAGAAGGTCGGCTTTTTGGAGCACATCGTTAGCCGCCTGGGGCTGGCGGGGGTGGAGGTCATCAAGGGGCGAGCGGAGGAGCTGGGTCAGGACGCGGCCCACCGCGAACGCTACGACCTGGCCCTGGCCAGAGCGGTGGCCGAACTGCCCGTCCTGGTGGAATACGCCCTGCCCTTCTGCCGACTGGGCGGCCTTTTCGTGGCCCAGAAGGGCGCCGAGGGCGATGCTGAGGCGAGGGCGGCCGAAGGGGCCATCGCTGCGCTTGGAGGAGTCTTGCGCCGCATTGTGCACCTGGAGCTGCCACATCTGGCCGAACGCCGTTCCCTGGTAGTCATCGAAAAGATAGCCCCCACGCCCGAGAAATATCCCCGCCGCCCAGGCATCCCCAGCAAACGACCTCTCAAATCCCAATGACCAATGACCAAATCCCAATTTCTCATTGGTCATTGGTCATTGGCTCATTGGTCATTTTCTCTATCCGCCCCTCTTGCACCCTCAGCAAAGTAGCTCGGTTCAAAAAGTCGGGGCTGTAGGCATCCCAATGGGTGGTGGTAAGGATGGCCTGTTGGCTATTCTTTATCGCCTTCATCAGATAGCGGCGCCGAGCCTCGTCTAGCTCCGACATGACTTCGTCCAGGAGCACGATGGGCTGTTCGCCCGTCTCCTCAGCCAGCAGCTTCGCCTCAGCCAGCTTCAGAGCCAGGACGACGGTGCGCTGTTGACCGCGGGAGCCGTAGATTCTCATGTCCACGCCACCGGCCAAAAACCGCAGGTCGTCGCGGTGGGGGCCGATCAGCGACATGCCCCGCTGAATCTCCTCGCGGGTGATCTCCCGCAACTGCTCCAGGAAAGACTCCCTGATACTGGATTCCGAATACCTGATACCCAATCTCCCCTCCGACCCAAGCCCCAAAGGTATCTGGTAGTATTTATCAGGCATCCTGATGCTTGGCTCGTAGCGCAGAGACAGGTGCTCATCCTGGCCCGTTAACTCCAGGTGGATGGCCCTGGCCAACTCCTCCAGTTCGGCTACCACCTCCCGTCGGCGGGCGACCACGTGGGCTCCGTCTTCGGCCAGCTTCTCGTCCCAAAAACGCAGTTGGTCGGGGCTGCTTCTACGCTCTTGCAACTGGCGCAGGAGGTGGTTGCGCTGCGTCAAGACGCGGCTATATCGTCGGAGGGTGCGACAGTAGCGAGGATCGAACTGGCAGATGGTGGTGTCGAGATAACGTCGCCGCCGGCTGGGCGAGCCGGCCACCAGGTCAATGTCCTGGGGCATAAAGAGGACCACGTTGAGCTGGCCGATGAGGTCCAGGACACGCCTGGGCACGCCGTTGATCCGAATCTGCTTTTTGAGGCTACGGCCGTCGGCCTCACGAGCTGGCTCCTTGAGCAGAGTGATCTCCAGACGCTGCAGAGTGTCGTCCTTCTGTATCTCGCCCACCAGGCGAGCGAAGGTCAGATCCTCTTCCTCGGCCAGCCAGTTGATCAACTCCCGGTCGGTCGTGGCGTGAGGCGAGCGCGCCGTGGCCAGGTAGTAGATAGCCTCGAGGAGGTTAGTCTTTCCCTGGGCATTCTCGCCCTGGACGAGGATGATGCCAGGGGAGAGATCCAGCTCCAGGCGGGCGTAGTTTCTGAAATTGGCGAGGGAGAGATGCTTAAGATACACTTCGTGCTCCACCGCGAAGGCGGCGAAACGCCATACTGTTCGGTTAAGCGCCGCCGGTCGAGTAGGGCAACGCTCTTTGTTGCCCGTATCGAGACCAAGGTGCTGGCTCCAACGTGATCATAGCCTCTGAAAAACCGCTCGCTTGGCCTCGATATGGCCCTGCGGGCCTACTCGGCCGGCGCTCGCTTTCTTATCCGAACGGTATTGCGACCAAACGCCCTCGGAGCTTGATAATCGCGAGGGCGTTTGAGTTCGCTAACTCAGAGATCGCTATCCACTATATATTGTGGTCAATCGCAAGTCAATATCCAATATCTAGTATTTAGTATTGGGTATTAGATATTGGGTATTAGTCTGACCGCACGTGCATGGGCATGATGACGTGAACGAAATCCACGTCCCCAACGGGCTTGATGACGCCGGGGCTGGAGGAAGTGGTGGTCTCCAGAACTACCTGGGCCGAATCCATCACCGAGAGGACGTCAATGAGGTACTTGACGTTGAAGGCGATTTCGATCTCATCTCCCTCGATGGAGGCATCAATCTCGCCCACGTTATCGCCCAACTCAGCACTGGTGGCGGCGATGGTGATATGGCCCGGTGCCAGCTCTCCGCCGGGGGCGATTTGGAAGCGCGCGATATTGGCCGCGTCACGGGCAAAGATGCTGGCTGTCTTGCAGGCCCTCAAGAGGCTATTGGTGTTCACTACCGTGCGAGTGGTATAGCTCTTAGGGATGATCTGCTGATAGTCGGGGAAATTGCCCTCGATGAGTTGGGAGACCAGGTCTACATTTGGCGCGTGGAAAAGCGCCTGCTTGCGGGTGGGGGTGATGACCAGGGTGACGGCTTCCTCGTCGGTGCTGATGCGCGCCAGTTCTGCCAGGGCCCGGGCAGGGATGATAACGCTGGCCGGCTCGGTTTCCGTGGGAAGCTCAGCCGTACGCACCGAGAGACGGAAGCCATCGGCGGCGGCCAGGGTGAGCTGCTTTCCCTCGAACTTAGCCAGCACACCGGTTAGAATGGGCCTGCTCTCGTCGGTGGCAGCGGCCAGGGCGACCTGCTCGATCATCCTCCTGAAGGCAGTGGGCTCCAGACTGATCTGGCCCTCCCCCTCCTCGAGCGAGGGAATGAGCGGGAACTCCTGGGCGTCTATGCCCTTGAGGTTGGCTTCGTAGCGGGCGCACTTCAGGTTGAGGGTCTGGGTGCGCACGACGAGCTCCATGTCTATCCGCTCAGACGGCAGGGAGTTGACCAGGTCAATGAAAGAGCGGGCTGGCACCGTCGTAGCTCCGTCCTCCTCCACTTTGGCCCCGATCCAGCAGTTGATGCCGATCTCCAGGTCCGTGGCCGATAGCTTCAGGCGGCCGTTGTCGGTGGAAAGCATCACATTTGCCAGCACCGGCAAAGTGCTGCGGGTGGCCACCGCTCGCCCCACCACGCTCAGCCCCTTAGCCAAATTCTCTTGTAAGCAAGAAACTCTCATGAACGTGACCTCCTTAATTAGTAAAAATATGCTATTCCTTCTCCGAATCCATCAGGAACTCACTTCGGCGTCTCGATGGTGATGGGCGTGTTGATGTCGTAGACATTGCCCTCCGCCTCGGTGACCATCTGGGTCGTCTCCATCCGGAACATCCCTCGGATGGGAATGGGCGGCAGATCACTTTGGTCGGCCACCCACATCTCTTTATGCATCATATCCCCGAAGTCATAAACGTAGTGTTTGCAATGGATGCCATTCACCGTCTCCTCGCCTACCAGAACCATGTCGCTATCTGGCGTCATGACCTCCTCTACTTGGTCAAAAGCGTCCGCTGCATCCTCCTCAGTGGTCTGCATCCAGGTATCGCCTGCCTTTGCCCAGACGGTATCGCCAATCCAAATATACTCCCCGAACGGGCCTCCTCCAATGCTCATGACGAGGTGCCTGGCAGGAGGCTCTCGAACCCATTCCATCGTGTAGCTCATCTCCATCCCGCCGCCTGCCGACATCTGCATCTGGACTGACCAGTCGAGGCGGTAGCTGTCCAGGTCGTCCAGGCTGGCGACTTCTACGGAGACCCCAGGCTGTTCGGCCAACGGCGTTGTCTGCTCCCCCGAAGACGGGGTGGGCAGAGCGGGCATCTCCATCGCTCCTTCTGGCGGTTTGATGGTGATGGGCTTGTTGATGTCGTAGAGATCGCGTTTCTCTTCATAAACCATCGTTTCGTCGTCACGCGAAGCATACTTGAAGGTTATTTCCTGCATCGTCTGCGACCGGATGATGACCGGCGGCAGGCCACGCTGGTCGGCTATCCAGAGCTTTCCCTGGATGTGACCTATTATCTCCGTGGGCATAAACTGTAGTGCCTCTGCGGATGCGTCCTCAGGCACCGGCATAGGCATGGAAAAATCGGCGTCCACGGTGTAACGTTGGCAACGAACGCCGTTCACCGTATCTTTGCCTGCTGGCTTCATGCCGCTTTCCATGTCCCGCAGAATGTCCTCCAGGCTTGCCTGGAGGTCTTCCTGCGCAACGGATTCCTGGTCACTCGGCCCGGATTCTGTTTTGATCCAGGTATCGTCGCCCATATTCATCCAGGTGCTGTCGCCAATAATGATGATTTCCATCGCCATGTCCTCTGACAAACCATACATGACGGTGCGGCGAGCTAGTGGCTCCCGGACCCATTCCATCTCCGTATGAAAGTCCTCCCCCAACAGACCTTCCCCTTCCAGCAGTCGCATCGTTGTGCGCATTCGGTAGCTGTCCAGAGTGTCCTCCGGGTTGGCGACGAGCCCAGATGGAGTTGCCTTGGCTACTGGCGTCGGCGGGGGCGGGATAGGCGTGGCAGTCGGTTCTGCAGGTTTCGTCGTCGGCTTGGCTTCTTCGGGCGTTGGGGTGGCCCCTACCTTGGGTTTGGGCGTTGACGTGGCTTGTACCTGGGGCTTTGGTGTTGGGGCCGCCTCCTCTACTGGTGTGGCCTTCGACCCGCAAGCTGCCAGGGATAAGATCACCCCTAACGTTACCAACAGAAGCCATAGTTTGTTCATTCTCATCGTAAGAATCTCCTTTCAAGCTCGTCAAACTGATCGAGCTAATAGAATCTTGACACAGGTAGAACTCGCAGACACATGGCAGTTAACGTTCCATAAGTACTCATAGCCTGATACCGTCCTTGAGGATTTCTTCTCGCAGGGGCAGAACTGAAAAAACGCCTACCTCCCACGAGTTGCGATCGACAACAAGGGTGCTGAAATTCGTGCCATGGAGCAGATTCACTTCAAAGACCACATCGGTTATCTCGTGGCGTGCAGGACGCATGAGGGGCTGCGCTGTCACGATGAGCAGGTCAAGATCCGATTCTTCGTCCGCCTCGCCCCTCGCCACAGAACCATACAAGATCACAGCTTCGACGTCGAACTCATCGAACAACCTGTGGCGCAGTTCACCCAGGGCCTGATACTGGTTCGGTGCGAGAGTGATGTTGTCAAATCTCTTCACAGTCTGATGACCTCTTCTGGAATTACGACCAGCACCGTAACGTCTTTGGGAAGGTAGATGCCCTTGAACAATTCGACAACCCGCTCGCCTTTGTATGTTACGGGGAGTGTTTTTATTGGAATCTTCCTCCGTCCTCAGACCCGCAATTGCAGATAACATTTCCGGCATAAACACAGTATATGCCCGGGGGGAAGGTATTGAGCGAAGCGGCGTGTATGCCGTGTTATCCACAGTTCGCCGGCGTATTGTATGAATAGTTGGGTACCCAAGTAGGTCGGGCCCGCCTCGATGTAGATCCTCGAAAGCCTAGCAAGTCACAGGCAGCTTTCCCCCCAGTGAACCACCACGAGCATGATGTCCACGATGGTGATGATTCCATCGCCATTGAGGTCGTAGCGCACATCCCAGTCAGGATCCGCCTCAGTCGTGCGCCACCGACTAGCCACCTCCATGATGTCGTTGATGGTAATCACGCAATCGTAGTCGAAGTCGCCCAAAAGCGTAAACTCATCGACCCCTATGTCTACCACAGCAATCTCATCCGAATTGCCATCCAGAGGGCGTGGATTGCCCTCAAAGTCAATCTCTGGTGCGCCTTCGTTGGTGCCTGTGTCGATGCATGGTGAGCCAAGTTTCAGATGATATTCACCGTTAGCAGCATCTACAAAGAGGGGATTGGCCGAGATGTTGCCCACGCCTGGCAGCACCCCATCTTCGACATTTGAGTAAGCGACGGTATAACTACTGCTATTCACAGCAGAAATGTCTGAACCGGTTTCCTCCCATAGGATACTGTTGAGTATCGTCGCTTGACTGTTGTTGAGAAGAACACTGCCTTGTGAACTGTTATCAGCGACGGTGACATTGGTCAGGGTCAGGACAGCGTCATTGGCATGGATAGCCGGACGACCTATATTGTGAACTACAAGGTTGTTGATCATAGTGACCGAACCGAACCCGACGCGCACACCTCCAGCGCCGCCCAAGACCGAGTTACTAATTATAGTCGTGTTGCTGATGACAACTGCCCCACCAACGATAGCGATACCGCCGCCTCCCCACTCCCATTGTCCACGGGCGGTGTTTCCCCGGACGATGCAGGATCGGATAGTGGGGGATACACCATTAATGGTGACGCCTCCACCTGCTTCGTCTGCATTCCCACCAGTGATGGTGAATCCGTCCAACAGTGCTCCATCGCTGTTGGATTGGAAGGTAATTACACTGCCGCTTTGATTGCCGTCGATGATCGTTTCGTACAAGGTGATGCTCCGCGTCCAACTGACAGGCGATGTGTACGAGGCATAGCCACCGTATAGGTCAATGTCTTTGTCAATAGTCAGATTCTCAGTGTAGGTGTCCTGAGCGACCAGGATTTTATCACCATTAAAGCCCGCACTTACTGCCTGCGTGATGGTGCGATAAGGGTCAGACGGGGTGCCGTTACCAGGATTGGGATTCGTACCGTCTACATACAACGTTTCAGGGCTCGCGTAATGATCATGATCCTCAAGTATCTCGAGTGCAAAGATCTTCTCATCTGACCAGTTCTCATTCGTGCGTTGTGAGGCCCAGAGATACTGCCCATCCCAGGTCATGTCCCATGTGCCCTCGGAAGCCGCGTATATCCACCCTACATTATGCCCCTGTTTATCGTACTTGAGGATCTTGCCCCCACCAGGCACCCAGAAATGCTGACCGTCCCAGGCGATCCCACCGCCACCGCCACTATTGAGTGGGATGGTGTCAGTCAGTTGCCCCCGCCGATCCATCTTGTAGATCACTGGCGACGTCCAGCCCATAACGTATAGATAGGAGCCATCCCAGGTTATCCCTTTACATCCTCCCACAGGGTCTGGGGTGGGATACGTGGCGAGTTCCGTGCCAGTCGTGGGGTCCAACTTGGAGATGCGCCTTTCAGCAAAATCGACGACCCAAAGATGCTCCCCATCAAACGTCATGCCCCAGGGTTGCGAGCCAGGTGCCGTGAATTGCGGGGGCACTACTGTGCCCGTTTGTGGGTTTAGTTTGGAGATGGTGCCCCATAGAGTAGATGTCCAAATGTACTGACCATCCCATGCCAACGACCACGTAAGCCCTAATCCATCTCCAATCTTTCGAACAATGCGCCGCGTTTCATCGTCAGGATAGATGTACATGTAGGTATCTGAAATTGGATCCCCAGGTATGTATCCCAGGGCATAAGACATCGCAGGGGTAAAGCCAATATCAATGGAGACAGGCGGCGTGAAAGCTGACGTTACAGTGATGTACGAGCCACACACGTCACCCCCTGCGTTGCCGCTGAACGTCAGGTTGCTGATTTCGACCGTGTTGATCCCCTCTCCAACAGCGATGCCGCAATCGTTGTTGTCGGTGATAGCAACCCCCAGAGCACGCAGCGTGCCATTGTTGTCAACAGAGAGACCACTCGCGCGGTTGTCATGCACGCGCGAACGGCGAATTTCTCCCGTTGAAGCATCAATGTGGACGCCGTGGGTTCCGTTGCGCTCAATCTCGCAATAGTCCATCGTGATAGTGTTAAACTGTTCAGCAGCCAACCCGTTGTATCCATTTTCGACGATGTGGCAATACTCGATGGTTGGCTCAGCATTTGACTCGAAATAGAGGCCTTCCCAGTTGTGCCAACGAATGACGCAGTGAGAGATCTCAGGCGATCCACCCCAGACGTTAATGCCTTGTTGCCCTAACTCGACCACACAGTAGCGGAATACCGAGTCTGTAGAATTGTGCAGACGAATCATAGACCAATCGCCATTCTGGGGGTCAGATGTATCAGAGGTAAAGCAGATCGGTTGGGCAGCGGTGCCCTCCGCGATCAACGTGCCGAATACTTGCAAGCTCAGACGTTTTTCGGGTTCCCGATAGCCGCGATAATGCTTGAACCTGACTTGCGTTCCCGGCTGCACTGTCAGAATGACGCCGGATTGCACAATAACCGTTTCTTCTACCAGGACCTCGCCCTGCCAGACAGTATCTGTTGAGATGGATCCTCCAACTACGGTCAAACTCAACGCCGCAGGCATGTCCGTACCAGCGCCTGGGTTGGCACCGTCTGCATAACTGGTGTGTGGGACATTCGTCTCACCTAGCGAGGCAGGATTAGCGCGGACCGGCATTCCCTCCCGCAGTCCACATAACAAGACTATCAGGAGTAGTAAGGCCAACCCCATTGCAGTGCCCAACTGCACCACCCGTCTAATCTTGACTGGCCGATTCAGTTCTATGCCTTCCATCGCTCTCTCCCTTCACTCTTAGCTCCTGGCTTCACTTAACATTCCATATCCGAACCGAGTTTCGGATATCTCCACCTTTTGGCCCGCATGGGGATGGATGCATATCTCAGTGGTCTTAGAGCTCTTGTAGACGAGCGGTTCCCGGATACAACGTAAGTATACTACAGTTAGCGGTTTCAGGCAAGAGAACTCAAGGTGGGCTCTTTGAAGTCGTAGATGCCGTCGTCTATGGCCCACCCTCGGCCGCAGCCCCGACAGGTCAATACGTCCTCCGTCTCGATCAGATCGGTTCCGTGACAGCCTGGGCAGCGGAAGAAGCCTCGATCTTCGGCCTGGGCGTCCCCCTTTTCTGCCCTGGCCCGGACGAAGACGCTGGGGGCAAGCTTCCACGACGCTGTGGGCCCCTGCAGCAGCCCGTCCAAAGCGGCCAGGGGACGGGGGGGAATGAGGCGCTTCACGAGAGGAAGGCGAAAGGAGGATACCGCCAGCTCCCGCCCGATGGCGAAACCAGCCTCTCTCAGGCGAGCCTTCATCCAGGACGGATGGAAGTCGTAGTTGAGTTCGACGAACTCGTAGGGCTCAGGGGCAAAGGGATTCCAGCTTTGGCGGCCCAGCAGGTAGCGCAGGACGGCCTTGAGGTGGCGCTTGTTGGCGTACTCCAACACGTAGACTCCCTCTCGCTTAAGCACCCGCTGAATCTCCTGGAAGGCAGCGGGGATGTTCTGCACGTGGTGCAGCACCCGCACCGTCACGGTAGTGTCGAAGAGGGAATCAACGAAGGGCATAGCATACAGGTCGGCGGCAACGTAGATATACTTCCCACCTCGCCCCAATCGCTCCTGGGCCTGACGCAGCATGGATTTGGAGTAATCCAGCAACACGACCTGTTGGTAGCCGTCGTATAGATCCACCAGGCGGCCAAAGCCGGCCCCGATTTCCATCAGACGAGCGCCAGCAGGAGGCAGGAGCTTGCGGAGGGCAATTCGTTCCGCCAGGTGCTCGTATTCCCGCCCTTGCCCCTCCCAAAAGTCGGTACGATATGAACTGCCTTCGTAGTCGCAGATCTCAGCCATAGCCCTCGGAATGTTTCACGTGAAACGATTTTTCTCGCCTCATATTATATCACACCCTATCAAAAGCTCAAATTGTGCGGGCCGAGGCCAGTGTTTGCCGAAGCTTGCAATGTCGTCAATCTGTGGTATACTGACCCCATCATGGGCAAGACTATTCTGTTGACTGGCCGGCCTCGGGTGGGCAAAACGACTATCATCAAGGACGTGGTGAAAATGCTGCCTGGCCGGGCGGGCGGCTTTTATACCGAGGAGATGAGGGAGCGAGGCCGTCGGCAAGGGTTCAGGATCGTGACCCTGGATGGCCAGGAGGGCGTTCTGGCCCACGTGGGCATCAAGAGCCGGATGCGGGTTAGTAAATACGGGGTCAACCTGGCCGACCTGGAGGGCATCGGCGTGGCGGCTATCCAAGAGGCCATCGCCCAGAAGGACTACGTGGTCATTGACGAGATCGGCAAGATGGAGCTTTTCTCCCAGGCTTTCAAGGATGCGGTATGGGAAGCCGTCCACAGCGATAAGCCCGTCCTGGGGACCATCACCCTGAGTTCTCACCCCTGGGCCGACCGCGTCAAGGCTTTGCCCCAGGTAACCGTTATCGAGGTCACCCAAGCCAATCGCGATGAAATAGCCCAGCAGGTTCTGGATTCGCTCGAGTAAAGGAAACGCATCTTGGATAACCGCTCGATCATACCCCTCATAGTCGCCATCGTACTCTCTCTCTGTTGCTGCCTGAACCTGCTACTCTTGGGGACGGTAGTGCTGCTCGCACCCCAGCTAGATGAGTTCCTGACCACCTCTACGCCAACCCCCGTGCCCGTGGTCATCCCCGCACCCACGCCCACTCCCGTGCCCGTCGTCACCCCCACACCCACGCCTGCATCCCCAGCCGAGCGCTCCACCGAAGAGCTTTTGGCTGAAACCTCGATTCCGGAACGGGACCTCCTGGCTCTCACCACTCGCCTGAAGAAGTTGGACCAGCCCATCCCCCTGGTGGTAAACGACACCCCACCTCACTACGCCGTGGGCGACAAAGATGTCTTTTGGGTAGCAAACGTAGACACTACGACTAACCATACCACCACAGCTACCCTTAGCTATCTGACGCCTCACCTCTACCTGTGGGTGGAGGAAGGTGCCAGTTTCGATCAGGAGGCCCTGAAAAGATCGGCCGAGCGTTTCGAAAGCCATATCTATCCCACCAACCGGCAGTTCTTCGGAAGCGAGTGGACGCCGGGCGTAGACAATGACCCTCACATTCACATACTCCAGACCAGTGGGCTGGGGGCCTCGGTATATGGCTACTACTTAGACACCGACGAGTACTCCAAACTGGTTAACCCCTACTCCAATGAGCGAGAGATGTTCTACATTAACGCGGACAGGTTACAGCCGGGCACAGACTCGTACGAGAGCGTCCTGGCTCACGAGTTCCAGCACATGATCCACTGGGCGGTTGATCGCGATGAGGATACCTGGGTAAATGAGGGCTTCTCGGAGTTGGCTTCTCATCTCAACGGCTATGCTGGGAGAGGAATTGATCGCGCTTTCAGCCGCACCCCCGATACGCAACTCACGTCTTGGCCTGGCAGCCCTGGCCAGACGGCGACTAGCTACGGAGCCAGCTTCCTCTTCGCAGCCTATTTCTTGGAGCGATTCGGCGATCAGGCTGTTCGCAGGGTGGTCTCGCACCAGGCCAATGGCACAACCGGCTTCGAGGCCATTCTGGCTGAGCACGGGCTGACCTTCGACGACGTCTTCGCCGACTGGCTGATCGCCAACTATCTCGATGATACCGAGCTGGCCGATGGCCGCTACGGCTACCGAGACCTGGCCGTCGGCCCAGCTTATCTCGACCAGATCCACGCTGACTATCCTGCCCAGCGCGCCACCACCGTCCACCAGTATGGGGCGGACTACGTCGAGCTGCGAGGGGAGGGAGATTTGGCCCTCACATTCGCCGGCTCAACAGAAGTGAAGCTGATTCCCAACGATCCTCACAGCGGAAAGTACCTCTGGTGGTCTAATCGCGGCGACAATAGCAATATGACTCTGACCCGGGCCTTTGACCTGACGGGGCTGTCGCAAGCCACCCTGGAAGCCTGGCTCTGGTATGACATCGAGGAGGACTGGGACTACGCCTACATTGAGGTTTCAACCGATGGCGGCCAGACCTGGGATATCCTGAAAGGTCAGTACACTACCGACTCCAATCCCAACGGCAACAGCTTTGGCCAGGCCTACACGGGGAAATCGCAGGCGTCCGCTGACGAGGCCCCTGACTGGGTTGAGGAGGAGATTGATCTAAACGCCTACATTGGCCAGGAGATTCTGCTGCGATTCGAATACATCACCGACGGCGCCGTGAACCGGGTTGGCTTCTGCGTAGATGACATCGCCATCCCCGAGCTGGGCTATTCTGACGACGCCGAGAGCGATGGGCAGTGGGCAGCCGAGGGATTCATCCGCACCGACAACATCTTGCCTCAGCGATTTCTGGTGCAGCTCATCGAACTCGGCCCAGACGTGAGGGTGCGGCGCATGGATCTGGACGAGGCTCAGAGCGGCCGCCTGGTGGTGGAGCACCTGGGGAAAGGGGTAGAGGGGGCCGTGCTGGTTGTCTCGGCTCTAGCCCCAGTCACCACCGAACTGGCCAGCTACGAATACTCCATCGAGCCCGCTACGCAGCGGAAGAATTTCACAAAGCTCACAGATTGTGTCAGCCAGGCTATCTGGCCCAACCTGTTGGGGTCAGCCAGGGCATAGACGGGGTTGGTCACCTGATCGGCGTTCGTACACTTCCGGTTGTAGGCTGTCGTAGTCCATATGACCAGACTCAGCCAGGATGACTCGCTGACCGTTGCTCAAGTACAGCAGCAGTTCCTCGGTGGTGTAATCTGCCGAGGTCGAAAAGCCGATGCTCTCGCTCACCATCAGCATCTCCATACCCGAGGGTTGCACCTTGCACAGCTCAGCGGGGATGTGGTTGATGGGCCAACCCTATGCCCGGCTATGCTTTCCGTTTCAGCCTGCGCTAGGCAATATTTTGTAAAAAACAGAAAAAAAATTCAGAAGACTTGACAAGAAACAACATTTGTGGTATAATACACAAAATTTGGGACCTGTCTTTGGCAACCTACCGACAAAGAGTGAGAATGGATCAGATCAAGATTGATGCAATTGACGCCGCGATTATTGACCTGCTTCAACAAGATGGTCGCACGTCCGCCGTTGACATTGCCAGCCAGGTGGAGGGATTAACCCCGCGTATGGCTCGCTATCGTATGGAGCGGCTGGTGCGGGAAGGTGTGATTTCCATCACTGCTGTGGTACATCCCAAACCTCTGGGTTACACTGTGATGGCGGACGTCCTGATAGAGGCTGAGGCAGGCTCGATCCCCGACATTGTACAACATTTGGCAAAACTGGACTCTGTGAGCTACGCCAGCGCTGCAACAGGGGATCGGGACATCAGCATCCAAGTTGTGGCCAGGGCCGTGGATGAATTGTACGAATTTGTACTCAACGAAGTACAGGGGATTCCCGGTGTTCGTCGGACGCAGACCTACCTCCTCCCGTTTGCGCTCAAGTTCACCTACAACTGGAAGGTACCAAAAGTGGTCTATTGCCAGACAGACGACGAAGACCAAAAGTAGGACAAATAATGCTATCAGCATTCATGACCGGTGTAGCGTATGTCCGGAACCACTCGCCCCCTTCTGCTTGGGTGAAACCAGGCGCTACTGATGCAGAATGTCTGCGCCTATGATGGCACAAGACGGAATCGTAAATAGTCTTATCCATTGGATACGCTCAGATAGTTGCTATAAAGGAGAGGCAGTTATGAAGGTTTTCATTTCGACAGATCTTGAGGGTGTTTCTGGGGTTGTTGGCTGGAGGGAATGCAGCCCTGAGGACGGTCGACATTATCAAGCTGCGAGAAGACGTTTGACACTGGATGTCAATGCGGCTATTGAGGGCGCCCTGGAGGGTGGCGCTAGCGAGATTCTTGTTGCTGATTGCCATGGGCAGTATTTGAATGTTCTCTACGAGGAACTACATCCCGCAGCCGATCTTGTGCGTGGTACACGCAGTGGGCATCGTCCAAGGTTGATCATGCAGGGCCTAGATGAGTCTTTCGACCTGGTTCTACTGATTGGATATCACGCACAGTCCCGAGATTGGCCCGGTATCTTAAGCCATACCTACTCTAGCGTTTCGTTCTTAGCTGTGCGCTTCAATGGCATTGAAGTCAGTGAAGCCAGGATTGGCGCAGCCATCGCCGGATCGTTCGGTGTACCTGTCGGGATGATTAGTGGCGACGACCGCATTTGTGCCGAGGTTGAAAGTTGGCTGCCCGGCGTGGAGACAGCAGTAGTGAAATACGCTATTGATCGCTATGTAGCTCGTTGTATAGCTCACAAAAAAGCACTGGAACTAATAAAAATGGCTGCCAAGCGCGCGGTCCAGGGAGTGGACGAATTCAAATCCTTCACGTTCGAACCCCCTGTGCGCCTTGAGGTATCTGTTATTGACCCCTCTTTAGCCTATAAGCTAACGGTCATTCCTGGTGTAAGAAGAATTGACAAAGATACAGTCGCCTACGATGCTGAAGATTTCATGAAAGCACACGCTGCTTTCCGAGCGATCTGTTATGTATCTTACCCTCGAAAGTGAACGGGGCATCATCTTGGAAGCGTGATGTCATTGGTGATACAACCCGCCGGAGACAGTATGAACTCTAAACAAAGAATGTTAGAGGCTCTGAAAGGTGGAAAGCCAGACATGGTGCCCGCAGCACCATGTTACCTCAATCTCTATTTAGAGAATTTCATGGGTAGGTATTACTTGGAACAGTATCGCCGACGGATTGGCAAGCAGACGCGCTTATCTATTGACCATGATGAAGACACCAATTTCAGGGCCAATGCGTTTTGTCAGGCACTTGGAATTTTTGAAGAGACCTTTGACTGGCTCTGTGTGCTATCAAGGGGCTCCTCCTATGAGTGGGCTAGAAACCACTACGTAGAACGTGTTGGCGCGGACTACTTCTTCGTTGACTGTAGGAATCAACAACGCCTCTCATTTAAAGACTCTCTCTCGATTGTCCTAAGCCCAGGAATGGGGACCCACGAACTGCCCGGACATGAATCAGCGGATGAGAAGCGAAGCCTGTGGGACCTTTCGGGAGAACTCAGTAGTCTTGCAGATGTCGATGCGGCCATCTCGATCATGACCACGGACGAATTGATGTCTCACGGCGTGTTTGAGCTACCAAGGCAAATTGTTGAAGACTACGGAGAGAGGTACTTTCTCCACACTAGCGTCATAGCACCCTTTTCGAACGTGTATTATGTAACCGGTTTCGCTGGCTGCATGATGATGATCTATGATCGCCCTGACCTGTTGCACCGCATCATGGAGCGCAAGATGGCTCAGAGTATGGAGTTCCTGAAGGGCCTTGCAAAGCTGGGGATCCATGGCGTGTGGATAATTGAGACTCGGGCTTCGGCAGACTTGATCTCGCCGCAACATTTCATTGAGTTTGCACTACCTTATGAGCAGGCCCTCGTCAATGAAATCAAGGCTTTGGGCATGTCCACTATCCTCTACTTCTGTGGCGATGCCATACCGCGGCTTGAATTGATTCGCAGTCTGGGTGTGGATGCTATCGCCCTCGAGGAGAGTAAGAAGACCTTCCAAATCAATATTGAGGAAATTGTGGATCGGGTAGGAGATGTTGCGTGTATCTTTGGCAATATAGATGCTATCAAAATCATGGCCGAGGGAACCCCCGAGATGATTGAGGAAGAAGTGAAGAGACAGATCTCTGCAGGGAAAAGAGCGCGTGGTTTTATCGCGGGCATCGGGAGTCCCCTCCCTCCGACCACGAATCCGCGAAATGTCGATGCGTTTGTGCGCGCGGTGAGACGCTATGGTCAGCTATAAAGGTCTATAAGGTGGGTAATCCGGGCTCGAAAGTGAGCTGGATAGAAAAGCTTACACTCAAGTCTGTCACTAACGCTTCTCTTATGCATCGGAGTATGTGACAACTCTGGTTTACTTCATCAATTCTGGACAGGAACTCCGACGTGAGAACGGCAGAATATTACATGAAAGGAGGAAAAGGATGCACTAAAGGACGTGAGGGGGGTCTAGGATTTTGACGTTGGTGCAAAATCTTAGACCAGGTTTGGCACCAACACTATTTGAAGGAGGAGAGATGATAAGCGAGATTAACCAACAACCGATAAAAATCTTTACCAGCAGAATCTCTAGGAGGAGAGAAATGTCTAGCAAAAGAGTGCTACTGATGATGTGTGTTGTGGCGACGGTCGTTGCCAGCATGGTGCTCTCGGCCTGCGCCCCGCCTACCCCTCAGGTAGTGGAGAAAGAGGTGGTCGTCGAGAAGCCAGTGGTTCAGACCGTGGTCGTCGAGAAGGTGGTCACGCCGACCCCTCGACCTGGAGAGGTGGCTCCACAACCAAAGAAGGGTGGCAAACTCATTGTTGCCCAACAAAGCGATTTCCCGAGCTTCGATCCTGATGTGGCGGTATCCTTTGAGGACTGGATCGTGTGCAACCAACTGTACAACGCGCTCTACCAGTTCGACAAAGATGGTAACATGTATCCGGACCTCGCTGCTGACTTCCCCACAATCAGCGAAGATGGCTTGGTCTACACTATTCCCATTAAGAAGGGGATCAAATTCCACAACGGATCTGAACTCACGGCCGAAGACGTCAAGTATAGCTTGGAACGATCTTTGATCCCTGAGGTCAAGTCATGGGGACCGCGCTTCATGGCGAATGTCTTGGGCGCCCAAGATGTGTTGGATGGCAAGACCACCGACCTGAAGGGCGTAAAGGTTCTGGACAAGTACACCATCCAGATCACCTTGCAGAAACCACAAGGCGTGTTCGTTAACAACCTGGCTGTGGGTCCCAGTCTTATCGTGCCCAAGGAATACGTGGAGGAGGTGGGTCTCGAGGAGTTCAGCCGGCATCCTGTAGGTACCGGACCGTACAAGTTCGTGGAGTGGATCCCTGGGCAGAAACTCACACTGGCCGCTAACTACGATTTCTATGGGGAGAGGGGGCCCTACATCGAGGCCATCGAATACCTGATCGGTTTTGATCCTTCGCTGGCGGTTTTGAAGCTAGAGGCCGGTGAAATTGACGTTATGTTCGATGACATTCCACCCGCAGAGTTCGTTAGCGTGACTACTGAGGACAAGTGGAAGGGTTACGTTACTAGTGGCACAGTATATATAACAGGGTTCCTCGACATGAACACCCAAATGGAGCCTTTCACCGATAAGCGGGTGCGTCAAGCGGTAGCCATGGCGGTCAACCGTGAGCGTCTGGTCAAACTAGCACAAGGCAGCATAGTTCCAGCCAGGTCGTTGCTGCCACCAGGTACGCCTGGCTACAATCCCGATATTGGCTGGGATTACGATCCTGTGAAGGCCAAGGAGCTTCTGGCCGAGGCTGGCTATCCAGATGGTTTCACCACCGAACTGTACGCCCGGGAAACGCCACTATACCAGATCATAGCCCTGGCGGCGCAGCAGGATCTCTCCTTGATAGGTATCACCGTCGAGATTCGAACGGTGGCGCCAGCCGCTTTCTACGGTTTGGCGGGTGGGGGTGAGATGCCTATGGGCGTGACCAAAAAGGGTGCCAATTATCCCGATCCTTTTGACTGGTTCAGCTTTTGCATGTGCGTCCAGGCTTATGAGGGAACACGCTACCCTGCTTGGTACTGCAATCCTGAACTTGATGGGCTGGTGGAGGAAGCTGAGACCTTGGCAGCGTATCCGGAGGAGCGCATCGCGAAGTATCAAGAAGCCGAGAAGATTCTCATAGAGGATAGCCCTCGCGCCTTTCTGTATTACGGCAAGAAGTATATAGCTCACTCACCGGATCTCAAGGGTTTCTATATACATCCCATCTACCCAAGTTTGACAGAACACATGTTCAAAGTGCCGATTTGACGATTTGACGAAAATGTGGTATTCAAGACAGCATCAATCACCCCTACGAGGTGCGAAGATGTCCTGGATGCTGTTCCGAGTGTACCACGAAATCAGCGA
>JAUWOY010000096.1 GCA_030611885.1 Chloroflexota bacterium | reverse complement strand
GTTTGACGAGGCTCGACGCTTTTACCTGCTAAGGCTGGTGATATAAGAGGAACTGGGTCACCGTGCGTGCATGGCCAGCTGGCTGCACCAGTTGGGGAATGTTGCCTATTTGACGGGGGAGTATGCCGAGGCGCGGCGCTTGTACCGGCAAAGCCTGGACATCAACGAGGAACTGGGGAACCGGGCGGTCATCGCCCAAACTCTGGGGGCCATAGCCATCGTGGCCGAACGTGAGGGCGACCTGGCTGAGGCTGAGCGCCTCTATCGTCAGGCTATGACCATTCTGCAGGAGATAGGCGACGTGGTCAATGCCAGCATCCATATGTTCAACCTGGCCTTGCTGTGCGAGGCCCAGGGTCGCCTGGACGAGGCCCTGCCCCTGCTGGAGCGGGCGGTGGAGGTTGCGGAGCGGACAGGGTTCTACGAAGCCAAACGCTGGCGGGGCGTTCTGGAGATGAATCACTGAGGACACTGAGAACACTGATTACACTGAAAGGGCTTCAGTGGTCTCAGTACTCAAGGCAACGGATAGGCAGCGGATAAACGGATGGGGCAGCAGTTATCCGATTTCTATCCGCTGCGGCAAGGGGAGTGATCACACTGAAAGGGGTTCAATGATCCCAGAAGTTTGGCTCTTTGGGATTTCGCGGGGTCACAGTGTCGGACTCCCCAACTCGTTGGGGGTGCGGCGCGGCAAACCCCAACAAGTTGAGAACTCCAGCCTGCTATTCACGCCAATTCCCAAAGACCCAGAAGTTTCAGTGGGATCAGTGGTTCATTTGAACCTTGCTTGATTCCGGCTTGTCCGGGTTAGGATTTTATGCACTTACAAAAGCTTGCTCAGCGTACCACTAGCTTTGCACGACGCCAGACGCATGATTTCAAACTCATGCTGGGACGCCGGGCGTTGCATGGCATGGCCTCTGGCCTCTCTGGCCAGTACAATTCCATCTACGCTACGCTGCTGGGGGCTGATCCGGTGCAACTGGGATCGTTGCAAAGCGCGGGCAACGCTATAGGCGCCCTGGCGGCGGTGGCGGCAGGCTGGTTCATTGACTACTACAGTCTGAAGAAGGTCTTTCTCCTGGGCACGGTGATGCTAGCAGCCTCCAGGTTGCTCTACTTCGTCGCCCCCCATTGGGCCTGGCTTTACGCGGGTATCATCCTCTACTACCTGGGTATGCGCATCACTTGCACCGCTTGCACCGTCACCTGCGCGGCGGAACTGCCCAACGAGGAGCGCGCCACCGGGCGCGGGCTCTGTCGGACGCTGGCGTCCCCTGTGGCCATCGTCACGCCGCTGCTGGCGGCCTGGCTCATCTCTCGTTTTGGCGGCATCAGTGCTCGCGGCATCCGCCCGCTCTACATGGTCCAGGTGCTCATTTTCGTCGGGATATTCGTCCTTCTGTTGACTCAGTTATCTGGCTCTCATTCCAGCGGAGTGTCAGGCGATGACCGCCACATTCTCTCGAGTTTCCTCCAAATATTCAAGCACGGTCCCGATACGATGCGCCTGGTGCTGGTGATGGGCTTCATGGAGTTACCCTGGACGATAGCAGGCCCGTTTATGCCTGTTTATGCCCACGAGTTCAAAGGGGCCAATGAGTTCATGCTCAGTGGCATTGCCATGGCCATGACTGTCGTGCCCATGCTGGCCTCGATCCCGTTGGGCCGCCTGGCCGATCATTATGGTCGCAAGAAGCTGCTCTTTGCCATAGCTCCCCTGGCTTATGCGGCCAATCTGTGCCTGATCTTTGCGCCAGCGTCAGGGACGGGTGCGTGGCTGTTCCTATTGCTCTATGGCGTGCTCTTTGGCTTCAACAGCATCAGCATGGCCCTGGCCTCCTCGATGACAGCCGAGATCATGCCCAAGGAGCAAATGGGGCGCTGGATCGGCATCATCAGCCTCTTCCGCAGCTTGCTTGGCATCCCTGCTCCAATCATAGGCGGGCTGATCTGGGAGCACATCGGTCCGCAGCACGTATTCCTAGCAGCCATCGCCATTGATGCGCTTTTGCGCCTGCCACTCTTGGCTTCAGTCCGAGAGACACTGCATCTCTCCTCTGCTGGTTAGAAGGAACTAACCATGAAACCAAAACCAACCATCATGCTCGTTGGCCTGGGAGGGCTGGGCAGCGTGGTGCTGATGGCTCACCACGGTGGCCTACTGCTCGTCCTTCGTCACCGGCACAACCCTGGTGGTGGACGGCGGCGGGCTGGTGGGGTGATGTCAACAGATTTGGAGTCCTCTTGTACCACGAATTGCACGAATTAACACGAAAAAGCAAAAATTAGTGAAAATTCGTGTCATTCGTGGCAAAGAAAGAGAGACATGAGAGCACTTCGTGGCACACCACTGAAACGATTTCATCGCGACTTCAGGCGGCAACACCCGATCCAATACGAGATTGCAGTGGTTCTCGAAAATGTGGAATATCCGGTCAATGTGGGCTCCATTTTCCGCATCGTCGACGCAGCACGGATTGAGGAGCTGATTCTGACCGGCATCACGCCCACGCCGCCCAATCCAACCATCGTTAAGGTGGGACGCAACAAACACAAGAACGTACGCTGGCGCTACGAGAAAGAGGCCCGCAAGCCCATCGCTGAGCTCAAAGCCCGGGGCTATCGCGTCTTTGCGCTGGAGATCACCGAGGAAGCCAAGCCATACTACGAGACCGATTGGCCCCCCAAGACCTGTCTGGTTATCGGCCACGAGGATCAGAGCGTCACGCGCGCCACACTTGCCCTGTGTGATGACGTCGTCTTCATCCCCTTATGGGGCAAGGGCCTATCACTGAACGTGCACGTGGCGCTTGCGGTGGCCGTGTTCCACATTCGATACCTGGGGTTGGTAGGGAACCACCTGGCTGACTGACAAACTTAACATTCAGTGTAAAAAACTCGTAGTGACGACTTCAGTCGTTCGTTAGCGCCCCTCAAAGCGACTAAAGTCGCTACTACGAACCCTGTAAAACAAGAGGAACTGATGCGTGGGCTGAAAGGCAAACGGGTGCTCATCACTGGCGGGGCGGGCTAGCCAGCCAGCGCAGAAGTATTCCCTTGAAGGAGCAAGAAAATGGAAGATAAGTACGCTGAATTGCGTTACCTTACTCGTGCCCACCTGGGCCTCGTCTGGGAGATGGTGATGGCCGGAGCCGAACTGGAGGGGGACGAGGCGGTCCTGGCCGGGATACTCAAGCAACATCCCAAGTATTTCGACACCTGGGAACAGGCTGGCACCCCGCCTCCTGAGGAGGAGGTTCTCCAAGACGGAACCAATCCTTTTGCCCATATCGCGATCCATCAAATCATCGAGAACCAGGTCGCTGACCGGACCCCACCTGAGACCGCCGAGACGCTGGAGGCGCTGATGCAGGCCGGCTATACCCGGCACGAGGCCATCCACGCCATCGGCCACATCGTCGCTGAGGAGATATACGAGATTCTGCAGGACAACCGCCCCTTCGACGAAGCAGGCTACCTCGAAGCGCTCCGCGATCTGAGACAAGGAGAGGGAGAGACAAGGTGACAATATGAGCATCTATGCAAGATTTGCCTATTTCTACGCCAAAGGACCATACCCTCAATACAGCGAGGGAATGGCAGAACTGCTCCCCGCTGCGCTGGAGCAATTCGACGCCCAGCCACAGACGGTCCTGGATCTGGCCTGTGGCGAGGGGACATTCGCCGTGGCGATGGCCAAGAAAGGCTTACAAGTGACAGGGGTTGATCTGTCTCCGCAGATGCTGCAATTCGCCAGAGAGCGGGCTAAAGAGCAGAATGTAAATGTGGAGTTTGTCCTTCAAGACATGCGATCCCTGTCCTTTAGAGAGAGCTTCAACCTGGCGACCTGCTGGTTTGATAGCCTGAATTACCTGTTGGAGTTGGAGGATTTGGAAAAGACCTTTGCAGGAGTGTATCGAGCACTGAAGAAGGCAGGCCTGTTCATCTTCGATATGAACACTGTTCATGGCCTGGCTGTCAACTGGCCACGATACCCCTGCTATGTCCAACAAGATACCGCCGGCTTGTTTGAAGTCCACCGTCCAGGCTACGACTTTGCGACAAACGTAGCCACAATGAGGATAACGGGGTTCGTGAAGGAAGGGAATAGCTGGACTCGAATAGACGAAGAGCACCAGGAACGTGGATACACCTTGAAAGATATCAGGCAATGCCTGCAAAAAGCAGGTTTCCAGGAACTCGCATGCTGGGGCAGTCTGCAAGAGATGAGCGAACCCAAGCCAGATAGCGGGCGGGTATGGTTCGTGATGCAAAAAAACACGTAAATCCAAGGAGGAGGTGTTATGTTAAAGAAGGAAAAACGAACGAGCAAGAACAGATGGTGGATCAGCGGCATTGCTGCGGCCCTCTTGCTAAGTGCGGTGGCTATTAGCTGCGCACCGAGCAAGCCGGCCACGCCGGCCAAACCGGCCATGCCAACGGATCCAGCCGACCGAGCCGACATGTACAGCGAGCCGCCGGAGATGCAGATTGACACCAACAAGAGCTACATCGCCACCATCTCCACGGCCAAAGGCGACATCGTCGTCCAACTCGACGCCAGCGCCGCCCCGCTCACCGTCAACAACTTCGTCTTCCTGGCGAGACAGGGCTTCTACGACAAGCTGACGTTCCACCGCGTCGAGCCTGGCTTCGTCATCCAGGGAGGCGACCCTACAGGCACCGGCGCCGGTGGCCCCGGCTACACCGTGCCGGCGGAGATCAAGTTGCCCCACGTCGAGGGCGCCATCGCTATGGCCCGCAAGGGAGACCAGGTCAACCCCACCCGTGCCTCTAGCGGCAGCCAGTTCTACATCACCCTGGCCCCGACGCCCTTTTTGGACGAAGGATACACCGCCTTTGGTCACGTGATCGAGGGAATGGACGTGGTGCAGTCCATCGCCATCGGCGACGTGATAGAGAAGATCAGCATCACGGAAGAATAATGACAGGGCATCGGGTGATCGTGGTTGGAGGAGGCGCAGCCGGCTTGATGGCCGCAGGGCAGGCCGCCGAAATGGGGGCCGAGACGCTGCTTCTCGAAAAGATGGATCGCCCAGGACGCAAGCTGCGCATCGCCGGCAAAGGACGCTGCAACCTAACCAATGTCGCTCCAGTATCCGAGTTTATCGCGCATTTCGGGCCCAACGGACGTTTCCTTCGCCAGGCTTTTTCCCGGTTTTTCAACTCCGACCTGGTGGCTTTCTTTGAAGAACTGGGGGTTCGCACCGTGACCGAGCGAGGAGGACGGGTCTTTCCGGCCAGCAGTCAGGCCCAGGACGTGGTGGATGCGCTAGTGTGGTGGATTGGGAAACAGGGCGTGACCCTGCGCACCCGCTCGCCGGTGGAGCGGTTGCTGGTCGAAGGTGGGCGGGTGGTCGGGGTGCAAAGGTCCAGAAACCAGGTTTTTCCAAAAAAACCTGGTTTCTATCCCGCGGATGCCGTGATCATCGCCACCGGCGGGGCGTCTTATCCCGCCACCGGGTCAACGGGGGACGGGTATCGGCTGGCCAAATCGGTGGGGCACACCATCGTGCCCATTCGACCAGCGCTGGTTCCCCTGGAGACAGCGGGCGACGTGGCCCCCAGGTTGCAAGGCCTGAGTCTGCGCCACGTGACCGTCGGAGTGTGGGTCAATGGGAAAAAGCAGGCCGAGGCATTTGGCGAGATGCTCTTTACCCACTTCGGCCTCTCCGGCCCGATCATCCTCTCCCTGAGCAGGCAGGTGGTGGACGCGCTGCGCCTGGGCCAGAGGGTGATCCTTTCCATTGACCTCAAGCCAGCTCTCGACGAGGGCAAGCTGGACGCCCGGCTTCTCCGCGACCTGGATGCCCACGGCAAGCAGCAGCTTCGCACCTTGCTCAAAGATTTGCTGCCCCGAAAACTGATCCCGGTTTGCATAGACCTGACCGGCATCCCTCCGGACAAGCCCGCGCACCAGATCACATCCGAAGAACGCAAGAGGCTGCAGACGTGGCTGAAGGATTTCCGCCTGGAGGTAACCGGGCATCGCCCTTTTACGGAGGCCATCATCACCGCCGGTGGAGTGGACACGCGAGAGGTTAACCCGCGCACGATGGCTTCGCGCCTGGTGGAGGGTCTCTACTTCGCCGGCGAGGTGCTGGACGTAGACGCCGACACCGGCGGCTACAACCTGCAGGCCGCGTTTTCTACCGGCTGGGTGGCTGGCCGGTCTGCAGCACGACAAACGGTAAGACCCTAAGGGTTTTGGAGACCCTTAGGGTCTAGAACGCGCCTGATCGAAAATCATACTTTGGAGGTACAACATGCAACACTTTGAATTCGAATCGCAAACGGAAGACGGGCTGCGGCTCTATGCCCAGGGTTGGCAACCGGACACCCAGCCCAGAGGGGTGGTATGCCTGGTGCACGGGTTGGGGGAGCACAGCGGGCGCTACGCGCACCTGGCTGCCTTTTTGAACCAGGCCGGCTACGCCCTGTTGGCCTTTGACCTGCGCGGGCACGGCAAGTCCGAAGGGCAGCGCGGCCACACACCCAGCTACGAGGCTCTGCTCGATGACATCTCGCATCTTTTGGAAGAGGCGGCAGAGCGTTACCCCGACCGCCCGCGCTTCCTATACGGCCACAGCCTGGGCGGCAACCTGGTGATCAATCACGCCCTGCACCGCCGTCCCCAGTTGGCCGGAGTGGTTGCCACGGGGCCTCTGTTGCGAACTGCTTTCGAGCCTCCCGCCTGGAAAATACCCCTCGGCAAAATCATGCGCGGCCTGTGGCCCACCTTGACTATGTCGAACGAGATAGACCGCCAGGACCTTTCGCGCGACCCCGAAGTTGTGCGGGCCTACAACGATGACCCGTTGGTCCACGATCGCGTGACAGCTCGTTTGGGAATTGACATGCTAGAGGCCGGTTTGTGGGCCCTGGGGCACGCCGCCGAGTTCCCGCTCCCCTTGCTGCTGATGCACGGCAGCGCCGACCGCCTGACGTCTGCCCAGGCCAGCCGCGAATTCGCCGCCCAGGCGGGCCATCGCTGCACCCTGAAAATCTGGGACGGTTTCTATCACGAAATCCACAACGAGCCTGAGCAGGAACAGGTGTTTGAATATTTGTTGGAGTGGTTAACGAGTAACACTTGAACGAGTCTCAGTGGATCCAAAATTGCTCTAAGAGCGTGTTTTAAAAGTTATGTTCACATACGGGGGGTGCGGCTTACAAGGCCACAGCCGGGTTGCGTGCCAGACGGCGCAGCATGAGGTGAACCATCGCCGCATAAATCATGGCTTCGCTGGTTTCTGGCAATTGTTCATAATCTTTGCTCAACCGCCGGTAACGTCCCAACCAGG
>JAUWOY010000035.1 GCA_030611885.1 Chloroflexota bacterium | reverse complement strand
GTACCCGAAACGTTTTGGGTTCTCCACTTATCCCCGTATCGAGAGAGGAAAAGGCGATGAGCGTCACTCTCAAAGACATCGCTCGCAAGGTCGGCTACTCAGTTACCACCGTCTCCCGGGCTCTGAATGCCTACGACGAAGTCAGCGAGTCTACGAAACAACTCATCAAGCGCGTAGCCCAGGAGATGGGCTACCACCCTCACGTTATTGCTCAAAGTCTGCAAAGAAGGCGCCCCAACACCGTGGGCTTCATCGTCCCCGCCACCGAACGCTATCTCTCTGATCCCTACTTTCTTGAACTTCTAGCTGGCATAGGGGACGGGGCCGCTAGCTGCGATTTCGACCTCCTCGTCTCCACCTGTTAGCCCATGTGTCCCAAAGAGCGACTGGTGTACGAGAGGATGGTCCACGGCCGCAGGGTGGATGGCATCGTTGTGGCCCGCACCCGGTGTAACGATGAGCGGATCGCCTATCTGGTGAGCGAAGGATTTCCCCTGATTGCTTTTGGCCGCATCGCTTCGGAGCTGGATTTTCCCTACCTGGACGTGGACGGGGAAGAGGGGGTCTGCAAAGCGGTGAAGTATCTTATTGGCCTTGGGCACCGACGCATCGGCTTCATCGCTCCCTCTATGTACCTGATGTTTGCGGAGCATCGCCTGGCTGGTTACAAGCGAGCCTTGCAAGATAACGGCCTGGAGTTCGACCCCGCCTTGGTGGTCGAGGGCAATCTGACTCAATCCGGGGGTTATCAAATGATGGAGCAACTACTCGACCTGGAAGAGCCGCCTACGGCCGTCGCGACTGGCAACGACCTGATGGCCTTTGGGACGATGGAGGCGGCTCAGGGGCGAGGTTTGGTCGTTGGCCGCGACATAGCCGTGATCGGCTTCGACGACGTACCCTTGGCAGCGTATTTCCATCCCACCTTGACCACCATCCGTCAGCCCATCTACGACATCGGGAAGATGCTTTCTCAGACGTTAATCAAAATCATCAAAGGTGAGGAGCTGGCCCAGCGCCAGATCATCTTGCAGCCGGAGCTGGTTATCCGAGAATCCAGCGGAGTTGGATAGCTGAAGCCAGGAAAGGGGGTGATAGATAGAACATTCTCGTCGTTTAACCGCCCAGACGTTCGCTGAGAGCGTCGCCAACCAAAATAAAATTAAGGAGGAGCACAAACAATGAAAAGGTTAGCAACATTACTGATAGTCGTGGCCGTATTGGCTAGCTTCGTAGCCTGCGCCGCGCCCACCCCTGAGGTGATCGAGAAGGAAGTGATCGTCGAGAAAGAGGTTCCGGTCACCGTCGAGGTGGTGAAGGAAGTGGTGGTCGAGGTCGAGGTAGCGCCGAAGGTGCTCGTCTTCGAGTCCAGGCTGTTCAGCCCGCCCCGCGAGCAGGAGTTCTTCATCAACGAGGTCATCGTGCCCTTTGAGAAAGAGCACGGGGTGAAGGTCTACTTCCAGATCCTCGCCGACAATGACCAGTTCGAGAGAGCAGAGGTTCAGCAGTCCACCAATCACGTCAGCACCGACATCATCTGCGCCCACAACGGCAAGATGCCTGACTGGCTCGATGCCGGATGGGTGGAAGACCTGACGCCACTGGTTAAGTCATGGACCGACAGGCACTTCAGCCCAACCTTCAATTCCGACACCAACCGGGATGGGAAGCAGTACTTCCTGCCAGTGGGCGCTGATGTCTACCTGCTGCTGGCCAACAACAAGGCGCTTCCCTATCTGCCCGCCGGCACCGACATTGATGCCATAACCTGGGAGCAGTATGCCCAGTGGGCCGTCAACATCGCCGAGGGCGAGGGGGAAGGCAAAGTGTGCATCACCGGCATTCCCATGAAGTCATGGGTCTACATGTTCGGCGGAACGGCGCTGTCCTACGGCGCTGGCTTCCCGGACATCAACTCGGCCGGGGCCATGGATGCCTGGAAGATCTGGGAGAAGATCGGCAAGGCTGGTGGCTTCGTCCCGACGGTGATGAACATTGATAGCTGCGTGGACCCGATGATGCGCGAAGAGTCGTGGCTGACGGTGTTCCACAACGCCCGCGCTGGTCAGGTCTATGCCTCTAACGAGACGCAGTTCACCCTGGCGCCAGCCCCGATCGGATCGGAGGGCATCGGCACCATCGCCGGCGTCAGCGGCTACGCCATCGTGAAAGGCGCGCCGAACTATGACCTGGCAGTGGAGTTCCTGGAATACCTGACCCGCCCCGAGATTCAGGTGAAGATCGCCAAGGGCACCGGGGGGTTCATCCCGCCAGTGCAAGAAGCGCTCGACTACATGGGCGATGAGGCTATTGACGAGGTCATCGCCAAGGCCGTTCTGGTGCTGGAGAATGGCATCGCCTCTGGCGTGCCGGGCTACCTGTACCAGGACTGGGGCGCCGTCAAGGTGTGCTATGACGACGTGTTCGAGGACACGATCTTGCCTGGCAATACTGTAGATCAGGCACGGCTCGACACTGCACAGGCATGTGTGGATGGTCTCTTGAAGTAGCTCCTCACTGATGCGCGTGTAGCTACTTTCGACTTGACAGAGCCGGGAAATTAATCCCATTTCCCGGCTCTGTCTTCTAAACAGCACCAAAAGGGGAGATGGGTATGACAGCAATAGCGCGTCGGAATGGCAAGACCTGGAAGAAGATTGCAAAAGGGGCAACTCCCTATCTGTTGGTTCTTCCCGTCGTCCTCTATTACGCTGCCTTTTGGCTGCGACCGGTCATCTCGTCAGTCATCTCGAGCTTCACCGGTGCTGCGGGCCAGTTCACGCTGGAGAACTTTTCGCTCGTCTTCCACGAGGAGCATTTCGTAGCCGCCGTCAGGAACACTGCGATTATTGTGGTTTTCTCCGTTACTCTTGAGTTCTTCGGCGCTTTGTTTCTCGCCCTGTTGATCAACAGGAAATTCAAAGGCTCAAGCCTTTTCCTCTTCCTGGCCATGATTCCTATGGCGCTTCCGGCCGCTGCAGCGGGAGCCATGTGGACGACTGGGCTCACTGCCCATGGGTGGATGAATAGCCTGTTGGGCTACCTGGGGATTCTGGCAGAAGGCGAGAAGATATACTGGCTGGTGGGCTCTGATGCCAAGCTCCTGACAACGCTGATTATCATTGATGCCTGGCAGGTGATCCCCTCGGTCATGATCATCTTGCTGGCGGGACTGCAAAACATACAAGAAGAGGTGAAAGAAGCCGGGTATGTCTTCGGCGGGAACTATTTGCACGTCCTCAGAAAGATCACGCTCCCCTTGCTCAAGCCGACCATTACGACAGCAATAATACTGAGGCTGATCTCAGCGATCCAGATTTGGCTCATCATGGTGTTTCTGTTCGGATTCTCCAGGCTGCCTGTCTTGCTTGAAAGGGTTGTCTACTACACCAAGGAGGTAAGAGGACTGTACGTCGCTGGTCAGATGGCTGCTGGCTATACCCTCGTGGTTGCCGCGGTCGTGTCTCTGGTAGCTCTGGTCTATCTGCAGGTGTCGGGAGCATTCAAGCGAGAGAAGGAGCAACTCACATGACGAAGACGAAAAAGAAGCCAGTGAACATCGCCAAGGCTGCAAAAACGACGATCTTCTACATCTTTGTCGTCGGAGTCGCGGTTGCGCTATTGCTGCCGGTCTACTTCATCATCTCGCTGTCCTTCCTATCCACCAGAGAGGCGTATACGTATCCTCTGCCGTTGGTCCCCGCGCTCAACACCCAGTTTAAGCTGGAGCATGGGAAGCGAGGTTACCTGCTGAGCGTCTACGATAGGGTAGACGGCGACTACGAGAGCGTCCTGGATACCGCCGAGCTGGAGAAAATGCAGGTCTACTTGAAATCCCAGTTGGCCACTCCGATGACCATGGAAGACATCGAACAGCAGATCGCCAGGCTGGAGGCGGAGGACGTGGTCTATTTCACCCGCAGGAGAAACCTGCTGGGCAACTACCAGACCTTCTTCGGGGTGGCCGGCTTCAAGGCGGTTCCTGCTCTGATCAGAAGTTTACAGATCTGTGCGTTGACCATAATCATCTCTCTATCCATTGGAGGAATGGCGGGTTATGCTTTTGCCAGGTATACCTTCAAGGGAAAGGATCTACTGAAGTTCAGCACTCTGTTTGTGAGGATGTTCCCAGGCGTGGCCATCGCCATACCCATGATCAAGATTCTCGTTGGCATGAACTTCTATGATAAACCCATCGGACTATCTCTGGTATACTCCATCGGCAACATCGCCCTGACCGTCTGGATCACGGCCAGCATCTTCATGGGCATCCCTGAATCGCTGGAAGAAGCAGCGCAGGTTTTCGGGGCCAGCAAAGCCCGAGCATTCTTGCGCGTTACCCTGCCGCTGGCTCTGCCTGGGCTGGCAGCCGCTGCTATGTATTCCTTCCTGGGGGCCTGGAACGAAACGGTGTCGGCCATTATTCTGACGCAGTTTAATCCCACATTTTCCGTTATCGTGTATCAAACGGTCCTGGGCGCGGTTGGACAGGTGAATCTGGCTGCGGCAGGCGGTATGGCGATGGCTATACCAGCGGTCATCTTCACTTTCTTCATCCGCAGATACATCCGCCAAATGTGGGGCGGGGTCACTATATAGCAAGGGGGAAAGTATGGCAACACTAACCTTGAACAATGTCACCAAACGATTCGGCAAGAAGGTCGTGGCGGTCAACGACTTTAGTCTAGAAGTGCCCGATAGAGAATTCCTCGTGCTTCTGGGGCCGTCGGGATGTGGCAAAACAACAACCATGAGAATGGTTGCTGGCCTGGAAGAGGTAACTGACGGAACCATTTTTATTGATGGCGTTGATGTTACCGATTTGCCGCCCAGAAGAAGAGACGTGAGCATGGTTTTCCAAAACTATGCGGTTTGGCCCCACATGACGGTCTATGAGAACATCGCCTATGCCCTGAAGCTGAAGAGGATGGACAAGAAGACGATTGACAAGACGGTCAAGGAAGCAGCAGAAATGACCAAGATAGCCGAGCTTGTTGATCGCTATCCGTCCCAGCTTTCAGGAGGCCAGCAACAAAGGGTAGCAGTGGCCCGGGCAATCGCGGTGAAACCAAAGCTGTTCCTGATGGATGAGCCGCTCTCGAACCTGGACGCCAAGCTGAGAGTCGCGACGCGAACAGAACTAAAGACGATCCACGACCAGACCGAGGCCACGACCGTGTTCGTCACCCATGACCAGTCCGAAGCGATGAGCCTGGCTGACCGCATCGTGATCATGAAAGACGGCGAGATCGTGCAAATAGGAAGCCCTGACGATGTCTATCACCGCAGCGTGAATCTATTCGTGGCCGATTTCATAGGCACTCCTCCTACCAATTTCATGGACGTCGAACTGAAGGTCGAGAATGGTGATCGTCATTTGATCAATCCTCACTTCGATTTCAAACTAACACCTGAGAATGCTGCCAAACTGCAGAACTATGGTAGGAAGAAGAAGCTTGTTCTTGGCGTCAGGCCGGAGAGCATCCTTTTGGTAGGCGAAGAGGATTCCATTCTCTCTGCACAATGTCTTGTCTCGGAGCCACAGGGTTCGCATCAGATCGTGGCCATTGAACTGGGTGACAAGCTAGTGAAAATCGTCGCCCCTGCCCATCCCAGGATTGAATCAGGGAAAACGGTCCACCTGACGTTCGATCAAGAAGCCATTGCCTTTTTCGATAGCGACACCGGTTTGAGGATTTGAGATACATTTCGTGGCTGCCGACCGTGATGAGTACTAGATACAGTGCTGTTCAAAATTGACCAAAGCCGAGGCAGAGATGCCGTGTTTCATGACATTCGCCTGACCTCCAGTAAGATCAACCGACGCCTGAGGCTGATTGAGCCGCTGGTTTACCGCCGTCGTCAGCCGCTGCCCCGTTTTCGGCACCTCAAGCTGGAAAGTCCGCTGGTTGATCCCCCAGTTTCCCCGGAAGTAGACGACGCCGACTGGCAACCAATTCCGTGGGGCTCTTACTGGTGCGAGCCTCACGCGAATTTTGTCCTCCGCACCCAGTTTCAAATCCCCTCCGACTGGAGCACTGACTCCTCAATTGCCTTGCACCTTCCAATTGGCAAGGCCGGCGATTTCAGCCACCCCGAGGCCCTGGCCTACATTGATGGCCTGCCCTACGCTGCCTGCGACCGGCATCACCAGGAGATAGTGTTGCTTAATACCCCCCCCTCAATCCCCCCCAACCCTGGAGGGGAAGTACACATCTCCAATACCCAATATCCAATACCCATCTTCGATGGCGCTCCACATCTGCTGGCCCTGCATGGTTGGGCTGGCAGCCTGCGCAACGACAGAGACGCCAGGCTGCTGATGCGCGAGTGCGCCCTGGTGCAGATTGATCAGCCCACGCGCGATTTCATCGCCCTGGCCCGGGTGGCGCTGGGCGTGGCCGATCATCTGGACGAAAACGAGCCGGCGCGGGGGCACCTGTACACTGCCCTGGACGAGGCGTTCAAAGTGCTGGATACTCGCGAGCCCTTCGGTGAACGCTTCTACACCAGCGTGCCGGCTGCGCACGAGGCTCTGCGGGAGGGTGTTGCCCAGGCGGGCACTCCATTGGGTGTGAACATCACCGCTGTTGGTCACGCTCACATTGACGTGGCCTGGCTTTGGACGTTGGGTCAGACCAGGCGTAAAGCCGGCAGGACATTTTACAACGTCATCCGACTGATGGAGCAGTTCCCCGAATTCCGCTTCAGCCAGAGTCAGCCCCAGTTGTACGACTTTGTGCGGCAGGATTATCCTGAGTTGTTTGAGGTCATCAAGCAGCGGGTGCGCGAGGGCCGTTGGGAACCTCTGGGCGGCATGTGGGTGGAGGCCGATTGCAACATCACGGGCGCGGAGTCGCTGGTGCGGCAATTCCTGCTTGGGCGCACTTTTTTTCGAGATCACTTTGGCGCCGACGCCGAGGCTCCGGTCTTATGGCTTCCCGACGTGTTTGGCTACGCCTGGAATCTTCCCCAGTTGATAACAGAGGCAGGTTTGGAATACTTCTTTACCACCAAAATCGGTTGGAACCAGTACAACCGCCTGCCTTACGATTCCTTTTGGTGGCAGGGGCTGGACGGCACGCGCGTCCTCACCCATTTCAGCACCACCCCTCAGAGCGGCAGCGCCCACGCCAGCACCTACAACGCCAGTGCTTCTCCTGAGCAAACCATCGGAACCTGGAACAACTTTCAGCAGAAGGACTGGGGCAGGCCCGGCGTGACGCCGCCTCTACTGATGTCGTTCGGCTACGGCGATGGCGGCGGCGGTCCCACGCGGGAGATGCTGGAAAACATCCGCGAAATGGGAAGTTTCCCCGCCACGCCGCAAATCGAGTGCGGCAAGGTGGGAGAGTTCTTCCGCAAGCTGGAGGCCAAGGTCGGAGACCGGCTGCCGACGTGGAACGGCGAGCTTTATCTGGAGAATCATCGCGGCACGTACACCACCCAAAGCCGCAACAAACGCGCCAACCGCCAGAGCGAATTCCTCCTGCACGATGCCGAGTTCCTGGCCGCCTTGGCCTCCGTGCTCGACTCGGGCCATCGCTACCCCCATGCCGAGCTGCACCGAGCCTGGGAGCTGGTTTGCCTCAACCAGTTTCACGACATCATCCCCGGCAGCAGCATCGGCCCCGTCTACGTTGAGTCGCAGCAGCAATACGCCGAGGTGCGACAGATCGGGGAGGGAGTTCGCGATGGCGCCCTGGCGGTGATTGCCGAGAAGCTAGGCGGCGATGTTCTGATGGTGAACCCGACTTCATTCACGTGCAGCGATCTGGTCTTCTGGAGTAATCCGTCCACTGAAAATCCAATGTTGCGACGCGCCGATGGCTCCCTTGTCCCCATTCAGCCCGTGGAGGGCGGATTGCTATTAGATATTGGAGATTCGCCTCCCTACAGCATTACGCCTCTGTCCACTACCTCAATATCCAATATCCAATACCCAATATCCAATCTAACCGCTACCCCGACCTTACTAGAGAACGACTACCTGCGGGTCGAGCTAGACACCACTGGCGACATCATCCGCATTTACGACAAGCTGAATAGCCGCGAGGTGCTGCCGGCAGGGGCAATCACCAATCAGTTTCAGGCCTTCGAAGACCGGCCGATCAATCCCGATGCCTGGGACATAGACATTTTCTACGACGACAAGCTGTGGCTGGCGGAGCCGGCTGACTCGGTGTGCGTTGTCGAGAGCGGCCCGCTGCGCGCCACGCTCGAGGTGCGGCGACGCATTTTGAGCAGTGAGTACGTTCAGCGCATCTCGCTGGCTCACAACAGCCCACGCCTGGATTTCGATACCACCATCCAGTGGCGTGAGCGGCACATCCTGCTCAAAGTGGCTTTTCCCGTGAATGTGCTTTCGCCGCAGGCCACGTACGAAATCCAGTGGGGCAACGTCCAGCGGCCGACGCATCGCAACACCAGTTGGGACTGGGCGCGCTTTGAGACCTGCGCCCAAAAGTGGGTTGATCTCAGCGAGGGCGGCTACGGCGTCAGCCTGCTCAACGACTGCAAATACGGCCACGACATCCACGGCAGCGTCATTCGCCTGAGCCTGCTGCGCAGCCCCACCACCCCCGACCCAGAAGCCGACCAAGGCCAGCACCGATTCGCCTACAGCCTGTTTCCTCACGAGGGTGGGTGGGATGAGCGCACTGTGGCCGAGGCTTACGCCCTGAACGACCCGCTAGTCGTATGGGCCACAGCACGCAACCCGAAACCCGAAACCCAAAACTCGAAACCCTTGTCCTTCGTCAGCGCAGACCAACCCAACGTCGTGATCGAAACAGTCAAGCAGGCCGAAGACGGTCAGGGCGTGATCGTGCGCTTGTACGAAAACCAGCGCAAGCGAGGCGAGTTCACACTGACAGTCGCCTTCCCACTGGCCGAAGCCTGGCGTACCAATCTTCTCGAGGAGAATCAGGAGCGCCTGGATGTAAGTGATCGCCACCTGCGTTTCTTCATCAAGCCCTACCAGATTGTGACCTTGCGTCTGCTGCCGAAAGACCTGGACGCGCGTATAACCGTTGGGTGAAATAATCCGGAGTCCCGAACTTGTTCGGGTGTTGCCGAAGTGATGTCGCTATTTCAACAAAGCGTATCCACCAGGAACACCTCAACGAGTTGAGGACTCCGCAACTTGACCCAAGACTTAATGTGCATTAGCAACATCTGTAGACTTTGTTGAGGAGTAAGTACTTTGTCTGTCACAGGACCTTCCAATTCCCGTTTCGCCATTTACCTGATCCCTCCCTACAAAGTCGCCCGAGCTGTGGCCGAGATTCATCGGATGCTGCGCAAACAGTTCGGCTTCATCGCCGCCGATCAGTTTCAGGTGCACGCGACCATCAAAGGGTTTTTCAAGAAGACTGAAGGGCCGCTGGAACCGCTCGTGGAACGGCTGGACGCCGTTTTCGCTACGCAGCGTCCATTCCCCGTGCACTTCAACGGGGTTGGTAGTACCAACCTCGGTATGGGGCTGGACATCTTCCGCATTGCGGGGGGAGCTAACCCGGAGATGGTGGCCCTGCGGGAACGGGTGGTGGATGCCGTGCGCCCCTTCATCGCCCCCGATTGCGACTTTGTCGAGGAGGACCTGGGCCAGCCTTTCTGGGCCCACATCACCCTGGCCTTCCGCGACATCCCGCTGACGATGCAGGACGAGGTGCTGGATTATCTGCGGGAGGCACCACTGCCCGCCGAGCCTTTTGTCGCCGATACATTCCATTTCCTGGAATTCTTCAGCCAGGACTGGGAGGGAGATTGGGAGCGAACGCTCACCTGGCGGCTGCTCAAGTCTTGGCGAGTTTAGGCGAATACAAAACTGGACACTGGCGTTTTTTCGTAGTGACGGCTTCAGTCGTCCACAATGGAGTCAAAGCGACTAAAGTCACTACTACGAACCACATGATCCCCGCTTTTGGCCTGGATCTGGCGATCCAGGCCGAGCGAAATATCTACTGAGTGTAGAGGAGTTGACAATGAAGACTATCGGGATTTTCCATTATCAGGTCGGTCGGACGGATGGGGTCTCGCTGGAGATTGACAAGTGGAAGCGCGTGCTGGAGGAGATGGGCCATAGGGTCTATCTCTGCGCGGGCGACCTGGGCACGGTCGAGGGTACTTTGATCGAGGAGATGTATCACCACCGCCCAGACGCCAAGCGCCTCAACTACAACACGTTTGGCGAGTTGCGCGATTATCCCGACGACGCGGCGTACAGGGCGGAACTACTGGCCCTGGCCGATGTGATCGAGCGGAAGGTGCGGGAGTTTGTGGAGGAGAAAGGGGTTGATTTTCTCATCCCGCAAAACGTCTGGTCGGTGGCGGCCAGCCCATCGGTGGCCATCGCGTTGGCGCGGGTGATGCGCGACCTGCAACTGCCGGCCCTGGCCCACAACCACGATTTCTATTGGGAGCGAACGGATTTGGCCCTCACCTGCGCCACCGCCATCGAGCTGGCCGACAAGTACCTGCCGCCCCGCGACCCGCTGGCCCGGCACGTGGTCATCAACAGCCTGGCGCAACGGGAACTGGCAGAGCGCAAGGGGATCGAATCCACGGTTGTGCCCAACGTGTTCGACTTCGACGCTCCCCCCTGGCAGCCCGACGATTACAACCAGGATTTCCGCACCCGCATCGGACTAGGGGAAAACGACGTCTTCATACTACAGGCCACCCGCATCGTCCAGCGCAAGGGCATCGAGCTGGCGGTGGATTTCGTCAAGGCATTGGACAGCCCTGAGCGACGGGCGCGTCTCAAGGAGCGTGGGCTGTACGACGGCCGCTCTTTCAACGACGACAGCCGCATCGTGCTGGTGCTGGCGGGCTACGCGCGGGATGACGTGACCGGAGGCTACCTCAATCGTCTCCAGCAGAAGGTCGAACGGGCAGGGATTGACGCCCTCTTCATCGAGGATGTGGTGAGCGGACGGCGACAGATGCGGGACGGACAGAAGGTTTACTCGCTGTGGGATAGCTACGTCTTCGCCGACTTCGTTACTTATCCCAGCCTGTGGGAAGGGTGGGGCAACCAGTTCCTGGAGGCGCTGCGCGCCCGACTTCCGCTGATGCTGTTCGAGTATCCGGTCTACCAGGCCGACATCAAGGACAAGGGATTCCGCGTCGTTTCCCTGGGCTCTGAAATCCAGGGGCGTGATGAGCTGGGGTTGGTGCAGGTAGCGCCCCAGGTTGTCGAGGCCGCCGCAGACCAGGCCGTGGAGCTACTCACCGACGCCCGCTTGCGCCAGGAGACCGTCGAGCACAATTTCCAGGTCGGGCGGCAGCACTACTCACTGGAGGCCCTGCGGGGCTACCTGGCACAGTTGATAGAGGATGGATACGGCCACCTTTGAGGAGCAGGTCATCCAGCGTCGGGCCAGGGCATTCGAGCGGTTGAAGCCCTATCTGATCGAGCATTGGGACAGCCCTTAAGTGGCTTGGAATAGCAGGCCGGGCTCCCATGCCCGGCCATCTGTCGAGGGATGGGAGCAAAATTCGTTATTGACAAACTCTATCTTTTGTGATATAATATTTATGCAAGCGGTTGCATACATTTTGCAAGGATGGTACGATGTCTCCAACCATTAGCGACGTTGCTGCCAAAGTGGGGGTTTCTCCCTCCACCGTGTCCAGAGTCCTGAACGGCCGGCCAGGGATCAGCGAGGAGACCCGCTCCAAGGTTCTCGAGGCAGCCAGGGAGCTGGGGTACTACCCGGCCATGGCAGGCCGTGGATTAGCCCTGGGGCGGACGGAGAACCTGGGGTTCCTCATCCACCATCGCCATACCTTGAATCCCGATTCCTTCTACGGAGGAGTTCTCGCTGGCGTTGACAGCGAGGCCCGAGCGCACGGATTCCACGTCATCTTCTCCGCCGACACGTCCGAGAAACTCCCCGCCATGGTAAAGGAGCAGCGGGTTGATGGTTTGATTCTTGCTGGCTGTGATATTCCCGGGGACCTCATTGTCGCCTTAAAGGCGCAGGAGGTCCCCTTGGTTTTGGTGGACAATCACCTCGAGAAGGTAGACAGTGTGTTTACCGACAACGTGGGCGGTGCCTATGAGGCAGTTACCCACCTGATCCACCTGGGGCTCAAAAGGATCGGGTTTATCTGTGAGTGGTTTGGCGATCTGAGCTTCGCCGAGCGGTTCGAAGGATACAAGTTGGCCCTGCAGGAACACGGGCTGCCATACGATGAGAATCTGGCAGCGGAGGGATTGCCGAGAGAGCCTGAGAGCAGGTGTGTGGCCATGAGAAGGCTGCTCGAAAAGGTGATCCCTACCGCCGTTTTTGCTGCCAACGATACGACGGCTGCGGAAGCCATCCGAGCGATCAAGGAGAGAGGGCTAAAGGTCCCGGAGGACATCGCCGTCGTCGGCTTCGATGATGGCGCCATCGCCCTCCACACCGAACCTCCCCTCACCACGATGCGCGTCTTCAGGGAGAAGATGGGGATCATGGCCGCCAGGCGGTTGCTAGAGCTGATCGAAGACCCCGATCACCCCCCCATCCACACGAAGCTCTCTGCCCAGTTGATCATTCGTGGTTCCTGTGGAGCATCAAGAGGTTTCTCAAAAAGTCGCGGCGTGGATCACCCAGGCCTCGATCTGCTGGCACATGGCGGCTAGCATGAGGCGGAAGAACCAGCGGTCGCGGCCGGCAATGCGCGTCTGGAGGTGGTGCACTCTCGGACTTCCCGAGAGTGCTCAGTAAAGAAAGGGGGTGAGGTATCGAATTCTGCTTAGTGGGGGATGCTCCGTGAAGGAAGCGTCCCAAAGCCAAATCTCACAAAAATAAGGAGGAGATCGAAAATGAAAAGGTTAGCAACGTTACTGATAGTCGTGGCCGTATTGGCCAGCTTCGTAGGCGGCTGCGCCGCGCCCACCCCCCAGGTGGTCGAGAAGGAGGTGGTCGTAGAGAAGCCGGTGGTCCAGACCGTGATCGTCGAGAAGGAAGTGGTCGTCGAGAAGAAGGTCGTCGAGACCGTGATCGTCGAGAAAGAGGTGGTGGTGGAGAAGGTGGTGGCCCCCACGCCCGTCCCCAAGCCAGCGGTGTTCAGCCTGGCCTGCGGGTGGGATCCCCCGCCAGCCTACAACGGTAACCCCTTCGCCCCGGGCGGTGTCGGGTGTGCCTGGTGGTTCGCCTTCGAGCCTCTTTTCTACTACATCCCCCTCGCCGAGGAGTACTTGCCCCGCCTGGGAGTGGAGTATGAGGAGACGAAGGATGCCCTCACCATCAAGCTCCGGAAGGGAGCGACCTGGCACGACGGGAAGCCGTTCACCTCGAAGGACGTCGAGGCGACCTATAAGATCTTGTATCTTTGGAGGCGGCCTGTCTGGACGTACCTCGAAAAGATCGAGACCCCGGATGACTACACCGTCGTGTTCCATTGGGGGACACCTACCCCCTTCGGCCTGAAGCTCGTGGTTGCCGATCCCATACTGTGGTCCCATCATCTCTTCGGAGAATTCGCTGACAAGATTGACGTGACCATAGCGGCCGATGAGGAGCCCAACGCAACGGTCCTGACGGAGCTTAAAGAGTTCAAGCCTGCGCTCCCCGTAGGCACGGCTCCCTTCAAGATGGAGAAGGCCCCCACTGCCTCCGACATGACCCTGGTCAAGTATGCGGATTACTACCTCGCCGACAAGATCGAATTCGATCAGGTCAAGGCCCTCTACCAGAGGCGCAATGAGGTATGGTGGGCCTACATGATGTACGGGGAGATAGACGCCGGGCACCCGGCCACGGCCAAGGACCTCTGGGAGCAGATCATGAAAATGCAGCCAGGGTTGAGCATGGCCTATCCGACCGACCTGGGAGGGTTCTGCCTGGCCTTCAACCTGCGGATGGCTCCCTTCAACGACCTGAAGTTCCGCCAGGCCATCGCCTATGCCATTGACAGGGGGCAGCTGGCGGAGATCGTCATGTGGCACGCCCTCCCCGTGACTGACTATGCCACCGGCCTGCTCGAGTCCCTGAGGGCTCCCTGGGCCTCCGATGAGTGGATGAAAGAGAACCTGACCGACTACTCCTACAACCCGGACAAGGCAGCAGCCCTCCTGGAGGAGCTTGGCTACAAGAAGGGAGATGATGGCATCTGGGAGGACGCAGCGGGCAAGGATCTCTCCTTCGAGCTCGTCTGCCACGCCGGCTACTCCGACTGGGTGATCGCCATTGACAACATCGCCTCCCAGTTGAAGGAGTTCGGCATCACCATCGAGCCCATGACCCGGCCCGGCTCGGTCTACTGGACGTCCATCCGGGCTGGGGAGTTCGAGCTCTGCATGGAGTGGACGATGAACTCGGCGAGGTATGCTCACCCCTGGGCGGAGATGCGTCGCACCCTTCACCCACTTGGCGACACCGGCAAGACGGTCGACATTAAGGCCATAGACCTGATAGGGCCCGATGGCGAAGTGGTGGATGCGGAGGCCCTGGTGGACGAGCTGGGTGCGGAGTTCGACCTCGCCAGGCAGAAGGAGCTGGCGCATACGCTGGCCTGGATCCACAACGAGAACCTGCCCGTGCTCCCCTTCATCGAGAAGAAGCTGGGGATCTACCACCTCGACGGGGTGCACGTCACGGGTTGGCCCGCCGCAGACGATCCCCTCTGGCTGCTTGCCCCAGGTGGAATCGAGCGCCTCTACACCATGCTCATGGGCGAGGGCATCCTCCACGCCGTCAAGTAGGCTGGATCGCCTGGACGAGGTGCAACCTCAGTGGATCACAATCTACCAGCAGAGGCGGCCCTGTACTTGACCACACCTGTCCTGGACCGACAGGTACAGGGTCCAGGACAAGTGCTCCCACGCCGCCGAAACGCGGGCCCTGTACTTGTCATACAGGACAAGTGCATGGGAGCCCACTCTGCTTCATAATTGTGATGTACTGAACCTGAGCAGGTAGCCCTTTGGAGAGGTGTGCCCCCGGGCATGGAAGAGGGGGCACACCTCTTTTAACATCGTATGTTCACCTCCCCGAGAGCTTCGAGCTCTCGGGGAGGTAGCCTCCAGGAGGAGAAAAATGTTGATCATCGTCAGGAGGGCAGGAATCGCCTTCCTCACACTCCTCATCGTCATCACCCTCACCTTCTTCCTACTCCGCAGAATGCCGGGAGATCCCTTATACATGTGGGCTATGGAGCTCGTGCAAACCCATGGAATGGACTTTGAGAGCGCTTACGAACAAGTGAAACAGATGTACGACTACGACCCCAATGAGCCCCTGGGCCAGCAATACATCAGGTACATCAAGGGCCTTATGAAGGGTAACCTGGGCACTTCTATGGTTTACCAGATCAGTACGAACAGGATCATCTTCAAAGCCCTTCCCTGGACAGTTTTCCTGCTCTCCATTTCCTTGCTCCTCAGCTTCGGTTTGGGGTCGCTTATGGGAATGGTCATCGCCTGGAAGAGGAAGACAGCCCTCGAGCCCATCGTGACTGCCTATGCCGCCTTCACAGGCGCAACCCCGGACTACATCACGGCCCTCATCCTGCTCATCGTCTTCGCCGCCAACCTCAGGCTCTTCCCCATGAAGGGGGCCTACGACAGCGCGCTCACGCCCGGCTTCAACTGGCCTTTCATAAAGAGCGTGCTTAGCCACGCCGTCCTGCCCATTACAGCTTACGTCTTCGAGAGCACAGCGGCCTGGGCGATGGCCATGAAGGGGAGTGCGGTGAGCGTGCTGGGTGAGGATTACATCATGGCCGCCAGGGCGCGGGGGCTGAAGGAGCGAAGGATCATGATCTCATATATGGGAAGGAATGCCATCTTACCCCTTGTTACAGGTCTGGCCATCGCCCTGGGAACCATGCTGGGCGGCGCCATCTTCATCGAGACCATCTTCTCTTATCCCGGCATCGGCTGGTTCTTCGCCCAAGCCACGACGAGGATGGATTTCGGCTTGATGCAGGGCCTCTTCCTCGTGACGGCGGTGGTCACGATTTTCTCCAACCTGGTGGCGGACATCCTCTACTCCAGGCTGGACCCGCGCATCAAATTGGAGGAGTGAGCGATGAGTGTGGCGGCGATACCCAGCAGGCTATACCGTTCGATCTACGAGCCCTTCGTCATCATCAGGCGAAACAAGAGGGCCTTCATCGGCCTGATCATCCTGATCATCTTTGCGCTGATGGCCACCGTGGGGCCGGAGGTGGTGCCTCTGGATACGACCCAGAGTTTCGAGAAGAGGTTCCAGCGGCCATCGTTGGAGCACCCGCTGGGGACAGACCACGTCGGGAGGGATACCTTCCAACAGATCGTCCACGGCTCAAGAGATGTGCTTATCACCGCCTTTCTTGCAGCTATCTTCGCTACAGGGGTTGCAATCTTGGTAGGGATGCTCGCTGGGCTGCAGGGGGGAATGATGGATGCGGTCCTGATGCTCATGACGAACGCCATCCTGACCGTCCCTAGCCTCCCGGTGCTGATGATCGTAGCTTCCGTGTGGAAGGTGAAGGACCCGGTGAGGCTGGGGTTACTCTTGAGCATCTGGGCGTGGGGAGGGCTGGCAAGGGCCATCAGGTCGCAGATACTCTCCCTCAAGGAGAGAGAGTTCATCGAGGCGGCGAGGGCCCTGGGGCTTTCAACATTCCACGTCGTCTTCCGGGAGCTTTTGCCCAACGTCATGCCTTATGTGGCCATCAACTTCTTCACCCTCATGCGCGGGGCCATTACCGCCAGCGTCGGTCTGATGTTTCTGGGACTGATCCCCTTTAAGGCCACCAACTGGGGGATGATGCTGAGCCTGGCAGCATGGCAAACGGGGGCCATCTACGTGCCTAAGGCCCTCTTCTACTTCGGCTCACCCATGGCGTGCATCATCCTGTTTCAACTGGGGGCGTTCTTCTTCGCCAGCGGCCTGGACGAGGTGGTGAATCCGAGGTTGAGGACGTAAGTTCGTAAATTCGTAAACTCGTAGATTCGTGAAGCCCTCTCCGAATCTACGAATTTACGAATCCCGAATCTACGGAGGAATAAAAGCATGGTACCCCTTTTAATCATTAGAGATCTGGTGGTGGAATTTGATTTGGGCAAAGGGGCCCTGAGGGCCGTCAACAGGGCCTCCTTAGACGTCCAACCGGGCGAGGTCATGGCTGTGGTGGGAGAGTCGGGGAGCGGAAAGACAACCCTCGCCTTCTCCGTCCTTAACCTCGTCCCCCCGCCGGGAAGGATAGCCGGCGGGGAGATACTCTTCGGGGATAAGGATGTCCTCTTCCTCGGCCCGGAGGAGCTGAGGAAGTACCGTTGGAAGGAAGTGTCCATGGTCTTCCAGGCCGCCCAGAACGCCATGAATCCGGTGATGCGCATCGCCGACCAGATGATAGATACGGCCCAGGCTCACGGGAAAGCATCCAAAGGGGAAGTGCTTGAGAAAGCCTCGGAGCTACTGGGGATGATGCGCCTGGAGCCCTCCCAGATCCTGCGCTCCTACCCTCACGAGCTCTCCGGGGGGATGAGGCAGAGGGTCATCATCGCCTTAAGCTTGCTTTTGGGGCCCAAGATGCTCATCCTGGACGAGCCCACCACCGCGCTGGACGTGGTGACCCAGGCTTACATCCTGGACATCCTGGCCGATGTACGCGAAAAGCTGGGGCTGACGATGCTGCTCCTCACCCACGATATGTCCATCGTGGCCAAGCTGGCCGACAGGGTGGCGGTGATGTACGCCGGAAGGAGCATGGAGGTAGGTAAGATCGAAGAGATCTTCTACGATGCCAAGCACCCCTACACCATTGGGCTCATCAAGGCTGCTCCCTCCCTCATCGGCGACATCGCCGACAAGAAGCCCATCCCCGGCTCGCCACCGAACCTCCTCAATCCCCCGCCAGGCTGCCCCTTCCACCCCCGCTGCGCGCACGCAACCCCCCACTGCCAGGAGGAGGAGCCAGAGCTGAAGGACATCGGCGACGGGAGGCTAGTCGCCTGCCACAATTGGTGGCTTATAAATCGGGATTCGTAGATTCGTGATTCGTAAATTCGTAGATTCGGACACGAATTCACGATTTACGAATCTACGAATTTACGCGTTTGGAGTGGGAAATGGCCGAATCCATAATCGAGCTCAAAGACGTGAACATGACCTTCCAGAGGGGCTGGCTCATGCGCCGGGCTCAGCTTCAGGCCGTGGTGAAAACCACCCTGGACATCAAAGAAGGCGAGATCCTGGCCCTGGTCGGCGAGTCGGGCTGCGGGAAGACGACGGTGGGTAAGATCATGGCCGGCCTGCTCAGGCCCACCTCCGGGGAGGTTCTCTTCAAGGGCAAGGATATCTGGAGGATGGGCCGGGAGGAGTTCCGGGAATATCGCCGCAACGCCCAGATCGTCCACCAGGATTCCTACGCCGCGCTGAACCCCGTGCGGACCATCTACCACAGCCTGAGCGCTCCCTTCCTCCGCTATCACATAGCCAAGAATGGAAAGGAGGCCAGGGAGAAGGTGGCCGAACTCCTTCAGTTCATGGGCCTCACCCCGCCGGAGGAGTTCCTCGACAAATATCCCCATCAACTCAGTGGCGGGCAGAGGCAGCGGGTGGTGGTCGCCAGGGCAGTATCCCTCAGGCCGAAGCTCATCGTGGCCGACGAACCGGTCTCCATGATAGACGTCTCGCTCAGGCTCTCCATCCTCGATCTGATGCACAGACTGAACGAGGAGTTCGGCATCGCCTTCCTCTACATCACCCACGACCTGGCGACGGCCAGGTATTTCGTGAAGGGTGGCCAGATCGCGGTGATGTATCTGGGGCAGATGGTGGAGACAGGAAGACTGAGCGAGGTCTTGCAGAAGCCGTGTCACCCCTACCTCCAGGCGCTGCTCTCGGCCGTGCCGGTGCCCGATCCGAAGAAGGCCAGGGAGAAGCGGCCGCTCCCGCTGAGGAGCCTCGAATTCCCCGACCCCACCAAGCCCCCCAGCGGCTGCCGCTTTCATCCGCGCTGCCCCTACGCTGAGGACATCTGCACCCAAGAAATACCCGCCCTCAGGCCGCTGGATGGTCGCCTCATCGCCTGTCACCTGGCGGAGAAAATCCCAGAATGGCACCTACTATAGGCAGGATCGCTTTCACCATAGGCGTTTTCCTCGTCACCCTTTCCCTCATCCCGCTGCCCTTCTTGCCCTGGGGCTCAGCGGAGTTCGTGGTTAGCGTGATCGCCTTCGTGATCAGCTCCATCTTCCTGGCACTCGTGATATGGGACGTGCGTCGGCAGGCTCGCCTGCCCGTCAGGAAGCCCGAGGCAAAGCCTCCGGATATGATGGAGGAAGGGGAGGAAGATTGAAGGGAGCTTAGCCGAAGCGACCTATTTTCTGCATCTGCCCCCATCGGGTCAGCGTTGGGGTGTAAAGGGCGGTGCGGTGTCCTGATCACTGCTGCACCGCTTCTTTTTGATTATGCCCAGGAGGAAATCCTCATGTCTGACGTAGTGAAACGAGCTTTGCGTTCGCCAATCTTTTGGATTCTGCTGTTCGGCACGCTGCTGCGGCTTGTTCTAGCCCCAGTCACCGAAGACCCCTGGGACCTCAAGGTCTGGAAGCTGGTGGGGGAGGCCATGGACGCCGGGCAGAGCCCCTACGCCATCGAATCGGAGCTGCCCTTCGCCTATCCCCCGCTGTGGAGCATCCTCTGCTGGCTGGGCTACGTGGCCTTCAAGCTCTCCGGGAGCCAGTGGGTCTTCAACCTGGCCCTGAAGCTGCCTCTCATCCTGGCCGACCTGGCTTGCGCTTTGTTGTTGTGGCGGCTGGTACAGCGGGTGACCGCTAGCCGGCGGACGGCGCTGACGGTGACGGCGGCCTATTTCCTCAACCCCATCGCCATCGCTGTTTCCAGCATGTGGGGCATGTTCGACGCCTTGCCGGCTCTTCTCGTCCTGGTCTCCATCCTTCTTCTGGCCGACGAGCGAGACGTCTGGAGCGCCCTGGTGCTGGGGGTATCGGTCGGCTTCAAGGGCTTCTACACCGCCTTCTATCTGCCCTTCTTCGTCTTCTACGTGTGGAAAAGAGAGCGAAACCTGACGGCGGCGCTGCGCTACACCCTCTGCTTCTGCCTGGTGCCCCTCGCCATCTCGCTGCCCTTCCTGCTGACCGACGCCCGCTCCTATCTGGGCGTTTTCGCCACCCACACCACGCGCCCGCCGCAGAACCTGAACGTCGGGTACTGGCTCTGGCGAGTGATCAATCCAGATCTGAGAGACAGTCTGGGCCTGCCTACCACTTACGCCTTCGCCGTCCTGTTTCCTCTCCTGTACCTGGCCGTGCTGTTCAGAGCACGACAGTGGACGGTTGATAGGTGGTCGGATCGCCTGGCTTTCCTGGTCAAGGGCGCGGCCCTACTCTGCCTGGCCTATTATGCCACCTCGAAGGTGGTCAACGAGCAGTTCCTCGTCTGGGGGCTGGCCCTGTTGGCCCTCTATGCCTGGCTCTACGACCGGAGGGCGAAGCCTTTCTTCTACGCCCTCTGTTTGATTGATCTCGTTTTCATCTCCTTGAACGCTGGCCCTCACTTCTTTCACAAGTTCGTACCACCGCCGGCCTGGTGGTACGGCTCTCGCTTCTTCCCCAGGATTCTGGGCTGGATTGGGCTGATCTTCTGGCTGACCGTCGTGGCTTGCTTCGTCACATTGATGAGAGGTGGCGAAAGATGTACGAGCACCAGACCATCGAACTGAACCGCCGCAGTTGAGATACCATCGCGGCCCGCTACCAGGCCAACACGCGCATCTCGACCGACGATGTGCATTACGGCTCATTGGCCCCCGGCGAGCGGGAACTGCGCTTGCTGGGCGATGTGGCCGGCAAGCGAGTCATCGAGATCGGCTGCGGCGGCGGCCAGAACAGCATCGCCCTGACCAAACGGGGCGCCACCTGCGTCGGCGTGGACCCCTCGCCGGCCCAGATCGATCACGCCCGGCGACTTGCGCTTAAGAGCGATGTTGAGGTACAATTTATCGTCGGTGTGGCCGAGCACCTGAGCGCCTTCCCCGACGGCAGCTTCGACATCGCTCTCTCGTCCTATGCCTTCGACTACGTGACCGACCTGCGGCGGGCCTACGATGAAGCGTGGCGCGTGCTGGTGCCGGGCGGCCTGTTCGTCTTCTGCCTCAGCCATCCCTGGTTTCAGGCGGTGGGCTGGCACCTGGCTGGTGACCCGGACGCGACTGAAGTCGGGGACTACGCCGCCTGGCCCGACGTGGAGGAGTGGGATTGGACCTACGAAGACGGCACCACCGCCCGGATGCGGGGCCACTTGCGCACCCTGGAGCAGATCGTCAACGAGCTGATCGAGGCCGGCTTCACGCTGGAGCGGCTGGTGGAACAGAACATTGAGGACGTGGCGAAAGCATCGCCGCAAGAGCTAGCCTGCCTCCCCTACGTGCCCGAGTTCGATCCTGCCTCTCAGGAATACCAGATCATGCGCAAGCTGCCCCACACGCTCATCATCCGCGCACGCAAAATGGCTCATAGCACGTCAAAGCGGGGGGATGAGTGGAACTGTCAACGGATTCGGGGAGCGGATTGAACGGATTAGGGCTCCGTGCGCGGCATCTTCCGTTCAATCCGTTCCGAAAATCCGTTGACAGTGTTCTGCATCTTCTATCCCCCTGCTTTGGGGTGCTAAGAAATGGCTCGGATCCAGGCACCACCATGAGAGTTCTCTCAGAAAAAGGTAGCAGCCCAACCGCGTTGGGCGTTGTTCAGCCCAAGACGGCCAATGCGATTGGCCTGCTACCCATCAAGAGGTCTGCTGCCGCTCACCCTGATCATCCAGGCACGCAAAGGAGTGCCACAACGTGACTGACCAAATCGAAGTCCGATTTGCTAGTCAGACGGACCTGGACGGATGCATCGCCCTGGATCACTCGACCATGTCGGCGGAGATCATCAGACGCAAAATAGCCCAGCGCGAGATCATTGTGGCGGAAAAGGCAGGGCAGTTGGTCGGCTATCTGCGCCTCGAGTACCTGTGGTCAACTGTGCCCTACATCGCCCTCATCTGGGTAGTGGAAGACCAGCGCCACCAGGGCATCAGCAGGGCCATACTGCACTATCTGGAAAACGTCCTGCGTGAACAAGGGCATACGGCATTGTACAGCTCTTCGCAGGCCAACGAGCTAGAGCCGCAAGCGTGGCACCGGCACGTCAGCTTCGAAGAGTGTGGCTTTATCGTGGGCATAAACGAGGGAGGAATCGGGGAGATCTTCTTCCGCAAAGCTCTGAGGCGGCCGGGATTATGATCGGTTTACAACGAGGAACCGTGAAACTCGTTCCTTACTCTTCTGAGTGGGAGAGCCTTTTTGCTGAGGAGGAGCGTGTATTGCGCGCTTCTATCGGCACGTACGTGATGGACATTCAACACGTTGGAAGCACGGCCATCCCTGGACTTGAGGCCAAACCCATCATTGATATAGCCGTAGCCGTCCGGCGGCTGGAAGATGCAGAGAAATGCATTAAACCGCTTGAATGCTTGGGGTATGAATACAAAGCATATGAGGGGCGTCCCGGAAGGTTTTTCTTCGCTAAAGGGGATCCAAGTAGAAGGACGCACTACCTGCACATGGTTGAATGGGACAGCGACTCTTGGAAAAGCTATATACGTTTCCGAGACTATCTTCGCCAGCACAAAGAAGCGGCCAGGGAATATGCCAGGCTCAAGAGGGAACTGGCACGGAAATCTCGAGGCAATCGTGATTTCTACACCCCAGGCAAGGCCGAATTCATTGAGTCGGTATTAAGAATAGCTGAGGGGGAGATCCACATAGATGGATTATGACTAACTGCGTCATCTGCGAAATCGTGGCAGGCAGGATTCCGTCTTGGATCATTTATCAAGACGCCGAGGTCATCTGCTTCCTACCGAAAACGTTGGAAGCATATGGTCACACAGTCGTGGCACCCAAAGCGCATTACCCCGATCTGTATACTGCTCCGGAAGCTTTATTGGAGCATCTCATTGTTGCTGTCAAGAAGCTCGCTATCCACTACAATGACCGGATCGGCTCGTCAGGTGTGAATCTCCTACACGCCAGCGGGGTATCGGCACAGCAATCGGTGCCGCATCTGCATATCCACCTGATCCCAGGATTCGATGATGATGGCTTGGACGCCTGGCCCAAATTCCCAGCATTGCAGTATGACAAGGACGAACTTTTGGAGAAACTGCTACTGCACGAATGGAACGCCCCGTGACGCTTGAGGACTTGAGACGCATCGCCGCCTCTGTCGGTGAACGCCGGGGGTGGGATTTCTCGCGCGTGCAAGATGATCGTGATCCCGTCCCCTGGGACTACGCTGATGTAGTGCGCCGCTATCTCCAACCCTCCAGTCATGTCCTTGACATCGGCACAGGCGAGGGCAAACGGTTTCTCGCCCTGGCGCCCCACTTTGGCGCCGGGGTGGGCATTGACGCCGATCCCACCATGATCCAGGTGGCGCGACAGAACACACCGCCATCGTTGGTAGATAAAGTCTCTTTTGAGGTAGTGCGCGCCGAGGCCCTTGGATTTCCCGACGCCGCCTATGATGTCGTGTTGAACCGGCACGCTTCTGTGTATGTCGAAGAGATCGTCCGTGTTCTGCGCTCCGACGGCATCTTCATCACGCAGCAAGTTGGCAGGAGAAACACACAGAACATACTCGCTGCTTTTGGCTGGGGGCCTGAAAGTTATGGTGAAGGCTGGTGGCAAGAAATGCCCACGTTGGTTGAGCAGTTTCAACAGAACGGGTGCGCTATAATCGCTCGTGCAGAGTACGACGTTCGCTACTGGTTTCGCGATGTCGAATCACTCATTTTTTGGCTCCAGTCCGTCCCTCTCCCGGAGGATTTCAACATCGAGAAGCACTGGCGTCAAGTCGCTCAGATCATCACAGAGTATCGCACACCGAAGGGAATTGAGACGAACGAGCATCGGGAGCTTCTGATTGTGCAGAAGAGGAGCTCAGAACACTCAAAGGAGTCAGACAAAAGATGATGCACTGTCGATTTCTCCGTGATCGCCACGGCCGGCCTGTCTATCCCATCGGCGTGAACTACTGGCCGCGGCGCACCGCCGTCGAGATGTGGACGCACTGGGATCCTGAAGGCATCGCCCAGGACTTGCGCGAAATGCACGCCTTGGGCCTGAACACCGTCCGCTTCTTCCTGATGACCGCCGACTTCGCCGATGCCGAGGGGAACCTGTGCGCCGACGCGCTGGAGAAGCTGGACACCTTTCTGTCTCTGTGCCGCGAACAGGGCTTGATGACCTTGCCCACTTTCTTCGTCGGGCACATGTCGGGGATGAACTTCCCCGTCCCCTGGGAGCAGGGCCGTGATTTCTACACCGATCCTGGGGTCATGGCTCGCTCGTGCCGCTTTGTCCAGGCCATCGTCGCCCGCTACCGTGACGATGATTCTATCCTGGGTTGGCTCCTCTCCAACGAGATCACGCATTACGCGGGCAAGCGGGAAACGCACATCCTGGCAGGCTGGATGCGCGCCCTTCGCGACGCCATCCGTGCGATAGACCCTCAGCGACCCATCGCGGCCGGCGACGGCGCCGATGACTTAAAGGGGAACGGCCTGGGCTATCCCGATGGCACCCTGACCGACGTCACTGCTCTGGCCCAAGTTCAGGATTTTATGAGCCTGCACATCTATTTCGACGACGACGACACGCTGCGCTTTGCCCATACCCCGGCTGGCCTGGTGCGTTTGTGCGACGTCGGCCGGCCGGTGCTGGCCGAAGAATTTGGCATGAGCACCGGGCTGGTAGCGGAAGAGGAGCAGGCGGCGTACTTCCGTGTGTTGCTTTTCAGCACCTGGGCTGCTGGCGCTGCTGGTCACCTGGGCTGGTGCTGGAGCGATTTCGCCACCGCCGACTTGCCTCCGTACACCCACCATCCCTTTGAACTCTTCTTCGGCATCACCCGAGCCGATGGGAGTGAGAAGCCGGCGGCCGGGGAGATGCACCGTTTCGCTCGCCTGCTGGCCCAGGTGGATGCCACCCGCTGGGCTCCCGCAGCTCCCCAGGCGGCCATCCTGGTGCCGACCACCTTCTACGTCAACTATCCCTTCCGGAGCGTGGACCGCCCGCGGCTTCTCAAAGCTCTGCTCGAAGCCTACACTCTAGCCCGGATGGCCGGCTTCGATGCCGTCTTCGTGCGCGAGCCGGCGTTGCCCCCGGAGGGCGTGCGGCTGCTGCTGGTGCCCTTCGCCGACCTGCTGGCTCCCACCTGGTACCAATTGCAGGCCTGGGTGAAGACGGGAGGCGTGCTGTGGGCCGGGTTTGGCAGTGCAGTGCCTAACCTGGAGGAGCTTTTCGGCGTGCAGTTGGAGCGATGGCCGGGGTTGCTCTCCGCGCCGCAGGGGGAGCGGGCGGAGTTGCGCCTGGTGGAGCCCTTCGGCTACGCTCAGGACAGGCCCTTCGGCGGCCTGGGGGCGGGGGAACGGGTCGCCGTGCCCGCCGCCGATGCTCCCCGCCTGTCCATCGCCCCGACGACGGGCCAGGTCCTGGCCGTGGACGGGGATGACCGCCCGGCGCTTACCGTCAACACCGTGGGCCGCGGGAAAGCCTTTTTCTGCCCCCGCTCCCTGGAGTGGCTGCTGACATCGGGAACCGAGGTCCATCGCTGGTCGCCAGCCCATCGCCTGTACCGGGCCCTGCGGAGCGAAGCCGGCATCGTGTCACTCTTTGACACCAGCCAGCCGGCGTTGAGCTTGAGCGTTCTTGAGGATGAGAACGGGGCGCAACTCCTGGTGGCCATCAACCACGGCGATGTCCCGCTGGAGGAGGCGGTGCGCTGCTGGCGGCCGCCCCGTCGGATGCTGGACGTCGAAAGCGGGGACGAGCTGGAGGTGCAAGATGGGAAATTCCAGCTCTCGCTGGTGCCCTGGGGCGTGCGGGTGCTGGAGGTGAGGAAATAGAATGGCTTCGATGATCATCGCAAAAGAGCTCCATAGAGAATTCCGCACCGTCAAGCGGCAGCCCGGCTTCCTGGGCTCGATCCGCACCCTCTTCACGCGCCAGTACAACGTCGTGCGGGCCGTGGATCACGTGTCCTTCTCCATTGAGCGGGGCGAGCTGGTCGGCTACATCGGGCCCAACGGGGCGGGCAAGTCCACCACCCTCAAGATGCTCACCGGGGTGCTGGTGCCCACCAGCGGCTACGTGGAGACGGACGGTCTCGTCCCCCACAAACACCGCCAGGCTCTTGCCAACCGCATGGGCGCCGTCTTCGGCCAGCGCTCCCAACTCTGGTGGGATCTGCCCCTCGGCGAGTCCTTCCGCATCCTCAAGGAGGTCTACCGCGTCCCCGACGAGACCTACCAGCGCAACATGCACGCCTTCAACGAACTGGTGGGCCTGGATGAGCTCCTCGACACCCCCGTGCGGCAGTTATCGCTGGGGCAGCGGATGCGGGGCGAGATGGTCGCCGCCCTGCTGCACGATCCTGAGATCGTCTTCCTGGACGAGCCTTTGATCGGGTTGGACGTGGTGGCCAAAGAGCGCATGCGCCAGTTCATCGCCGAGATCAACCGCGAGCGAGGAGTGACGGTGATCCTGGCCTCCAACGACATGGCCGACGTGGAGCGGCTCTGCGAGCGGATCATCATCATTGACCACGGCCGGCTCCTCTACGACGGCACGGTCGAGGAGCTCAAGCGCCGCCACGCCCCCTACCGCACACTGGTCGTCCACTTCGGAGGGGACTACCCCGAAATCCAGGCCAACGGCGCGGAACCGGTGCGGCGGGATACGCGGCGCGCCTGGCTGCGCTTCGACCGCACGGTGAACCCCCAGCAGCTCATCGCCGACCTCAGCGAGCGCTATCTCATCCTGTTAACGATGGTGGGCCTGGTCGCTTTCTGGACGCTGGAACTCATGGGATTCAACATGATCTTCGAGTTTGTCAGCCTGTTCCTCTCCGGGGGTCTGATACCCCTCTGGTTCCTCCCGCTCTGGATGCGGCGGATCGCGGAGTGGCTGCCCTTTCAGAGCCTGGCCCACCTGCCCCTTTCCATCTACATCGGCAAGATCGAGGGGGCGGCCATCTGGATAGCGCTCCTCAAGCAGGCGGCTTGGATTGCGGTGCTCTCGGCCACCGCCTGGCTCATCTGGAAGACAGCAGAGCGCAAGATAATTGTTCAAGGGGGATAGTGTGCATCGGTTGCGGGTGCTGGGACTGGTGATGTGGGCGGGCATCAAGAGCCACATGGAATATCGGCTGGACTTTTTCCTGCGAGTGACGATGGGGGTGGTGTGGAACCTGACGAGCCTGGTCTTCATCTGGGCGGTGCTGGCCCGCTTCAAGAGCATGGCCGGGTGGAGCCAAGGGGAGATCTTCTTCATCTACACCCTCAGGCTGCTGGCCCACGCCGGCTATTGCCTGCTCTTCCACAACGTCCAGATGGTCTCCCGGTACGTGCGACGGGGAGGTTTCGACCGCGTGCTGCTGCGCCCCCTGAACCCCCTCATCCAACTGATCACCTGGGAGTACGACCCCGCGGGTATCGGAGACCTGGGGCTGGGGCTCGTCTGCTTTGTGGTAGTCAGCCGCTTGCTCGAATTTCAGTGGACTCCTCCAGCGATTGCCTTTCTCCTTTTGGTGATGGCAGGCGGTTGCCTGATCGAGCTATCGCTCTTCCTAATCATCAATACCCTGGCCTTCTGGATAACTGAGGCGAGTAGGTTGACGTGGATCGTTCTCACGTTCAGCGACAACTTCGCCCTCTACCCGCTGGACATCTACAATGGGGTGCTCCAGTTCGTGTTGACCTTCCTCGTACCGGTGGGATTCATGAGCTACTATCCAGCAACCGCCTTCCTGAACCGGATGGGGGACACCCTCTTCTCCCCCGCCTTCGCCTACCTGACGCCGCTGGTGGGGCTGGCGCTTTTCACCCTCGCCTACGCCTTCTGGCGGGTGGGGATCAACCGTTATCAGAGCACGGGATCATAACCCGAAACCAAAATCAAGGAGGCAGCGATGAAACTGGTACGTTATGAAGGAAACCCTATCCTGAAGCCCAGGGGTGACCACTGGGAGGCGGTGGCGACGTTCAATTGCGCCGCCATCTACCGAGACGGCAACATCCACGTCCTCTACCGCGCCACGGGCGACTACGTCCGCTACGTTTCCAGGCTTGGGCACGCTATCTTCGACGAGGAGTTGCGCCTGGTGGAACGGCTCGAGGAGCCTTGTTTTGGCCCCGACCTCAAGCTGTGGGAGATGTCCATTGAGGACCCGCGACTCACCGAGCTGGAGGGCGCAGTCTACTTGACCTACGTCGTCACCCCCACCCCTTCGCCGCCGGGGGCCGTGCGGCGACGCCTGGGGATTCCAAAGCCAATGCAGGCTGCCCCCCGCACCGCCCTGGCCAGGGTGAAGGACTTCGAGAGTTTCGAGCGACTGGGCATCATCACCCCCTACGCTGCCGACGAACGGGACGTGGTGCTCTTCCCTGAGAAAATCCAGGGCAGGTATGCGGCCCTCCACAGGCCGAGCAACTGGGTCGGCCCGGGCTACCCGGTGGAGCGGCCCAGCATCTGGTTCGCCTTCCTCGACGGGCTGCCCGGCAGGATGTACGACCACAAGGTGATCATGGAACCGGAACAGCCCTGGGAGGGCAAGAAGATCGGTGCCGGGCCGCCGCCCATCAGGACCGGTGCCGGGTGGTTGCTGATCTATCACGGAGTGGATGAGAACAGCGTCTACCGGGCCGGGGCGGCGCTGCTGGACCTGGAGGAGCCCTGGCGGGTCATCGCTCGCACGCCGCAGCCGATCCTGGAGCCGGAAGAAGAATACGAGAGGGAGGGCGACGTGCCCAACGTCGTCTTTCCAGAGGGGGCAGTGGTGGTGGGGGACGAGCTCATCGTCTTCTACGGCGCGGCCGACAAGGTCTGCTGCGTCGCCAGCGTACGCTTAGACAAGCTCATCGACTACTTGCTAGAGGAAGGAGGCACGACGTGAAGCTAAACCGTTACGAGCACAACCCTATCTTGCAGGCTAACCCCAATAAGAAGTGGGAATCGGGTGCGGTCTTCAATTGCGGCGCCGCCCTCGGTGAGGACGGCCGGGTTTACTTGCTCTACCGGGCAATCCCGCTGGGCTACACCAGGAAACCCAACGGCACTGGCTACGATGACTACATCTCCAGTGTCGGCTGTGCCGTGAGTGAGGATGGGATCGCTTTTGCCCCATTCGAGCAGCCCGTTATCGAACCGACGGAGGACTACGACCGATTCGGGTGCGAAGACCCCAGGGTGACCAGGCTGAAAATCAACGGCCAAATTCTGTACTTGATCACCTATACCGCCCTTTTCGGCCCCGCCTATTCCGGCTCAGACAGGGTGGCCCTGGCCTCAACAGAGGATTTCCACACCTTCCGCAAGCACGGCGTGGTCATCCCCGGCCTCGATGATAAGGATGCCGTGATATTCCCGGAGCTGGTCAACGGGCGGATGGCGATGCTTCACAGGGTGGTTCCTGACATCCAGATCGTGTACTTCGACGATGTGGAACAGTTGGTGAATCCCAGGGAGGACTTCTGGAACGAATACAGGGCCTCTCTCGAAGAGTTCACGGTCATGAGGCCGAAATACGAATGGGAGTCGGCGAAGATAGGAGCGGGGGCGCCGCCCATCAAAACGGAGGAGGGCTGGCTTTTGATCTACCACGGCAAGGACGATGAGGCCGTGTACAGAACGGGAATGGCGCTCCTGGACTTAGAAGAGCCCTCCGTGGTGATCGCTCGCTCGCCACACCCCATCCTGGAGCCTGAGGAGGAATACGAAAAAGTAGGAGATACTGCTAACGTCGTATTCCCGGAGGGCGCGATCGTTATAGATGACACGCTCTACGTCTACTATGGGGCAGCGGACAAACGCTGCTGTCTGGCCACCGCCAGGCTAGACGATGTTTTAGATTACTTGGCGGCGTTCAGAGAATAAAAACACTGAGGAGGTAAATGGCAATGAAAATGAAAATGAAGCGTTATGAGGGAAATCCTATCCTCACGGCAAAGGATTTTCCCCGGCCGGTCAATTCCGTCTTCAACGCCGGGGCGGCCAAGCATGGCGATGAGTACGTCCTGCTCAACCGTGTCGAAGATCTCGAAGGGATCTCTTGCCTGTGGGTAGCCCGCAGCCAAGACGGGGTTCACTTCACCCCCGACCCGCAGCCGGCCATGGTGCGCGCCACCGAAGGGCACTATGCCACTTACGAAGAGTACGGCATCGAGGACCCGCGCATCACCAGAATCGCCGACACCTACTACGTCACCTACACCTGCTACTCGAGGTACGCCCCTTGCGTCGGGCTGGCCCGAACCAGGGACTTCCACACCTTTGAGCGAATGGGGGTCATCTCGCTGCCGCCCAACAAGGACGTGGTGCTCTTCCCGGAGAAGGTCGGCGGACGCTACGCACGCCTCGACCGCCCCACGACGCTCGCCGGCAAATGCGACGTCGGCGGCAACATCTGGCTCTCGTATTCCCCAGACCTGCTCCACTGGGGCGATCCGCGGCCGGTGATGCAACCTCGCAAGGGGGGGCGATGGGATAATAAAAAGATCGGCGCCGGTGCGCCGCCCATCAAGACCGAACAGGGGTGGCTGGAGATCTACCACGGTGTGCGCGAGACGGGCAGCGGCGTACTTTACCGGCTGGGGGTGGTGCTACTCGATCTCGAAGACCCCTCCCAGGTAATAGGGCGCGCCGCAGAGCCCATCCTTTCCCCTGTTGCGATGGAGGATTTCCTGGGGGACGTCATGAACGTCGTCTTCACCTGTGGCGCTATCCTCGAGGACGACGGCGAAGTGAAAATCTACTACGGTGCGGCCGACCAGGTGATGTGCCTGGCGACAGTCAACGTGGATGACCTCATCGCTCTGTGTTTGAAGTAGGAGGAGCTTTTTATGAAGTTACAACGCTACCAGGGCAACCCAATCCTGACCCCTCGAAAAGAACATGCGTGGGAGGCCCGGGGGGGTTTCAACGCTGCCACCGTCTACGACAGGGGGCTGTTCCATCTGCTCTATCGGGCGCGGGGGACAGACGGCGTTTCATCCATCGGCTACGCCGTCAGCGCGGATGGCTTCGACTGGCTGAGGCTGGATAGGCCAGTGCTGGAGCCGGCGAATGAGCACGAGGCCAAAGGGGTCGAGGACCCCCGCGTCACTCGAATCGGCGATACATTTTACATGTGTTACACCGCCTACTCGGGAACACTTTGGCAAATCGCCCTGGCCCGATCCCAGAACCTCATTGCCTGGGAGCGGATGGGGTTCCCCCTGTCCAGCGAGCAGAACAAGGACGCCGCCCTCTTTCCGGAGAAGATCAGAGGACGCTACTGTATGCTCCACCGCCGCGAGCCCGACATCTGGATCGCCTATTCCGACGACCTGCTCCACTGGGATGACCATCAGATCGTCATGCGTCCCCGCCCAGACGCCTGGGATAGTTACAAGATCGGGGCCAACGGTCCGCCGTTCAAGACTGACGCTGGCTGGCTGTTCTTCTACCACGGCTTCGCCAAGGACAAAGTCTATAGGCTGGGCGTCGCCCTGCTCGACCTGAACGACCCGACGGTGGTGTTGAAGCGGCAGGGGGAGCCGATCCTGGAGCCGGAGGAGGATTGGGAACTCCACGGAGACGTGCCTAACGTCGTCTTCAGTTGCGGTCAGGTGATGACAGAGGATACACTCTACGTCTACTATGGCGGCGCGGACAGAGTCATTGGAGTGGCCACGGCTGGCATGCCAGAAGTGCTGAGCTTCATCCAGGGCGAGGTGGCAACGCGGCCATGACGCAGAACCTTCACCCGCAGAAGAGAGCCAACGTCGTCATCGTCATCCCAACCTATTGGACCTGGGGCAGTAAGCGACTCGATGGGCCAGTTGAGACCATCTACGACCACCCCACTCCGCTGGACGGACCGAGCACCCTGCCCCGCCTGCTGGACAGCCTGGCGAAGCTGGAGGGGCCACCCTTCGGCGTGCTGGTGCTGACCGCTGCCGTCCACCCTGATCTGGAGGATGCGGCAGCACAGCGAGTGGAGGCGCTCATCAGGCCCTACCGCCAGCATTTCCCCATCGCCCAGTTCGCCGCCAGCGATCTGCGGTTGCTGCGGGGACGAGTGGCGGCCGCAGGCTTCGACCCGGCGATGGTGGCCCTGCACAATTACGCCTCGGTGCGTAACTGTCAGCTCATCGTGCCGCACCTCCTGGGCAGCCAAGTGGTAGTGGCGCTGGACGACGACGAGGTGGTGGAGCCAAACTATCTGCGCATCGCCACCGAGTTCGTTAGCGAGGAACGTCCGGGCATCGGCGGCTTCTATCTCGACCGCCACGGCGGCCTGCTCCTGCCCGAAGGCGGACCGACGGGCAACCCTTTCCTGGACAAGAACATCCTCATGAACCAGGCGACGCGAGCGCTGCAGGCCACCCCTGGCCGCCTGGTTTCCACCCCGGTCGTCCTCGGCGGCAACATGGTCTTTCATCGCTCGTTGTGGGAGCGGGTGTCGTTCGATCCCTACATCACCCGGGGCGAGGACATTGACTACCTGATCAACGCCTGCCTGCAAGGACTGGAGTTCTTCTTCGACAAGGAGTTGACCATCACTCACCTGCCGCCCGAAGCCTATGGTTCACTCCCCTACGCCAAACTGACCCAGGACGTGGTACGCTTCATTTACGAGCGGGGCAAGCTGCTGGCAGCGCAGGAGCAGCCAGAATTCGCCCCTCTCGAACCACGGGCGTTGGATCCGTACCCGGGTCAACTGCTGCGCGACGATGCGCCCGCCTGGGCGCTGGAAGCGTTGCAACGTTTGGCTACTCCAGAGGCAGTCGCCCGCTGCGGCTCGCCGAAGGAGATCGTGGCTGCGGCCGAGCGACGGGCCCACGAAGCACCGCCCCGCTACTTCGAGTTTGCCGCCCGGTGGCCTTACCTCGTGGAAGCCATTGGGCAAGATACGGGGTTGCGTGACCGGCTGCTTGCGTGCTTTGAAAGTAACCCACTACCTTAAAATTTTCCTGGTTCTAACGTTTTCTGTGGTTTTAGCCATTCGGATTGTTTTCTGCTAAAGTGGACAGCTTCATCCGTGTAAAAGTTGCCCAAATTGGGCGGATAAGCAGTGAAATCCGCCTGTTTTATGTCGTTTGGCGTTGAA
>JAUWOY010000038.1 GCA_030611885.1 Chloroflexota bacterium | reverse complement strand
CAGCGCCACCAGCGCGTCCAGCCGCGTCTCGGTCGTCCCCACCTCCCACCCCAGGACGGCGGCCACGTGCCCGGCGGCATAAGGCGCGGGGGCAAAGACGCCCAGGGCCCGGAACAGCCTCTGCCCCTCGGCGTCCAGCGTGTCGTAGCTCAAGGAGAAGCTGGCCACCAGTCCGCGCTGCCCCTTGAGTCGCAGCGTCTCGGCGGCGCGGGCTTCCACCTGCTCACACAGGCTCGCCAGTCGCCAGCCGGGCTTGCGGGCGCGCAGGGCGGCCAGCTTCCCGGCCAGCTCCAGCGCCAGCGGCAGGCAGCCCACCCGCTCGGCCAGGCTGCGGGCGGCATCCGGCTCCCGCTCCACGACTGGCCCGGCCAGGGCGGCCAGCAGCTCCAGCGCGTTTCTCAGCGGCAGCACGTCCAGGCGGCGCACCGGCGCGCCCAGGGCCAGCGCCAGTTCCTCGTCGCGCGTGGTGAGCAGCAGCGGCACGCCGGGGGGACGCGCCGACTGGAGGGCACGCGCCCCATCGAGCCAGCCCCCGCGCACGTCGTCGAGCACCACCAGCAGCCGGCCCTGCTCCTTGACGCGCCCGGCCAGTATCCCGCGCACCGCCTGGGCGCGGGCCTGGGGATCGGGCAGCGCGCTCACGTCGTGGCCGCACAGCCGCGCCCAGGCAGCCAGCACCGGCAGTGGATCGCCCCCGTTGGCGGTCAGGTCGGCCCAGAAGACGCCGCCGGGAAATGCGCCGTTCAGTCGGGCCGCCAGTTGAGCCGCCAGCGCGGTCTTGCCGATGCCGCCCATGCCTTGCAGGGCGGTGATGGCCTGGGGGGTGTCGCCGGTGGTGAGGGCCTGAGCCAGGGCGTCCAGTTCGTTGTGGCGGCCGGTGAAGTAGGTCGGTGGCGCGGGGGCGGTGGCGGGCGCTGGGGTGGGCGGGGCGGCGTAGTAGTCGCCCGCCACCTGGGTCACGCCGATGATGGTGCTACGGTCCTCTGCCCTTACTACCTGGGAGGCGCCCCTGTCGCCCACGACGTTGCCATCGTCGGCGTCATTGGTTCGTTGGGTCGTTTGTTTGTTGCTCATGGGTCAAGCCCCTTGATCACTCTACTGAGCGCATTTTGATTTTGTAAATTTCAGTGATGGCGGAAAGAGTACCTCGGATTGTGGAAACACACGATATTCAGCCGCGAATTGAGACCAAACGTGCCCTTTTGACCTTCGGAGATGTGATTATCGTGTATTTCTTCATCCGCGGTACTCTCCCCCCACACACAATTTCACACTTTTCAAGTGCGTTGAGTATCACTGCTTGATCTGCCGCACGCCCTTGATGACACTATCATCGCTGGCCTGCACGATCTGTCTGCCGCTGCCCTTCATCCGCTGGGTGACGTCCTCCACCCAACTGCTCCGTTTGGCCAATAACTGCTGCACTGCTTCCTGTCCGCCCAGCAAGTCGAAGAGCTCCTGGGCCAGGGCCGGGTTCTCTTGCAGGCGGCTACCCAGCACCTCGGCCAGCATCGTCTGGCGCGCCTCGTCCTCTGGTTTGACGGCCACCCCAGTCGCCATGACCTGCACTTCGTCATCATCGTGGAAGCGGGTCTGGAGCTTATCCCACAGAGATTGCGCCTTCTTCCAGGCCGCTTCGCCGCCCTGTTCGGCCATCACTTCGGCCAGCTTCTTCCCACCGGCCTTGCCCACCTCGATCAAGAACGGGGTGAACGGAGCCAGCGTCGCCACCACTGCTGCTGCGGTCTGTCCGATGTCAGTTGTCATTTTTGCACTCCTTCTTGTGTTGTAGTTCGCTGACCCCACTGAAATCCAATCAGCGCGTCAATCCGCGCACGTCTGCTGAACCACTGACCCCACTGAAACCTCTGAGATCACTGAAGCCCCTTTCAGTGTGATCAGTGTTCTCAGTGTCTCAGTGATTCCGTGGTGCTTTGGATCACGAAACAAGCGAAAAACCACGAAAACCACGAAACCCTTTCGCGCTTTTCGCCTCCTTTCGTGTCATTCGTGGTCCAAACCCTCCACCGCCCCAATCTCCTCCTCGCGTCCGCTGAACCACTGATTTCACTGAAACCTCTGAGACCACTGAAGCCCCTTCAGTGTGATCAGTGTTCTCAGTGTCTCAGTGATTCCGTTAACCAAACAACACCTTCCTCAACTCCCGCAGCCTATCCACACCCTTCACCTCATGAGCGAAAAGGGGAAGGGTGATGATCTCCATAGTTTGTCCGTATTCGTCAGCCAGCAGGTTGATGTACGGGGTCTGCATTTCCTTTCTGGCCCGATGGAAGTCGCAGTCGGGGTTCTTGATGACGTTGTTGATGATCAGGTAGTGGATATCCAGGCCGTATCTCTCGAATTCCCCAACCAGCCTCCTGGCCTGGTACACACCCAGGGCTTCGGGAATGGTGACCAGGATGAACTCCGTGTTGTTCGGATTTCTCACAAAGTCTGTCACCTCTTGGGCCAGGGCCTTCCAGCTATCTATCAGATCGAGAAAGGGGGCCTTTTTCAGCTTGAAGGTATCGCGGACCTCGAAGTAGAACTTGGGGGCCATGCGGAGGTGTTTCAGGAACTTGTACGGCAGGTCCAGGAGGCGCAGAGTATCGCCCGCCGGAGCTGTGTCCCAGACGATGAGGTCGTAGCGCCCATCCTTGACTCGCTCCAGTATGTAGTCCAACATGAACTCCTCCTGGATTCCCGGCGCTATGGCGACGTAATCTATGATCTCGTCGTAGTCCATGTCTATCAGAGACGAAGCAGCCTCGTACACCTCCGGCCCAAACTTCTCTTTCCACCTCTTCATCACCTCATCGGGCGATATCTCAAGCGCATAGAGGTTTTCCACGCCTTTCACCGGCTTTTCCGTCGCCCCAACCTCCATCTCGAAGATGTCCGATAGGGAAGGGGTGAGGTCGCTGGAGATGATCAGCGTCTTCCTGCCCGCCGAGGCGTAGTGGAGGGCGGTAGTAGCAGAGCAGGTCGTCTTTCCCACCCCTCCTTTTCCTCCGAACATGAGGACGCGCTTGTTAGTGTGATCCAGTTCTGAAAGAGACATCTGACTTTGTTGACTCCTATCTTTGGCTTCGAGCCTGATTTTACCACATGTTGCGCCAAATCGCAATAATGTCTTCGCCTTGCCCAGTAGCCCAAAATGTGATACAATCACTGTGGGAGAGAACCATGGAAAGACTAGTCTTCATGGGCACGCCGGATTTCGCGGTGCCCGTGTTGAAGGCCTTGATCGGGCGATACGAGATTGTGGGAGTGGTCACTCAGCCCGACCGGCGGGCGAAACGGGGCCGCAAAGTAGAAGCATCACCGGTGAAGGTCGTGGCTCTGGCCCACGATCTGCCAGTGCTGCAACCGCCCCGCCTGCGCCAGCCCGACGCCGTGGCCGAGCTTAGAGCCTTGATGCCCGACGTGATCGTGGTGGCCGCTTACGGCCAGATACTACCGGCTGACGTGCTGGCCATTCCACCCAGGGGGTGCCTCAACGTCCACGCCTCGCTCCTGCCCAGGTACCGGGGAGCGGCCCCCGTTGCCGCAGCCATCCTGGCGGGCGAAGATGAGACGGGGGTGACCATCATGCTGATGGATGAGGGGATGGACACCGGGCCTATCCTGTCCCAGGCTGCCTGTGCCATATCTCCCCAGGATACGCGGGAGTCGCTGAGCGCGAGGCTGGCCCAGTTGGGGGCTGATCTGATGATGGACACGCTACCCCGCTGGTTGGCGGGCGCGATTGAGCCTCAGCCTCAGCACCACAGCCAGGCCACCTACTGCCGCATCATCGCCAAGGAGGACGGCCTGATAGACTGGTCCCAATCGGCCATCGAGATCTGGCGGCGTAGCCGGGCTTACTGTCCCTGGCCCAGCACCTACACATATTGGCGAGGCAAGCTGCTCAAGATGCTCCGAGCCGAGGCGCTGCCCCAGTGGGCGGGCGAGGGGGAGCTGGGGCAGGTGATGGTTCTGGATGAGGGCCTGGCCGTTGCCACCGGCGAGGGAGCCCTGCTTCTGGGCGAGGTGCAGTTGGCGGGCAAGAGGGCCTTGAGTGCCGAAGACTTCGCCAGAGGGCAGAGGGATTTTGTGGGTTCGGTACTGGGCTTGTCCTGAGCGTAGTCGAAGGGATCGGGGAGGTTAGCAGATGAAACTGGAGTTTGGACAAAGTGAGAGAAACCAGGTTTTTCGCTCAAGAGTGCTTCTCAGGGTATCGAAGCTGCCAGCAATCGCGCATATCTTGGATGCAAGAGGCTTAAAAACCTGGTTTCTGGCCGTAGTGATTTTGGCCTCGCTGGTCACGATAGGTTGTGTTCTGGCCCTGTCCAGTCCAACGGTGGGGGGAAGTGAACCCGCACGGAGCGGGGTCTTTGAGATCGAGTCCCCTGTCTTCTCCTCCGAGCAGTGCGATCCCAGAGGCGGGAGCGAGCTCTGCGAGATGCCTCTAGCTGCGCAGGTAGACAAAACCAAGGGGGGGAGCAGGCTCATCTTTCCCCTGGTGCTCGTGGGGGAGGCTGAGCTGATCGAAGAGGAGAAGATCTTTCTGCCGCTGTTTACCAAACCCAGAGCGCTCTGCGCCAATCGCGTCGTCAGGACTGGCGACAAGCTCACTTTCAATGGTCGAGAGATTCGGTTGATAGGCATGAACGTGGCCTACATCCTCGAAGAGTGGTTCCCGGAGAGCGAATGGGAGGAAATACTCTCTTTTTTGTCTCGCTCTGGAAATACCATCCGCATCCCCGTTTTTCCCAAGCATGCGCGGGACGGCGGGCTCGATCGAGTGGAACGGTTGATCCGCCTGGGCGGCAAGTACGACCTGAAGTTCATCATCGTCCTCGAGGGCTACATGGCGGCGGACTATCCCATCAAGAGTGAGGCCTGGTTTCATTCGGGATACAGGGACGAGTACATGGCCCATCTGAGAAGTGTGGTTACCAGGCTCAGGGATTACCCTGAGGTGGCGTTGTGGCAGTTGATGGGGGAGCCCAGTTGCGCTCCTGAGGGAGGGACGCGGTCTTGCTACAACTCGCTGGTTGAATGGGCCAGGGTAGCCTCTGAGGAGATAAAGAGGCTCGATCCCTGCCGGCCCGTGGCCGTGGGGATGATCTCCGTCGGGGGGTATCAGCCTCATGAGGAGGAAGCCTGGCGCAAGATGCACACCCTCCCCTCGATTGACGCCGTGACGGTTCACATCTGGACCAACGTCTGGTACGAGCGGGAGCTGAGGATCGCCGACGAGCTGAACCTGCCCGTGCTCTACACCGAGGTCTACCATCGGGCGTACAAAAAGAACGGTCGCCTCCTCCACAAAGGGATACTGGAGGAAAGGTCGCCCCTTATCGAGGAGTTCATGCAGCGATCCTTCGAAGCGGGGGTGGATGGCATCATCCTCTGGCAGTACATTCACCAGGGCTATTGCGGGGAGCTGGATTACAATCAGAGCGACCCCGCTTGGAAGGTGCTTCGGTCTTTCAATCAATAAAGCAGAGGTATGCGTTCAGGGGGTAGGCCAGACGTCGGTTGAGTAGCCCCGAAAGGGGCGTATCGAAACCACGTTTGGCCGCTTCCCCGTGCGATCACTTGGTTTCGATACGACCTGCGGTCTACTCAACCGGCGTAATCGCACTGAGGCTGAGCGCTTACAAGCAGGGGAGCGTGTTGATTTATGAGAGTACTCGTCGTTGGTCTCGACGGCGCCACCTTTGATTTGATTCGCCCCTGGGCGGCCGCGGGCCACCTGCCTGCTCTGGCTCGCCTGATGCAGGAGGGGGTTCACGGCGAACTCAGGTCCACCATGCCGCCGGTCACCTCCCCCGCCTGGCCCTCGTTCATGACGGGCATGAACCCAGGCAGGCACGGGGTGTTCGACTTCATCCGCAGCCGCCCCGGCGGTTTCGACATGGTGAACGCTTCCCACATCGCCGCTAAGACCCTCTGGCAACTGCTGTCGGAAGCGGGGCGGCGAGTGGGGGTGGTCGCTGTGCCTGTGACCTATCCGCCCCGCCCCGTCAACGGCTTCATGATCTCAGGTATCTTGTCTCCCAGACACGCGGAGATCGCCTATCCTCCCGATTTGCTGAGGCGTTACGAGGATGAGTTGGGCCCCTATCGCATCAGCCCCGCTGTGCAATACGCTGATGGGGACGAGGAGGCGTTCGTGGCCGACCTGCTGGCGCTGATGGAGCAGCGGGCCCGCTACGCGCTGCGCCTGATGCAGGACTACGAATGGGATTTCTTCATGGTGCACTTCGTGGCCCTCGATGTCGCTCAGCACGCCCTCTGGAAGTTTGATGACCCCACCCATCCTCGCTATGACCCGCACTCGGCGCAGCGCTACGGTGGTTCGCTGCTGACGCTCTATCAGAAGGCGGATGCCATCCTGGCCCAGTTGTGGGAGCAGACAGGCCCGGACGATGTGCTGCTGGTGATGTCGGATCACGGCTTCGGGCCACTGCACGGCACGGTGAATCTCAATAACTTCCTGCTGCAACGAGGGTTTCTGCACCTGAAGCGGGACGTGGCGACCCGCCTGCGCTACGCGCTCTTCCGCCACGGCATCACGCCCAGCGCGGCCTACGCTCTGCTGGTGAAGCTGGGCCTGCAGGACGTGGTGGTCAGGGTCAGCAAGCGGGCGCGCAATGCCATCGTGGGGCGCTTCCTGTCCTTTTCCGCCGTGGATTGGTCGCGCACGCAGGCTTACGCCATGGGGCACGTGGGCCAGGTCTTCATCAACTTGCGCGGCCGCGAACCGCACGGCTGCGTGCCGCCTGAGGAGTACGAGGCGGTGCGCCAGCGGGTCGCCGACGCGCTGCGAGAGCTTGAGCATCCACAATTCGGCCGTCCGTTGGTGGATGAGATCATCTTCAAGGAGCAGGTGTACCAGGGGCCGTACGCCGAGCGGGGGGGCGATTTGTTGCCGGTCATGGACGGTTTTCGCTACATTGCCTTCCCGCTGTTCGCCAGCAATGCGCAGGTCGTGACCCCCCAGGTGCGGGGGGATTCTGGCTGTCACCGGCTGCACGGCGTCCTGCTGGCCCACGGGCCGGCGGTGCAGCAGGGGATAGAGCTGGATGGCGCACAAATCATTGATCTGGCCCCGACGATTCTCTACCGCATGGGGCTGCCTGTGCCCGGCGATATGGATGGCCGCGTGCTGACGGAGATGTTCGAGCCGGCGTTCGTCCGCGCCACCCCTTTGCAGCAGGCAGAGGCCGAGACAACGCACCGTCGTCCAGAGCACGAATTGCTGCCGGAGGAACAGGCAGAGATCGAGGCCCGCCTGCGCAGCCTGGGCTATCTTGAGTGAGGTAGGGCTTTTTAATTCTCTTGAGAGCGCCGGCTGAGTAGGATCGGAGCGTAGCGGAGAGCCGTATCGAAGCCAAGCGGGACACTCAGCTAGACCCGCTCGCTTGATTTCGATACGCTTACAGCTACTCAATCGGCGCTCGCTGGGCGTTTGCTGGAGAATTAAAAGACCCTGTTGACTGAGGGGGTAGAGTTGACGGAAAAGATGCAAGTTACCACCCCCCCTCTGTCCCCCCCGCCTGCGGGGGGGACATTGGCCGCAGCCTGGCGCTGGCTGCGGCCTCTCTTCGGACTAGGATTACTGGCCTTTCTGCTCTGGCGGGTGGACTGGCAGGAGTTGAACTGCATCGTGAGCCAGGCCAGCTTGGGGTACGTCGGGGCGGCGCTGCTCATCGAGCTGCTCAACGTGATGCCACGGGTCTTGCGTTGGCGCGCGCTGCTAGTTGCCCAGGGGACGCGGGAGCCTTTCCTGCGCCTCCTTTCCATTTACCTGGTGGGCAGCTTCTTCAACAATTTCCTGCCCAGCAACGTGGGCGGCGACAGCGTGCGCATGCTGCGCCTGGGCCAACTCACCGGCCGCGGGGCGGACGCCGCCTCCTCCGTGCTGGTAGAGCGGCTCTGTGGGCTGTTCGCCGTGCTGTTGATGGGAGTGGTGGCGGTGCTGAGCAACTGGCAGTTGGCGTCGGCAGGGGGGATCGGCTTCCTCGTGTTGGGGACGTTCGTCGTCTTCGTCCTGGGGATGCTGTTGTTGTTCAACCTGTGGCGGGTGCGCTCCTGGGCTGATTGCTTGACCATTCCGTGGTTGGCCACTCTGATCAGCAAGCGGTGTCCTGAGCTTGTCGAAGGGCTGGGCAAGCTGTACGATTCGATCTACGCTTTTCGCAGCCACAGGCGCGTGCTGTTGGTGGTGCTGGCTTTCTCGTTACTCTTTCGGTTGGGGAGCGTGTTCAGTTTGTATGTGCAATCGTTGGCCTTGCACGTGCCCATCCCCTTCATCTGGCTGATGATGGCCTTCTCCCTCATCGCCGTGGCGAACTCGCTGCCGCTCTCGCTGAACGCCATCGGCATCCAAGAGGGGGCCTACGTCTTCTTCTTCGGCTTGGCAGGGATCGCTGCCCCGCAGTCGCTGGCGCTGGCGCTGCTGTCACGGGGTTTGAGGCTGGCGGTCAGCCTGGTGGGTGGGGTGATCTATTTGCTGGGAAAGTGAGGGAAGAGGGGTGTTGATGAGTGATGAGATAACGGGTAACAGACCAACCAGGATTTGCGCCCTCGCTCTGGAGGAGCTCGGTTCGCTGCTGCGGGACAAGCGGCTTGGCAAGACCCGCTCCCTTGGTTTCGATACGCTCTCCGCTACGCTACGAGCTACTCAACCAGCGGTCGCTAGTCAAGGATTACCCTAAGAACTTTTGGGAGACACCTCTAGTGGGCCGCGCCTGGGGCGAGGCCACGGAGTGGACGCAGCGCCGCCCGTCGCTGTAGGAAGTTGGTCAGAAACTTTTGACATACCTGGGTGTTATAACACGTGTGGAAGGTGACTTCGGTCTTTCTCGGTTGAATAGTGGACGATCTTGGGAGATTTCAAAACCCGTCTTGACAAGTTTTTCCATTTGTGCTATAATATGTCTCAGCTTCTTTCAACCGCCTCTGGTGTGATTTAATCAGGAGACAAGAACGTGCTTGTCCTCATTGTTCGTTGGCCCGATTTGCTGGTTTCCTCGTTTAATTCAGGAGATGTAGTTGTTTGACACCGAGGCAGGGCTCTTTGTAGCCCTGGCTCGGTGTTTTTATTAGCAACTGCTGGCCCTGCCCAAGATTATCCAAGAAGAAAATTGGGCGACCACAGGGGGCGGCGGTGACGGCTCCCATCGGAGTGCCGAGGGCGGCCGAAAATGCGAAAGGGGGTGATGGCCACAAACAGGTGAGCAGGATCGAGTGGGCGTTCGCAAGTAGCGTTCGCCAAACCATATTAAGGTCATTTTGAAAGGAGAGAACAAAAAATGAAGAAGAATGGTTTAATGGGGGAATGCATTGGTGAGGTATTCGGGACCTTCATCCTGATTCTCCTCGGTGATGGCGTCGTGGCCAACGTTGGATTGGCCCCCCGCCTGGCCGCACCGGGCTACAACTGGAATACGATAACCCTCGGATGGGCCTTCGCGGTGGCGATCGCCGTGTACGCTACCGCTGGTGTCTCCGGCGCGCACATCAACCCGGCGGTCACGCTGGCACTGGCCGTGAAGAAGGGCTTCTCCTGGGCTAAGGTCATCCCCTACTGGATCGCGCAAATGATCGGCGCGTTCCTGGGCGCGCTGGGCGTGTACCTGTGCTACCTGGACGGTCTTGTGCAGGCTGGCATGCCCAACGTCTGGTGTACCGGGCCGGGCTCTGTTTTCGGCTCAGCCTTCTGGGGCGGCGCTGGAGGGTCGGCCATTGGGTCGTACTCGCTGCTCACTGCCTTCATCTGCGAGATCTTCGGGACGGCAGTGCTGCTATGGGGCGTCTTGGCGGTCACTGATGAGAAGGGGGGCGCCGGCAAGCTCGGCCCGCTCCTGGTGGGTCTCACTGTTCTGGCTGTCGGCCTCTCCCTGGGTGGCCCCAGCGGCTACGCCATCAACCCCGCCCGTGACCTCGGCCCGCGCATCTTCGGTGTCCTGGTAGGAACCACGGGTCTCTTTAGCGGCCTCTACTGGCTGGTGGCACCTGTCATTGGGCCTCTCGTCGGTGGCGTCCTGGGTGTCTTCACCTACGACTGGTTCGTCACCGCCAACCTGCCAGACTAGGCAATCGGGCCAACAGGCCAATCAATATTGTAAACGGGAGGGGAGCGAGGGGTAATCCTCTCCTCCCCTCCCTAATTTCTTTAGAAGCGAAAGGAGATTAAGACCGTGAAGAAACTGATCAACAAGCCTGAGGATGTAGTCAAGGAAGAGCTGGAAGGCCTGGCTTTGGCTTATCCGGACATAGTGAAAGTCCACTTCGAACCCAACTTCGTCTACCGGGCTGATGCCCCGGTCAAGGGCCAGGTGGCCATCGTCTCCGGCGGCGGCAGCGGCCACGAGCCTATGCACGGTGGCCTGGTGGGCGTAGGGATGCTGAGTGCTGCCTGCCCCGGCCAGGTCTTCACCTCACCTACCCCGGACCAGATGTTGGAAGCTACCAAGATGGTTGATGGCGGGGCAGGAGTGTTACACATCGTCAAGAATTACACCGGCGACGTCATGAACTTCGAGATGGCCGCCGATATGGCCCGCGACGAGGGCATCAAGGTGGCGAGCATCCTGATAGACGACGACGCGGCGGTGAAGGATAGCCTGTGGACCGCCGGCCGGCGCGGCGTGGGCGCCACGGTGCTGGCGGAGAAGATCTGCGGCGCGGCGGCGGAGAAGGGTTACAGTCTGGAGAAGGTAGCCGACCTATGCCGCAAGGTCAACATCAACAGCCGCAGCATGGGCATGGCCCTCACCTCTTGCACTACTCCCATGGCCGGCAAGCCCACCTTCGATCTGCCTGAGGACGAGATGGAGGTCGGCGTTGGCATCCACGGCGAGCCGGGCCGGAAGCGGATGAAGCTCCAGACCGCCGACGAGATCACTGAGATGCTGGCCCTGGGCGTCATTGATGACCCGGCCTACACGCGAATCGTCCGCGAGTGGGACGAGGGCCAGGGCGAGTGGGTCGAGATCGAGCTGGTAGACCCGCCGTTCAAGGCAGGCGATCAGGTGCTGGCCTTCGTCAACAACATGGGCGGCACCGCGGCCATCGAGCTCCCCATCATCTACCGCAAGCTGCACGAAATCTGCGAGAAGAAGGGGCTGAAGATCGTCCGCAATCTCATTGGTGCGTACATCACCTCCCTGGATATGCAGGGCTGCTCCATCACCCTGCTCAAGATGGACGACGAGCTGCTTGAGCTTTGGGACGCTCCAGTCAAGACCATTGGCCTGCGTTGGGGGATGTAGTGTAATCTCAGTAGATCACAAGCTGCCAGCAGAGGCGGCTCCCACGCCGCCGGGCATGGGAGCCCGCTCTGCTTCACAATTGTGATGTACTGAATCTGCGAACAGGCGAATCTGCAAAGCTTCGTTTTGCCCATTCGTCTGTTTGCAGAAGAAGGGAATGCTCTTCAAAAATGATTACTCAGGGCCAGATGTTGAAGTGGCTTGAGGCTACTGCGGCAGTGATCGAGGAGAACAGGCAGTATCTCACCGATCTGGACTCGCCCATTGGCGATGCCGATCACGGCATCAACATGGATCGAGGTTTCAAGAAGATAGTGAGCAAGCTGCCTGGTGTGGAGGAAAAGGACATAGGCGCCATTCTTAAGACGTCCGGGATGGCCCTCATCACCAGTGTCGGTGGGGCAGCAGGCCCTTTGTATGGCACTCTCCTCATGGATGCGGGGAAGGCTGTGGCGGGCAAGATGGAGCTCTCCGATGATGACCTGGTTGCTCTCCTCGGCGCTGGCTTGAAAGGTGTGGTGAGGATCGGGAGAACCAACCTGGAAGACAAAACCATGGTGGATGCCCTCCACCCCGCCGTGGAGGCGCTCAAGAAAGCCGTTGCCGATGGCAAGGATACCGTGGAGGCCCTCCACCTGATGACGGATGCCGCCCACCAGGGTATGAAGGCCACCATTCCCATGCAGGCCAGGAAGGGCCGCGCTAGCTACCTGGGAGAGCGCAGCATCGGCCACCAGGACCCAGGGGCGACCTCTTCTTACCTGCTCCTGAAAACTTTGATGGAGACCGTTGAGTCCAACCCATCAATCTAGCGCGTCCGAGTCATCCTCTACATGGCTATGCAGATGATCGCGGTTTTTGCGTTAGGGCTTCTGAAAGGGGGTGATGGAAAGGGAAAAAGAGCGCGAGACAAAAGGTCATTTCATAACCAACCAAAATATCACTAGACAAAGGAGTAAGTGTAAAATGGAAAAGAAATACGCAGCAGCAGTAGACCAAGGTACGACCAGTACTCGCTTCATGATCTTTGACCACGCGGGGCAGGTGGTCGGCGTGGATCAGATGGAGCACGAGCAGATCTACCCACAGGCTGGCTGGGTCGAGCACGACCCGATGGAGATCTGGGCTCGCACCCAGGACGTGATCAAGGCCGGCCTGGAGAAGTCAGGAGTCAAGGCCGAGGAGATATCGGCCATCGGTATCACCAACCAGCGCGAGACCACTGTCGTGTGGAACAAGAACACCGGCAAGCCCTACTACAACGCCATCGTCTGGCAGTGCACCCGCACCAAGGACATCTGCGATGACCTGACCAAGGATGGCGGCCAGGATCGCTTCCGCGCCAAGGTAGGGTTGCCCCTGGCGACCTACTTCTCCGGCCCCAAGGTCAAGTGGATCCTGGACAACGTGGATGGCGTCCGCGAGGCGGCCGAGAAGGGCGACGCCGTCTTCGGAAACATTGACACCTGGGAGATCTGGTGGCTGACCGGCGGCCCCGATGGCGGCGCTCACGTGACCGACGTGACCAACGCCAGCCGCACCATGCTGATGAACCTGGAGACCCTGGACTGGGATCAGGAGATCCTGGACATCATGGGCATCCCGCGCCAGATGTTGCCGGAGGTCCGCCCCTCGAGCGATCCCAACGTCTGGGGCTACACGCCCAAGGACGGCCCGTTTGGCGCGGCCATCCCGGTGTGCGGCGACCTGGGCGACCAGCAGGCGGCCCTGGTGGGCCAGACCTGCTTCAGTCCTGGTGAAGCCAAGAACACCTACGGCACTGGCTGCTTCATGCTGCTGAACACCGGCACCAAGGCCGTGCCCAGCAAGAGCGGCCTGTTGACCACCCTGGCCTACAAGTTCGGCGACGAGCCGGCGGTCTATGCCCTGGAAGGCTCCATCGCCATCACCGGCGCGCTGGTGCAGTGGCTGCGCGATAATCTCAACTTGATTGAGAAATCGCCGGAAATCGAGGACCTGGCCAAGACCGTTGAGGATAACGGCGGCATCTACTTCGTGCCCGCCTTCTCCGGCCTGTTCGCGCCCTACTGGAAGAGCGATGCCCGTGGCGCGATCGTCGGCATGACCCGCTACGTCAACAAGGGGCACTTCGCTCGCGCCGCGCTGGAGGCCACCGCCTACCAGACCCGCGAGGTGCTGGACGCGATGGAGAAGGACTCCGGCGTGAGCCTCAAGGCGCTGAAGGTGGACGGCGGCATGGTCTTCAACGAACTGCTCATGCAGTTCCAGTCCGACATCCTGGGCGTGCCCGTCGTTCGCCCGACGGTGGCCGAGACCACCGCGTTGGGCGCGGCCTACGCCGCTGGTCTGGCCGTCGGCTTCTGGGCGAATACCGACGAGATGCGCGCGAACTGGGGCATAGACAAGACCTGGGATCCCGCGATGGACGCCGAGACCCGCGCCAAGCTCCACAATGGGTGGCTCAAGGCCGTCACCCGCACCTTCGATTGGGTGTAAGAACGTCTACGCCTGAGCATGTTCCCCACTGACAAATAAAGGGGAAAGGGGGGGAACTGGGAGAGCAACTTCTTCTCAGTTCCCCCCTTGCTGGATTGTAGAAACGTGAATTCACTTAAGCAGGGAGAAAAGTGCATATCATAGTTTGTCTCAAACAGATCATTGACCCAGAGATCGCCCCTAGCGAGTTCCAGATTGATCCGGTGCGCAAAGAGCAGATTCGGGGGAAACACGCTCTGGTCATCAGTACCTTTGACGAGCATGCCCTCGAGTCCTTACGGTCGCAGAAGGTGAGATAGATTTGAAGGCAAGGAGGGGGAAGCGTCAAATGGAAAAAGAGAGAGTACAGCTAGTTGTCATAGGAGCTGGATCCACCGGAGCGGCCGTGGCGTGGGATGCGGCTATGCGTGGTATAGATACCATATTACTTGAAAGAGGCGATCTCGCTTCGGGGACCACGGGCAAATGTCATGGGATGCTTCACAGCGGGGCCAGGTATGCGGTTAAGGATAAGGAAGGAGCAATAGAGTGTATTGAGGAAACTAAACTCCTCCACAAAATAGCTCCTCACGTCTTGGAGAAAACCGGCGGCCTTTTTGTGGGCTTCAAAGAAGATGCGGAGAAGTATCCGGGTTATAAAGAGAAGAAGCTAGAGGGATGTAAGGAATGTGGGATACCTGCCGAAGAAATCAGTGTGAGAGAAGCGTTGGAGATAGAACCCAACCTCAACCCGGAGATAGTTGATGCGATTTGGATTCCCCATGATGGTACATTACATCCTATCGGGTTTGTCATGAGCCTATGTTTGTCTGGGAAGAAGTATGGGGCAGACATCAGGCCGTATAATGAAGTTATAGACATCTTAAAAGAGGGAGATACCGTTACAGGAGTGAGGGTGAAGGATCACTTAAGGGAGAAGATCTATGAGATCAACTCTGACGCTGTCGTAAGCGCAACCGGTCCGTGGGCTGATCCCATAGCTGAAATGGCAGGAGTGCATGTCCCTCAAGTGCCTACCCCTGGGGTGATGGTCGTCGTAAATAGAAGAGTAAATAGTGTACTCATCAATCATCTCAGGCCCAACTCTGATGGGGATATCATTGTGCCACATCACACTACCTCGGTGATTGGAACGACTTCCTGGCCGGTGAAAGATCCAGATAAGGTTCCTATCCCGAAGGATCACGTTGATCTTATGCTGGAGGAAGGGATTAGAAAGATACCCGCGATAGAGGGCGCCAGGATCTTGAGAGCCTATGCAGCATGTAGACCTACTATAGCACCGGAAGGGGCGGCAGTCACGTCAGGAAGAGAGCTCAGCAGAACGTTCGAAGCCTTTGATCACGAAGCCAGGGATGGGCTGAAGGGATTTGTAACAATCACCGGTGGAAAGATGTGTACTGCTAGAGGTATGGCCGAGCAAAGCATAGATCTGGTGTGTAAAAAGATAGGGATAAAGGCCGAATGTCACACGCGTGAGGCGAAACTGGTGGGAGCGGAAGAGCCTGTAGATACCAAGAAGCTAGCAGAGCTCTTTGGTTTGCCCAGGATATACGTGCAAAGATCTGCTCAAAGATGGGGGGCTTTGATCAAAGAGATTTTTGAGCCCATAGAGAGAGAGCCATTCCGGGGCAGTTTTATCTGCACCGATGAATTCGTCACCAGAGCGGAGATAGAATACTCGGTAAAGAATCTGTGGGGATACTTCATAAACGATATCAGGAGAAGGACAAGGATAGGTATGGGTACTTGTCAGGGGGGAACTTGCAGCTACCAAATAGCTGGAATCCTGGCGGAGGAGTTTGACAGGCAGCCCGCCGATGTCCACTCTGACTTGATGTCCTTCTTAAAGATTCGATTTCTAGGAGACAAGACGGTCTGCTGGGGAGATCAGTTTCGCCAATGGAAACTTCACGAAGCTGCTTATTCGTGTCTAGGAAACTACGACAAGTTACATAAGGGATTGCCTTTTTCAATGCCCATCTTTGGGGAGGCTCCCTGATTAAAGGGGGGACACCTTGATCAGAAAGCGATTTGACGTTCTCGTAATTGGCGGAGGAATAAGCGGGACCCTTGCGGCTGCCTACTTGGCAGGGAAGGGGAGAAAAGTAGGGGTCTTGAAGAAGGGGGGAGGGGCTACAGCGATGAGCTCGGGGCTCCTCGATGTACTGGGGTACGTTGATGAAGAATTGATTCGAAATCCCGAAGAAGGAGTGAGAAGCCTCTCCGAGGAAAACCCCGACCACCCTTATGGCATAATAGGAGGAGGGAGGGAAGAATCCGCCAGTGAAAGAGGGCAGATTACCGTAAAGAGGCTAAGAGAAGCACTAGATTTCTTCAGAGCAGGCATAAAGGCGGCGGGGCATGAATACGAGGGGAGTCTGGACGAGAACGTATTCGTGGTCACTCCATTCGGGACTTACAAACCGACTTGCTTGCTGCCTCCCTGGATGTATTTGGACATTTCAGGGCTAGATGGCTCGAAGGCATTGTTCGTAGGGTCAAAAAGCTGCCCCAGGGTTAACCCCGTTTACATAGCTAAATCGTTTGAAGGCTTCATACTGCCCAAGCTAAGGGAAGTCGGGATAGAAATAGAAGCAGAGGCAGAAGCTAAATACGTGGGTGTACCTGGGTTGGAAGGCAGAAGATACATTCTCCCTGTCGAAATAGGCTACTCTTTAGATGTAAGTGAGAACTTAAGGGAATACACGGAGAGTATATCCGAAAAATTGGGGGACTCAACTCATGTCTTCTTGCCCTGTCTTGGTTACAGAAAACCGAGGGAAAACTGGGAGTACATGAAGGAGAAGCTAGGAGTAGAGGTGGTAGAGCTTCCCTCTTTGCCTCCTTCTACGGCCGGAATGAGACTCGCCTCTTGCTTGGAAAAAATGGCGAGCAAAGAGGGTGTGGAGTTATATAAGGGTTACAGTGCGGTATCTGCGAAGATCGAGGGGTCAAAGTGCTTCAGTGTAGAAGCAGTTCACAGAAGCGAAGTGAGTGAGGTGGAGGCTTCGGCTTTCGTGTTGGCTACGGGGGATTACATAAGCGATGACCTGTTAGTGGAAAAAGACAGGATAGTAGAGAGGGCGTTTGGGTTAAGAATAGAGACCCCTGAGGATCAGGATTACCTCTCCTGGCTTGACGATACCCCGTTCCCAGTTAGCGGACATCCAGCCTCTAGATTTGGGGTAAAAGTTGACAGGGCAATGCGTCCATTGGTAAAGGGAGATGTCTTGGCTGAGAACCTCTTTGCCTGTGGCTCGATAATTGCAGGTTATGACTACAATACAGAGAAATGTGGGTTCGGGGTTTGCATATCCACAGCTCTAGCATCTGCTGAAGGAGTGTTAAGTTACCTATGACGAGCATATTAGCAAATTCTGACAAATGCATAAGATGCGGGCTTTGCCTTACCCAGTGCCCCGTCATTTTCACCACGGCTCGTGAAAGCTTTCCAGGACCTAAGACCATAGCTGGAGACCTGCCGAGGCCCTCTCACGAGTTCACCGTTAATGAGGACATAATCTTCTATTGCACTATCTGCGGCGCTTGTGCGGAAATTTGCCCTGCGGATATCCCTGTGGATTTAATAACCAGGGAGATCAGGAGGGCGCTGATAGAAACCGGGAGAATCGCGGTCACCCTGAGGGATGCATTGGAAAGCGCTTTTAAGCATGGCAACCCCTGGGGCGGGATCAGAAGCAAGAGGTCTGAATGGGCCGAGGGGCTAGGCGTAAAGGACATCTCGAAAGGGGAGAATGCGGAGCTTCTATACTTCGTTGGGTGTACCCCGTCTTATGATACTAGAGTCCAAGAGGTTGCCAGATCCCTGGTTAAGATATTTAAAGCAGCGGAATTGGACTTCGGGATCCTGGGAAATGAAGAGAGATGTTGCGGAGAGCCGGTAAACTGGATCGGGGAAGAGGGATTGTTCGAAGAACTGGCGGAGAAAAACATAGAGCTGTTTAATAAACATGGGATCAAGAAAATTGTAACCACTTCGCCCCATTGCTACATGACGTTCAAAGAAGACTATCCCTCTATAGCTGAGAAATTGGGGATGGAATTTGAAATAGGGGTTAAGCATTACACCCAGCTCTTGTCTGAGCTCTTGCAGCAAGGGAGGCTAACGTTCTCCAAAAAGGTAGACGCATTAGTTACGTATCAAGACCCTTGTTCTCTGGGGAGACGTAGCAAGGTATTTGATGAGCCCAGGGATGTCTTGAGAGCGATTCCTGGATTAGAACTGGCCGAGATGGAGAGAACGAGGGAGGAAAGCTATTGTTGCGGAGGAGGCGGGGGAAGAATATTCTTGGAAACCGAGGTCCTGGAAAGGCTTTCGATAGAGAGAGTTAAGGAAGCAGCCAGACTCAAGCCTGATGTATTGGTGACTGCCTGTCCATTTTGCCTATTGAAGTTTGACGACGCTGTAAAAGTTGCTGGAAAGGATATCGAGGTAAAAGACGTAGCGGAACTTGCTGCGGAGGCATTAGGCTAGTTCTCATTTCGCAGTGTCAGGATGAATCAATGGCTAAAAGCAAGAAACAGCAGGAAAAGAAGCGGCCTTCGAATCAGGGTCGAAAGGCCACGCCAGGCACTAAGGATCAGGAAGTGCGAATCCGCGTATTTGACCGGATTCCGCTCTGGGGTTGGATCTTGATTTTCCTCGTGCCCCTGATCGCCAGCGAGCTCATGTTCTACCGGGTGGGCCGATGGCCCAGCATGATCATCTTCCCGCTGGCCTGGATTGGATTCTGGGCCGCGATGATGCAGCGATCCGGGTGGCCGATCCTGAAGAAGCGGAAGGATAAGTGATAGGCCAACTTCGTTGGCACGTCGCCTGTCGCTTCTCGTGTTAAGGCGCGACCCGTCTTCGCCAAAACCCAATAGGGAGACCGACAAGGATTAAGGCTGGGGGCTAATAGTTAACACTCCCAGCCTTTGTGTTTCGTGGTGGTAGAGTGGCGGGAAGAGACTCTTGCGTCCTATCCGATCTGAGGTATAATATCAACAGGTGAGGCTGTTGGTGTTACAGGCGTGGGAGAAAATGGAGGCGCTTGGTGTGGTCATTTCGAAGTAATCGCTTGCTTGAGCCGGTTGACGTCACCGTTGCCAATCTGATGGCCGCACGGGACGGTCGGCGAGGTGGCAAAAGGTGTGAATGTGTCCATGAGCGCGTTAAACGTGCTCATCCGATACTCAAATGAGCGCGTTAATGACCCCAGTGGAGAAAGACCCTCGAACCGAGGCCGAAAAGGAGAAGCACCCTCAAGCGGAGGAAGACGCTCTTCAGACCGAGGCCGAGAAGCGGGAGAAATCCCGCTGTGAAGCTCTCTTGCTGGAAGCCGAGGTGATTGCCGCCAACCTGAAAGAGAGCGGCACCCGACGCTGAGGCAGCCTGCGAAGTGGGAAAGGCCTTGCTACGGCATGGATTCGGTGATAAATTGCTTGGAAGCCGGCGTGGAGGGGAAGCGGACCCAATTCCAAGAGGGGTTCGATGCCTTCGCCACCTGCCACGGGCTGACCGATTGGGAGGGCTGGTTCAGCCCCTATGACGAAGAGACGTACGATCTCGTCTTGCAAAACGTCGGCCCAGACGATGTAGTTATCGAAATCGGCGCTGGCGATCTGCGCCTGGCCTTGCAGTTGGCGGAGCGGGCCCGAAGGGTCTACGCCGTGGAGGTCAATCCTCTCCTGGTCAGCGCAGCCCTGCAGGCTATCGGCTTTGACCTACCGCGCAATCTGCTGGTCATCTGCGCCAACGCTTTGGACATCGCCTTCCCTGACGACATCACCGTAGCCGTGCTTCTCATGCGCCATTGCCAGCACTTTGGGCGATACGTTGACAAGTTGCGGGCCGTTGGCTGCCAGCGGTTGCTGACCAACGTCCGTTGGAAGAGTGGGGTGGAGAGCATTGATCTCACTCGTCCTGGTGTCCCCTTCGGGGAGGTGAGCGAGGGCTGGTACGCCTGCCGCTGCGGAGCGGTGGGCTACGTGGGTCAGGGCGAGCGGTCGGACACTCCCCCCGTGGAGGTAATTGACTGCCCCGCGTGCCGACCTGTGTAAAAACAGTTAGCGCGAATAACCGTTGGGTTCAGATAGGAGACTAGCGCCGGCTGAGTAGGAGCGGAGCGACGTATCGAAGCCAAGCGGGTGTACGCCTAGACCCGCTCGCTGGTCTCGATACGCTGCGCACTCGACCGACGCTCGCTAAACACGAGAGAGGAGCTAACAGAAATGAGACTGAAAGGCAAGAAAATCGCGATTTTAGTGGAAGAGGGCTTCGAGGACCTGGAGTTCTGGGTGCCTCTGATGCGTGTGCAGGAGGAGGGAGCCGAGGTGACGGTGGTGGGGACGGGCCGCCAGCCCAGGTTCACTGGCAAGCATTGCCTGGGGGCCACCCCCGACGTAACCGCCGACGAGGTCACTCCGCGGGACTTTGACGCCCTGGTCGTTCCCGGCGGGTGGGCACCTGATAAGTTGCGCCGTTTCGACTCGGTGCTCGAGCTGGTGCGGGGGATGCACGAACGAGGCAAGATCATCGGCATCATCTGCCACGGCGGCCTGGTGCCCATCTCGGCTGGCATCGTCAGGGGGCGTAGGGCGACGGGCTCCACCGGTATAAAAGATGACCTGATCAACGCCGGAGCGGAGTGGGTGGGCGATAAGCCGGCCTTCAGGGATGGCAATCTGGTTTGGGGCCGGGTGGTGGCGGACATCCCCGCCTTCTGCCGCGAGTTGGTAGCGGCCATCGAAACGGGTTAGGAGGGGGCTGTGGTAGGAATCGTCATCGTCGCTCATAGTGCGAAGCTGGCCGAGGGTGTGAAAGACCTGGCCGAGCAGATGGGGCAGGGGCGGGTGGCCATCGCCGCAGCCGGCGGGCTGGACGATACGACCATCGGCACCAACATGGAGCGTATCCTCGAGGCCATCGAGGCCGTCTACCAGCCGGGCGGAGTGCTGGTGCTGATGGACCTGGGTAGCGCGGTGATGAGCACCGAGATAGCCATCGGGATGTTGCCGCCCGAACAGCAGGGCAAGGTGATGCTGAGCGAAGCGCCGTTGGTGGAGGGTGCTATCGCGGCCACGGTGGAAGCCTCCATCGGCAAATCCCTGGCCGAGGTTGATGCCGCAGCTCGCGGCGTCGTGCGCACGCCGAAGGTTGTCGGAGCCACACCGCTCACCGAGCCAGTGACCCCTGAAATCCCGGCGCTGGAAGAGGTGCCCCCATCCAACGAGATAACCCTCACCATCATCAACGAGGTCGGGCTGCACGCCCGGCCCGCAGCTCTGTTTGTTCAGACCGCTGGCAGCTTCCAGTCGGCCATCACGGTGCGCAATCTGACCCGAGATACCGCTGCTGTTAATGCCAAGAGCATGTTCGGCGTGCTGAGCATCGGCGCTCAACTGAATCACCAGATCGCCGTTGCCGCCGAGGGACCTGATGCAGAGGAGGCCTTGACGACCATCGGCGAATTGGTGAAGAGCGGATTCGGGGAGATGGAGGGAGCGCCGATTCCGACAGTGGCTCCTGCCAGGGAGATGGTCACGCCACGGCCCAGGGTAGAGGAAGCAGAGTTCCAGCCCATTATCTTGCCCTCTGAAGTTGGAGAGATGCGAGAGCTTCAGGGTATCACGGCTTCGACCGGGGTCGCCATTGGGCCGGCGTACATCTACCGACCGGCGACGCTGACCGTCGAGCGCCGGACGGTGGATGACCCGCAGGCCGAGTGGGCCCGCTTCGCTGAGGCGGTCGTGCAGGCTAAGGCTGAGATCGGCGCTATCCGGGCCCAGGCCGCCGCTGAGGTGGGGGAGGCCGAGGCGGAGATCTTCACTGCCCACCAGTTGTTCCTGGAGGATCCGGCTCTGCTGGATCGGGTGCGGGGGCAGATCGAGGGAGAGGGTTGTAACGCCGAGGCGGCTCTGGCCGAAGTGGTGGCGAGCTACGCCGAGCTCTTGCGGGGGATGGAGGGCGAGGTCTTCCGCCAGCGAGCCGCCGACATTGAGGACGTGGGACGGCGGGTGCTGCGCCTCCTGCTGGGCGTCAGCGAGACATCTCTGGCCGAGCTGCCGAAGCCGGTGGTGGTAGTGGCCCACGACCTTACCCCCTCCGACACGGCGCAGATGAACAAGGAGATGGTGCTTGGCTTCTGCACCGCCATGGGCGGCACCACTTCGCACACGGCAATCATGGCTCGCATCCTGGGCATCCCCGCTGTAGTTGGGCTGGGTGACGTCGCTCTATCCGTCAGAAACGGCGACACGCTGATCATTGATGGGGGCGAGGGAGTCGTTAGGGTCGCTCCCGATGAGGAGACTATGGAGAGGTACGCCAGGTTGGAGAGGGAATTCAAGGTGCGGCGGGATGAGGCGAAGGTGGCGGCTCAATTGCCCGCCCGGACGCGCGACGGGCATCGGGTAGAGATTGTGGCCAACATCGGTGACGTAGATTCGGCCAGGATAGCCCTGGAGTACGGGGCCGAGGGAGTGGGGCTTTTGCGCACCGAGTTCCTCTACCTCGACCGCACCACCATGCCCTCTGAGGAGGAGCAGTACAAAGCCTACCGCGCTGTCGCCGAACTCATGGGCCAGCGGCCACTCGTCATTCGCACCCTGGACATCGGCGGCGACAAGCAGTTGCCCTACCTGGACATCGGGGAGGAGCTGAACCCCTTCCTGGGGTGGCGGGCCATCAGGCTCTGTCTGGAGCGGACAGACCTCTTCAAGGCCCAACTGCGGGCCATCCTGCGGGCTGGTCATGGGCATAACGTCAAGGTGATGTTCCCCATGATTGCCGATGTGGATGAGGTGAGGCGAGCCAAGGCCCTCCTGGCCGAGGCGAGGGCCGAGCTGGAGGCCGCCGACATCCCCTTCGCTTCCGACGTGGAGGTGGGGATCATGGTGGAGGTTCCTGCGGCGGCGATAGCGGCCGACGTCCTGGCCCAAGAGGTGGACTTCTTCAGCATCGGCACCAACGACCTGATCCAGTACACCATGGCCTGCGACCGCACCAACGAGAAGGTCGCTTATCTCTACCAGCCGCTGCACCCGGCCATCCTGCGGTTGATCAAGGGGGTGATCGAGGCCGCTCACGAGGCCGGTAAGTGGGTTGGCATGTGTGGGGAGATGGCCGGCGATGCCGAAGCCATTCCCATCCTGCTGGGCCTGGGGCTCGACGAGTTCAGCATGAACGCTGCGGCCATCCCTGAGGCGAAGGCCATCATCCGCTCCCTGAGCCTGGCTGAGGCAAAGGGCATCGCCGCCAACGCCCTCAGCCTGCCCAGTGCCGAGGGGATAAGAGCCTATCTTAGATTTTGTTCGTAGTGACGACTTCAGTCGTCTACGATGGAGCCAAAGCGACTAAAGTCGCTACTACGAACCCCATATCTTGTGGTTCGAGAGAGAAGGAGTAAGTGTCATGGCAAGGAAATACGCAGCAGCGGTTGACCAGGGAACCACTGGTACTAGATTCATGATCTTCGACGAGAAGGGCCGGCCGGTTTCCGCGGCGTATGAAGAGCACGAGCAGATCTACCCCCGGCCCGGCTGGGTGGAGCACGATCCAATGGAGATCTGGCAGAAGACCCGGAAGGTAATCAGGGCCGCTGTGGAGAAGGGCGGGGTCAAGACCGAGGAGATCGCGGGTATCGGGGTCACTAACCAGCGCGAGACGACCATCGTCTGGGATCCCAAGACGGGCAGGCCGTACTATAATGCCATCGTCTGGCAGTGCACCCGCACCCGCGACATCTGCCAGCAGCTCATTGACGACGGCTTCGAGCCCTACGTCAAGGAGAACACCGGCCTGGTCAGCGCCACCTACTTCTCCGGGCCCAAGATCAAGTGGATCCTGGACAACGTCGAGGGCGTGCAGGAGAAGGCCGAAAAGGGCGAGGCTCTCTTCGGCAACATGGATACCTGGGTCATCTGGTGGCTGACCGGCGGCCCCGACGGCGGCGCCCACGTCACCGATTACACCAACGCCTCCCGCACCATGCTCATGAACCTCAAGACCCTGAACTGGGACCAGGAGATGCTCGACTATCTGGGCATCCCGCGCCAACTGCTGCCGGAGATCAGGCCCTCCAGCGACGAGAAGCTCTATGGCCTGACTCCTCAGAGCGGGCCGCTGGGCGGCGAGGTGCCCGTCTGCGGCGACCTGGGCGACCCGCAGGCTGCTCTCGTGGGCCAGACCTGCTACGGCGTGGGCGAGGCCAAGAACACCTACGGCACTGGCTGCTTCATGCTGCTGAACACCGGCCGCGAGATCGTCCCCTCGCCCAGCGGGCTGCTGACCACCGTGGCCTACGGCGTGGAAGAGGGCCAGGCCACCTACGCCCTGGAGGGCTCCATCGCCATCACCGGCGCGGCCATCCAGTGGCTGCGGGACAACCTGAAGATAATCGAGAGCGCTGCAGAGACGGAGCGGATTGCTGAGGAGGTCGGGGACGCCGGCGGCATCTACTTCGTGCCCGCCTTCTCCGGGCTCTTCGCCCCCTACTGGGACATGTACGCCCGCGGCGTCATCGTCGGCCTGACCCGCTACGTCCGCAGGGAGCATCTGGTGCACGCCACCCTGGAGTCCATTTGCTACCAGACAAAAGATGTGCTGATGGCCATGGAGAAGGACTCCGGAGTGGAGTTGAAAACCCTCAAGGTGGACGGCGGTGCGGTGAAGAACAACTACCTGATGCAGCTTCAGGCCGACATCCTGGGCGTAGAGGTGATTCGCCCTACTGTTGAGGAGACCACGGCCCTGGGAGCTGCCTACGCCGCAGGGCTAGCCACGGGTTTCTGGGAGAGCCTGGATGACCTGCGGGCCAACTGGAGCATTGATCGCGTCTTCAGACCCCGGTGGGACGAGGCCCGGCGGGAGAAAGCTTACGCTGGCTGGAAGCGGGCGGTGGAGCGGGCTCGCGGCTGGGTGCAGTAAGAGCGTCTACGCTTGAGAAGGAGGTGCTTATGAACCCCAATCCTGTCCTGAGAAGACTTGGATTCGCCGACGATGACCGCGTCGCCATTATCCACACTGACGACATCGGCATGGGCCAGGCTACCGTGTCGGCCTTTGCCGAGCTGGTTGATTTTGGACTGATCTCTTCCGGGGCGGTGATGGTGCCCTGCCCCTGGTTCCCCCAGGTGGCTGCCTATTGTCGCCAGCATCCTCAGGTTGACCTGGGTGTGCATCTCACCCTGACTAGCGAACACGATCATTGCCGCTGGGGGCCGATTTCCACTCGGGATCCCGCCTCTGGTCTGATAGATGAAGAGGGGTACTTCCACCGGCGGTCAGAAGAGGTGCAAGCGCACGGCGACCCTGCAGCCGCTCAGCTTGAATTGCAGGCACAGGTAGCTCGCGCCCTGGCCGCTGGGATTGACGTGACCCACATTGACACGCACATGGGCACGGTCGCTCATCCCAAGTTCGTCCCTGCCTATGTCCAGTTGGCTCTGCAGCACGGCTTACCGCCGATGATCCTGCGCCTGGACGAGGCGGGCTGGCGGAAGATGGGCATGGACAGCGAGACGGCTACTTTCGCTGCCCAGTTCGTGCAGCAGTTGGAAGCACAGGGTCTGCCGCTGCTCGACTACCTGGTTGCGTTGCCGCTGGATCAGCCAGCAGACCGAGTGGAGCTGGCCAAAAAGACGTTCGGCTCGCTGCCCCCAGGCCTGACTCACTTCATCATCCATCCTGCCCAGGATACTCCCGAACTGCGCGCCATCACGCCAAACTGGCAGGGTCGGGCAGCCGACTATCAGGCATTCACCAGTGAAGAACTGCGCGATTACGTTAAGAATTCCGGCGTGCGGGTGATCGGCTATCGGGCCTTGCGAGAACTGATGCGGGCCAAATGAAACGTGATTCGCTTCACAGAGATGAACAAGTGAGGGCCAGAACATGACAAAGACAACATATATTCCTGTTAACGTTGTGGAAAGCTTCATGGTGGACGTGTTCCAGGGACTCGGCGTACCTCAGGAGGAGGCGAGGATCTGCACTGACGTGCTGATTGCCTCCGAGCTGCGGGGCATCGAATCGCACGGCCTGGCCCGCCTCAAGTACTACTACGACCGCATCAAGGCCGGTGTCCAATTCACCAGGACCGAGATGGAGATTGTCAAAGAGACAGAGACCACCGCTCTGGTGGATGGTCATCACGGCATGGGACACGTGATCGCCTACCGCTCCATGCGGATGGCGATGGACAAAGCCAAAAAGTACGGCCTGGGCGCGGTGGCTGTGCGCAATGGCACCCACTTTGGCATTGCCGGCTACTACCCGCTGATGGCAGCCCAAGAGGGGATGATGGGGCTTACGGTGACCAACGCCCGTCCGGCCATCGCGCCTACCTTCAGCACCGAGCCGATGCTGGGCACGAATCCCATCGCCTTCGCCGCGCCGTCCGACATGGACTATCCCTTCTGCTTCGACGGCGCTACCTCCATCACGCAGCGGGGCAAGATCGAGGTGCTGGCCCGGGCCGAAAAGCCCGCGCCTGAAGGCTGGGTCATTGATGCCGAAGGGAACCCCATCACCGACGCGGACAGGATTCTTGAGCACCTGGGGGCGGCGACGGCGGCCCTCCTGCCGCTCGGTGGTGCAGGAGAGTTGCTGGCCGGGTACAAGGGCTACGACCTGGCTACCCTGGTCGAGATTCTCTCCGCCTCGCTGTGTGGTGGGAAGTTCTTGAAAGACCTCCTCGGATTCGCTGAGGATGGCTCTCGCCGCCCCTACATGCTGGGGCACTTCTTCCTGGCTATTGACACCGAACACTTCATCCCCCTGGACGTCTCCCGTCGCATCACGGGCCAGATCATGCGCGCGCTGCAGGGCGCGCGCCAGGCGCCGGGGCAGGAGCGCATCTACGTGGCCGGTGAAAAGGAATACGAGATGGAGCAAGTGCGCCGGGAGCAGGGCGTCCCCGTCAACCCCAACCTACTGGATGAATTGCGTGTCATCCGGGACGAGTTGGGCATTGAGGGGTACGAAGCGTACTTTTAGCTTCGTTCCCGTTTGATCTTCGATCTGCGCCGTGACATGGCTGCCCCGTTCTGGCTGTTGTTGTGGTTTGTCACTCGCGTAGTGGTGCCAGCCGCATTGCGCCGGGTGAACGAACCGTCAGCCTGTTTGTCCTTTTGTGAGAAGTGTGCTATAATGTTGCCCGTTCGTGACAAGATCACCAAGGGAATTTGAGCTTTGTTGACAAACTACATCTTCATCGGTATCTTCGGTATCATCGCCATTTTCTTCCCCATCATCGCCTTAGCTCTGGCCTTCATCGTCCGTCCCAAAAAGCCAAACCTCGTGAAATCTTCCATAGCACGTCAAAGCGGGGGGATGAGGGTAACTGTCAACGGATTCTGGGAACGAATTGAACGGATTAGAGCCCTTCACCCCCCGATCCTCTGACAGTCATCACCGGCTACTTGATGGCGGCCAGCTTTGTGGCCATCTTCGTCCGCATCGGGGGAGGTATCTTCACCAAAGCCGCCGACATCGGGGCCGATCTGGTGGGCAAGGTAGAGTTGGTGCTGCCCTGCCTGCTGGCCATCAGCGTCCCCTTTATCACCATCTTCACCCTGGGCAGGGAGGCGTTGGCCGGGCTTCTGGCCGGCTGCATCGTCTGCGGCATCTTCCTGGCCCTCTTCATGGCCAACGCCGGCGGCGCCTGGGACAATGCCAAGAAGCTGATCGAGGCCGGGGAGCTGGGCGGCCGGGGATCGCTGGCCCACAAAGCCAGCATCATCGGCGATACGGTGGGTGCCCCTCTCAAGGACACCGCCGGGCCCTCCCTGGGCATCCTGGTTCAGCTTATCGCTACCGTTTCGCTGGCCTTCACCCCGCTGTTTTTGAGAATCCTGAAGTGACATTACAGAGAGAAGAAAGCATGAGGATTGGACACGTGGCGCGCGTGGCGGGCGTAGTAGTGGATGTGGAGTTCGCCTCCGGCGACCTGCCCAGCATCCACAACGGCCTGCTGGTCCAGCGTGACGACGGGCCAGAACTGGTCATCGAAGTGCAGGAGCACATTGACCCGCACACAGTGCGGGCAATTGCTATGGACAGCACGGCCGGCCTCCGCCGCGGGCTGCCGGTGCTCGACACGGGCCACCCCATCCGCGTCCCGGTGGGCCGGGCAACCCTGGGGCGTATGTTCAACGTCCTGGGCCAGCCCATTGACAGGCGACCCGCGCCCGAGGTGGCGGCGTGGCGCCCGATCCACGCCGCATCACCGCCGCTGCACGAGCAACGAGTGATCGCTGAACCGTTCGTCACCGGCATCAAGGCCATTGACCTGCTGACCCCCTACCCCCGTGGCGGCAAAATCGGCCTCTTCGGTGGGGCTGGGGTGGGCAAGACGATGCTGATGATCGAACTGATGCGCCACACCATCCGTGAGCACGCCGGCATCGTGCTCTTCGCCGGCGTGGGCGAGCGCAGCCGCGAGGGCAACGAACTGTGGCTGGAGATGCAGCGCAGTGGGGTACTCGAGAGTACCGTCCTCGTCTTCGGGCAGATGAACGAGCCGCCGGGGGCGCGGCTGCGGGTGGCGCTCACCGCACTGACCATGGCCGAGTACTTCCGCGACCACGAACGACGTCCGGTGCTGATGTTCATTGACAACATCTTCCGCTACATCCAGGCCGGCGCGGAGGTGTCGGCGCTGCTAGGCCGGCTGCCCAGCGCCGTGGGCTACCAGCCCACGCTGGAAAGCGAGATGGGCGAACTGCAGGAGCGTATCACCACCACCAGCCGAGGCAGCGTCACCTCCGTGCAGGCGGTCTACGTGCCGGCCGACGACCTGACCGATCCGGCAGTCGTGGCTACCTTCGCCCACCTGGACGCGGCGACCATTCTTTCGCGCCGCCAGGCCAGCCTGGGCCTCTACCCGGCCATTGACCCGCTGGAATCCAACAGTGCCTTGCTCACGCTTGCCGGCGTGGGAGAAGAACACTACGCCATCGCCACCCGGGTACGGGCATTGCTGGCCCGCTACCAGGAACTGCAGGACGTGATCGCCATCCTGGGAATGGAAGAACTGAGCGAGGAGGATCGCCTGGCGGTCAACCGGGCACGGCGGGTGCAACGCTTTCTTACACAGCCCTTCTTCGTCTCTGAGCCGTTCACCGGCCTATCCGGTCGCTACGTGCCGCTGACCGAGACGTTGCGCGGCTTCCGCGAGATTCTGGAGGGTCGCCACGACGACCTGCCGGAGCAGGCATTTTACATGATTGGTTCGATAGAGGAAGCAGTGGCGCAGGCGAGACAATTGGACGAGGAGACAAGGGGTGTTTAAGTGGCTCCGTCTGACAGTGCTGACGCCGGCCAAAACGCTGCTCAATGTGGAGGGGGTAGCCTGGGTGCAGGCCCGCCTGGCCGACGGCGGCGGAATCAGCATCTGGCCCGGCCACGCGCCGCTGCTGGCAGAGACGGTCACCGCGCCGCTGCGCTACGCCGACGGGTCGGGCGAACATGCGCTCGACCTGGCAGCGGGCATCTTGCAGGTGGATCATGACGGCGTGACAGTCTTCACCAGCGGCTTGGCCCAGACTTCCGAAGTCTCCGAGACTTCGGAAGTCTCAGAGGAGCAGTGATGATCGCGTTGTGGCTGTTCGCCGGCCTGGCAGTGGGCGCGTTGAGCGGGCTGACCCTGTGGGGGACGGTGGCCCGCTTGCGACCCGACGCGCCTGGCCGCGCCGTGGCCTGGATACTGGGCGGGGCGCTGCTGCGCTGGACAGCCGCCGCTGGCGTGCTGATTGCCGCGTTGCAGCGCGGTATCCTGCCGGGCCTGCTGGCCTTCGCCGGGCTGTGGCTGGCCCGCTGGGGTATGGTATGCTGGCTGGGCCTGGGCCGTGCCGCACCAGCCTGAAGACCTGGTGCTGGATTTCCAGCGCCGCCTGTTCACGGCGGCGCAGGTAGGAGTTGAAATATGGAAGGCTTTTTCCCTCAGAATGTATTTCCAATTTTGGGCATCGGGGTGCGCGACACGGTCATCTCGACCTGGATCATGATGGCCATCGTCGTGGGAGCAGTGGCCGTGGTAGGCCGGCGTTGGCCGGAGGCGTTGGAGATGCTGATTGATTTCCTGAACGATACCATATCCAGCGCGATGGGGCGACCCGCCGGGCCGTACCTGCCGTTCCTGGGGACGCTGACCATCTTTATCGCCGTCGCCAACGTGATCGGCATAATACCTCTCGTGGTCTCCCCCACGCGCGACATCAACACGCCGATAGCACTGTCGCTGATAGTCTTCTTCTCAGTCTACTACTTTGGCATCCGCGCCAAGGGGCTGTGGGGCTACTTCAAAGACCTGGCCTCGCCGGCCTTCATGCTGCCCATGGAACTGATCAGCCACGTTAGCCGTACCTTGTCGCTCACCCTGCGGCTCTTTGGCAACATCATCAGCACCGAATTGATCGTGGCGGTCGTCTTTATGCTGATACCGCTGGGTGTGCCGCTCCTGCTGGTCGCCTTCAGTATGCTCACCGGCATCTTGCAGGCCTACATCTACACCGTCCTGGCCGCCGTCTACATCGGCGCCGGCCTGGAGGCCAGCGAATGACCAATGACCAATGACCAATCACGAATCTACGAATCTACGAATCTACGAATCTACGAATCTACAATTACCAACAACAAAGGAGGAATTTCGCACATGGCAGAAATGGAACCTGGAACGTTGATCACACTGGTCACCATCCTGGTATCGGGCGTGGGGATCCTGCTGGGCACGATCACCCCGGCAATCGTCGAGGGACGGGCGGTGCTCAAAGCACTGGAAGGGATGACCCGCCAGCCGGAGGCCGCCAATGACCTGCGCACGACGCTGATCATCGCGATGGCGTTGCTGGAGTCAACGGCGATCTACGTGCTGCTGGTCTGTCTGATCCTGATCTTTGCTAACCCATTGCTCGACCGCTTTTTCCCCGGGGGTTAGCGGATGCTGAATCTGGACGTATGGACGATCATTTTTCAAATCATCAACTTTTTGGTCCTGGCCGCGGCGCTCTACTACCTCCTTTTCCGGCCGGTGATGCGCGGCGTGAAAGAACGCGCGGCCGAGAAAGAACGATTGACCCGCGAGTTGGCCCAGGAGCGCGAGGAGGCAGCCAGGTTGCGCACCGAACTGGAGGCGCGGCTGGCGCACGCGGACGAGGAAGCAGCCGCTATCATCGCCACGAAGCGGGAGCAGGTGGAGGCAGAGCGCAAGGCGCTCCTGCAAGAAACACAGGCCGAGGTCGAACGTTTCCTGGTCGAGGCCCACGCCGACGCCCACCGGCTGCGGCAACAGACAGTGGACGATTCCCACGCCGACCTGTTGGATGCCGTCCTGGAAATCAGCGGCGGGGTGATCGGCCGCGCGGCGCCGCCGGAGGTGCACGACGCACTGGTGCAGCAACTCAGCGACCGCATCTGGGAACTGGGGCGCAGCGAGATGGAGCGGGTAGAGACGTTCCGTCGTTCGCTGGGCGACCGCACCCCCACGGCCTACGTGACGACCGCGCGGCCACTCTCGCCGGAACAGCAAGGGCTGCTGGCCCGCACCTTCACCGCGCTGGCCGACCGCCACGTCAACCTGGAATTGAAGACCGACCCCGCGTTGGCCGCCGGGATACGGGTGCGCCTGGGCGACACCATCGTAGACCACTCCATCGCCGGGCAACTGGCCGACCTGCGGGAAAGCGTCTCCACGGCCCTCAAGGAACGCATGGCCCATGAGTGAGCAGAGTGTGCAGCCCGACGTGTCGTCGCTGCTCCGGGCGCTCCGCGAGCAGGCCGGCCAACTGACCAGCCGAGTGCGTTTCCACGATGTCGGCCTGGTGCAGCGCATCAGCGACAGCGTGGCCACACTCCCAGGCCCGCCGCGCGTGCAACCCGACGTACCGTCGCTGCTCCAGGC
>JAUWOY010000085.1 GCA_030611885.1 Chloroflexota bacterium | reverse complement strand
TAGCGCTTTTTCATCCTGCGCAGATACTTTCGTCGTTCGTCGATATTCATTTTGTCTTCGTTGGACATTTTTCCCTCCGGTAACATTATCATTTGAGGGAATTATACCACTCCGGTAACATTTTACATGAATGAATGCGAGCGGTTGACAAGGTGCATTTTATGTGTTATGCTTAGACCAAGTGGCAGGGGGTAAGAACAACTAGATGAGCTTTGCCGCCCATCCACCGCAAGAGGATGGGCTGTTTGTTTGCGAAAAGCGAGACGGAGAGGATACAGATAGATGACGAGAACTGTTACAATCCCCAAGCCAGACTTGACCGCGCATGAGATCACCATCTTGCGGCGGTACCTCACCGAATCCCATCTGTTTTCGGGGCGGGAATGGCGAGAACTGCGCCAGGTCATTGACAAGTTAGCAAGCTGCGAGGTGCAGTTCGGCGCACATAGATATCACTTCGCCCAATTCTACCGCGTGTTTATCAACGGCACGTATGCCTACCCCTTTCTGACAAAACTGGCAGATTTATCGGATATAGAACAGGAAGGCTTGAAACTACAGGCGCGGGTAGCACGTCAAATCTGGGAATGGCTGCGCCTCAACGGTATTCAACCTGGACTGGCGCCCCATGCCGAATATTTGGTGGCATTTTGCCTGTACCGATGGGGGGCATTTACGCGCGGCCACGTTTGAAACTTCAATCCTACGCGATTTGCAGCACACCAGTGTCGAAATGACCCCTCACGACCCGACCGTCGAGCGATTTGCACCCTACGATCTATATGTACCTGGCTTGGGCTACGGCGACATCAAGACTTCTGGCTACTTTTTGGATGATTTGACAGCGGATACGCCCACTGCCAACTTCTACATCACGCGGCTCTATGTACCCAAATCACGACGGTATCAGCGGGCAGTCTTTGTGACACCTCGTGCATGGAACCGACTACGGAGTAAAGACGAAAAAAGGCAAGAAATCGTTGTCACTTCGTTGCCAGCCGTGGCGGATCGTTTTCCCCAGGTAAGCCGGGTACGAATTGAACATCTGACCTGGGTTGTGGTAGAATATGAAACGTGGAAGCGCATCTTGCTTCAAAAACAACAGGAGGGCAAGCAATGAGCAAAGTGTTGAATGGCATAGAAGTTGCAGAATTTAATCAGCTGATCGCTCAATTCATCGAACGTGAGGATCCGAACGCGATCTCTTTTGAAGCCCTGGACGAAGCAGCACGCCAGCAATTGGAGGAGGTGACAACAGCTCACGTTGAACTCACCGGCACTATTCGCGACGGCCAGATTGCCTTTGACCCCCTCGCCAACGCGCCGATCATCGTCTACGGTAACGAGCTGATCATTGGCGGTTTGCACCTGGTAGTGAACCTGCGAGAGGGGACAAGGGCTTGAAAACCATCTCTCTCCATCAGTCCAGCACTTGCTATCAAAGGAGTTCCTATGCAAAAACACTTCACGGAAGATGAACTCACAGACCCAGCGGGGGATGATGCGATTGAAGCGCTGCGCCAACGCCTTGGCAAACTTGACCAGCGCCAAATTGCGGCCTGGCGAGAAATGAGTCCTGCCCGCCGCCTGGAACTGGCATTTCAGGCTTACCAATTTGCTCTCGACGCCGTGCGCCTGACGGAGCAGCGAAATAATCCTGACCTATCGCCTGAGGAATTGGCCTGGCGGGTCACGCGACGCATGCAGGGGAATCCCAGGCTGGGCAGATAAGACAATGGAATCCGTGAGAGACTACGAACTCAAAGCCTTCTTCACTTACGTCATTGATGTACTGGAACGCTTCAACAAACATACCAGGAGGACACGATGTTCAAAGTAGGCAATTCTGTTGTGGTCAAACCGGCAACCACTGACCCTGACTTTGGCATCAATATTGGTGGCTGGCAGGGACGAATTTCAGGCATGGACGCAAATGAGAGGGGACAAATCTTTATTTCCATCCAATGGGATAGTATCACGCTGAAGAACATGCCTGGGTCTGTGATCGAGCAATGTGAAGAGAGAGGGTTGGCTTGGACGGAAATAGTGCTCGCAGCAAAAGCGGTCGAGTTGACAACCCCCAGGGACACTGAGGAAGATGTCGCCAAAGCTGTAGCGAAGCTGGCCACGAAGTATGCCTGGAGCTACCTGGGAGAACAAGGCAAGCGCATCCAGCGGGCGCTGGTCAGCGTAGATCCCGACGATGAAATGGCGGCATTGGAAGCCTGGGAAGAGTATCTGGAAGGGACCCTGACGTTTCCCTTTCAAGCAGAAATTGACGAGTGGCAAGAAAGAGGGCCCCTCCAGGCAGGTGATCGCGTGAAAGTGACGGGGATCGGTCTGGTGGACGACCTGTATGGCATCATCGTTGATCTGAGACACGAGCGGAGAAAATACGCCTTCCCACTTTGCGATCTGGAGGTTGTAGACGAGAATTCGCCCAACTATCAAATTGTCGAAGACTATCGGGTCTGGTTTGCAAACAGATGAGGGAGAAAAGATGATCGCTATCGAAACCAACGACTTGACCAAGAGATTCGACGGCCTGGTGGCTGTGGATCACCTCGACATGGAGGTCGAGCGGGGCGAGATCTTCGGCCTGCTGGGCCCCAACGGCGCGGGCAAGACGACGACCATCCGCATGCTGTTGGACATCATCAAGCCCGACGAGGGAAGCATCCGCCTGATGGGCCACCCCCCAGGCCGCGAAGCTCAGGAGCACATCGGCTACCTGCCCGAGGAACGGGGCCTCTACCGCGATCTCAAGCTCATGGAATGTCTCACCTACCTGGCGGTGTTGAAGGGGATGGGTCGCCAGCGAGCGCGAGAGCGGGCCGAGACACTGCTGGAACAGGTGGGGCTCGGAGGGAAGGGTGGCAGCAAGGTCAAGGCCCTCAGCAAAGGGATGCAGCAGAAGGCGCAACTGGTGGCCACCCTGGTGCACGACCCGGAGCTGGTGATCCTGGACGAGCCCTTCCTGGGGCTGGACCCCGTCAGCACCGAGCAGGTCAAGGAGCTTATCTGGGATCTGCGAGAGCGCGGCAAAACGGTGGTGCTCAGCACCCACATGATGAACCAGGTGGAGCGGATGTGCGACCGCATCCTGCTTATTAACGAAGGACGGCGGGTGCTCTATGGGCCACTGGAGGAGATCAAGGCCCGCTACGCCGAACACGCTGTGTTGGTGCGCTGCTCGGGAGTTCTGGAGGGCCTGATCGGGGCGCGACGGATCGAACAGCGCGAGCAGCATCGCCTCATCGTCCTGCAGGACGACGCCTCACCCCAGGACATCCTGCGCCAATTGGTCGAGTGGGAGATCCCCGTCGAGCGCTTCGAGGTGTCTACGCCGCCGCTGGAAGAGATCTTCATTCAGGTTGTGGAGGGGAACGATGCGTAAGATTCTGACCGTAGCCCGACACGAGTTCGTCGTCAGTCTGAAGCGGCCCAGCTTCATCATCGCTACCCTGGCCGTGCCCCTGCTGGGGATCGTGGGGCTGGTCGTGGCCGCTTACTTCGGCGGCCAGGCCGGCGAATTTTTCGAGAGACAGTTCGTGGGATCGCCGAAGCCAGTAGGCTACGTTGACCAGGTCGGCCTCTTCACGCCGCCGCTGCCTGAGTACGAGGACTTCTTCATCCCCTATCCGGACGAGGAGGCAGCCCAAGAGGCGCTGTTCGCCGAGGAGATCGAGTCCTTCCTGCTGATCCCTGGGGATTACCTGGACACGGGCCAAGTCGTCGCCTACAGCAAGGGGCGGGGACTCACCACGGCCATCACCGTGGGCGAGGAGCGGATTCGGCCCTTCCTGGTTGATCACCTGCTGGCTGGCCAGGTGGACGCGGACCTCAGAGCCCGGGTGCGCGCCCCGCTGAATTTGCAGCCGGTATCCCTCAGCCCGGAAGGCGAGGGCAGCGAAGACACCGCCAGCTTCGTGGCCAACATCGCCATCCCCTACGCCTTCTCCATCCTGCTGGTGATGTCCATCTTCACCTCCTCTGGCTTCCTGCTGCAAGGGGTCAGCGAGGAGAAGGAGAGTCGGGTGATCGAGATCCTGCTCTCCTCGTTGACGGCGATGGAGCTTCTAGCTGGCAAGATCCTGGGATTGGGAGCCCTCGGGCTAATCCAGATCCTCTTCTGGATCGGCTCTGGCTGGGCGCTGATGGGAATAGCCGTTAGCGGCCTGGCGCTCTTCGGGGCCATCAACCTGGAGTTGATGACCATCGTGCTGGCCCTGGTCTACTTCCTGCTGGGCTACCTCCTCTTCGCTACCCTGATGGCCAGTGCTGGCTCTTTGGGCAGCTCGGCCCGCGAAGGGCAGCAGATCGCCGGCCTTTTCTCCGGTCTGACAGCCATCCCCTTCATGGTCAGCAGCTTTATCTGGACCAATCCCAACTCGTTGCTAGTGCAGATCCTGAGCTACGTACCACTTACCTCGCCGGTGATGATGTTGCAGCGGCTGGGCATGACCGAAGTGCCGCCCTATCAGATCGCCATCAGCCTGATCCTGTTGATCCTGGGCATCGGCGGGGCCCTGTGGGCCGGGGCCAAGGTCTTCCGCATGGGGCTTCTCATGTACGGCAAGCGGCCATCGGTATCGGAAGTCCTGCGCGCCCTGCGGCAGGCGTGATGGGTGAAGAACAGCGGATCCCTTCGACAAGCTCAGGACAAGTGGCAGAATTAACGGATAATGAGAAAGCCGGCTTCAACCTGCTTACATAGTGGGAAGGAGTCGGCTTTCGTTTTGGAGGGAACCGGGGATTCGCGGAAAGACGGGGCCGGAGATTGAGGATCATTTCATAAGAAAATCGGTGTCGAGGATTACGGTGGCCATCAGGCTCTCCCCGCCACATGTAGGGCTTCCTCAGCCATGTCTTCGATCTCAGCCAGGCTTTCAAAGTCAGCGCGAGGGATACCACGCTCATGCAGAACTGTCTTCATGGCTTCGATGTCCAACCCACTGAGCTCGGCTGCCTTCCCGAGAGAAATGGCTCCGTGCTCGTACAGCTTGCAGGCCACGGCTATCCGCAGGTCCTTACGGGCTGCCAACAAGGTGCGTATAGCCTCGGCCACGAACTGGCTCTCGCTTTCGTAATAGCCAGTGTCACGAACGCTCTCCAGTTGTACTTTGAGGAAAGCGGGCAGTTGTACACGGACTGTGCTCTCTGTCATGTCAGCGCCTCCTAGATCGCGACACTCTAGATTCAAAGTGTATTTTCGGCATAAGTATACAGGCAATTCGGCTTCCCGTCAAGAAAAGCTATTCCCACTTGACAATGATCACAAAATAATGTACAGTATCACTGTACATTTACTCGCTTGGAGGTGTTATGACCATTCAAACAACCTACACCCAGGCACGTGCCAGTCTTGCGTCGCTTTGGGATGAGGTCACTCTCAACCGTGAGATCGTCATCATTGAGCGGCGCGGAGCGGAGCCGGTGGCCCTAATCTCGGCCGACGAACTGGAAGGGTTGATGGAGACTGCCTATCTGTTAAGGTCGCCCAAAAATGCGGAACGCCTGTTAAGGGCACTAAGGCGAGCACAACGGAAAGAAGGTACTCCCCAGACCGTCGTCGAACTGAAGAAAGAGGTCGGCCTTGACGAAGTCACGGAAGAAGGATAGAGGCGAAGGGAAACAACGCGACGCTGTCTTCCATCCTGCTGAGTTCATAGAGGACCTGCGGTACTGGGTGCAAACGGATCGGAAGATGGCATTACGGGTGTTAAGGATAGTGGAGGACATTCTCCGAGACCCGTTCAAGGGGATGGGAAAGCCAGAGCCATTGAAGTATCTGGCGGAGGGAGCCTGGTCCAGGCGATTGACGCAAGAACACCGCATCGTCTACCTGGTAAGTGAGGGCCGGATAGACTTCCTGCAAGCACGCTACCACTACTGAAGGTCTTCCGCATGGGGCTTCTCATGTACGGCAAGCGACCGTCGGCATCGGAGATCCTGCGGGCCCTGCGGCAAGCTTGATGCGCGTGCGGGCCAAGCATCTCTGATCCTGCAAAGACGAGTGTCGGGTTAAGAGGCAGACATTGAATTGTGTTTGCATCTCTCGACTTGTTGGTGTATACTAATTATGCGGCAGCAAAACCGCATCAGGTCAAAAAGCGGAGGTGCGCTATGGATAGAGAAACGATCACAGCCGAAAGCCTATTGAGAGACATCTATGAGGCAGAATCTGCTCTACGCTGGTTTGAGCAGAAATACGGCTTGCTTTCTGAAGCCTTTTATCGTGTCTATCAGCAAGGGCAACTGCGAGATGAAGACCCTGATGAAATCAAGGAGTATATGGAATGGTCTGGCTGGTATGAGATTCGCCAGCACCGCCGCCGGCGTTATGAGCAGGCAGCTGATTTTCTTTCTGCTGGCTGGCCGTGCTACCATCCAGGGTCACACCGTAGCGGTATACACAACCAGCCAAAACAGGCATCCTGAAGGTTGCGGTGCAATGCCACCAAACGTTACCACGAGGTAAGGTCTTGCCAGAAATCTCTCGCTTCTTTGGTATTATCATTCGCATGTATGCAGAGATGGGGGCTCCACATCACCGGCCCCACTTTCATGCCTACTATCAGAATCAGGCTGCCGTATACGACATTGATCCCATTGAGATAATAGGCGGCACGTTACCTCGTAGGCAACAGCGTCTCGTAGAAGCGTGGGCGGAACTACACCAAGGTGAACTGCTGGAGAACTGGGAGCGGCTGCAATCTGGGCAACTTCCTTACAAAATTGCGCCTCTTTGGTGAAAAGGAGAGTAAGATGCCTCATCTAACCTATCGGGTCGTTGATTTTGAAATCGTTGGTTCATACAAACTGCGGGTAGAGTTTGATGATGGAACGGCACAGGTCATTGACTTTCGGCCCGTGTTAGAGGGAGCACTATATGGGCCACTGCAAGACGAATATGTGTTCAATCAAGTCGAGATCGACCCGGAAGTGCATACATTGGTGTGGCCGAATGGAGCTGACTTTGATCCGGAGACTTTGCATGAGTGGCCGAAGTATGCAAAAGACATGCAGCGAATGGCAAAGCGGTGGGCCAAGATGAAGGCACAGCTTGTACAGGCGTGGGCTGCCTCTTGATCCTGGGCATCGGCGGGGCCCTGTGGGCTGGGCCAGGGTCTTCCGCATGGGGCTTCTCATGTACGGCAAGCGGCCGTCAGCATCAGAGATCCTGCGCGCCCTGCGGCAAGCTTGATGTGCGTTCGAACCAAGCATCACTGATCCTGCAAAGACGAGTATCAGGTTAAGAGGCAGACATTGAATTGTGTTTGCCTCTTTTGGCTTGTTGGTGTATACTTAATCAAGCTTGAGCGGAGAGCATAATACCAAAGAGGTCGCTGTTACACTGTGGACATCAAGTTTGAATGGGATCCGAATAAGGCCGCTCGAAACCTCCAAAAACACAAGGTCTCCTTTGAAGAAGCCGCAACGGTCTTCCGAGATACCTTGAGTATTACGGTTCCCGACCCTGATCACTCAGTGGAAGAAGACCGGCACATCACTATCGGCTTGTCAAACCGTTTCAGACTATTGATGGTTGCCCATGCTGAACGAGGCGATCGCATTCGTATCATCAGTGCGCGAGAATTGACATCCAGGGAGAGAAAGCAATATGAAGAAGGAAGTTGGAATGGACGATGAGCTCCGCCCAGAATATGACTTGTCTCAGTTACTTGAGGGAGGAGTGAGAGGCAAGTATGCTGACCGGTACAGGGAAGGCACAAATTTGGTGCTGCTGGCGCCCGATGTAGCGGAGGTCTTTCCTGATGAGGAAGCTGTGAACGAGGCTTTGCGGCTGGTAGCGCAGCTTGCCAAAATCCCCAGCTTAACATTTGCTACAGCCGACCCCACCTAGGTAGTGGTGACAACGCATGGGCCTGCTCATGTACGGCAAGCGGCCGTCGGCATCGGAGATCCTGCGCGCCCTGCGGCAGGCTTGATGCGCGTTCGAGCCAAGCATCACTGATCCTGCAAAGACGAGTGTCAGATTAAGAGGCAGACATTGAATTATGTTTGCCTCTTTCGGCTTTTTGGTGTATACTAGATCAAGCTTGACACGCACATCTTGCATGCCCTGTCTAGTTGTGGCAAGTTTGCTAGGCGGACGGGATTTCTGCCTAATACATCCGAGTGGGTTAAGAAACGAGGTGACCAATGACCATAAGATTACAAACCTTAATTGACGTGGCTCAACAACTGCCGCCGCTGGAACAATTGAATTTGATCAGGATTCTCTCACAATCTTTATACCGCAGCTATCAGCCCACGCAACCAGCAGAAGGCTTCTGGGAGCCCCAAACACTTGAGCAACTCATCCAGGCTCAACGAACCCCGCCCATTACAGACATTGCAAGTTTGAAGGGCAACTTCTGGCCCGAAGATGAGTCGGCCGATGACTTCATTGAGTACATCTATCAGCAACGGCGCGAGGACAGCTTGAGGGCATATTTTTGCCGCTCGTTACCCACAACCCCGCCGATTTTGAGACAATTGAGGTGAATGATGAATCTACGCCAGATCTTGACCGATATTCACGTGCTTGAGACAGAACTCCTGAACTTCGAGCGCAAATACGGTGTTCGCTCCGAGACTTTCTATGCTGCTTATGTGAATGGTGAAGAGCCAGAAGATGACAGTTGGGTGTTAGATTTTGGCGAGTGGGCCAGTGTGTATCGGACCTGGCTTGCCCGCCAGGCTGAATACCGCCACGAAGTTCAGCGCCTTCAGCCACAAGCGCCAAGTCTGGCTGGCCTGATTCGAGTAGCGGCATGAACAACCCCCTGCGCACACCAGAAGACTACGAGTTGTTTCTATACACGCTCACTGAGCAATTCCCATCAATACGTCGCTCTACAGTGACGTTTGTTCGATTGGGGGCAACGCTGGCACGAGTAACTGGCGAATTGCACTTTGACCAAGGGGTACGAGCGGTTGTTCGTGAGCGGGTGTTGTATCATCGTTTGCCGGCTGTGATAGACTGGTATGGGTATGAAGTTTGGCAGGGTGAGAAAAAACTGTACTGGTACGATTCTCAACCGCATCCGAATGATCCAGCATTGCAGAGTTCGGGATGGTTTCCCTATTTTGTGAGAACGGCAAGAGATATTTGAGGCTTGTCCAGGCCGGCTGCTGAGAAGAAGTCAGTTGCGCCCAGGTCATCCAAGTTGATGCCAGCGCGCTGGATTGCACTGGTGCCCTGATGAATACC
>JAUWOY010000032.1 GCA_030611885.1 Chloroflexota bacterium | reverse complement strand
TTCCTGGCCGCTTCTCTCAATCGGTAGCCTCCCAGGAGCTCACCGCGTCGTTCAGTGCGTAGAAGGTTGGGCAATTCGCTCCGCAGGCGTACGATGGGTCCCTGTAGCCGTTGCGGTCGTGAACGGTGATGTGGTCGCAGTTGGAGTACGCACGCCCGGAGGCGAACCTGTTGTCGAGGTTGTCAGGAAGGTCGGGGACGCCATAGCTGACCGTCGGGGAACAGGGAGAGGCCCCATAGTACTCGACCAGGAGATTCGTATAGTTGGTCTCGTCGTAGAACTTGGCGATCAAGTAGCTGCGGTCAAGGGAGACGTCGTTGATCGAGTCGATCGCACCGCGCGAGCAGACCGGCTCCGAGGCTCTTGAGAACTGTTCTCCCGGTTGAATGGGCTCCAGCAAGACAACACAACGATACTCCGTCTCGCCGCTGGGACCACGGACGATGCCGTTGACCGCTTCGCCCTGATCGCCTGATTCGCTCGGCTCCACAGCCCAGCCCTCTTCCCCCGGTCGAATGGGCTCCAGTACGACTTTTTCGAATACATCGTCGATTGGCTGGCAACCCTGCTCCAAGACCTTCGAGGACTGCTCTCCCGGTTGGACGGGCTCAATCAAGGTGACGTAAGTATATCCCGGAGGGCACACTCCCTCCTCTTGAGCCGCTGTCCTTCTCAAACCTGCTCCCAGCAATCCACCTGCCAGGAGCAAAACACTCACACTCACCAACAGCACGCTTTTCTTACGCATTTCAACACCTCCTAATTGGATTCTGAACTCGAACTTCTGTCACACTTACATTTGCGCCTTCAATCGTCCATAGACACCTCCTCTCGCAGGTTGTCCAGCCAGTGAAAGCTTAGGTGAGCCCATCTTCTTCCCACGAAAGCCTGGCAACGTCTGCCGTCTCGTGCCACCGCAAACTGTCATCCCCTTCCTGATCGTTACGGCACGCGGAAGCGGAAGACCCAGGGGCCGGCCAACCGGATATCTTCGCTCGGCTGCTGCGCTAGATCGGTTCCCACCAGTTCGGTCACCGTCAGGGTCCACTCTCCCCGCCGCTCGTAAAGCGGTGCGAGGAATCCGTATTGGTAGCTAGCCGGGCCGTAGCTGCCGACATATCCGGTATAGATTTCGTCCTCCTCACCCGGTGCTTGGAGCATCGCGATCGGTATCCACTCTGCTTCGCCGCCGGGCGAATCGAAGCGCAGGTAGGCCCTGGTCTCCGAAGGGGTGACCACCACCCGCTCCAGGCACACGGCAACCCCAGCATCTTCAACGGTCTGATTCACCTCAGCCACCCGTCCAGGGATAAAGGGCACGCTGAAGTCGAAGGTGAAAGGACCCACGATGGCTTCCTCCTCGGGCGTTGGCAGCGGCTCCAATACCACTACCATCGGCGGTTCGGCTGGCGGGCTGTCCGGGGTAGGAGGGGGTTCGAGGGCGGCCGGGGGCAGTACAAACTTCTCCAGCTCCATCACCAGCCGCAAATCTAATTCGGCGGGCGCACTCTGCACAGGGGCGGCGTCGAAAGCAAGTACGTAAGCCCCTTCACCGGGGGGAAGCGAGACCTGGAGAATATCGGATTGGCCGGTCACCCCAAATCCGATTGTCGCCGAAAAGACGGTGCCGGCCATATCGGTTAGCGTCAGGTGGTGGTATGCGTCATACCGCTGGCCATTTGGAGCTTTGATGGTGAAGCCGACGACGATGCGGTTGGCGTCGGCGTAGGCCCGCTCCAGGGTGACGGTGACGCCATCCACCGTCTGGCTCAGGTTGAGCTCCTGGACCAGATTGGCCTGCTCAACGTGCCGCAGGCCAGCCTCCTGCTGGAACAGCCGGCTCACAACGGGGACCACGGCGTAGGCCACGGCCCCAAAAGCCAGGCAAAGGACCAAGGCCATGAAGGCCCATCCCAGACGGGTGGCGGGCATCAACTGCGTCCAGCGGGATGAACGTCGTTGTGGCTGTACCCGTGCCCGAATCGCCGGCCACAGGTCCAGGCTGGCGGGTATCTCCTGCTCAGCGATCTCCTGCAAGATTTGTACAGTTTGCTGCTCTTTCATAAGGTTTACCTCCTGCTGATTTCTGTCGGGAGGCGAATGGAGAAACGAAGAGTGGCCATCATCCCTCATTCCCCGCGCCCCGATCCCGACGCTGCTGGCCACAGCGGGCGCAGCAGCGTCCGCAGGCGCTTCCGCGCGGCGTGCAGACGCCATTTGACCGTGCCCGGCGGACAGGCCAGTTCGCCGGCCATCTCGGCCTCGCTCAAGCCCAGATAGTAGCGCTGGACGATCGCGGCTCGCTGTGCCGGCGGGAGTTTGCCCAGCGCGGTCCAGACCGTCTGACGGGTCTCTGCTGCTTCCATCAGGTCGTCGGGGCCCGGACTCGGGTCGGCCAACAGATCTGCCAGAGATGCTCCTTCTCCCTCAGGACTGGCCTCCAGGGGGACCAGGCGCTTGCGGCGGGCAGCAGCCTTGACGGCGTCGTTGACCACGCTGCGCAGGAACCAGGGGCCGAAGGGTCGCCCGGCGTCGAACTGGCCGATGCGTTCGTAGGCTCGCAGGAAAGCCGCCTGCACGATGTCTTCGGCCAGGGCGCGGTCGCGGGTGATCAGGTAGGCGGTTTGCACCGCCCGCACCTGGTACTGGCGCACCAGTGCCTCCAGGCCACCGATGTCGCATCGTTTCAGCCGGGCGATGGCCTCCTGTTCCTCCATTCGCTTCCTCTCGATGGGTTATGATGAGGGCCCTCTACTAGTATTATCCGTGAACCACCCAAAAGGTTTGATCTGCACAGGCAGGAGGTCACCTGCTATATAAACACGAAGAGGCGGCCGGCTGGCCCTGTGGAATTGTGCCTATTCCACAGGGCTGGCCCGGCCGCCCCTGGGCTTGTGAAGTGCCCGGCCTATCGCAGGTAGTCGTCGGCCACGGCCTGCACGTAGGCGCGGAAAGTAGCGAGGCCATCTTCGCTGCGGCCGTGGAAGACCCACACTGGTTGGACGAGGGAGAACTCGGGTTGCATCTCAGTGCCAGGGCGTTCACCCAGAGCGCCGGGCGGAGCGTAGTAGGCCAGCTCCACCCGGTCAATGATGGCCCGGCCCTTCAGTCGGCTCCCGCTCTCGTCCAGCACCTGCGGAACCTCCAGCGGCAGTTGGTCGGCGCTGCTGGCCGCGTCCACCTCGCTCCCCGCCCGGGTGCCTGCTTCCTCGATGACCGGCAGGCCGGCAAAGGTCTGGTCGGGGCGAACGACGCCGGTCAGGAAGAGTTGCTTGTGGCGTTTGTAATCCTCCTCGGCATATCGCCTGTACCAAAACTGAGGATCAAAATGTTCACTCAGGGAATGGAAGAGGACGTAACGCTGTCCGCTCTCTTTGTCGGTGAAGATGGCTACCTCGCGCCCTTCCAGCGTCTCCACGCCGATGGTGCCCAGGAATCCTTGAACTTTCTCCTCTGGCCAGACTTTCTCAAAGCTGATAACGGCGAGGCCCTGGTCCAAGGGCGAGTCTTCGTCAAGGATGACACGGGCTCGCAGACACAGGTGTAGCCGATCGTATTGGGCCAGTTCCTCCAGCAGATCGGGTGGGCCACTGAGCCGGTAGCTCAAGTCGTAGTCGAGGCCCAGGCTGGACATGAACCAGGCTCTGATCCGGCGCTCGTCGCCGTTCACGTAGACGGTAGCGCCGACCATCCCTTCCAATTCCACTTCGTCGCCGATCTGGTAGGGAGAGACAGGCGGCTCGTAGCCAGCAGAGGGGGCTACCTCTACCTGCTCGCTCACGATTTCTATCTCCTGGTGGAGCTCTGCAGGTTCCGGGACGGGCTCCTCAGCCTCCCACACGAGGGTGGGCAGGTCACCTGCTTCGGCAGGGGGAGTCACCTGGCCGCGCACGGCGATCACGCGCCCGTCGCGGCCATCGTTCAATTCGTCGGGCAGGCCGACGACGCGGAACCGTTGACCTTCGGGCGTCTCCAACACGGGGCCGCCATCCTCAAAGTAGAGAGCGCCCACGATGACCTTGTCAACTGGCACCGGCCCCGGCGCGGCCTCGATCACCTCTTCCTCCACCGGCACCTCCACCACCACTACCGACACGCTCTCGCTGCTGCCGCCAACATGCTGCCGGGTGGCAGGTGGCGATTCGATGCCGAACCAACGCAGAGCAGGCGGCTCGTCTCCCTCGGAGGGAACCACCTCGGCGTAGACAGCCGCCTGGTCTCCCGCACTCAACCCCTCAGGCAAGGCCGGCAGGCGGTAGCGCGCCCCATCGTCGGTGACGAGGAAAGCAGCGTCATCCTCTACTGCTATCCTGCCGACGAAGCGCTCGGTTTGTGGCGGGAGTTCAATGGCCCAGTTGGACACCGCCAATCGCCAGCGGCGAGGGCCCAATTCGGCCTGGACGGTGCCCTGCACCACGACCTCGTTGTAGCCCAGTTCGGCGGCCATCTTCTCCAGGGCCGGGCCGGTCAGCTCGAAAGTGCCATCGTTGTTGAAAAGGCTGGCCCGAATCTCGCCCGTCGCCACGGCTCGCAGCAACTGCACGGAGCCGCGCACGGTGACCGCATCGCCGGCCTGATAGGTGGCGGGCTCGGGGCGATGATAGGTCGTCTGTGTCGCCTCGGCCACAGCCTCCGGCGGAGCGTGCCAATCAATGCTCAGGCGGAAGGGGCCTTTGATGTCGCCTGTGCGCAGCGCCTCAAAGGCTGCCTGGGCCGATCTCAGCGGGTAGGTCTCGCCCCGTGTAAATGTCAGCGGCGACAGCCAGACGCTGTAGACCATACCATCGGGGCCGATCATCACCCGCATCTCGGCGTCGTGCCCTTCGACGAGGTAGCCGTCGAGCAGCGGCCGGACGAGCACGTGGCGGATCGGTGGGGACTCCACGCCCGGCGGTGCCATTCCGCCTGCTTCCTCCACCTGATAGGCATCTGGCAACAGGTCGTGCGCCTCCAGGAAGGCGATGGCGATGTCGCACGCAGCCTCGAAGCTGAGGGGAGGCGGGGTGTCGGGATCGCCGGCCCGCCAGACGAAGAAGGGATTAACGCCCCTGCCGTAGCTGCTTGCCGTCGGTGCGTTGGCATTGAAGCTGAGCGTCTGTCCATCGCTCGCGATGACGATCAAGTTACCGGGGTCGCGCACGTCGTGGTAGACTTGCGGGTTGGGCAGATCGAATTGCTCGGCCCAGGCGAGGGCCTCTTCGGGCGTGGAGGGTAGGGTGTTGCTCGTCTGCTGGTAAACGGGAACTGCGTCTGGCCCTTCAGGCAACTCGGCCTCCAGCACCAGCTCCACGTCGCCCAGAGGGCCGAAGGGTCGCTGCGGGTTCCACTCCTGAGCCAGGGCGGGCATCGAAGACAGTAAAGGCAAAGGCGGCAGCTTGTGCTGCGAGGGACCCTCCCAAAGGATGCTCCCCACCAGCAGGGCGACCAGCAGCACGGCTGCCCCACCTGTGGCCAGTGCCCAACGTTTTACTCTGTGCCTGTTCATTGCATTTCCTCCTTGTAAATCGTTTATCTTTTCCGTGGCCCAGCGCCGCCATGCCAGCGGAGACCACCGACGGCTCGTTTGAGGCGCGGGCTGGGCCCGTAGTCGTTCCTCCAGATCGCGAGCGAACCCTTCTCGCATCGGGGTGGCCCGGGCCATGGTCCGCAGGTCGCTCACCAGGGCGAGCGTTTCCTCATCCAAGCTCGACTCGACCCCGATGGCCTCAGCACCGTGGAGAACCACCCGGTCGATCAGCTCGCTCAACTCATCGGCCTCATGACGCTCATCTCTCATCTTCCCTGCACCTCCTTCGCAATTGACGTATAGCTCGACAGACCAGCATCTTCACCGCTGCCTCGCTCCTGCCCATCACCTGGGCCACTTCTTTGTTGGAGAGCTGGCCGAAGAAACGAAGGGCCAGCGCCTCCTGCCGATCCGGTGTGAGTTCATCCAGCGCCTGGGCTACCCGCTCCAGCCTATCCCGCCGTAAGGCCTGGGCTTCCGGGCCCGGCCCGGGGTCGGATAAAGCGAGCGCCACCTCCTCCAGAGATACCCTCTCCCTCTGCCGGCGATGGTGGTCGGCCACCCTGTGATGGGCGATGGTGAACAGCCAGCCGGCGAAGCTCCCCTGCTCCCGGTAATCCTCCAGGCTCTCCAGCGCCTCGGTGAATACCGATGCCGTCACATCCTCGGCGTCCTGCTGATTTCCAACTCGCCGGTAGACGTAACGATAGACACGGGGCAGGTAACGCCGGTAGAGGGCGACGAAGGCGGCTCGGTTCTGCCTGGCGGCGGTCACTAGCCGGGCGTCGTTCTCACCTCCAGCCATGATCATGTGCTCTCCTTGATTGGCTCATCTCTTGGCCTTCATCTATTATATCGTGCTAGACCGCAAAAAGTAACACCCATCCTCAGAAAAGGGGGCGACGGTGGGAAGTCTACCCCGTTTCCCCGCTCCTGTCAACAATCGTTCTCACGGGCCTGGTCGCCCGTCCATACGCACATTTGGCAACACGAATTGCCCTCTCTACGATTCTGTATTATAATCAACCCTGTTGAGGATGATGCCTTTGGGAGAACAACGAACGCTGCTGGCTGTTTTTGCCCATCCCGACGATGAGAGCTTCGGCATCGGGGGAGTGCGCGTGGTGCTGGCCTGCGCTACGCTGGGGGAGGCGGGAGAGATATGAGTGCTTCTCCCTGGCTGGCTCTCGTCTCGAACCGGGGCGGGAGCCAGAAACTGACCTGTTTGCAGCAGTGAGGTGACATAATGGTTGTGAAACAGAAGCTCTTGCTCGACCAAAAACCTCTCGACCCCAACGAAATCCTCGTAGCCGAGTTCGAGTACATCGCTGCGACTGCCTTTCAAGCCAACGAGGATCGGGCGCGGGTATCGAGCTATTATCTGATGACCGCTGGCGCGGCGGTGGCGGCGATCCTGGGAGCCAAGATCGAGGGGGAGATGCCCCCAGTTGGCTACTGGGGCTTCGCGGTGGTGTTCGGTGCGTTGGCCTTCATCGGCCTCCTGACGGTGCTGCAACTGGCGCGTCTGCGCAGCGCCTGGAGGTCAAGCGCGCAGGCGATGAACAGGATAAAGGATTACTATAGGGAGCACTGCCCTGATGCGCACCTGGAGGAGGCCTTCGCCTGGACTACCGAAACCCTGCCTGAGCCGACCAAACGCGGTAGCGTGGCCTTCTTGCTGGCCCTCTCGGTCATATTGGTAGATGCTGGCGCTGCCGTGGCCGGTGCTGCCTTCATGGGGATAGCGATGAACTGGACACTGTCGCAAATATGGCCACTGCTGGTGCTCGTGGGCGTGGTATTCATCGGCATCCAGTTCAAACTCTACTTTGACTGGGTGGCGAAATAATGGCTTTCGATCTGGATCAAGCCGTAGCCAAAGTCGAGGAGCGATTGCCCAACACCGACGAGACGACAGCCTGGCCGGTCCTCATCATGCTCTGTGGGCTGCCGGCCACAGGCAAGTCCTACCTGGCCCGCCGCCTGGTCGAGCAGATGCCCTTCGTGATCGTGGAAACAGACTTTGTGCGCAAAACTCTGTTTCCCACGCCTGCCTACTCGGCGCAGGAGAGCGGCCTGGTTCATCGTGTTTGTCATGCCCTCATGGAAAAGCTCCTCAGGCGCGGCGCGCGAGTCGTCTTCGATGCCACCAATCTCGCCGAGCTTCACCGGGAGAAAGTCTATCGCCTGGCCAGATCCGAGGCAGCTAAGCTGGTCATCGTCCAGACGGTTGCTCCAGAGGCGGTGGTGCGAGAGCGTCTGGAGAAGCGCAAGGTCGCCCGCGACTCCGATGACATCTCCGATGCCACCTGGGCAATTTACAAGCGCATGGCCTCCGATCAGCAGCCTGTCGGCCATCCCCATTTGATCATTGACACCAGTGGCGACCTCGGAGAAGCAGTGAACAAGATCCTGCGAGTGGCGCAGAAATGAAAGCCATGCTCATCTTCAACCCTGTGGCCGGAGCCCGAGAGGTGGAGCGGGAACTGGAGCAAGTCATAGACTATTGGGAAGGCCGGGGCTGGCAAGTGAGTTTCAGGGAGACCTGGGGGGCAGGTGATGCCACGACCTTTGCCCGTGAGGCGGTGACTGCCGGCTGCCAGGCTGTGTTCGTGGCCGGGGGCGACGGGACGGTGGGCGAAGTGGCCGGTGGCCTGGCTGGCAGTGACGTCGCCCTGGGGGTGTTACCCGCCGGTGTGGGCAACGTGTGGGCACTGGAGATGGGCATCCCCACCCCTTCACCGCTGCGAAGACACGCCTTGCTCGATGCGGCCGAAGTCTTGGCGGAAGGCGAAATCCGTCGCATTGACCTGGGCAGGGCTGGCCAGCGCCACTTCATCCTCTGGGCTGGCATTGGCCTGGACGCCCAGGTGACCGAGCGAATGGAGCCCCGCACTCGGTCCACAAAACGCCTGGGCACCCTGGCCTACGTTGTGGCCGCTGCCCTGGTGGCTAAGGATTTTCGGGGCACCTGGACGAGGATGGTAATAGATGGTCACAGCATCAACACTCGGGCCATCTTGGTCATTGTAAGCAACGCTCAGCTCTACGCCAGGCTGGTGCGAGTTGCAGCCGATGCCTATCTCGACGATGGGCTGCTAGATGTTTGCATTTTCAAGGGGAGCAACCTGGCCTCAACTGTCCAGCACGCCATCAAGGTATTTACCCGTCGTCACCTCCGCGATCCCCAGGTTGAGTACTATCGCTGCCGGAAGGTGAGCATCAGCACTACTGCCCCCTTACCCGTCCAGGCTGATGGAGACTCCATCGGCACCACGCCCATGGAATTCGAAATCGTGCCCCAGGCTCTAAACATCATCGTGCCGCAAAACTTTTCCAAGCGGCTCTTTCTTCATGCCCGGTGAGGTTTGACATTACCGTCAACTTAGGTTAAAATTGCCCCTGTCATCTATGACACCAGGAGGCAAGATGAAATTGCTGAAGGTTCTTTGTTCGCTAATTGTGATTATCGGGCTGCTGGCTGGTTGCAAGAAGCCGCCAGAGCCGACACCTACCCCTGTGCCAGCGGCAGCAACGCCGGCGCCACCCAGGGCTACACCGGTGTCAGAGATCCCCTATCCGGTGCTGCCCACGGCTACACCAGTGCCGGCGTCCCCCTACCCGGTGCTACCCACGCCTACATTGCTGCCAGCCACCCCCTATCCTACCGGGTAGGTGCAGGCCGCCGGAATGTCGCCCCCGACTGCAGATGTTGGATAAAAAACTCATACTGGGATTGCTCCTCATTTTGGCAGCTCTCGGCGGTGGCTGTGTCCTGAGCGGCTCGACTGAGCTCGCCGAAGTCCTGTCGAAGGGTTGCACGGCCTCTGTCGTCGAGACGGACAACGTTCAGGAGAGGCTGGACAGAGCTGCTCCGCTGATTGCCGGCTCCCAAACTGTGGGCCAGACTTTCGTTTCTCACTATCCCCGCCTCTCGGCTGTTGAGTTGCTTTTGGTCGTCTATCCTGACGACGGCTCGTTCCCTGCCACTCCCCGCACTCTGACCTTTCACCTTCGCTCCGATCCCCAGGACGAAGCAGACATCGTAACTCTTACCGTTGACACCTCCCACTTGGAGCACAACGACCCACTTCGTTTCTCCTTTCCTCCCCAGGCCAGCTCGGAGGACAAGACCTACTACTTTTTCCTCGAGGCGGCGGAGGAAAACAGGACGACGGTTTGGCATAGTTCCCTTGACGCCTACGGTGAGGGGACGATGTACCTGGACGGTCAGCCAAGCGAAGGTGACCTGCACTTCAAGACCTACTACGATTACAACCTGGCCGTCATGGCCCGCGATGTCTGGCGCGGCCTGCGCGGTGGGGCCTGGCTGATTTTCCCTCTGCTGGCTCTTTTCATCCTCCCCGGCTACTTGCTCTACAGCCTGCTCTCTTTCGAGTCCGAACCGGATCCCCTGGAGCACTTGGCGCTGGTGGTCGGCTTGAGCCTGGCCCTGCTGCCGCTGGCGCTGCTTCTCTGCTCTATCTTGGGCATCGTCTTGAATGGGACGAGAGTTTTGATAGCGGCGGTGACGTTGAGCATCGCGGCTCTCTGGCGGCTGGTCTCCACGGGTTTCAGGGACTTGAAGCGTTGGCTGTACCCCGCCAATAGGCCCCTCATCGTTGCTTTCCTCTTCATCTTCCTCGTGTCCCTCCTGGTGCGCTTTCTCCACATCCGTAACCTGGTCGTGCCCGCTTGGATTGATTCAGTACATCACACCTTGATCACCCAGTTGATAGTGGCCCAGGGCGGGGTGCCGCAGTCCTATGAGCCTCTCTTGCCGATAGGGGAGTTTATCTATCACTTTGGCTTCCATTCCCTGGTAGCCGCTTTTCACTGGTTGACGGGCCTGGAGATACCGAGGGCCATGCTCGTCATGGGGCAGGTCATCAATGGGCTAATGGTGCTCTCTGCCTATCTGTTGGTAAAGTGCTTGACTGGCCGTCGTCTGGCGGGCCTGTTCGGATCCCTGATCGTGGGCTTGATCTCCTTCATGCCCGCTTACTACGTCAGTTGGGGGCGCTACACCCAGTTGACAGGGCTCGCCCTTCTGCCCTCGGCAGTTGTGTTCACAATGAGGAGCGTCAGTAGATCACCGACTTGCTCCCACCGGAAGCCAGACTTCGGCAAGCCTTCCAATCTCCAATCTCCAATCTCCAATCTCCAACCTCCAACCTCCAACCTCCAACTTCCAATCGCTGCCGTTAGCGTGGCCGGGTTGGTGCTCACCCATTATCGGGTGTTGATATTCTATGGTTGCTTCGTGTTGGCCTACCTGCTCTACGAGACCTTAACACGGAGTCACGGAGGAATACGGAGACACGGAACTTCCGTGTTTCCATGCTCTCCGTGCTTCCGTGTTCCCGAGCCCTCCGTGCTTCTGAGATATTGGGGCCGAGCTGCCATGATATGCCTTTTGGCTGTCTTGCTGACCCTGCCCTGGCTCATTAATCTAGCTCGTGCTCTGCTGCCCCTGGCGACGCTGCCCTCCAGAATGCAGGGTGCGCCTTCGTACAACGTTGCCCCCTACGATCTGATCATGATCGGGCATAACCGGGAGCTGATCGCCCTCTCCGTCGCTGGCCTCCTTTGGGGTCTCTACAAGCGAGAGCGAGCCGTGATTCTGACAGCCCTTTGGGTGGTCATTGCGGTTTTGATCACCAACCCCACCATCCTGGGCTTTCCCAGCACCTGGCTGGTGAACAATGCATCGCTGGCGATTTCCCTATTCGTGCCCTTGGCCATTCTAGGCGGCTATTTCCTGACCTCCTTTCTCCAACCTCCAACCTCCAACCTCCAACCTCCAATTCTCAATCTCAAACAGTTGATGCTTGCCATCGTGATCGCTCTCATTGCCCTGTGGGGGGCGTGGGGGCTGTTATCTGTTGTGAACCCCGGCACCGTACTGGCGACCCGGGACGACGTGGCGGCCATGGACTGGATCCGCCGCCACCTTCCCCCCGACGCCAGGTTCCTGATCAACGTGCGCCACTGGCAGGGCGGCACTTACGTGGGCACCGATGGAGGCTATTGGATACCGTTGTTGACCGGGCGGGACACTATCCTGCCTCCAGCGATCTACATCTATGGCTCTGCCGAGTACGTGAAGGGGATTAACAACCTGGCGGAGGCGATCATTGCCGTTGAATCTTTTGATGAGGAGAGCACACGCCAACTCCTGGACGATAGTGGCGTGACTCACGTCTACATAGGCGCTCGCGGGGGGAGCATCATGCCGCAGATGCTCGTGGGCAGTCCCTATTATCGCCCCGTCTACTCCAATGGAGCCGTTTGGATCTTCCAGCTCCAGAGATAAACTTGTGTTGAGCCTGTTGAAACGAAAGACCCCCTGGGTGATCCGTAGCGAGCCCAGGGGGTCAAATGTGTGCAGGCAATTTCTAAGCCAGCTTCTGCATCAGATCAGTCATCTCTTCAACGATCTTATTTATCCCCAACTTTTCGGCCATCTCCAGTGCTTCAGCGCATGCCTCCCTTGCTCTTTCGATATCTCCCGCATCGTACTCAAAGTGCGCTATGGCGCTCAGCGTGTACGCTACCTCCCCTTTGTCGCCAAGCTGCCTGAAAATGTCCAGTGATTGATTCAGGCGCTTTCTGGCCTCGTCGGGATTCTGCGTTGCGGCCTGGATTTTCCCCAGTGCTCTGTAGGCGCAGCTCTCGTAGGTTTTGGAGCCGATCTCAGTCGCCAATTGGAGGGCTTTTTGGCCATGCTCTTGTGCTTGGTCCATATCGCCCTGGCACAGACTGATTTCGCTGAGGATTCTATATACATCAGACAGACCCTCTTCATCCTCAAAATCAGTGTACATCTTCAACGCCACATCGAGATGTTCAATGGCCTGGTCATATTCACCTTTGCCTCTGTAAGTCTCCCCCAAGTTGTTATGTGTTATAGCTTCAAATGGTTTGTTTCCCAGCCTTTTGAATAGTGCAAGAGCCTTATTGTAGTGCCAGATTGCTTCGTCGTAGTTACTCTTGATATCTTGTACAAAGCCCAGTTCACCGTGGGAGATAGCAATGCGGACTATATCCCCGATTTCTTCAGAGGTAGCTAGACTATCCGTGTAGTATTTAAGCGCCTTATCGTATTCACCCCTGTACTTATACGCAATTCCAAGCTTAATGTAAGATCGTACGAACCCAAGCCTATCTCCAATCCTTTTCCTTGCCTCCAGGGCTTTCCTGTAATGCTCAATAGCTCTAGCGTAATCGCTCTTGCGTAGATAAACAAATCCGATAGTATCGTAGCAATCTGCGGACTCTTTTTCATAGCCCGTCCCCTCGACTATTTTGAGACCTTGCTGAGCACTTTCGAATGCTTCTTTGTATTCTCCCTGGTTGGCATAAACCCAGCTAAGTCGCCCGTAAATTCTCGCCATCTCAACTGACATGTCCGCACCCAATATCTGGATTCCCTCATGGTAGTGCTTCAGTGCTTGATCATGTTGCCCCTTTCTTTGATAACTCTCGCCAATCTTTCGTTTGACATCTGCTACCTTTCGAGGGCTCAGCAGATGAGGCGTGACTTCCAGAACGGCCTGGTAGCTTTCTATTGCGCCATCGTATTCACCTGTTATCATGCAAGCATCGCCTATAGCTATACAAACGGATGCCCAGGTTTCTGCATCTAGCAATTGGGAGCCGAGTTTTTTCAGTTGTCCCATTATCGCGCTAGACTGACCAGCGTAAATCAGTTGCTCTAAATTGTCAATGATGGTTTCTGCCGATTTCTGGTATTCCCTGGCTTCGAAATAGTGGTGTGCTGCCTCGAGGTAATCCTCTTCACTGTAGTAATATCGCCCTGCGTTCTTATGCAATCTGGTTCTAAAGGAGGCGTCTGTCCTGAGCCTGTCGTAGCAGAACTCTCCCAGAAGGGAATGGAGGTATTTCTCTCCGTAGTCGGATTCTTGCACTGCATACTTGTGTACGAGACCGTCCAGGAGATGGTCCACATTTTCCATGCTTTCTTCAATTAATACCTCGCCGATGGCCTCTTCATCTACGGGGGCTCTGAAGATAGAGAGTGCTTTGAGTAGTCTCTGTTCTTCCGCCGACAGGGTTTCGTAAACGTTCCTTACCAAATAGTCTTCCACCTTGCCCCCTAATGCCCGGTTTATAAACTCACTGACCTCTTCGCTCCTCCATACTCTATTCTCCATCCAGGTGATGAATAGCTCCAGGAGCTTAGGGTTTCCCAGGGTCTGATCGTAGAGTTTGGCGAAAAGTTCTGCGCTCAGATGGATAGCACCTCTATTGAGAAGTGCTTCGGCATCCTCTTTATTTAGACCCGCTAGAGACTCATAGTCCAGGCCGAGTGCATCGGCAAAGCGGGGTCTACGGCGGCTCATCACCATGACTTTGGTATTCTGCAGTCGCTCATTGAACGTCTCGAACAAGGAATTGATCTTCTCGTCTTCATCGGCTATCTGAAAGTCATCGAAGCACAGCAAGTATAGGCCCTGTTCCAAACTGTGGATGAAGAGGTTGATAGCCTCATTTAACCGATACCTCTCATCCTTTAGTTTTTCCATGTTGAGGTCGAGAAATTTCTGTAGTGCGTCATCCCCGCTTGCGGCCAGGAATCCTCCCAGGGCCCAGATGACCGATTCCAGGTTGTCGTTCAAGCCGCTATGGAAGGTATGCCAGAAGACCCTCCTTTGGGGTAACTGGGCCTGTCCTGATCTCTGTCGAAGGGCCACTATATGAGCGCCCAGCATGGTTTTGCCCACACCGGCCGCACCCCCGATAACAACTATGTTTTGAGAGTCAAGTCTTCTTTGGTATTCATTGAGTTCCCTCTCCCTGCCGATGAAATCGCCGCCGCCGGGGATGGACTCCAGTCGCAGGGGCCTGGCGATGGGCTTGGTGAGCTTCAGGATAATCCCATCTGGCGATCTCATGAAGAGCACGGGAATGCCCCAGTCCCGTCTTTCTACCCCACAGTCAATGTAGATCCCCCGGCGGGCCTCGGATATGGCCGTATCCACGGGAAAGCCTACCGCCAGGGCGCGATAGAACTCCCTGGAGAACTTGATAGCCGTGTCATCGTAGATGCTGTATTGCATGGCCACCACTGCGGGCAGCCCCCGGCGCACCAGATTGGGCGCCAAACCCACGATGGGCGACGGCCTCCTGACCGAGCCCGGTTGCGTTGATGAGGTGGTCGCGCTCTGACAGGCGTTGAGAATCACCAGCTTGGTGAAGTCGTTGCCGAGGAAGAACTCGCGGAAGGTTCTGCCAGTGATTAACCTAAGACGATGATCATCGTCCTCAATAACCAGGTACGCTCTGTCGTCCTCGAAGGCACCGTGCCCGATAAAGTGGAAAATGTGCGGTTGATAGCGGCGCAGTCTCTCCCGGATTTCGCTGGCCACAGCGTGATCGAGGAATTCCAACTGCACCAGGCCTTCCTTTTCCCACTCCTCCAGAGCCTGACTTAATACCTGTTTCTCTTTCTCCGCGTCCAGCTCTGGCAAACCACGTTCGGCCAGGTTGACGGGATTAGAAATGACCGCCAGCACTTTAAGTGTAGGGTGGATGGTGATAGAGCGGGGAGGCTCAGGCACCTGGATGTACCGCGTGATGGGGGTTTCCGGCGAGATCGCCAGGAAGAGATCGTTCAGTTCATCGTAGAGATACTCCCAGGGGATGGCGCCAAGTTCGGGCGGTTCAAGGCGTAACCTGATGCGCAGACCCTTTCCCTGTGCTCTAGCATATCCCAGGCTGGCCCTGTAAATATCCTCTATCTCGTCACTGAATAGTCGCTGGAAGAGCGTCCTGCCGAAGTCAACGAAGAGTTCCTCGTCGGTCTCTTCGTCCTTGATCCTTGTCATAGCACGCTGGATGTCGTCGGAGGCGGAGTCGAAGGAGAGGATTCCCTGGGCCTCGCCTGCGCTCGCCGAGATCACTCGCGTGGGATACCCCTCGGTACCCTTCTGCATTACCAACAGCTCGAAGTCGTCGTATCTCATCTCAGCAAATCTCAAAGAAGTAACGAGTCAACAAGGTAACGAGGAACGAGGCCTACTCGTCACTCATCACTCGTTACTCATTACTCATTACTCCTCTTAAGCACCATGGGGAGGTAGATTCTCCACCGGATGGCTCGAATCCCCCCTCTGGGCCCTTGCAACGTGGATGTGGGAACCGGGGTAGAGGTGACTGCATAGTAATCGGCGATGAACTCGTTCCACTGTGTATTCGCAGCGAACGATAGCTGGTCATCGGTATACCAATCGCGCACTTTTACAGTTTTGGTGATGCCTTCTTCATTCTCTAATGTCATCTGCAAATCCTGCCCCAGGGGAAGGTAGATGGATATTCCGTGGGCATTATCCAGATTCCAGTACTCCAAAGGCTCAGTCATCACCCAGGGATAGCCGCTGCGATGTTGCTCCGCGATGACAAATGCGCCGTCTCCAGACGCTAGGGCATTCGTTACCGATTCAGCAGCATCCAGTATCGCTGTGTTCGTTACATTTTCCTGGATTTGCGATGCCAGGTGATACAAATCAACGTAGCCTTCAGTTTCTCCCGCCAGCCTGAGGTCGCTGTCGTAGTCGAACTTCTGAGTCAAGAGGTAGGCATCTTTTATCTGTAACACGGTCTCGGCCGAAGTCAGGCCGTTTATCATCGCCCTGGCCAGGCTATCAACTGCCAGCGTGACCTCGTTGATTGCTGCCAGATCAACGGCTGATATGGTAGAGGGATGTCCGGTCAGTGGTAAGGACGTAGTATACTCCTTGACAACATCTGCTGCCAACTCCCGGGGTTGAGTAGCTGAAGTTATGGAGTTGATGTATTGGTCATAGGGCATGGAGCCCCAGGCCTCGTTCTCGGAGCCGATGAGATAGTTGACGTAGTCTTTGATCTCGTAGGCCTCTTCGATCATCCCCATCAGGCAGGCATCGTAGAATACTACGTCCATTTTTTCACTGCCTTCCAGGGTTATGCTACAGAAGGCACGTCGCATTTCGGCGGTGGACAGGTAATCGTAATCAGCGGAGAAATCCCAACTGAGGCCGGTACCTCCCCAGAAGTGATAGCTACGACGGAGGGGAATGAAATGGTTGTCCTGGGAGGATAAGGAAGCTAGCTTCTGTTCAGACTCCTCAGGGAAGGTTGGGGACCAGCCGCCGCCGTGGTCGAGGATCGAGAGGAAGTAGTATTTGGCAGGGTAGTTATTCCTGGCCCAGGTGACGAAGTTGACGAGGGTGTCGGGGTCGCCCATGTCCAACTCGCCGGGGTTCCAGTCCACTTCCTGGACGGGCGATGTTATCAGGTCACTGTCGTCATACTCGACCCTGTATAGCCGTGTGTTCTCGATGCCTTCGTCTTTATCTAAGCACTCTGTTCCATCGTCCGAGAGCAGAGAACATCGGTCCCAGAGCACCAGGATGTTGACATCGGGGTTTTGGGCTGCCTTCTCCATGTTGTTGAAGGCTTCTTTCATGAAGGGGTCCAGGTCGTTGTCTCCGTTGAGATAGGCCATGAAGGTCCAGGGTGGTATCTTGGTCGCTGTTTGGGCAATGTTGTTGCTGTAATCGCTTTCTGCCAGGCTGGTGTTGATTTGAATCGTATTGTGCAGGATGCTGCCGATTGTTGCTGTGGGTGAGACTTTAGCCACCAACGTGAACTGACCTGAAGCGCCTCCACTGAGTGTGCCTACCTCCCAAACCACAGTGTTTCCAACTACGGTTCGAGAGAAAGGGGCGGTGTCGGATATATAGGTTGTCGCTGAAGGCAAGGTGTCGGTAATCAGCACGTTTGGGGCGTCTCTGCTGTCCTCGTTGCGATAGGATATGGTGTAGACGATGTCAGATCCGGGGGGGGCTTTTATGGGGGCTTCTTTGGAGATAGCCACATCTGCCAGGAGCTTCCCATAGACTCTCCAATTGTAGTTCCTGTCATCCTGCCAGACCACCAGGCATTGATCCTCAAGATCATTATAGGCCAGGGTCGAGAGCTTTTGGTCGTCTGGGGCCGTGGAGATGGGGAAGTTGTCGCCTTTTATTTCTCCATCGCTTGCAACCCGCTGTCCGTAGATATCAAAAGCGGTACCCGTGGGGTTTCTATAGTCTTCCCACACCACCAGGTACTCATTGTCAAAGTTGCTATAAGCCACATCGGGAAAACGTTGGAGGCCCTGTGCGGTGGAGATAGGAAAATCAATGCCCAGTAATTCGCCCTCAGGTGATAGTCGCTGGCCGTAGATATCTCCGCCAGCGGCTGCGCTTCTGTCGTACCACCAGACCACCAGGTACTGGTTCCCGCCGCCGTTGTAAGCCAGGGCGGGATACCACTGGCGCTCCGGCTCTTGGGATATGGGGAACCCATTGCCTAGCGGCGAGCACTGGCCCGAGATCCGACGTCCATAGATGTCCCAACTCCCGTGGCGGGAATCCTGCCAGATGACCAGGTACTCATCTTTGGCGCTGTTGTAGACAACGTCAGGTCGCTCCTGGCTACCCGGAGCGGTGGCTATCGGGAAGCTGTCTCCCTGGTCTCCCTCAGAAGAGATGCATTGTCCGTATATGTCCCAATTCCCATGGCGATGGTCTTGCCAGACTATCAGGTACTTACTTCCGTAAGCCAGGGCAGGAAAACATTGACCACTGGTTGCTGTTGATATCTCAAAGTCGCTACCTGATAACGCCCCTTCGTTTGAGACGCGCTGTCCATAGATGTCCCAGTTGCCCTGGCGCGAGTCTTGCCAGACCACCAGGAACTCGTCCCTGGTGTCGCTAGCTGCAGCAGGAAAGTACTGATCCCTTGCTACTGAGGAGATAGAAAAATTGATGCTTTGGAGGCTGCCAGTGATATCTACCATCTGCCCGTAGATATCGGCATCGGCTGAGTTCCTGGCGTCCTCCCAGACCACCAGGTAGTTTTGGACGCCATCGAAGGTTGCAGCGGGGGATGTTTGGGAACTAGGGGTGGTGACGAGAGGGAAGTCGGCGCCCAGGAATTCTCCATGATTTGAGAGCCGCTGTCCATAGATGTCCTCTTCGACGAAGTCGTAGTGCCGGCTATCCTGCCAAACGGCTGAGTACCCGTCTTGGCCGTAGGTCAGGGCCGGTCGCTTCTGGCTATCGGGAGCCACTGAGATGGGGAAGTTTACTGTGGGATCGGCGCCGGGATTCCCAGCCGTGTCCAGAAGCTCGCCCTGGCCTGAGACCAACTGGGCAAATATATCCCAGTTCCCGTGACGCAGGTCTTGCCAGGTTATTAGATATTCGCTATGGTAGACGAGAGCGGGATACTCCTGGTCGTTTGCAGCCCTGGATACAGCGAAGTTAACCGCAGGGTCGGCGTCGGGGTTGCCTGGGCCGTCCAGCAGTTCTCCCTGGGATGACACTCGCTGCGCGTAAACGTCGAAGCCGGTGCTGGCCGAATTTCTGTTATCGGCCCACACCGCCAAATACTCGCTGTCTGCGCTGTTCCAGGCTAGATCAGGATAACCCTGAAGGCCCTCTGCGGTGGAGATAGGGAAGTTGTCGTTCAGTAGAGTGCCATCGTGGGAGAATATTTGTCCGTAGATGTCCTCGTCAGTGGTTGGTGAGTTTCTGTTATCCCACCACACCGTCAGGTACTGATTATCGGTGCTGTTATAAGCCACAGCGGGATACCTCTGGAGACCCGGCACTCTGGAGATGGGAAAGCTGCTGTCTAACTGTGTACAATTATCTGAAATCCGGCGTCCAAAGATGTCCCAATCCCCGTGACGAATATCCTGCCAGACCACCAGGTACTCGTCATCTGTACTATTGTAAGTAACGTCGGGACGCTGTTGATCGCCTGGGGCTGTAGTGATAGGGCAATCTTCGGATTCCGGACTTTCTTCTCCGTTGCTTGCGATCAGTCGTCCATAGATGTTGTAGCCACTCATAACGTAATCTCTGTCGTCCCACCACAACGCAAGGTACTCGTCCTTTGAGCTGTTGTAGGCGACGGCAGGATCGTACTGATTGCTTAGCGCTGTTGATAGGGGGAAGTTTTCACCCTCTAGCTCCCCGTTCACCATCCACTGCCCGTATATGCCCCAGTTCCCCTCCCTGGAGTCTTCCCAGACGGCCAGACACCGCCCTTCGGAGTTGCAGGCGATGGCCGGGTTTCTCTGCCTCCCGTTAGGCACAAAGCTGATAGCGAAGTCGCCAGCAGTGCCGGGTTCCTGCATTTCCTGGATCCTTGTCCACCCTGCGCGCGTTACGAGGGGAAGGAATGTCAGCAGTGTCAAAAAGATCGCCAGAGCCCATATACCTCGCTTCCTGGTCATTCTCTAACCTCCTTACAAAGTGCGAGCAAACCCGGATAATCCGCTAATTCAATATAATTATACCATAAAAACGCTGAAATGACAAGAAGCAGTTTACAGAAGATTGAGCAAATGGGTTTGACATTATGGCTAACTTGGGCTAAAATGATGCCCTGATGTAGGAGTTGATCTTTGAAGGGAGAATTGTCTATGTCAATGACCAGCGCAGAGATCAGGCAATCGTTTTTGGATTTTTTCGCCCGCAAGGGACATACCATAGTGCCCAGCGCCTCGCTGGTGCCTGGCGATGATCCCACGCTGCTGTTCACCAACGCGGGGATGAATCAGTTCAAGAACATCTTCCTGGGTTTGGAGAAACGGGAATACACGCGGGCTGCAGATACCCAGAAGTGCTTGCGGGTCTCCGGCAAGCATAACGACCTGGAGGACGTAGGGTACGATACCTACCACCACACCTTCTTCGAGATGCTGGGCAATTGGTCTTTCGGCGATTATTACAAGAAGGAAGCCATCGCCTGGGCCTGGGAGCTGTTGACCGAGGTATGGGGGCTGCCCAAGGACCGGCTCTGGGCTACGGTCTTCAAGGACGAAGAAGGCGAGCTGGAAACCGACGAGGAGGCAGCTCGCTATTGGAGAGAGGTAACAGACATAGATCCTGAGCACATCGTCTATTTTGGCCGCAAGGATAATTTCTGGGAGATGGGCGATACCGGCCCCTGCGGCCCTTGCAGTGAAATCCACCTCGACAGGGGAGAGGATGCCTGTGATCTTCAGGATGACCCCAATCACGTTTGCGGGGTGAATAGCGGCTGCCGGCGCTTTTTCGAGCTGTGGAACCTGGTCTTTATCCAGTATAACAAAAATGATAGCGGAGTCCTCCACGACTTGCCTGCCAAGCACGTTGATACTGGCCTGGGCTTTGAGCGACTGGTGTCCGTTTTGCAGGGCGTCGTTTCCAATTACGAGACTGATCTGTTTACCCTAATCATGGATCGCGTCCAGGAAATGCTCGGTCACAGCGACGCCGAGCGCGAGGAGAACATCGTGGCCTATCGAGTCATCGCCGACCACGGCCGGGCCGTGACCTTCCTGGTGGGCGATGGGGTGTTGCCTGGCAACGAGGGGCGCAATTATGTGCTGCGGATGATCCTGCGTCGTGCTGCCCGCTTTGGCCGCAAGATCGGCTTCCCAGGGCCGTTTTTGGGCGAGGTTGCCAAAGTGGTGATTGAAAAAATGGGCCCTTACTTCGGCGGGCTAGAGGCCAGGCGGGAGTTCATCCTGCAGACCATCGCCCAGGAGGAGGAACGCTTTCAGCGCACGCTGGATGTGGGGCTTAATCTGCTGGATGATCTTATTGCTGACCTGATCGCGCGGGGAGAGACCGTGATTCCGGGGGACGAGGCTTTCAAGCTGTACGACACTTATGGCTTCCCCTTGGACTTGACCAGGGACGTGGCCAAAGAGCGGGGGTTCGCTGTGGACGAAGGGGGCTTCGTGGCCGCGCTGGAGGAGCAGCGAGAGCTGGCTCGGGCCGCTCAGCAATTCGTCTTGGAGGTGGGGGAGAAGCTGGAAGTCTACAGCGGTCTTCTGGATGAACTGAAGCGGACGGGGGTGCTGCCTGCAACCGGCGTGGAGCATCTCTACACCGAGGGGACGGAGGCCGAGGCAAAAGTCGCAGCCATAGTGCGGGATGGGCAGGTGGCGGACTCGGCGCGAGAGGGCGATGAGGTCGAACTGGTGCTGACTGCGACTCCTTTCTACGTGGAGAGTGGCGGCCAGGTCAGTGACACCGGCATGATTGTTCGGGATGGTGAGTGGCAGGTCGCCGTCAGCGACGTGCGGCAGCCTCTCCCCGGGCTCATCGTCCACCTCGGGGAGGTTGTGTCAGGTGAGTTTCGGGTGGGCGACAGGGCCCGCGCTCTGGTGGACGCCGAGCGGCGGCTGGACATCGCCCGCAATCACACCGCCACCCACCTCTTGCACAACGCGCTGCGCCGCACCCTGGGCGAGCACATCCAGCAGGCCGGCTCATTGGTGGCTCCCGACCGCCTGCGCTTTGACTTCACCCACTCGGCCATGCTCACCCAGGACGAACTGAGCAAAGTCGAACGGTTGGTCAACGAGGCTATCCTGGCCAATTACCCCGTGACGGCAATCCACAGCAGCTACAAGGAGGCCATCGCCGCAGGAGCCATCGCTCTGTTTGGCGAGAAGTACGGCGAGCGGGTGCGGGTGCTCACAATCGGCGATGTGTCCAGCGGACCTGGCGAATCTTCATCCCCCTCGCGGTCGGGGGGGACAGAGGGGGGGCTGCTTAGCCAGGAGCTCTGCGGCGGCACCCACGTGAATCGTACCAGTGAGATCGGCTCCTTCCACATCATCTCCGAATCGAGCATCGGAGCGGGTCTGCGTCGCATCGAAGCGGTCACGGGCCGGGGTGCTCAAGAGTTTGTGCAAAAGCGGAAGAGGGTTCTGGAAGCTGCCGCGACATCCCTCGGCTGTTCTCCCGATGAGGTTGATCGAAAGGTGCTGGCGCTTCAGGGTGAGCTGCAGGAGCAGACCAAGTCGGTCGCTCACTTGCGTCGAGAGATCGCCCACCGAGATTTTGAGGAGCTGCTCTCTCAGGTGCAGGATGTGAGCGGGGTAAAAGTCCTGGCCGCTCAGGTTGAGGCGGCTGACCTGGATACCCTGCGGGAGATGAGCGACTGGTTCCGCAATCGTGTGGGGTCTGGAGTCATTGTCCTGGGAGCGGTGATGGATTCGAAGCCTGGTTTTGTGGCCGCTATCACTCCCGATTTGGTGGAGCGCGGCCTTCATGCCGGGCGACTCGTGAAGCGGGTGGCGCAGGTAGTGGGCGGCGGTGGGGGAGGCAGGCCCACTCTGGCCCAGGCTGGCGGTCGGGACGCGGGCCGCATCGGGGAGGCCCTGCGCCTGGTGCCTGATCTGGTTGAGAGGGGGCTCAGTTGACAACGCAGGTCATTCATCTGGAAGTTGACGACAATATCACCGCCGTGCGAGCCCGTTTGGAAAAGGCCGAGGCCTCGCGGGTGCTTCTGGTGGTGCCGGCAAGATGCCAGGCCTTCGACAGCTTGCTCGATTTCAAACTACTTCAACGCTACGCCGAGTCGCAAGCCCTGGAGGTAGCCCTGGTCACCAACTCCAGCCAGAGGCGGGTTCTGGCTCGTCAGTTGGGTTTTTCGGTCTTCGTCTCGGCGGGGTGGGGCCAGAGGAGATCCAAGTGGCGCCGACCGAAGGCCACTCCCAGGTGGGGGAAGCGCTTGAGCTGGGGGGAGCGTATCTTTGGTGCTTTTGTCTTCCTCGTAGCCCTCTCGGCTGTGTTGGCGGTTGCTCTTCTGATCGTGCCCAGTGCGGAGATCACGTTGGTTCTGGCCAATGAGGCGGTTGATGCCACCGTGCCGGTGCAAGCCGACCCTGAGTTGGACATGATTGACTATGGGGCGGGCCAGATTCCGGCGCGGGTAGTGCAAGTTGAGATCGGGGGTAAGGCTCAGATTCCCGTTAGTGGGACAAAAGATGCTCCCGATGAGCCGGCTAGAGGGTTGGTTTTCTTCATAAATAACATAAACCAGCCTGTTACCGTGCCCGAGGGGACGGTGATCGCTACCTCAACCGGATCCACCATCAGGTTTACCACCGTTGAGGAAGTGATTGTGCAAGGGACAGTAGGAGCCGTTGGTGAGGTAGAGGTGGTAGCCGTTGATCCAGGCCCCGGCGGCAACGTGAGAGCCAACTTGATCAATATGATCCCAGGGTCTCTCTCTTTGCGAGTCAGGGTTACTAATCCCGAAGCAATGGAAGGAGGCAGCGTCAAGCAGGTGGGGATGGTCACTGCGGCCGACCAGGAGCGTCTCAAAACCGTCCTCTTGCAGCAATCGCAACAGGCGGCCTACTCTCAACTGAGTGAGCAGCTCGAGGAAGGAGAATTCTTGGCCTCCGAGTCCGTGGCGCTGGATCACATTGTGACCGAAGAGTACGATAAACCCATCGAGGAGCAGGCCGATATCCTCTCCCTGGAGATGGAGGTGATGTTCCGAGGAACGGCCGTCAAGGAGGAGGATGCCAATGCTCTGATCTGGGCGGCCCTCGAGGCTGTGGTGCCTGAGGGTTTCGCCTTGGCGAGTCAGGACTTGCAGTATCAGAGGGGTGAGATCACCGACGTCGAGGATGGGAAAGTATCCTTCGTCATGAGGGGGTTTGGCTTAGTGATGGCTAGGGTTGACGAGAAGACCATCAAAGAGGCCATCCGGGGCCAACCTGTGGATTTGGCCGAGGAATATCTGAGCCAGAACTTGCGTCTGGAAGAGCCTCCCGTCATCGAGGTTACACCCACCTGGCCAGGGCGGGTGCCGTGGCTTGGCTTCCGTATCAACATCTCGACCCAGGAAGAATGATGCGCGTTTTGGCCTTAGATGTGGGAGATAAGCGTATTGGCGTGGCCATCAGCGACCCAAGCCAGGTGCTCGCTCGCAGCCTGAAAGTCATCCAGCGGGGCTCTCGCCAGGAGGATTTCGCTGCTGTGGCTCGATTGGTGGAGGAGTACGAGGTAGAGAAAGTGGTGGTTGGCTATCCGCGGAGCCTGGACGGGAAGGCCCACGCGCAAGCCAAGAAGGTGGAGCGTTATGCCACGGGTTTGGCCGAATCTCTAACCGTGCCGATGCTTTTGTGGGATGAGCGCTTTTCCACCGTCACCGCCGAAAGGCTGATGAGGGAAGCGGGTCTGAGAGGCAAGAAGAGGCGGAAGGGAATTGACGCTGTGGCCGCCGCGGTGATCTTGCAGGATTATCTGGATTCCCAAATCCAAAACCCAAAGTTCAAAGCTCAAAGTTCAAAACTCGAAGAAGGAAGCTCGTTATGAAAAAGAGTGTCTCAATGTTGGTTCTTGGGCTAACGATGCTTATGTTGGTAAGTGTAGGGTGTTGCGGTCTGAGCCAGGATGGCGATGTTGCTGAGGCGCTGAATGACTTGCTGTTGAGGGGCTACCTGGCCCTTCACCAAGGCGATATCTCCAAACCGGCCAGTGACGACCCCACGCCCGTCGTCTTCGTGGTGGAGCCGGGGGATACAGCGGGTGACATCGCTCTGCGGCTGAAGCGGTGGGGCTTGATCAATGACGCCGAGCTTTTCCGCCAGTTGGCCCAGTACGAAAAAGCCGATAGCAAGCTGGAGGCTGGCCGGTATGAGTTGCGAGCAAACATGACTATGGGGGAGATCGTCGAGGCCCTGCAGCATGGGCGTCTCGAGGAGATCGCGGTGACCGTTCCTGAGGGCTGGCGAGCCGAACAGATCGCCGAGGTGCTGGCAGAAGAAGTGGGCGTGGACGATGATGAGTTTCTGACTCTGGTGCAGGGCAGGCATTTCGATTACGATTTCCTACAGGACCGGCCGCCGGAGGCCACTTTGGAGGGTTTTCTCTTCCCTGATACCTATCTCCTCCCGGTCCACCCCACAGCTCTCGACATAATTGAGCGCATGTTGGCCAATTTCGATCAACGTTTCACAACGGAGATGCGCCAGGTGTCCACGGAGCGGGAGATGACCATCTACGAAGTGGTGACTCTGGCCTCCATCGTGGAGCGCGAGGCGGTGGTGGCGGAGGAGCGTCCCATCATAGCTGGCGTCTTCTTGAACCGACTGGAGGACGGCATGAGCCTGGACTCTTGTCCCACGGTGCAGTACGCTTTGGGCTACCAGGAGGATGCGGCCCAATGGTGGAAGACGCCCGTGACGCTGGAGGAGTTCGCCCAGGTTAACTCGCCCTACAACACCTACCTTCACCGGGGGCTGCCCCCTGGCCCTATCTGCAGCCCAGGCTTGGCCTCGATTCAAGCCGTCCTGGAGCCTGCAGAGACTGATTATCTGTACTTCTTGGCCAAGGGCGACGGCTCCCATGCCTTCGCCAAGACTTTCGAGGAACACCTTCAAAACCAGCAGAAGTATCAACGGTAGAAAGTGAACTTCAAACTTCAAACTTCAAACTTTAAACTCTCATCCAATTTCCAACTTCCAACTTCCAACTTCCAACTTCCAAGTAGGTGCACGCGGGCGTTGTCGCTTGGCGTGCTTTTCATTTTGGGATGGCTGCTGGGTGGTTGCGCCGGGCTGGGCAGCACTAGACCCGTGGTCAAAATCGGCCTGGTGGCTCCTTTCGAGGGGCTTCACCGGCAACTGGGCTACGATGTGCTCTACGCCGTGAAGCTAGCGGTGCGAGAGCGCAACGCGGCCGGCGGCGTAAGCGGCTATATCGTGGAGTTGGTGGCCCTGGACGACAGCAACGATCCGGCGCAGTCGCCATTGCAGACCAGGAAGATGATCGTTGACGCCGACGTCATGGGCGTCATCGGCCATTTCTCCAACCAGGCGGCTCTGGCAGCCGTGGATGAGTACCATCGGGCCGGCTTGGCGCTGATCACTCCAGTGGCAGCGGACGCCGTGACGGAGTGGGGTTATCCTGAGGTCTTTCGCCTCTATGCTCGTAACGGTCTTTTGGGAAAAGAGGCGGCCCGCTATGCCGTGGAGGAGCTGGGCATGCACCGCCTGGCTGTCCTGCGCGGCGACGATGACCTGGCTGATGCTTTCCTCCAGACGGCTGAGCAGTTGGGTGCTACGATTGTGCTAGACGCTGACACCGATGTCACGTTTCACGCTTCACGTTTCACGTCTGCTGAGCTGATTTTCTTCAGCGGAGGGGCGGTTGAGGGGGCAGAGTTGATAGCGCAGGCACGAGGGGCTGGGATCGAGGCCATCTTCATGGGAGGGAGTGGATTGGACAGCCCTCAGTTGGGGCAGATCGGAGGGGAGGCTGTTGAGGGAACGCTTTACATCACGGCCGCGCCGAAGGTCAAATCCGGGGATTTTGTGGCTGGCTACCGGGCCTCAACTGGGCGCTTGCCTGGCCCGCAGGCGATCGTGGCGTACGATGCCACTCGTGTTCTCCTGGAGGCTCTGGCCAGGGCTATCGAGTCTCAGGGAAGCCCGACCAGGGCTGCGGTCGTCGCTGAACTAGGTGCCCTCCAAAACTATCCAGGTTTGATCGGTTCTATCACCTTCGACGACAACGGCGATCTAGTGGATCCGGAAACGTACGTTTACCGCTTTGACCTTTGAACATTTGTCATTGCGAGCCCTTCGATACCTCAGGATAAACTCCGCGAGGCAATCTCCAAGCGCGCCAGGGGATTGCTTCGGCGCAAACAGCGTGCCTCGCAATGACAATTGTCAAGTTATGATCTCGTGTACGAGGGGCGGACGCTCGACGGGCTCATCGCTCCAGGAGTAGGCGTCCAGGAGCCTGCGCCTGGCCTCGGCTAGCTTTTGCTCATCGTTGGCGTGGATGGTCAGCAGCGGCTCGCCTTTTTTGACATAATCGCCGATCTTTTTAGCCAGGACTATGCCCACGGCGTGGTCAATTGAGTCTCCCTTACGGGCGCGGCCACCGCCAAGGAGGGCTGCTGTCAGGCCAACTTTCATGGCATCCAGGCCAGCTACGTAGCCGGAGCGAGGGGCGGGCAAATTCTCGATGAGGGTTACCTGAGGTAATAGGGTAGGGTCGTTGATGTAAGCTTCGTCGCCTCCCTGGCCCACTATCCAGTCGCGGAATTTGTGCCAGGCCCGCTCGCTGTCCAGTTCGTGTAGCAGCATCTCACGGGCCTGCTGGGCGTCTGGCGCGCGGTTGGCCAGAAGCAGCATCTGGCCGGCGATGGTCAGGCAGTGCTCGAGGAAGTCGGTGGGGCCGTGGCCATGCAGGGTAGCGATGGCCTCTTTGAGCTCCAGGGCGTTGCCCACAGCCCGACCGAGGGGCTGGTTCATGTCGGATATGACCGCTGCCACGCGGCGGCCCAGTGCCTGGCCGATATTTATCATTGCATGCGCCAGGGCTATGGCTTCTTCCCCGGTGTGCATGAAAGCTCCGAGGCCCACTTTGACATCCAAGGCGATGGCGTTGGCGCCGCTGGCTATCTTTTTGCTCATGATGGAGCTGGCGATGAGGGAGATGTTGCTCACTGTGGCCGTCACATCGCGCAGGGCGTAGAGCTTGCCATCGGCTGGGACCATGTCGGCCGTTTGCCCGACCACGACGATGCCACAATCGCGCAGTGTGGCCATGAATTCCTCGGTGGAGAGGTTGGCCTGGAAGCCAGGTATGGACTCCAGCTTATCCAGCGTCCCGCCACTGAAGCCCAGACCACGGCCCGATATCTTTCCCACGGGCAAGCCTGCGGCTGATACCAGGGGGGCAACTACCAGGGTGGTCTTGTCGCCCACGCCGCCGGTGGAATGTTTGTCAACCACGAGGGGGGCTATGGGCGAGAGATCCATCATCTTGCCTGAGCGGGCCATAGATATAGTGAGGTCAGCGGTTTCCTGCTCGTTCATCCCTTTTAGATAGATGGCCATCAGCAGGGATGCCGCCTGGTAATCGGGTATCTCTCCCCGAGTGAATCCCTGGACGAAGAAGTCAATCTCTTCGGCGGTAAGGGGGTAATCGTCTCGTTTCTTGGCGATGATGTCAACGGCGCGCATTTGGGGGTCTCCTTGATTCAGCATCGGCGGTGATGTGAAAAACATCTGCTATTATAGCACAACAGTATGAAACGTGCCAATTTGTCGGTTCTGGCGAAAGCAGTTATAATGGGTGGCAATACCTGGGAAGGAGTATCAAGATGAAGAAAGTGGACATAATTCTATCAAATGGCACGGTGGTCACCATGAATGAGCACCTGGATGTTTTTCCTCAGGGGGCGGTGGTCATAAAAGATGGCCAGATAGTCGCTGTTGGGCCAGCGGCCGATTTGGGCGGCGAGTACGAGGCTGAGCAGACCATTGACTGCGCGGGGCAGGTGATCATGCCTGGCTTGATCAACGCTCACACGCACGTGCCCATGAGCCTGATCAGAGGCCTGGCCGACGACCTGCGGCTTGACGTTTGGCTGTATGGCTACATGTTGCCCGTGGAGAGGGAGTTCATGAACGAGGAGTCCTGTTACTATGGCACCCTGCTGTCTTGCGCCGAGATGATTCGTTCAGGCGTGACCTGCTTTGCCGACATGTATTATTTTGAGGATGAGGTAGCCAGGGCGGCACAAGAGGCGGGTATGCGGGCCATCTGCGCCGAAACAGTCATGAAGTTGCCTACCCCCGATGCGACTAGCTACGATGAAAGTTTGGAATACTGTCGGCGATTCATTGCCGGGTGGAAGGGGCACGAACTGATCGTGCCTGCCGTCGGCCCACATTCGCCGTATACGTGCACCCCAGAGATCCTGAGGGAGACTGCGCGTTTGACCCAGGAGCATGATGTGCCTCTGCTCATCCACATCGCGGAGACGGAGGGAGGGGTGGAGGGCACCCGGCAGCTTTATGGCTGTGCGCCGGCGTTTTGTCTGGATGATTTCGGTGTCTTGGATAGCAAGACTTTGGCGATACATGGTGTGCACTTAACTGAGGAAGAGATGGAGCTGATGGTGCAGAAAGGTGTCGGCGTAGCGCACTGCCCAACCAGCAATTTGAAACTTGCCAGCGGCGTAGCGCCGGTGACTCGCATGTTGGATCTCGGCCTGAACGTTGGCATCGGCACCGATGGCCCCGCCAGCAACAATAACCAGGACATGTTCGAGGAGATGCGCCTGGCGGCCCTGTTGGCCAAAGGCATCACGGGTGACCCCAAGGCTGTGCCATCGCGGATTGCTTTGACCATGGCCACCATCGGGGGAGCGCGAGCCCTGCACCTGGATCGCATCACAGGTTCTATTGAGGTGGGCAAGCAAGCTGATTTGGCAGTAGTGGACATGGATGTCCTTCACGTGACGCCAAAGTTTGAGTTGTCGTCCGATAACATCTATTCTCGATTGGTTTATGCTGCTAAGAGCGCGGACGTGCGACACGTTCTGGTGAATGGGCGTTTGCTGATGAGAGATAGGGAACTCCTCACGGTGGACGTAGAGACGATCACGGCCGAGGTCCAACGCATCGCTGACCGGGTAAACGTCTTCCTGATGCGGAGGGAGGAGAGCCTCCTGGACAAACTCGTGGCCATTGGCGGTTTGGAGTGGAGGGAAACGTTTGAGGTGCAAGTCAAGGGGTCTGTGGAAGGCGAGGTCGCTGTCAAAGAAGGACTGGCACATCCGGATATTTCCGCTGTGTGGCGACCCTCGGTCCGAGATCAATACGATGCCTACCTACTTTTTGCAGACAAAGGTCAGGGGTGCATCCGCCATCGTGAGGATAACGTGATGAGAGAGGAGGGGGCGGTGCCTGAATCCATTCGCACCTTGACCCTGACCGAGCCCGGCATTGAGCAAGAATTTGACAATTCCGTGCTTCTCTCTCGTTCTCGTTTCACTTCCAAGGCCGATCGGACCTTGCGTTTCTATTGTGAGTATTTTGAGCCCGATAGCGTGAAAGAGGTAAGCAAGCATCGGCAGCGCTGGCATATCAGGTATAAGGGGGTGCAATTCGCCGTTAATTTTGACCGTCTGACCAAGCCGGCTTACGAAGGAGCCTTTCTGGAGATCAAGAGTCGCACCTGGTCTAAAAAAGATGCCGAGCAGAAAGCGTTGTTGATAGGGGAGCTATTGGATGTATTTAATGTTGATCGTGGAAACCTTCTGAAGCAGGATTACGTTGATTTCTAGGGTCGCTATACTCTTCGCATAGCCAGTTCCTTTTCTACCCCCAGCTTCTTGATAAGTTCTAAAAAGGAGAACTAGGCTATGCGAAATAAGGCTATATGATCAAGTCCCAATGTCCGCCAAGCAAAATGCCTGCAGGGGTAGGGGATCCCTGCAGGCATTTCGGTTGGTGGAGATGGCGGGAATCGAACCCGCGTCCAGAGAGTTCGACCTAGGATGTACTACAAGCTTAGTCGGTCTTTTGTTTTTCGCTCAAGTCAGCCCCGACCAACAGGGTCTGGCTTGAACTAGCCGAGCCAGGCTTTGGGGCCTGGCTTTGATGCCCTTCATCGGCGTCAAGAGCACCGCACCCCGATTTCTATGGCATCTGATCCAGATCTAACGGGGAGAGACCTGGGCAGACGTGGCTGCCCTTAGGCAGCCAGGGCGAGTTGTTGTTCGCCAGTTATTCTAGTTGCCCTTGTTTAGCGAGAGTAGGGCACCTCGGCTTGCAATCCGTGGCCAGCCTTCTCCGTCGAAGCCCTTCATCCCCAATTACAGTTAGATTATAGCATACCTTTGGATTTTTGGCAACTACAGAATGTTGTCATAATCCCTTTCTCCGCCTAGCCAGCGCGCGTTCCACCTCCCGCTGGGCGTCGCGCTTGCGGATAGTCTGGCGCTTGTCGTAGAGCTTTTTGCCACGGGCCAGAGCGATCTCCACTTTGGCCCACTTGTTATCCTTGAGATACAAGCGCAGGGGAACGATGGTGTAGCCCTTCTCCTGCACCTTGCCCTGCAAGCGGTTGATCTCGCGGCGGTGCATGAGCAACTTGCGAGGGCGCTTGGGCTCGTGGCTGCCGCGCCCAGCCTGCTTGTAGGGAGCGATGTGAGTGTCTATCAGCCAGAGCTCGCCATTTTTCACCTGGACATAACTATCTCGCAGGTTGACCCGCCCAGCCCGCGCTGATTTGATCTCCGTGCCGGTGAGGACGATCCCAGCCTCGTAGGTCTCGTCAATGAAGTAATCGTGGCGGGCCTTGCGATTGGTAGCGACCGTTCTACTCTTCATCTGTCAATCCCTGCAAATACTCGATTGCGCGTTGCAATTGTGGATCACGGCCAGCCTCAATGTCCTCCTCGGTCATATCCACCTGGACGTCGGGGGCAAGGCCCTCCTCGTGGATGGCGCGCCCCTGGGGCGTAAACCAACGAGCGATAGTGACTCGCAACTCGGAGCCATCGCTGAGGTAATGAGAAAGCTGAACCGATCCCTTGCCCAAAGTCTGCTCGCCGATCAGGGTACCTCGACCGGCGTCCTGGATGGCACCGGCCACGATCTCCGAGGCACTGGCAGTACCGCCATTGACCAGGACTACCAAAGGTATATCGGTAGCCAGACCGCCGCTTTGGGCAGGGTAATCTCGGTGCTGGCCATCCTTAAGTCTCTCTACGAGGATAGATCCCTCGCTAACAAATTGACTGCCTATCTCCACAGATACGTTCAAAAAACCGCCAGGGTTGTCACGCAGATCCAAGATCAGACCCCTCGGTTCCTCAGCCAGCAGGGATTGCAAGTCCGCCTTGAGCTTACTCGCAGCCTGAGCATTGAATTCGGAGAGTTTGAGATAGGCGACACCATCATCCAGCATCTTGGACTCCACGACGGGCATCTCGATTTTTTCCCGGACCACTTCGACAACGAAGGGCTCTTCGACACCCTGCCGTTTTATCGTGAGGCGAGCTACACTGCCCGCCGGCCCCCGAATCAGGGCCACGGCCTCGAAGATGGTCATTTTTTCAATGGTTGTGTTACCTACAGCGAGGACTATGTCACCCGGCTTAAGACCAGCTCGCGCCGCTGGCTTGCCTCCGAAGGTCCGGACAATCTCCAACTGGCCATCATCATTCATGTCAACCATGGCGCCAATGCCCTCGAAAGAACCTGACATATCCTCCCTGATAATGGCTGCCATCTCCGGATCTAAGAAAGCAGTGTACTTATCATCGAGGTCATCTATCACTCCACGGATAGCACTGTAGGTCATCTCCTGAGCATCAGGCAGGCCACCGTAGAAATCGCGTTCCAGAATGTGCCAGGCCTCCCAGAAGACACGGAAGGCTTCTTCTTCGCTGCGAGCGGGCTCCACAGCTACAGCGGTAGGCTCAGGCGCAAAGGAGGCTCTCGCCGCAAAGCCCGCTAGAAACGCTACGCTGGTGACCAGGGCTACCAGTAGAGCCACAATTGTTAATCTGAGACAACCATGCAACAACCTTGACATCTAACTTACTCCTCAATTCGACATAACTGCTTTGATAGGGGATTCAAGAGGCCAGTCTCTGCCGCCTGCCTAGCCGAAGCCAGGGTTATTCTAGCACACATTATAAGCGTAGGTAAGCGCGACAATCAAAAACAGGGCACTGAAGAGACACTACAGCGGAGAAGCCCACGAGGACTCGGCACCGGTTAAGAATGATCACTCAAGCCCCGCAAGCCGTTGGAGAACCCTTCCGCACGCCCTAAAAATACATAAGATATATAGTCTGAAGTTCGGGCGGCGGTCAGAAACCAGGTTTTTGTCCCCCCCCTGTATCCGCAAAATCCACAGTACAGGCATTTTCATTGCCCGAACAGATACTCTCAACCGGAAAAACCTGGTTTCTCTCCTACGAGATCAAATCAAGCAATGCCGGAAAGCCTTCAGAAACCGATCTGGTAAACGGCCTTCTAATGTGGTTCCCTCGAGGCCGTGCTCTTCTCGCTCTACCAAGCCCCACCGATGGAAAAGCGAGACCAACTCGCCTTCCTGGTACGGGATGCAAGCCCTGATGCGCACCAGGCCCTCGTTGAGGACGGCCCCGACGCGAGCCAGCAGTTCCTCCAGCCCCACACCATCCCTGGCCGAAATAGCCAGGCTATTGGGAAACTCCTGAATCATGTGCTGAACTTGATCAGGACTGTCCAATCGGTCAACTTTGTTGAGCGCTACCACTACTGGCATACCTGTAGCGCCTAAATCCTTCAGCGTGTCCTCCACTACCCTACTTTGCAGCAATGCGTTAGGATGTGTTATGTCGAGCACATGCAGGAGAAGGTCTGCGTCGTTAATTTCCTCTAAAGTAGCACGAAACGCAGCCACCAGTTGAGTGGGGAGCTTCTGGATAAAGCCCACAGTATCGCTGAAGAGCGCTACCTGTCCTTGCGGCAGCGGTACCCGTCTCGTGGTGGGATCCAGAGTGACAAAGAGTTTGTCTTCTACCAGTACCTCGGCTCCAGAAATGGCGTTAAGCAAGGTTGATTTTCCTGCGTTTGTATAGCCCACGATCGCTACCACGGGGGTAGCAACGCGGCGACGCTGTTGGCGATAGAGGCGGCGGTGGGTACGCACTCGCTCCAACTCTTGCTTGAGCTGCGCGATACGTTCCCTGACGCGGCGGCGATCAACCTCGAGCTGCCTCTCGCCCGGCCCCCGCAGGCCCACGCCTCCCGCGCCACCTCGAGCCACTCCGCCCCCAACCTGACGGGCCAGGTGTGTCCACATACGTGTCAGCCGCGGCAGGCGGTACTCATACTGAGCCAGCTCTACTTGCAACTGACCCTCTCTGGTGTGCGCGTGCTGGGCAAAGATGTCCAGGATCAGAGAGGTACGATCCAGGACTTTCATCTCCCAAGCCTCTTCCAGCTCGCGCTGCTGGCGTGGCGAAAGCTCGTCATCGAAGATGATCAGATCGCAACTCAGCTCTTCTTTGAGAGTTCCAATCTCCTCTACTTTGCCTTTGCCGATGTAGGTGGCCGAGTTGATGCTGCTTAAGTTCTGGGAGGCCTGGCCACCCACCTCTACGCCGGCTGTCCGGGCCAACTGAGCTAATTCCGCCAACGAGTCCTCGACCGTCCAGCCACCACGTTCACTTTTTAGTTTCGCTCCCACGAGCAAAGCCCGTTCGAGAGCCATGTCAGCAAATGCTACTTCTCCCCTAGCGATAGCTACCCCTCCCTTCAACGTGCGCTTCTTTAGCCATAATCCCCTACCCTACTCCGAACCTCTCGATTCATCCTTCGCCTATATCCCAAATTCTTTCTCCCCATCGCCCTCAATTTCGCATAGTCTAGTTTCACTATTAGAAAACAAAAACTGCTCTGGAAACAAGGGTTAATGGCTACGCGAAGGGGCGAAGGGGAGAATCACCTTCCTGTTAATACTACCACGAACTCCAACAAACGTCAAGATATCGCATTCATTCATGTAAAATGTTACCGGAGTGGTATAATTCCCTCAAATGATAATGTTACCGGAGGGAAAAATGTCCAACGAAGACAAAATGAATATCGACGAACGACGAAAGTATCTGCGCAGGATGAAAAAGCGCTA
>JAUWOY010000094.1 GCA_030611885.1 Chloroflexota bacterium | reverse complement strand
TAGCGCTTTTTCATCCTGCGCAGATACTTTCGTCGTTCGTCGATATTCATTTTGTCTTCGTTGGACATTTTTCCCTCCGGTAACATTATCATTTGAGGGAATTATACCACTCCGGTAACATTTTACATGAATGAATGCGATTGTTTGACAAAAATCGATGAAGTTAGTATAATATTAAGTTGTGTCTATGCCTTTAGCCCAATTTGCGACGGTGCAAATGGCTCAGCGAATTGGGTTTTGTCTTTTCTCTGAAGGGGGGGAACCAGAGATAACCTATGACCAATAATCTTGGTTGCAAATCGTATGCCAGAATTCCAGACGTGCATCACCTGCCCGACCTGATCGAGGTGCAGTTGAACTCCTTTAAGTGGTTTCAAGAAGTGGTTCTGCAGGAGCTGTTCGATGAGATATCGCCCATCGTCAGCTACAGCGGGAACCTGGAACTTCACTTTCCTGGCTTTGACCAACGCATAAACGAGGAATTTGGCCTGGACTACCGCTTCGAGGAGCCCAAGTACACCGAGGGGGAGTGTCTGGACAGGGACATAACTTACGCTGCCCCTTTGTACGTGAAGATCATGCTCTACAACAGGGAGCTCGACCAACCCATGGTGCAGGAGATCTTCATGGGTGATTTTCCCGTCATGACCGAAAGTGGCACTTTCATCATCAACGGCACCGAGCGGGTGGTGGTCAGCCAGTTGATTCGCTCTCCCGGCGCCTACTTCGATGTCGAGGAGGATCGCGCTACGGGACGCTTGCTCAGCGAGGCCAAACTCATCCCCGACCGGGGAGCCTGGATGGAGTTCGAGACCCGCAAGAGCGATTATATCATCATCAAGTTCAACCGCAAGCGCACCTTGCCTGTGACCATCCTCCTGCGGGCCCTGGCAGCAGTGGACGATGGCACTGGCAGCGAGATTCTCACGGAGGGCAGTGACGAGGAGCTGTTGGAACTCTTCGAGGCCGTTGATAACATGCCCGATCACCAGTACATCGCTACCACCATCGAGCAGGAGCCGGCGTGGAAGCCGAAGCGTGGCCGCACCGTGGCCGAGGAAGCCTTGCTCGAGTTCTTCAAAAAGATGCGCCCTGGTGACCCGCTAAATCTTGACAATGCCAGAGACTATCTGAGCTCTCAACTCTTTGATCAGCACCGTTATAATTTGGAGAAGGTGGGGCGCTATAAACTTAATCAGCGACTTGGCCTGAATATACCGCTTGAGCGGCGCACCATCACCAAGGAAGACCTGGTCAAGCTGGTGGAGCGCATGATCCGCATCAACAACGGGGTGGAAGAGCCCGATGACATAGACCACCTGGGCAACCGACGGATTAAGACCGTGGGCGAGCTTATCCAGAACAAGTTGCGCGTCGGGCTCAGGCGCATGGAGCGGGTGGTGAAGGAACGCATGAGCATCCGCGACCCAGAGCAGGTCACCCCCGTGGCTTTGATCAACATCCGCCCTGTGGTGGCGATTATCCGGGAGTTCTTCGGCGGCAGCCAGTTGTCCCAGTTCATGGAGCAGACTAACCCCCTGGCCGAGCTTACCCATAAGCGGACCCTGTCGGCCCTGGGCCCAGGAGGGCTGAGGCGCGAGCGGGCGGGCTTCGACGTGCGCGACGTTCACCACAGCCACTACGGCCGCATCTGCCCTATTGAGACCCCCGAAGGGCCCAACATCGGCCTCATCGGCCGCCTGGCCACCTATGGTAAGGTGAATGCCTTTGGCTTCATTGAAACCCCGTATCGTAAAGTGATCAGGTCGGTGCCCAACGAATACGAGCAGTTGGTGGACAAAACCTTGCGGAAACAGGTTCTCGATCCTGAGAGCGGGGAGGTAGTAGCTGAGGCGGGAACTCTCATTACCCCAGAGCTGGCCGAGCGTATTGCAGCGCTGCCCCTGGAGGACGATGTCAAAATCAGGCCTATGGTCACCAACGAGATCGTTTATCTCACGGCCGACAAGGAGGACAAATACACCATTGCTCAGGCCAACGCTCGCCTGGATGACAAGGGTCAGTTCGTTGAGCCTCGCATTTCGGTGCGGCGCAGCCAGAAGTTCCTCTTCGAAGCGGCAGAGAAGGTTGATTACATAGACGTTTCGCCCAAGCAGATTGTGGGTATCTCGGCGGCTCTTATCCCCTTCCTGGAGCACAATGATGCCAACCGCGCTCTGATGGGCTCCAATATGCAACGCCAGGCAGTGCCCTTGATTGCCCCTGAGGTGCCTCTGGTGGGCACCGGTATGGAGTGGGATGCGGCCATTGATTCGGGCCAGGTGATTACAGCCAAAGAGGATGGCGAGGTGGTTAGCGCTACCGGTCGCCAGGTCGTGGTGGCTGGTGATGATGGCCTTCACGTCTACCCCTTACGCAGATACGGTCGCTCCAACCAGTCAACTTGTGTTGATCAGCGCCCCATCGTTAGCAGGGGGGAACGGGTTGAGAAGGGGGATGTGCTGGCCGATTCTTCCTCTACCGATGGCGGCGAGTTGGCCCTGGGGCAGAACGTGTTAGTGGCCTTCATGTCCTGGGAGGGCGGCAACTATGAGGACGCCGTCCTGATCAGCGAGAGCCTGGTGCAGGAAGACAAATTCACCTCCATTCACATCGAGAAACACGAGATCCAATCCCGCGACACCAGACTTGGTTCTGAGGAGATCACCCGCGACATCCCCAATGTGGGAGAAGAGGCCCTGAAGGACCTCGATGAGGAGGGCATCGTGCACATTGGGGCCGAGGTGGGGCCCAACGACATCCTGGTGGGCAAGATCACCCCCAAGGGCGAGAAGGAACTGACCCCTGAGGAGAAACTCCTGAGAGCTATCTTTGGTGAGAAAGCCAGGGATGTCAAGGATTCGAGCTTGCGCCTGGCCCACGGTGAGCGGGGCAAGGTGGTGAGTGTGAAGGTCTTTACTCGCGATGAGCACCGGGACCTCCCGGCTGGCGTTGATAAAATGGTGCGGGTCAGCGTGGCTCAGCGGCGCAAGGTCACCGAAGGCGACAAGATGGCCGGACGCCACGGCAATAAGGGAGTTATCTCCAGGGTACTTTCTATTGAGGACATGCCCTTCCTCGCCGATGGCACTCCGGTGGAGTTCATTCTCAACCCCCTGGGCGTGCCGGGGCGCATGAACATCGGCCAGATCCTGGAGACCCACCTGGGCTGGGCCGCCGACCGGTTGGGATTTCGAGCTATTTCCCCCGTTTTCGATGGGGCTGATGAGGATGAGATCGCCGCAGAGCTGGGGCGGGCCTGGCTCATTGACCAGGCCTGGGCCGAAATCACGCAGCGAGCCTGGCAGTGGCTGGAGGAGATGGGATACGACCCTGAGTACCTGGAGGACGACGAAGAAGTCCGCTTTCTTTACATCAGCCAGTGGTTGGAGGGGAAGGGATACGATGAGGAGGCCCTGGCAGTAGACCGGGTCTATGCGCGTCGCTGTGTCCTTCGAGAGTGGCTGAAGGAGCAAGGTTACGATCCTGAGGCCATACTGGTCTTCGAGGATGATCCACGCTCCCTGGCCGAGAAGGAGGAGGCAGACCGTCGGGCGTGCACGGTTTGCCTGCGCCTCTGGCTGAAGGAGCAGCAAGCAGCAGGCGAGGAGTTGTCTGCGCTGTCGGATGAGGAGGTGGCGCTGGAGGCCCTGCGCGTGAGCAAAGAGACCGGCATCCCCTTGCCCACTCTAGGTAAGGCCATCCTTTATGACGGCAAAACCGGTGAGCCCTTTGATCAGCCGGTAACGGTGGGCGTCATCCACATGATGAAGCTCCATCACCTGGTGGAGGACAAAGTGCACGCTCGTTCCACGGGCCCTTATTCTCTGGTCACTCAGCAGCCTTTGGGTGGCAAGGCCCAGTTTGGCGGCCAGCGCTTCGGCGAGATGGAGGTCTGGGCTCTGGAGGCCTATGGGGCTGCTCACACTTTGCAGGAGATGCTCACCATCAAGTCCGATGATGTCATTGGACGGACGAGGACCTATGAGGCTATTGTCAAGGGAGAGAAGATCCAGGAACCGGGAGTGCCAGCCTCTTTCAAGGTGCTGGTCAAGGAACTACAGAGCCTGGGCCTCTCCGTGGAGGCCATCAACGATAACGGAGAGGTCATCAAGTTCGGGAAGGACGACGAGGTGGAGAGGTTACCCCGGCTGGGCCTGGGTCTGGGTTTGCCGAGATACGGCAGAGGGGGTTAGAGAAGTTTTTGAGATTTGCTCTTTTTAATCGTTTGTGCTATAATGTGTCGAAATCGTGGGCTAAACGTTCCCTGGCTCACTTTATGATGAGCGCGTTAGGTTAAAACGAGGCCATCGCGACTCTTTACGATGGCCTCTTTCGGTGAATTTATACCTTGAGGATGCTAAGCAGCAGGGTTAGGCTTGGGAGGAGAGTGTAACTTGCCGACTATCAACCAACTGGTCAGGAAAGGGCGGAAGAAGCAGAGGAAGAAGAGCAAAGCCCCGGCTTTGCACTACACCTTCAACGCCTTGAAGCAGAAGAGGGAGCGGCGTCCCAAAGGGGCGCCCCAGAAGCAGGGCGTCTGCACTCAGGTCAAGGTGATGACCCCCAAGAAGCCCAACTCCGCTCTGCGCAAGATCGCCAGGGTGCGCCTCACCAACGGCATCGAAGTCACGGCCTACATCCCCGGCGAAGGGCATACTTTGCAGGAGCACTCTGTGGTCTTGATCCGGGGTGGCCGGGTCAAAGACTTGCCAGGCGTTCGCTACCACGTGATCCGGGGGCCCTTGGACGCCACTGGGGTCGAGGGTCGCAGCAGGGGGCGTTCAAAATATGGTACCAAGATGCCCAAAAAGTCGAGAGTAGAGTAGGAGTTTAGCATGCCTAGACGTTATCGCCCTCCCAAGCGGGAGATTAAGCCCGATGTAAAGTACAACAATGTAATGGTGGCCAAGTTCATCAACAAGCTGATGAAGGGGGGCAAGAAGAGCCTGGCGGCCAGGATCCTCTATAATTCGTTTGACATCATCGAAGAGAAAATGAAAAAGAGCCCTTTGGACGTGTTTGAGCAAGCGCTCAATAACGCCGCCCCAGTCTTGGAGGTTAAGCCCCGGCGAGTTGGCGGGGCGACCTATCAGATACCGATGGAGGTGCCGGCCGACCGCCGGATCTCGCTGGCCGTGCGCTGGCTGCTGCAGTCGGCTCGTAATCGCCCCGGCAAGTCTATGACCGAGAAGTTGGCCAATGAACTGATGGACGCTGCTCAGGGCACTGGGGCCACTATCAAAAAGAAGGACGATACCCACAGGATGGCTGAAGCCAACAAGGCTTTCGCTCACTACCGGTGGTAACAATGATCAATGACCAAATCCCAATGACCAAACCCCAATGGAATGTTGGTCATTGGTCATTGGTCATTGGTCATTGGATATTGGATATTGGATATTGGATATTGGATATTGAATATGCCTAGAGAATACCCTTTGGAGAGGATGCGCAACACAGGCATAATTGCCCACATAGACGCGGGCAAAACCACGACTACTGAGCGGGTGCTCTTTTACACGGGCCGTACCCATCGCATGGGGGACGTGGATGATGGCACGACCGTCACTGACTGGATGGATCAGGAGCGGGAGAGGGGCATAACCATCACCGCGGCGGCCATCACATGCCATTGGCGCGATCATCAGATTAACATCATTGATACTCCAGGTCACATAGACTTCACCGTCGAGGTTCAGCGCAGCTTGCGGGTCTTGGATGGAGGCATCGTCATCTTCGATGCCGTGGCCGGCGTGGAGCCCCAGTCTGAGACCGTCTGGCGGCAGGCCGATTTCTACCAGGTGCCGCGCATCTGCTTCGTTAACAAGATGGACCGCGTGGGGGCCGACTTCTGGCGCACCATCGAGATGATTGAGGAGCGGCTGGATGCCAATCCCGTGGCCCTGCAGGTACCAATTGGAATAGAGAGCTCTTTTAGCGGCGTTGTTGATCTCATCAACATGCAGGCTATCTCCTACAGCGACGAGCTGGGCACGGAACCTGAGGTCGGTCCGATACCGGCCGAGTTGCAGGAGGCGGCAGCCCGGCAGCGAGAGCTCCTGCTGGAAAAGGTGGCCGAGACCGATGAGGCCCTGACTATCAAGTATTTAGAGGGCGAGGAGATCACTGCCGAGGAGTTGCGGCGCGCCCTGCGTCAGGCTACTCTGGGCGGTGAATTGGTGCCGGTACTTTGCGGGTCGGCCCTGCGGAACAAGGGTGTGCGGCCCATGTTGGACGCAGTGGTGGACTACCTGCCTTCGCCGCTGGACATACCGCCTATCGTCGGGATTAACCCCAAAACCGAGGCCCAGGAAAGCCGTCCTGCCGATGAGGAAGCACCTTTAGCGGCCTTGGTCTTCAAAATTGTAACCGACCCCTACGTGGGACGTCTGGCCTATTTCCGGGTGTACTCAGGCAAGATTAAGGCCAGGGGGGCGGTGCGCAACACTAATAAGAACATAAAGGAACGCATCGGCCGTCTGCTGCGCATGTACGCCAACCGCCGCGAGGAGATGGACGAGGTGCTGGCCGGTGACATCGGGGCTACGCTGGGGCTCAAGAACACTTTAACCGGTGAGACCTTGAGCGATTTCAACCGCCCCATTGTCTTGGAAAGCATCGAATTTCCAGAACCGGTCATCTCGGTGGCGATTGAGCCCCGCACCGACGCCGATCAGGATAAGATGAGCGAGGCCTTGCACCGGTTGGCCGAAGAGGACCCGACCTTCAAGGTGAAGGTTGACGAGGAAACGGGCCAGACCATCATCTCCGGCATGGGCGAGTTGCACTTGGAAGTCCTGGTCGAACGTATGTTGAGGGAATTCAAGGTCAGGGCTGGCGTGGGTCGCCCTCATGTGGCATACAAGGAAACCATAACCAGGCCAGTGCGGGGCGAGGGGCGGTTTGTCCGCCAGACGGGGGGGCGAGGCCACTACGGCCATGTCTGCCTGGAGTTGGAGCCTCTGGAGAAGGGCGGCGGCTTCGAGTTCGAGGACAAGACCGTGGGGGGGGTTATCCCCAGAGGGTTTATCCCCTCCGTGGAGCGAGGCGTTCGAGAGGCTTTGGATAGCGGCGTCCTGGCCGGTTATCCGTTGGTTGATCTAAAGGCTGCCCTGGTGGACGGTTCCTACCACGAGGTGGATTCCTCGGACGTGGACTTTAAGATCGCCGGCTCTATGGCTTTGAGAAACGGTGTGCAGAAGGCTGATTCTGTCCTTTTGCAGCCCGTGATGAAGCTGGAAGTGGTAGCGCCTGAGGAGTTTGCGGGCGAGATCATCGGCGATTTGAGCGCGCGGGGGGGGCAGATCGAGGGCATGAGGCCCCTGAGCGGGGGCTTGCAAGCGGTGCAGGCTCACGTGCCTTTGGCAGAAATGTTTGGCTATGCCACTGACCTCCGATCGAGGACTCAAGGGCGCGGCGTTTTCACAATGGAATTCGATTATTATGACCAGGTGCCACCCGAAGTTAGGAAGCGGGTCGCCTGGGGATAGTACTACGGTAATATTACTTTTCAAAGGAAAGGAGAATTCTGATGGCTAAGGAGCATTTTGAGAGGACGAAGCCCCACGTGAATGTGGGGACCATCGGGCACGTGGATCACGGCAAGACGACCCTGACCTCGGCGATGACCAAGGTATTGAGTTACCAGGGCCTGGGCAAGTGGTACGACTTC
>JAUWOY010000086.1 GCA_030611885.1 Chloroflexota bacterium | reverse complement strand
GTAGGAGCGACCATTGGTACACAAGACAGATCGGGCAAACTCCTTCCCATGCTGTCTCAAGATAGCGTTTTGCGCCATAGACCACAAGATGTTGTATAGTCGAATTTGGGAATACACAAGAAATTTGAGCGAACCATGAGTGAGTGATTCAATTGATTGCAGAGTCAATACGCTTTTGCCCTTGCGTGGCGCCAAAGCGTCACCGTGAATTCCCCTAAGTTGCCGGTAATAATCAAATGGAGAGAGCTATGGATATGAATATCGTCGAACTGGAAACCCGAAACGTGGACGAGCTGCGGGAGATGGCCCGGGAACTGGACCTCTCTGGCCATACCCGCCTCAAAAAACACGATTTGATCATACGCCTCCTTAAGGCCAAGGCCGAGCAACAGGGCTATATCTTCGGCGGAGGTGTGCTGGACATCGTGCAGGAAGGCATCGGCTTCCTCCGCTCGGACCATCTCCTGCCTAGCCCTGAAGATATCTACGTCTCCCAATCCCAGATCCGTCGTTTCGGCCTGCGCACCGGCGACATGGTCATCGGCCAGGTGCGTCCTCCCAAGGATACGGAGAGATACTTCGGCTTGCTGCGGGTAGAAGCGGTTAACGGCCTGGATCCCGAGGCCGCCAAGCAGCGTCCCAATTTTAACAGGCTGACCCCCATCTTCCCCGATCAAATGCTCGTTCTGGAGACGACGCCCAACGTGCTGGGCACCCGGCTGCTCGATCTAATCGCTCCCATCGGCAGGGGACAGCGAGGTTTGATCGTCTCGCCTCCCAAAGCGGGCAAAACCGTTATCCTGAAGCAAATAGCCAACGGCATCACTGCCAACCACAACGACGTTCATCTCATGGTCACCCTCATCGGCGAGCGGCCTGAGGAAGTGACCGACATGGATCGCTCGGTGGAAGCCGAAGTGATGGCCGCTACCTTCGATGATCCTGTCCAGGATCAGGTCCGTGTGGCCGAGATGGCCCTGGAGCGAGCCAAGCGGCTGGTCGAGGGCGGCAAAGACGTGGTCATTCTTTTGGACGGCATCACCCGCCTGACCAGAGCCTATAATCTCACCGTCCCTTCCAGTGGCCGCACCCTCTCCGGCGGCGTAGACCCGGCGGCTCTCTATCCGCCCAAGCGTTTCTTCGGTGCAGCTCGCAACATCGAGGGTGGGGGCAGTCTGACTATTATCGCCACCTGCCTGGTAGAAACGGGCAGCCGGATGGACGCTGTCATCTACGAGGAGTTCAAGGGTACAGGCAACATGGAACTGCACCTCAATCGCAAGCTGGCGGAACGGTACATCTTCCCCGCCTTCAATATCGAACGCTCCAGCACGCGCCGAGAGGATCTGCTGCTGGATAAAGAGACCCTGGACAAAGTCTGGATCATGCGGAAGATGATATCTCGCCTGATGGGTCCACCCCCATCGGGTGCGGGATTGGATATCACTGGTGCTCTCGAAGCCCTGTTGGACCGGCTGGCCAAGACCAAGAACAACAAAGAGTTCCTGGCGACGTTGAGCAGGGGTGTCCTCTAAATTTGACAATTTGTGGCCTTTTGCTATAATTTGAGACGGAATCGCAACTCATTTGACAGTTTACCTGTCGGAGAAAAGGGGAGCGAATGGAAATCCCGGCCGATTTCACCCCAGCAGGGGAGACAGAGGGCAGGTCATTGATCGAGCGTTGTACCACCCTCTGGTCAAGAACAAAAGACTGGGTTTCTCAAACAAGAATACAAACCTCAATAGCCAAGATAGGCGATAGGCCCTTCTTCTCTCGTTTCACCTCCCATTCGATCGTTATCCTGCTGGCTGTCTCGGCCACCCTGCTAGGCAAGGTGGATATTCCCAGAGCAGCCGTGCCGGGTTTCCGATCCACCCCAACACCAGCCCCCAGCCTGGGCCTCCGTCTGTATGCCGGTCTCTCAGCCCGAGGAGGAATCCGTTTTCAGGACGAAGACACCATCGTCCCAGCTCCTGTGCCTCACACAGATTTTGCCCCAACCCCCACTCCCCCTCCTACTTTTACTCCTATCCCTACTCCCCCGCCTGTCCCGCCTCCTCCCTTCACCCCTACCTTCACTCCTCCCCCTAGCCCCACCCCTACCCCTCCCCCTACACCTACACCTACCATCGTGCCCACCGAAGAGCCTGACGACTTGCCACGACGAGAGATCATCATCTACACCGTGCAGACCGGTGATACTCTCTACGGCATCGCCGAGAAGTTCGACGTCAGCGCCGATACCATCATGTGGGCCAGCGGCCGGCTAGAGGATCACCCCGACCTCCTGAAGATAGGCCAGGTGCTAACTATCCTGCCTGTAGATGGGATCTACCATACCGTGGTCGCGGGCGACACTCTAGAGAGCATAGCTCAGCAATACAAGGTCGAAGCTTCAGCCATTATCGAATGTGAATACAATAAATTAGAGAGTCCTTACAATCTAAGCTTAGAGCAAAAGCTCATCGTCCCCGGCGGCAAAAAGCCCTACCGACCTCGCGTCGTCCATGCCTATTCTGGGCCTATCCCTGAGGGGGCCGCTGTTGGCACCAGCAGCTTTGCCTGGCCGACCAGTGGGGTCATCACCCAAAAATTCTGGGCTAACCATAAGGCTATTGACATCGGCGCTCCCACGGGCACTGCCATCGTCGCTGCGGATTCCGGCTACGTGGTCAAGGTCGGTTGGAGTGAGTACGGCTATGGCAAATACGTGATTATTGACCACAGCAACGGCTTCCAGACCCTTTACTCCCATCTCAGCGTCATCTTAGTTGAAGTCGGCCAATCCGTCGGCAAAGGTGAAAGGATCGGATCAATGGGCAGCACCGGCAGATCAACGGGACCCCACCTCCACTTCGAGATCCGATTCAACGGTGTCCAGCGCAACCCCCTCGGGTATCTACCGTAGGGCACTTCGGCACCAGATTGATAGAAAACAAAGGGCAGAGGCTTTCAACCTCTGCTCTCGCTTTTTCTTGAGGTTTGATTTAGGTAACAATCTGTTGTATAATTGAGCCATCAGAGTAGATCATCAAGGAGGTAATCAATGTCTCCACTAGACGAATCCCTTTTTCCAAAATACATCTTCGGCCTGCACGACCGTGGCGGCCAAAACCTGATGGTCGAGAAGAACAAGCGGGGTTGGGTGCTGGCCACCGAAGAGCTGGGGGCAGACCCCCACGGTCCCGGCGGCCCGGACTACAGACACCTGTCCAATCAGGGCCTGGGGGTCATCGCGCGCCTCAACTACGGATACGGCGACAAAGGCACCATCCCCCGCTCCAACCGCTACGACGACTTCGCCCAACGCTGCGGCAACTTCGTAGCCGGCTCTCAAGGCTGCCACATCTGGATCATCGGCAACGAGCCCAATCTGCCCGGGGAGAGACCCGGAGGCCCTAACGGCGAGGTTATCACGCCGAAGCTTTATACTCGCTGCTTCAAGAGGTGCCGGAATAACATCCGCTCCCGACCAGGACGGGAGAACGATCAGGTCGTCGTCGCTGCTGTCGGGCCGTGGAACGCCCAAACGACCTATCCTGAGAACCCCTCCGGCAATTGGATCAAGTACTTTACCGACACTCTCCATCTATTAGAAGACCAGTGCGACGGCATCGCTATTCACACCTACACCAAGGGCTACAATCTGGACCTCATCACAGGCGATTTTTACTCCTGGGAGAATCACCCCAGCCCCGATCTGCGCGATCTGCGCGACCATTTCCGCTGCTACATAGACTTTATGGAAGCCATTCCCCACTCCATGCGTCACCTGCCGGTCTACATTGCCGAGACCGACCAGGACTTAGAGTGGCGCACCGACGAGCACACCGGTTGGGTGCAGGCCGCCTATGCCGAGATTGATCGCTGGAACCGCGATCCATCACACCAGCCGATCCAGGCGCTGATGCTATATCGCTGGGAGATCGCCGGCATGGGCCAGGAAAAGTACTCCATCGTCAACCGGCACGGTGTGCAGGCGGACTTCAAGGCGGCCATGAACCACGACTACCGCGTGCGGCTGCCGGGCGTCTCGACCATCTACAAGGTGGGTTGGCTGGACATTGACATGCCAGTCAGTGTGTCGCCCGGCCAGACGGTGACGGCAACGCTGCGCCTCAGTAACGGTGGCAACACCACCTGGGTCAGGACTGGCGACCATAGGGTGCGCCTGGGCTATCGCTGGTACACCCCCGCTGGCCAGGAACTGGCCCTGGCGGACATCCGTACCTCGTTGCCTTTCAACGTAAGGCCGGGCTGGCTGGTGGTCTTCGAAGAGGCCCAGGTGCAGGCTCCGTCCACGCCAGGGCAGTACATCCTGCGTTGGGACATGATCGAGGAGCCAGACACCTGGTTCTGGAAGCAGGGCTCTCCCAGGGAGGACATCCACATACAGGTTGGAGAACACCCGCCAGAGTACAAGGTCGCCTGGCTAGACTACAACGTGCCGGAGACCATACCACCCGACACCATGACCACGGTCAGCTTCAAGCTCAAGAACACAAGCTCCAAGCACTGGCTTGCCGATGGCCCGAACCCCGTCCATTTGGCCTACCACTGGTTCACGCCCAACGGGCAATTGGCCGGCTGCTGGGATACCTTTCGCACCAGTCTGCCAGACGACGTGCCGCCCGGATCAGAAGTGAATCTGACCAACGTGGCCCTGAAATCGCCAGCCACCCCTGGGCAGTACGTGCTGCGCTGGGACCTGGTGGAGGAAGGGGTAACCTGGTTCTCGAAAGAAGGGGCAACCCCGTTGGAGATGACCATCGAAGTCACCGAAGGGGGCATCCCTTCGACCCCCTGGCAGGCCCAGGCCAGCCACAACCAGGCCGATGTGGGCAAAGCCTTCGACAGCGACCCGGATACCTTCTGGGATAACGGGGCCGCGCAGCAGCCGGGCATGTGGTACGAACTCGATCTGGGCCAGGTGCAGACCATCGAGCGGATAAAGATAGAGAGTCCTGGGCGGGGCTTCGCCGTGAGCTACGTCTTGAGCGTCTCCACCGATCGGACCAATTGGGAAGTGGTACGTGAGATGCCCCTCAACTGGATGTCCATTGACGCCAGCTTCACCCCCCGCTCGGTGCGCTACATCAAGATCAAGCAGACGGGATCTACCAGTTGGGGTGCTCATTGGCTCATCAGCGAGATCGCCGTCGGCCTGGCGCATCCCTAAGCCGTAGATTCGGGATTCGTAAATTCGTAGATTCGAGATTCGTGACGAACCACGAATTTACGAATCTACGAACTTACGAATTTACGAGTCTACGAATTTACAATTATCACAGGAGGTAACCCAATGACAGAAACGAAGCGAATCTCCTTCAGCATACCGACGGCGCATGAGAGGTTGGCCGCTCTGGGGCTTACGGAGGAGGAAATCGAGCGCGGCCTGGAGCTGGTGGAGCAGAAGTACGGCCCGGTGGATGAACTGGTCCCCGGAGAGTACACCATCGAGCTGCCCATCGAAGAGGCTGGCGTCCCAGTCTACACCAATCAGGATATGATAGACGCTTTTTACGCGGCCGCCAGAGAGATCGGAGAGAACGGCTGGGGTTGGCTGAGCCGGGCTGGACTAACCGGCCTGGTAGCCGACCGTCAGGGGGAATATCGGGGGCCGGCGATTGACGACCTGCCCGGCTTGACAGCGGCGGAGAAGGCCAGCATCAAAGCCATTTTGGGCCTCACTGGGGCGCCGCCTGCCGAGGAGGCGCCCAGCTTCACCTGGGTCGGCCCCACCGGCAATTGCGACAGCGGTCGCTCTGGCCATCAGGTCGAGATGATCGTCGTCCACTACACTGCCAGCGGCAGCGGCGCAGGCGTGGTATCCTGGTTCAAGAACCCTCAAAGCCGGGTCAGCGCGCATTACATCATTGACCATGACGGCAAGATACTCCAGTTGGTCAAAGACGGGGACACCGCCTGGCACGCTGGCCTACCTGGGGACCTGGCGAGGAACGATGCCATCCGGCCCAACCCCCGCGCCATCGGCATCGAGATCGTAAACTGGGGTCCTCTGGAGAAGAGGGATGACAAGTACTACAACTGGACGGGGAACGAGCATCAGGGGCAGGTGGTCGAGGCCGGCGGAAAATACTGGGAGCCGTACACCGAGGCCCAGTACGAAAGCCTGATCGAGCTGGTGTCCTACCTGTGCAAGCGGTACAACGTGCCACACCGCTACCCGCCCCTGGGCCCCGGCACCTACTATGAAAGAGCCCAGCACCTGGCCGATTTCCACGGCATCCTGGGACACGACGCCATCAACAGGTACAAATCCGACCCCGGCCCCCATTTCGACTGGGACCGCCTGATGGACAGCCTGCGAGAGGGCGTAAATTCGTAAGTTCGTAAGATTCGTGGATTCGTGGTTCGTCACCAATCTACGAATTTACGAATCCCGAATCCACGAATCTACGAGTTTACGAACCACAGACTACTCAAACAGCGACACGATCTTGAACTGACCCACGTCCACCAGCCCCTTGTCCGTGAGTTTCAGCGCGGGGATGACGGGCAGGGCCAGGAAGCTCATGGTCATGAAGGGGTCGGGTAACTGCGAGCCCATTTCTTGAGCTACGGCCAGGAGCTTGCCCATCTCCTCTCGCACCACCTCCAGGGGTTGGTCGGACATCAGGCCAGCGATGGGCAGCGGCAGGCAGGCCCGCACCGCGCCATTTTCCACCGCCGCCAGCCCTCCGCCCATGTCCGCCACGGCCCTGGCGGCAGCCATCATGTCCGCGTCGTTGGTGCCCACGACGATGATGTTGTGAGAGTCGTGGGCCACCGAGGAGGCGATGGCCCCCCGCCTCAGGCCGAAGCCCCGCACGAAGCCCAACCCCGTGTTGCCCGTGCCCTGGTGGCGCTCGATGACGGCTATCTTGAGGATGTCCCGCTCCACATCGGCCACGGCCAGCCCGTCCTCCACTTTGACCTCCTCGCTCAGCTTCTCGGTGACAATCTGATCGGGGATCACCCCGATGACCCTGGCCCGCCGTCCCCTGGCCGGTATCTTGAGGTCAACCTCAGCCCAGTTGACGTTGACCGAGCCGCGCACCTGCGCCGTAACTTCTTTGATGACGCCGGGCACCATCCGCCCCTCCTCGGCCACCAGTTTCCCGCCGCTGAAGACCTTCTCGATGCGCAGGCTCTCGAAGTCAGCGACCACCACCAGATCGGCCCGATAGCCGGGGGCGATAGCGCCTCGGTCGCGCAGGCCGAAGCGCTCCGCCGCGTTGATGGTAGCCAGTTGGATGGCCGTAATCGGATCCAGTCCCTGGCCGATAGCCATTTTCACCAGGCTGTCAATGTGCCCTTCGCGCCCCCGCCCCCCCTCAGTCCCCCCCAACTCTGGGGGGGAAGTTTCGCGCCACCCCTCGGTCCCCCCTCCCCTCTCAATCCCCCCAACTTTGGGGGGAAGGGGGGCGGGGGAAGCGACAAGGTGGCGGTCATCGGTGACGAACATACAGCGCCGGGCGTTTTCGGGGGTAACTACAGGCAGCAGGTCTTTCAGATTGCGGGCCGTCGTCCCCTCGCGGATCATGACGTACATGCCCAGGCGGAGCTTCTCGCGCGCCTCCTCCAGGGCGGTGCACTCGTGATCCGAGCCGATGCCAGCAGCGACATAGGCCTGCAGGTCTTTGCCCGACAGGCCGGGCGCGTGGCCGTCGAGGGGGTGGCCGGCAAAGGCGCGGATCTTGTCCAACACCTCAGGGACGCCGTAGATCACACCGGGGAAGTTCATCATCTCCGCCAGGCCCAGCACGCGGGGATGCTTGAGCAGCGGGACTAAGTCATTCCAGAGCAATTCGGCGCCGGAGGTCTCCAGGTGGGTGGCCGGCACGCACGAGGGGGTCATGACGAACACCGTCAGTGGCAGCCCCTCCGAGGCGTCCAGCATGTAGCGGATGCCCTCGACGCCCAGCACGTTGGCGATCTCGTGGGGATCGCTGACCACGCTGGTGGTGCCGTGGGGCACGACGGCCCTGGCGAACTCCGACGGAGTCACCATGCTGCTCTCAATGTGCACGTGGCCATCAATGAAGCCAGGGCAGACGTATCGCCCCTTGAGATCAATGGTCTCCCTGGCCTGGTAGTCGCCCAGACCCACAATACGGTCGCCGGCGATGGCGACGTTGGTCTCAATGATCTCGTGGGAGAAGACATTCACCACCCGGGCGTTCCTGAGCAGTAGATCGGCATTCTCTTCGCCTTGTGCAAACTTGATTATCTTCGCTAGTTCCATCTTCGTGGCCCTTCGCGTGTTTTGTGGTTCAAACCGTCCTCTCACCAGTGCGTCAATCTGCGCACGCCCGCTGAACCACTGACCCCACTGAAACCTCTGAGACCACTGAAGCCCTTTCAGTGTGATCAGTGTCCTCAGTGCCTCAGTGATTCTGCCCCTCCACCACCCCAATCTCCTCCTCCGTCAACCTACACAACTCATACACCAGCGCGTCAATCTCCGCGCGTCGGTGCTTTGGATCACGAAACAAGCGAAAAGCCACGAAAAGCACGAAACCCTTTCGCGTCTTCCGCCTTCTTTCGTGTCATTCGTGATCCAAACCCTCCACCACCCCAACCTCCTCCTCCGTCAACCCATACAACTCATACACCAGCGCGTCAATCTGCGCGTCCGCTGAATCACTGACTCCACTGAAACCTCTGAGATCACTGAAGCCCTTTCAGTGTGATCAGTGCCCTCAGTGCCTCAGTGATTCTGCCTCTCCACCACCCCAATCTCCTCCTCCGTCAAACCATACAACTCGTACACCAGCGCATCAATCTGTGCGCGTCGGTGCTTTGGACCACGAAATAAGCGAAAAACCACGAAAAGCACGAAACCCTTTCGCGCCTTTCGCCTCCTTTCGTGTCATTCGTGGTCCAAACCCTCCACCACCCCAATCTCCTCCCCCGTCAACCCATACAACTCATACACCAGTGCGTCAATCTGCGCGTCCGCTGAATCACTGACTCCACTGAGACCTCTGAGATCACTGAAGCCCTTTCAGTGTGATCAGTGTCCTCAGTGCCTCAGTGATTCTGCCCCTCCACCACCCCAATCTCCTCCTCCGTCAACCCATACAACTCGTACACCAGCGCATCAATCTGTGCGCGTCGGTGCTTTGGACCACGAAATAAGCGAAAAACCACGAAAAGC
>JAUWOY010000081.1 GCA_030611885.1 Chloroflexota bacterium | reverse complement strand
CATCCTCCCCCTTCCTCTTTCCTCTCTCCACCCTCCCCTTTCCCCTTTCCGTCTTCCATCATCCAATGGGCGCAATCCCGTACCTGGCCCAGTAGAAAACCAGCTTGAGCACTTCGTTGAACACGGCCACCAGGCCCTCCTCGGTCTGCCACCAGCGGTTGGCATCAACGTTCGGATCGGGGGCGGCGCTGAGGTAGATGGTGGTATCCGGCAAGAGGGTGCGAAAGGTGCGGGCGGCTCGACGGGTGTGAAACAAATCTGTCACGACGATGAGGGACTGCCAACGGTGCTGCTGAGCCAGCCGGCTCAGGTTCACGGCTTCGTCGTAGGTGCTTTGGGCGCCACTGGCGATGATGGCCGCACCGGTCGGCAGCCCCAATTCCTGAGCGGCTTCCAGCGATAGTTGAGCTGATGAGCAGGCCAGGCCAGCGTCCTTCAATGATACACCACCGCTGAAGACCACGACTGGAGCGTGGCCTTCGTTGAAGAGGTCCACGCCCTGCTGAACCCTGAAGAAGTTGCCACCATCGCCACCCAAGACCACGATGGCATCAGCCTGAGAGAACGCATCAACAGTTGTGAGGAAATGCCCTGCTGTGATGGTAAATACGCCGAGAGCCAGCAATGCGGCTAGCAGGAGTATCGCACCGGCTAAGAAGCACCCTTTGTGGTTCATGACCAAACAGGACTCGAAGGAGGCCCGAACGTGAACGGTCGGGCTAAAAGGACAAAGCCCTACGGGCTAAAGGTTCAGCCCCGAAGGGGCTTCGTCCTTTTAGCACGGAGGTTCAGCTCCGTGCGGTTTGAATCACCCGCGCCGGCATGCCTACCGCTGTCGCATGGGCCGGAATGTCCTTGCTGACCACCGAGCCAGCACCAATCACAGACCACGCTCCGACAGTGCGCTGCGGAATCACAGTGGCACCGATCCCGATCAGAGTGCCCTCTCCAATGGTGACGTCACCACCCAGATGAACGCCCGGAGCGATGTGGGCATGGTTCCCGATGTGGTTGTGGTGATCCACGGTGCAACTGGTGTTGAGGATGACGTTGTCGCCGATGACGGTGCCGGTGTTGACCACCACGCCAGCGCAGATCATCACCCCTTCGCCCAGGCGGACGTCGGGAGCGAGCACGGCGGCCGGGTGGATGGCATTGACTATCTGCTCGCCTCGCGCCCGAACCGATTCGAAGATGCGGGCCCGGGTGCGGTCATCGCCGATGGCCACGATGACGGCGTCGTGGTCGAACTCATCAAGTTGGGCAATGGACCCCAGGACAGGGAGGCCCAGAATCACTGTTTCCGCAAGGGCCGAATCATCATCCAGGAAGCCGACGGGCTTCCAATTTGTCCCCGCGTCGTGGACCCGTAGCAGGATGTCAGCTACCACTTGGGCGTGACCGCCTGCTCCCAGGATGAGCACTCTCTGCATCCGATGTACCCCTTACCCTGTCACTTCAAGTCCTGGACGATACCATCCACGCCGTACAGCCCCTGGCGACGGAAGAGCATGAGGAACGCTCTGAGCAGAATGTGCAGGTCGAGCCGGAGGGACCAGTGGTCCACGTACCAGATGTCCAGCTCGATGCGCTCCGTCCAGGGTGGATTGTTGCGGCCATGGATCCAGGCCCAGCCGGCCATGCCAGGCTTCACCTCCAGCCGCCGCCGCTGCCAGGGTGTATAGCGTGCCACCTGGCTGGGCACAGTGGGGCGGGGGCCAACGATGCTCATGTCTCCCTTCAGGATATTGAACAGTTGTGGAACCTCGTCCAGTGTCCAGTGGCGCAGGAAGCGGCCCACGCGCGTAATGCGGGGGTCGTCCTTGGCTACTTCCAGCCTCAGGCCCTTGTTTTCAGCACCCACTATCATGGTGCGGAACTTGTAGCAGCGGAAGACTTTGCCGTCTTTGCCGACCCGATCCTGGATGTACAGCACCGGGCCGCCGTCGTCGAGCTTGATGGCCAGGGCGATGAGGGCCATGAGGGGGGAGAACAGGGTCAGCGCCAGTAAGCTGGTGATGCGATCAAAGATACGCTTAACGGCCACGGAGTATGACCTCCATCGCCTCTTCCAGGCAGGTTTCGAACGATGGCTGCAGGTTTTCTTTCCGCCCAACGTGCTTGTGATGGGGAAAGTTCACCAGGTGAGTATGATGAGGGGCATTGTCCCACCCTATCTTCAACTCGTCTACGGAAGTGAGCCAATAGTAGCTGTAACGCTGGAGCGCCCTTCCCTGCCACTGTTCGGTGACCCGCAAGTTCGTCCCATCCTTTAGATACAGGATGAGCCGCAAGGTCTCGCCATCGAGTTCAAGGGGAACAACGCTCTGTACTTTCTCGCCATACGCCTCCTCAATGTCAAGCAGCCTCTCAGTAGCCAGCATAGGAAAGTTCTCCTATGTAAAGACCTTGCTGCGCTATTTCCTCCAGAGAGGCGATACTCTTTTTGATCTTGCCGGCAACCGTAGCCCAATGATGCCACATAATGTAATCCTCGTGCATCTCGTAGTCGGCATCGTCGGGAAGTCCGTCTGCATCTAATTGGGCCAGGGCAACCTGGTATTTTTCCTCAAAGTGCCGTACCTTGCTTTCAGCAAGAAAGAGCCGCTTTCTCAGATCGGATAGTCTAAGGGCCGTTCCATGGCTGATGATAGTCTCTCTCTCATCACGGGGAAGGGACAAGAAGGTTCTCTCTACCCGCGTTTTGATACCAGTATCCATTCTTTGCCTCCCTTTAACGTTTTGTAGCTTCTCCGGTGGGCGAAGGTCGCCCCACCGGCTGCGGTCAGGAGACCTTGCCGAACTCAGGAGACCCTGCCGAACTCAGGAGACCTTGCCGAACTTTTGAGAAACGCTCAACGTGCTTGATTATACACTCATCTCCTCTGAAGTCAACCACTGATGGCTTCAGTTCATCCCCCCTCGCCGACCCAGTGCAGTCAACACCGCCTTTAGCCTTTCTGCCTGCTCCTGGCGGTCGAAGTAGGTAGCAACGTAGGATTGAGCTTGATGGCCAGGGCGATGAGGGCCATGAGGGGGGAGAGCAGGGTCAGCACGGTGAGGGAGATGACGGTGTCGAAGGCACGTTTGAGAGCGAGTTGAATGCAACGGTTCATGCCTACGTCTCCGATTTGTCCCCTCCCAACTCCACTTGCTCATACTACGCCAGAAACCGCGCCACGCCTTCCTGTACGGAGATGGTTGGGATGTTCTCGTGGGACAGATATGGGGGAATCCAGGCTATGTTCCTTCCCCGGCCTCAAGGGGCTTGAACTTTATCTCGATCTCTGCGCCCAGGGCTTCCGCCACCTTTTGGAGAAAGTGCAGGGAGGGATTGATGGTTGCTCTTTCCAGGCGGGAAATGTTCGGTTGACCAGTCCCCGCTTTCTTTGCCAGCTCCTCCTGGGATAGGCCACGCTCCAGGCGCAGTCGGATCACTTGACGGGCCACCTGAAACTCCGGTTCCAGCGCTCGGTAAGCAGTAGCAAACGCAGGGTCCCGCATCTGTTCCTCATGATACTCTCCGAAAGGGCGGCTTGCTCTTGTCCTTATCATGATGTTCCCTCACATTCCAAGAAATCAGCCAGACGCCGTTCAGCGATAGCTATCTCCTTCCTGGGCGTCTTCTGCGTCTTCTTCAGAAAGGCGTGTAAAAGGATAAATCGCTGCCCGGCAAAAGCGAAGTAGATCACCCGGTAGGCCTTGCGCCCCGCCCGGACCCGCAACTCCCACAGTTTACCTTCAAGGTGCTTAACGTAGGGCAGACTGAGCTGCAGGCCGAATTCCTTCAACAACCCGATAGTGTGATCAATGCGAGCACGGTCACCAGCCGGCAGCCGATCGAGGAATTCCTCGACCGGAGAGCGGCCCTGTGGGCCAATGTAACTTTCAACGGTCCAGTCGGTCACATCGCCTCCGGGTAATCATATTATAGCACATACGCTATAATCGGTCAAAAACTCTTCTTAACACGAAAAAAAACTGGTGAAAATTCGTGTCATTCGTGGCAAAGAAGCGAAATCAACACTGCCTCTAGCCTTTCTGCCTGCTGCCTGCGCTCGAAGTGTGCCTCGACGTAGGCCCGCGCCAACCGGCCCAGGCGCCGGCATCGCCCGCAGTCGTCAGCCAGGTCACCCACTGCCTCAGCCAAAGCGTCAGGGTCGCCCGGCGGCACGAAGACGCCTCCCTCGGCCGCTTCGATCACCTCCCGGATCACCCCGTCAATCGCCAGCACCGTGGGACGCCCGGCCGCCATGTAGTCAAAGACTTTGTTGGGGTAGGTGGTGGTGAACATCGGGATGTCCTTCAGAATTGCCAGTCCTGCATCGGCAGCGGCCAAGAGCTCTGGCATGCGGGACTTAGGCTGAGCCGGGATGAAATGGACGTTGGGCAAGGCCATCTCCTCGGCTTGACGCATCAGGTTCTGCTTCTCCTTGCCATCGCCGACCAGGACAAAAGCGATGTCCCTCCGGTCACGCAGGCGGTCGGCAGCCTGCAGCACGATACCCAGGTCATTGGCCAGGCCATGTGCTCCCGCATACAGCACCACAAAACGTCCGTCCAGGCCATATTCACGACGCACCGCTGCCCCATCCGCCTCTGGATCGAACATAGAAGTCTCCACACCGTTGGGCACCAACGTCACCCGCTCAGTTGGAACACTCTTGCTCTGCAGGTGATCCACGTAGGCCGGCGAGTTGACGACGAGATGGTCAGCATGGTGATACAGTAAACGCTCTAGCCACTCCGCAGCCCAGATCAACGCTGGATTGCGCAGCACGCCTATATCCACGGCAAACGCTGGCCATAGGTCGCGCACCTCGAAGACGAAAGGGACGCGCTTCAACCGTGCCAACAGCCAGGCGCTGATTCCCTGGAAGATAGGCGGCGACGTGCCCCACACCACGTCCACTCCCTTGACCCGTATCCCCGCCAACAGGGAAGAAACCATAAAGCTCAGGAAACTCACCACTCGATGTACAAAGCTGCGGTGCAAAGCCGGATAGGTATAGGAGCGGTATATCGTGATTCCATCTTCTTGCTGTCGGGTGAGCCAGCCTTCACCGGAATGGCGCCGACCGGTGAGGTAGCTGATCGTACTGGCGATGGCCGTAAAGCGATGGCCGGATTGGATCAAGTGACGAGCCAGTTCATAGTGACGGGTGCCGCCGGCCTCATCGTTGGTCATGAATACTTGATGAATAAGCAGAACATGCACGTCAGCACCTCTTAACTACGCCTGGACACGGTGAGGATTGTAGTCCCATTTGACCTACACCAAGGACTTCTCAAAGAAAGAAGCTGTAGTATTGCATGTTTCACATCGAAGGACACAACGGAGCTTTCGACGATTACGGGTTCATTCATATTATGTATGTGGACAAGCACAACATCCAAACCGCATGCCCGCAGTTGTTCCTCCAATTCATCTGCCCCGAATCCGCTTCCGGGTTTATTATGGTACTCCGCTAGAGCATTGTATCTTTGCAGATTGTGATCTCTGTGACCGAAGAATCTTCGAGTGAACACAGATAGGCACCGATATACCGGCAATCTGAGCGAATACAGAAGACGCCCAAGAGCACTAAAATCGGCGGCGACTCGATTGGGATCACAATCTGTGACTAATCCTCCTCCCACTTGTAGAACTCGGTGCGCTTCTCTTAGGAAGGCTGAAGGGTCATACAAATGATGCAAGACACTCGAAGCCGTCACGAGTGAACAGGCATTGTCCTTTATGGGAAGTCGGTTAGCGTCTCCCAGGATCACAGTCGGTTTATACCTTTCTTTCGCAATTCGGAGAGCACGAAGGGAAATATCAATCCCGATCCGAGTTTGGGCAAAGCCAGCCGTTAGATCCAATATGTTACCGGGTCCACAGCCTACATCCAGATGGACCTCGAGAGGCTGGTTGGTCGCTATCTGTATTGCTTGAAGGAAACGCCCGCGAAACGTCTGGTTAACGTGAACTTCTTCAATGTATTCTTCGCTAACCTCGTCGTAGAATCTTATGTTGGCGACTTTAACATCTCGCTCACTTGGATGAACAAAATTGGGTTCCAAGCCATCGCGCATATAGATCGATCGCAAGCTGTCAGACCAAAGCAATGGAATGTCATCAATGGTGACTGGGTAGCGCCGTCCGCAGTTCTCACATACCATCTCCGACTTCAACTGCTCGCGAAGAGGCATTGGATAACCTACCACAATGTCTGTGGTATGCTCAAATTCGCCGCAATGACACTCTGGGCAGACTAGGAAGCCGTTACTCTCGACCATCGCTGTTCCTTTCAGTGGAGCGAGAGAATGTACGCAACTAATAGTAGAACAATTTGAAGATCACCTTATAGCCCAGTGCCAAGTTCCGTCTGATGAAGCTGCGCCGGTAGCGTTCCCACCGGTCAGCGTACCGGGCAAAGACCGGTTCTCCGGTCAGGCGGTGCATCACCCGCAATTGAACGATGTGCAGACTATGATAGAAAGGGCTGGCCAACATCTTCATCCGCGTGCCTGATTGCTCGTACAGTGACCAGAACCCGGCGTCGAACTGCGGCAGGTTGTCGCGCAGCGTCCTGACTGCTTCGTCAAAGAGTCTCTGGGCTTGTTCATCCCGCGTGTGCAGGAAATAGTCATACACGCCCCACGAAGCCCAGATGAAGCCGTTCAGAATGTGGGTTGGGGGATCCACAATGGCTTCCTCGAACCAGGTATAGCCATCTCCATCTACACAAATGACTCCGCCCTCGTCGGTGGTCTTCAAGAAGGTTTCGAAGGCTCGCTGGGCGGCCTCCAGATAGGCCGGGTTGTCCGTCTCCCGATGGGCCCGCACCAGAAGCGAGATGCCCTGGCCCTGGGAGAGGGCGGAGTACCAGGGGGCTTTGAGTGGCGTGCGGTATTCCCAATCGAAGTGATGATTCCACACCCACAGGCCAGCGCCGTTCTGCTCCAGGTTGTCCACCAGCCAGTCGGCCACGGCCAGGAACTTGCGGCGTCGCTCCGAATCCCCGGTGCGGCTAAAGAGGTTGTAATTGCCCAGGCCGTACTGAGCAATGGCGATGGGGTTGTATTGCAGCCCTACCGCGCCGTGATAGTCAAGCATGGGGATACCCTGCTCATCATACTGGCCGGGGTAATCAGCCTTGGCAGTGAAGGGCATGTAGTATTGGCCCAATTGGCCAGGCTGGAGCTGTTCGTTGAACAGCGGCGCACCATGCCAGAAGGTCAGTTGGCTCTTGCTGGGGGTGAGGTAGGCGGCGAAGATGCGTTGGTAATAATCCAGGCGGCTTGAAGACATAAGACTCACAGGGGGATGAACAGTAAGCGATCCTGATATTCCCCGGCTGTGGAGGCAAACCAGATCAGGTTTAACTCCTCTATGATGCGCCCGATGCCAACACCAGGGCGGATCCAGAAGACGCCGGGGATGTGCCGACCGGCGGCAAAGTGATCAGACAGATGTACCGGCATGGTGCTGCGGTTCTCGGTCACCAGGATATAGCCGTTCTCTTCCAGCCAGCCGAGAATGTCTGGATCCAAAGTTCCGACGGGCGGAGTGCCTGGGTCCCCGATAGCCAGCACCTTGATCTGTGGGTCCAGCCGGCGCAACTGACGCTGGATGGCTCGATTGACGTGCTCGTCCAGCAGGAAGCGGGGCTTCATCTACTCACCGTCGAGGACAACAGAGGTTTTCCCTCACGCAGCGCGTATCGCTCTCGCTCCAACCGCTCGCGCAAAGAGCGCACAAACTCCGAAGGGTGGCGCTGTTGTTCCAGCCAGGCTTCCTCCTGTCGCTGTCTCACTCGCTCCAGATAGGCTTCTACCTGTTCTCGGTTTGCCAGATAGTAAGTGATGGTGGCATGGATTTGCTCAAGGGACAGAGTCGGATAGCGCAGAACGATTTCCTCCGGACTTGCTCCCTCCTGGTAATCACGCAGCACTGTCTCAATGCCCACCCGGGTATCCGTGATGCGGATGGCGTCCTCAGCTATGAATTCGAAGTAGCTTTCCAGTTTCATATCTTCTCCTCCGTCACACTCTGTCTGACCAGCGATATAGAGAGATTTCAAATCTAATTATACACCTGATGCTCACGATGGACAAGTGCCTTCTGGCTCCCCTGCTCCTCAGCTCGGCCGTTCCCACAGTCCCTTGGCCGGCTCCCTGGTGCTGTTTCACGCAACCAAGGTTGACTTACTGTCGCCACCCCGCTTCGATGACGTTGGCAATTCGCTCCGCCGCGTGACCATCCCACAACGGCGGCCTCTGCCCCCGCTTCCCATCGCCAGCCAGAATCCGCCCCACCTCGGCCTGCAGCCGCTCCATATCTTGCCCAACCAGGATATTGGTGCCCAGAGCGACCGTCACCGGCCGCTCGGTATTCTCCCGCACCGTCAGGCAAGGCACACCCAGGTAGGTGGTTTCCTCCTGGATGCCGCCCGAGTCGGTGATGACCAGCGTAGCGTGACGTTGTAAGGCCAGAAAATCCAGGTAGCCTAACGGTTCAACAAGGTGCAATTGTGAATTGCGAATTGTGAATTGCGAATTCTTTAATTGCTGGCGGGTACGCGGATGAACCGGGAAGATCACGGGTATGTCATGGCTGATCTTGTCAAGTGCTTGCATAATCTCGCGTAGCATGGCCGGCTCGTCCACATTCGAAGGCCGGTGCAGCGTTACTAATACGTACTCTCTGATCTCCGATATCCCCTTTCCATTTTCCCCTTTCCATTCTCCATCCTCCGCCAGCCCCAACTCGGCCAGTATCGGCCTGTTCTCCGCCTTCGGTAGCAAGCGCACCAGGGTATCAATCATCACGTTGCCAACTCGGTGGATCTTCTCCGCCGCCACCCCTTCACGCAGCAGGTTTTCGTCGCCATCGGCCGAGGGGGTGAAGAGCAGGTCGGCGATCTGGTCGGTGAGCAGACGGTTGATCTCCTCTGGCATGGTACGGTCAAAGGAGCGAAGGCCAGCCTCCACGTGCCCTACTGGAACTCCCAGCTTAGCACATACCAGTGCCGCTGCCACCGTGGAATTTACATCACCGTAAACCAGCACCAGGTCCGGGCGCTGCGCCAAGACCACTGCCTCAAAGCGCATCATGATCTGGGCCGTCTGCACAGCGTGGCTGTCGGAGCCGACTTCCAGGTCAATATCCGGGTTGGGCAAGCCCAACTCCTGGAAGAAGACTCTGGACATGTTCTGGTCGTAGTGCTGACCGGTGTGAACCAGCGTTTGGTGAACACCAGCACGCCGTCTCAGCACAGCCATGACAGGAGCGGCTTTCATGAAGTTGGGACGTGCTCCAACGACGTGTAGAATGTGCAATGACGTACTCCTCGCTACCAGGGCCAGACGACTTTGAATCACTGAGGCACTGAAGAAATGAAACCACTGATTCGCGCCTGACCTTTCAGTGTCCTCATCATTGTCAGTGCTTCAGTGATTCAAACGACTTGGAATCACTGAGACACTGAGGGAATGAAACCACTGATGCGCACCCAACCTTTCAGTGCCCTCATCATTGTCAGTGTTTCAGCAATGTCATTAAGTTAAGCGCCGCCGGTCGAGTAACGTAGCGTATCGAGACCAAGGCGCGGCCCATGCAATGTGAGATGCACTGCAAAAGCCGCTCGCGTGGCCTCGATACGGTCTTCCCAGACCTACTCGGCCGACGCTC
>JAUWOY010000068.1 GCA_030611885.1 Chloroflexota bacterium | reverse complement strand
GAGCGTCGGCCGAGTAGGTCTGGGAAGACCGTATCGAGGCCACGCGAGCGGCTTTTGCAGTGCATCTCACATTGCATGGGCCGCGCCTTGGTCTCGATACGCTACGTTACTCGACCGGCGGCGCTTAACTTAATGACATTGGGTAGCGAGTGAATTGACCTAAAACTCGTTACCTCGTTGACTCATTCCCTCTCACTAGTGAGACGCTACAAAGAGTCGAAAGGTTCCCCACACCTCACCAACCGTACGCCAAACGGATTATGAGCCGCACTGGCAGGTCCTTCTCCGCCATCCTGGCCTGAGTGATTTCGATGGGGTACGAGATGCGGCGATATTCCAGGGTGAGTTCATCAGAGTCCAAGATAGCGTAGCTAGCGCGGGGGTCGCCGTCGCGAGGCTGCCCCACACTGCCAGGGTTGATGATCAGGCGATCTTCGCCCAAAACCAGGGGATCATTGAGGGAGGGTGTCAGCGTGTCGCAAGCCTGGTTGGGATTATCACGATAGATGACTGGAACGTGGGTGTGTCCCACAAAACAAAACCTGGTATCAAAATGCTCGAAGTTAGCCTGGGCGATAGAGGAATTCAGAATATACTCCCAGATGGGATGACGAGGGCTGCCGTGCACCAGGGTGAAGTCCTCTTCGATGAGGCTCTTGGGGAGGGCCTCCAGGTATTCCAGGTTTGAAGGTGAGAGCTGCTTCCTGGTCCAAAGGCAGGCTCTCTTAGCGTTGGGATTGAAATCCTCGGTGTCCAGCTTGCCCAGCGTCGCCCAATCGTGATTGCCGGCCACGCAGATGTGAGGTAGATCTCGCAACTGCTCGACGCATTCGTTGGGATCGGGGCCGTAGCCCACCATGTCGCCCAGGCACCAGACCTTGTCGAAAGAGCCCGCGTCGGCGAGGACGGCCTCGAAAGCTGCCAGGTTGGAATGAATGTCGGAGATGATGAGATAACGCATTTTACAAAAACTTTAAACTTCAAACTCTAAACTTGAAACTGATGAACAATGCCGGCGATTTTCTGCCCCAGGTGCACGCTGTAGTTCATGCCCCGGTCCTCAGGGTAGATCTGAGAGGTGTTGGCCAGGTACAATCCCTGGATAGGGGTTCGATGATCGGGCACTTGTTGGGAGTAGTGGCAGGTGATGATGGGCTGACCCGCGTCGTCGCGGAAAAGCCAGCTCTCCTCCACCCAATCCAGGTCGAATTCGGGGTTGATACGCTGCACGTGAGGCAGGTACTTTTGCAGGAGTTCGTCCTGGGAAAGAGCGAAAAGCGGGCTGCCCAAAGGCAAGTAGTTGGAGAGGTACAAAACGTGCCTGTCCTTGTAAACCTCCGGCGGCATGTAGTTGGTGTGCTCGATGGCGGCGACGAAGGGGATGCTGGGATCGCTGATGTTCATCCAATAGATGTGGCTGAGCGGTCGCTTCATCTTCAGCACCAAACAGAGCGCGCTCTGGTACTTAGCGTGCCTTAGTTTCCCGACGTAGTAAGAGGGCAGCTCCGGCGCCATCTCGGTGAAGACGAACGAGGGCACAGTAGCAACGATGACATTGCAGTTCCAGGTTTCGGGTTCCAGGTTCCAGGTTGAACTCTCCCCCGGAACCTGAAACCTGGAACTTGGAACTTGGAACTTAAGTCCGGTTGCTTTCCCCTCTTTTACGACAACTTGCTCCACGGGCGCGTTAGTATAGACCTCGCCTCCCAACTCCTTGATCCGCTTCTCCAGCTCGGCGATCAGGAGTTGGAAGCTGCCCTCCATGTAGCCCAACTGCTCCTTCTGCATCCCTTTGGGGCGAGAGCCGAAGCGGAGGCGCATCTTTCCCCAGAACCAGGTCATGGACACCTCATCGTAGCTGTCGCCGAACTTGCTGCGCAACAGCGGCTCCCAGATGGCCTTGTAGACGCTTTTCCCCGCGTATTTTTCGAGCCACTCTTTGGCGGTGATGCCTTCGTACTTTTGCCAGTCAGCCTGGCGCTGGAGGTAGACGGAGACGAGGCCGGCCCACAGGCGGTTGGGCAGGCTCAACGGGGTAAAACGCAGCAGGTCCAGCGGGGTGACGAAGTCGTAGACCTGGCCGCCGTGAAAGAGGCCCACCTGGGAGTCAATCCAGCGCATCTTGGACGAGAGGCCCAGCTCGTTGATGAGCTGGATGATGTGGCGGTCGCTGGTGAAGAGATGGTGATAGAACCTCTCCAGGCGAGTCCCCTCGACGGGAAAAGTGCTGGCCTGGCCGCCCAGTTCCGCTTCTTTCTCGAAGACGGCTACCTCATGACCCTGCTTGGCCAACTCATAAGCCGCTGTCAGCCCAGCGATTCCCCCGCCGATGATGCCAATTTTCATTTATCCTCCTGACTTCACTTCTGCCGCCAGTCCGAACTCCGCCCACGAGACGCTCTCCCGCCACATGTAATATGCCCCCAGTGCGGTGATGGGAAACCACAACGCGGCGTGCAGGATCAGGGTGTAAGCCGTGGCCTCCTCAGGGTTTACGCCGTAGGCTGCCAGCACCGCGATGCCAGGAGCGTCGAAAGTGCCCACGTAGCCTGGGCTGGAGGGAATGGTAGTGGCCAGATTCACCACGCCGTTCATCAACATCAGCACATAGAAAGGCACGCTGAAATCGAAGGCGTGCATCACGAACCAGTACTTGACCGTCTCCGCCAGCCAGATCACCAACGAGGTGACGAAGATCATCAACACATCCTTACCGCTGCGCAGGGAATGTAGGCCCTCCACGAAGCGGGCCAGCAGCCCACGGGCCGGCCCTCGAAACCGCTCTGGCAACACGCGCTCGATGAGCCAGTCATAGACCACCTGCGAGCGACGGGGCGAGATGGCCATGACGAAAAAGACGGCCAGAGCGCCGAAGAAGAACAGGCTGGCGAGGATGACCACCTGCCTGAGCCACGGCTGCATGGGAACCAGGGGCAGGGAGAAAAAGACGAACAGCAGCATGACCACCCCATCGAAAATGCGCTCCACCACGATGGTGGCCAGGGATGCGCTGATGCTCACCCCTTCTTTCTTCTTGAGAACGTAGGCGCGGATGACCTCGCCGGCGCGGGCGGGATAGACGTTGTTGCCCATGTAGCCTATGCAGACCACGGGGAAGAGGCGAGTCAGGGGCACGGACAGCATAGGACGCAGCAGGTAATGCCAGCGCCAGGTGCGGGCCCAGACGCCGAAGAAGTAAACGGCCACGCCGGGGATGATCCACCAATACCTGGCCGTCTTCAGGGCCAGCCAGACCTGGTCCAATTCCATGCCCCTCAGTACCATGTAGAGGCAGATAGCGCTGATAACCAGGCCGAGCCAGAGTTGCCATCTCTTGAGCATGAATTCTCCCTTTTGATACTGGACACTTTGAGAGAAACCAGGTTTTTCTCCCACTCGAATGGACGGGCTCTTGCTTTTGGAACTCTCCGCAGCGCGAAAAAGTCTACATCCTTCAAAAACCTGGTTTCTGATTAATGCGGGCTAATTTTACCACACCTTTGGAAAAGAAACAAAAAGGGGGTATCGGGCGAGCCGATACCCCACTGGTAGTGATGACTTCAGTCGTCTCAAGCGACTGAAGTCGCTACTACCTTCCGCATGATCAGCCTAGGGCCGTTTATGCTGCGGCCTCTTCCTCCGGCACAAGCATCACCCCCAGGATCCTCTCCAGAGCCATGGTGTGGCTGCACACGCCGTGACTGGCAAAGAAGTTACAGCCGCAGCCCCATTGCCCCTTATCGTAGGTGACCGTGTATGTGCCGTGGCCTCCCCTGAAAGTGACCTGGAACTCGTTGAAAGTGATCCTCTCGAGCTCCTGGGCGTAGCGCTTGGCCTTTTGGATCTTGCCGATCATCCCTGAGTCCATTTTTGCCTCCTCTGATTAGGTAAGTAACGGACGGCTTCCCAAACAACAAAACACCAAGGCAGAACCAAGCCTTAGTGTTTTGGAGTGCAGTGTTTACCGATTTGTAAAGCGGACACAATCATAATCGCATCCCCCCAGTGATACATCATCAAACCTTGAGAATAGTATACCCCTTTTGCATCCTTTTGTCAAACCTGCTCCAAACGCTTTTTGAGGTAGTCAATGACTTTCACCGGTGTAGGATCAACCTCGTAGAGCAGGGCCAGGTAATAGCTGACGTAATCGCCGAAGTGGATGGCCGACAGCATTTGAGCCAGGGGACTCTCGCCGTGGGCTTCGACGGTCTCGTAAGCAATCCCACGCTGGGTTAAGATCTCCTGAGTTACCTGGAACCGTGTCTTATGGCGCGGGTGATCCAGGGAAGAAGCAAGCATCACCACCAGGATTCTCTCCGCCAACTCTTCCGGAAACTGATAGCCGACCACGGCGTTGTGATTAAGCTCCGGCAGTGGCTCGAAGAAGCTCCAGGCCTTGGCGTTCTCGTTGAGCTGGGTCTTCCAGCGGTGAGCTACTTCGGCCAGGTATCCCGCCCCATAAATCACGGGCAGGTGGCCATAAAGCCGCTTCGCCAGTTGCTTGGCGGGGTTGTCGGTTACAGGGACAGTCTCTCTTATCTCTGCTTGCAGGGCCTCCATCACTTCGATGGCCTCTTCGAGGTCGGCTGTCTTATTGCTGATAAGGCCCAACTTCTGCACGACGCCAATCAAAGAAACGAGGGAGTATCCCAGGGCCGCGCGGGGTTGGGATTGGTAGCAGAAAGTCAGTAGAGGCACTCCCATCTCTCGCGCCTGCTGGGCCAGCTTGCCATCGGTGGTGATGGCCAGGAGCTTCGCTCCCCGTTCGCAGGCCTGAGCAAAGGCAGAGAGGGTCTCCTCGGTGTTGCCGGAGTAGCTGGAAGCGATGACCAGGGTCTCAGCGTTGACGAAGGCCGGCACGGTGTAGTCGCGGTTGGTCACGATGGGCACAGCGCACTCAGGCTCGGCCAGGGCGCGCAGCAGATCCCCGCCGATGGCCGAGCCGCCCATGCCCAGGACTACGATATTGTTGACCTGGCGGTATTCGGGGGGAAGTTCCAGGCTCTGCACATTTGCCCAGGCGTGGCGGCACTGCTGGGGCAGCTCGGCGATGCGGCCCAACATGTCATCGGGGTCTATCTCGTGGAAAAGCGCCCAGTTATCGAGGTCTATCATCTTCACTCTCCCTCGTCAAGTGTTTTGCAAGGAACTCCGCTGGCGCGAGGCGCTCGAAGGCATCTATGCAACCAATCTTCCGTTGTCTCGCGCTTGATCTCGTTAACTAGCCGATCAATCTTTTCGGAGGTGTCGTATCCCTTTTCACGCAACAGTTGGCCGAATCGGGCGAAAACGTCAAATGCGGGGGGCTCTGGTTTCATGCTGCATAAATTGTACCACATTCGGCAAAAAAGCGAAAGTCAGAACTCCCTCCCTTCGTCAAGCTCAGAACTCCTTCAACGCCACTTTGTAAACCTCGCGCTTGGGCCAGCCCGCCAGATCAGCCACAGCTTTGATGGCCTCCTTCTTATCCACACCCTCCGCCAACAGCTCAGCCAGCATTTCCATCACCTGTGCCTCATCCCACGTTACTCGTTCCTCTCTCGCCCCCCCGACGACCAGGGTGAACTCGCCTCGGGGAGGGGTTTCCTCGAAATGGGCCAGGGCCTGGCTGACGTTCCCTCGCCAAACCTCTTCGTACACCTTGGTCAGTTCCCGAGCCACGGCAATGCGCCGGTCGCCCAGCACGTCTTTCAAGTCGGCCAGGCTCGCACACAGCCTGTGGGGCGCTTCGAAGGCCACCAGGGTACGTCTCTCCCTGGCTACCGATGCCAAGAGCTGGCGGCGCTGCTTCTGGCGGCGGGGTAAGAAGCCCAGGTATAGAAAGCTGTCGGTGGGCAGCCCTGAGACCACCAAAGCGGTGATCAATGCCGAAGGGCCGGGCACCGGCACCACGGGGATGTCCCGCGCGATGGCTGCTTGAATAAGCTCGTAGCCTGGGTCGGAGAGGCCGGGCATGCCAGCCTCGGAAACCAGGGCTACGTCCTTTTGCTGCAGAGTGCTGACAAGCTCGTCCAGTTTGATGAGCTTGTTGTGCTCGTAGTAACTGGTGAGAGGCGTCTTGATCTCGTAGTGAGTCAAGAGCTTCCGGGTGCGGCGGGTGTCCTCGGCGGCGATGAGGTCCACCTCGCCCAGAATGCGCAGCGCCCGTAGAGATACGTCCTCCAGGTTGCCGATAGGCGTTCCAACTATGTACAGAGTACCCACGAGTCCTCCTCTCGATACGAGACACTGATTGAGTTCGCCACCATCCATTATACGGGATTGGCCGTTTTTAGTCCAGTTGCGACTTTCTGGCGAGAAGTTGATTTGAAAAAAGATGGAGAACGTGGTACAATAGCAGCAGACATGAGTGGGAAAATGCAAAAGTGAGAGTGGCGATGGACAGATGGCGAGTGAAAGGCCACGAAAGGTGCGAAGTTCTTTCGTGGCCTTCGTTTCTTTGTTTACTCTTCGCTCTGTTACAGCACCTGGCGCTCGATCTCTTCGATGAGGAAAGGCAGGTTGGGGCGAGTGAAGCTCAGGTCGGGGGCTGGGATGCGATGGTGCTTGATGTTGGGCGGCACGTGCTTGTGGTGGGGATCGGTACTAGCCAGCGACGGGTCACTCGGGTGAGGGAAGGAATCGTACCAATAAAGCTTCTCCTTACGGGGGTAAGCTGCCCGGCAATACTCAGTTGCAGCGGGAAAATCGGGAGCATCCGGCAAGATATGGGCGCGAGAGACCTCGTAGCCGTAGCGCACGATGATTTCCAACTCGAAGTTGAGATATTCCTGGACACAGAGAATAACTGCACGATCAAAAACGAGCATTCCCTCTACTCGCCCGAAGAGTGCACCCGACGGGACGTAGACCAGCGTCGAACGGCGTATGCTAGGGTAACGTTCGGACAAGGCGTAGATGAACGCTTGGTACACCTTTGGTGATGAGAGTGGATCAGGCATAAGCGGGTTCCAGGTTGACTTTGATCTGGAGAGCAACCGGCTGGCGGGCAATCAACTGGCGATACTTCTCATTCAGGCTCAGCCAGGTTTCGTACAGAGCCAACCACTCGATAAACTCCATGCGGTACTCGTCCAGTGCGTCGAACTCTTCCAGATCACCGCGCATCATGGCCGCGTGGAAGTCCTGGGACTTCACACCGAACTTGATTTCAAAGCGACCCAGTTCTGCTTCCAACTGGCGCATGTCTTTTAACAACTCACTCAGGGACATCTTCTATCACCTCCCTCAGTTCACAGGGGATCTACTAGACCCCATAGCATCAACTACTGGCTCATATTATAGCATATATGGCTTCTGACTGCAACACAGGTTCGCAAACAGAAAGGAGACCGGGACAAATGGAAGATAGCACCCGACAGCAAAGCATCAACCTCGTAGCCATTGGACGGGTGGTCAACGGCGTCGAATACCCAAGCCACGTCAAGTGGGAAACCATCACCTCCGAGGTAGTTATCGCCCCCGAGCTAGTGGAGGCATTGGACGGAATAGACGGCTTCTCCCACATCCTGATCATCTTCTACCTGCACAAGGTGGGCGAAGAGAGGCGCTCCCGGCTGAAAGTTCACCCCCAGGGCAAGAGGGAGCTGCCTTTGGTGGGCGTGTTCGCTACCCGGAGCCCCGTCCGTCCCAATCCCATCGGGATCACGGAGGTGAAGCTGCTGGGGCGTCAGGGGAATGTCCTGAAAGTGCTGGGGCTGGATGCCTACGACGGCACCCCCGTGCTGGACGTTAAGCCTTACCTCAGACGGGATGACTTGATCGAAAAAGCCACCATACCCGATTGGCTGCTCCGCCTGCGGGAGCTCCAGGATAGTGGATGCTGAGGAAGTACGGGGCGGCGGCCAGTAGCTTGCCAGAGCCGCTGAAACCTGGTATAATTACCCGTACCAAAAGGGGGGAGGCGATAGAATGCGAATCAGAGATTTTGTGCCCAGCGATGCTCAGCAGTTAGTGGAGATCCTGAAGGCCAATCAGCAATATGGACATCCCGAAATTGACGGCCCTGAGGCCATGTCGAAGGTGCACCAGTGCCGGGCCGCCGAATTCCTGGTGGTCGAGGAGGACTACAGAGTAGTTGGGTTCATCAGAGGGGTGTACGATGGCTCCAGGGCTATCATTCACATCGCCTCGGTGCACCCTGACTACCAGCGGCGCGGCATCGGCAGGGCCTTGGTGCGGGAGATAGCCGAAAGGTTCAAGCAGCGTGGAGCTTCCTCTTTAGCCGTGACCGTGCCCGGCGAGTTGGGTTTCTGGAAGAAGGTTGGCTTTCGACAGACCACCCGCATCATGTTCGCCTATCCCATTGATGATATCCTCGGCTGATCTGACTGCTAGAACGCGTACCTGGCAAGCCAAAAAAGAAGAGCCTCGCCCTCAGCAATCGGGGGCGAGGCTCTTTGACAGTTCCTCCATTTTGCTGTATAATTGGAGTGTCTGGAGGTGAATCATGGCAGTGAAAGCGAAACAACGAGACAAAGTTCGAGTGCAAGTAGACCTGACCACAGCCGAGGCCACCTTGCTGGAGCTTTTGCAGAGTCGCCTGTCAGTCCGTTCGCGGGCCGATCTGCTCCAACAGGCTTATGGCACCTTCCTCTGGATCGTGGACGAAATGCTATCGGGCCGGCGCATCGTCAGTGTCGAAGCGGGGATGCTGGGTCAGTTGGAGAGGTTCAAAGAACTGAGCGTGCCAGCGGTGGAGCCATTGGTCTTTGGGCACTATCAGTACCTCGTTACCCGCCCGGAGAAAGGACGGAAACAGCCCTATCTGAAAGGGCGAAACATGACGGTGGGGCAATTGGTGTACAAGATGCGAGCCAACCAATTGAGTGTCGAACAGGCAGCCGAGGACATGGACCTGCCTGTGAGGCAAATCATGGAAGCCGTCGCCTATTACCAAATCCACCGCGACCTCATTGAGAGCGAGACGGAGGAAGAGAAGCAATATTTGCTCTCCCAGGGAGTTGAACTTGAGTCTCGCACTGTACCTCGATGACTGTGCTTTCTCCCACGAACTGAGACGATTGCTGCTCAAAGCCGGACACGATGTCGAGATCCCCGCCGATGTGCGTCCCCCACTCACCGGTGAGGACGATGCAGCTCACTTTGCTCACGCCAAAGCAGTCGGCCGTGCCATTCTAACTTTGAACCCGAGAGACTTCAAGGAACTGCACGACCAGGATCCTGACCATCCTGGCATCCTCTCCGTATATCAGGATAACGATCCGTCCAAAGACATGAGCCATCGCCAGATCGTCCAAGCGATAGCTAATTTGGAGAGCACCGGCGTCACCGTTGCCGAAGGGTTTTGGTCACTCAACGCCTATCGTTGGTATACTCAGCGCACTTGAAAAGCGTGACATTGCGTGTGTGGGGGGAGAGTACCTCGGATAAAGAAATACACGATAATCACACCTCCGGCGGTCAAAAGGGGGCGTTTTATCTCAGATTGTGGTGAACATCGTGTATTCCCACATCCGTGGTACTCTTTCCGCTATCACCCATTTTCACAAAACCAAAATGCGCTCAGCATAAAAGAAGAGCCTCGCCCCTGGTTACTGAGGGCGAGGCTCTTTCGTCGCTCTTCTTGTGAACCCGCTGGCCTGCCGGCGTGGGCTTTTTCCCACAAGTCCCGATAGGCCGCCTGTACCCAGGGGTCCGATCGGTCCGCCAGTGTCGGGGGAAGTTTCAGACGGACGATCAGGTCCTGCACGTCAGCCAGGTCTCGCAACCGGTGGGGAGCGCTCATTCCCGACGCCAACTTCAACTCGATCAGTTTCTCCAACGTCACCACGCGGATGCCCTCTATCTCCACCGCCACCTCTGAAGCCACCGGGTCGGGGAAAGCCACCGGCTTGGGCAACCCATCGCCTGGATACTCCCCGGCGGTCACGATTTCAATGCGCACCCCTGTCTCAGTGTCGCGGAACGTTTTCTTGGCTCCACTGAAGGCCGGCCGGTATCCCCGCCCCACCAACCGTTGGCGGAAACGCTCCAATCCCGAGGGCGTCAACAGCAAGTCAATGCCCTCCGTCAGTCGTGGATACCCGTGTTTGGCAAGAGCAAGTCCTCCCAACAGGGCGTAAGGGATTCCCTCCACATTCAACCGTTGCGTCAATCGGCGCAGTGCGCTGTGCAGTCGTCCCTCACCCGCAAAGTAAGCGCTCGCCTCGCGGAGCATCCGCTCCCCTCCCTCTCGGAGCAAATATTCGTAGACCAATCTTTGCTCTCCTGTCATTGGTTTCTTGGACGATTCCAAATGGGTTCAGAAGTTAGATAGGCCATCAGCGATGGCTTTGGCCTCTTCCACCATCTGAGGGTCGAGGTCGAAGACCGAGACTCCCCGACGGTCGGCCTCGATAGCCAGGGGGCTCTCGGAAAGGAAGCCAATTATCCGAAGGTCAGGCAGACTCTCGGTGATGAAGTCCCGGTCGGCCTGGCCCCGCACTTTGTTGCCCACGACGTAAACTTCCTCGATGCCGATGTCGGCAGCCAGGCGAGAGATGGTTTGAGCCGTCCGCAGGCTGCGCTGACCCGGCTCGACGACGACGATCATGGCGTCAACGGCCCCGGCCGTGCCCCGCCCCAGATGCTCGATGCCGGCTTCCATGTCGAGGATGATCAACTCGGAGCGCTGCAAAAGCAGATGGCGCACCAGGTGCTTGAGGAGCGCGCTCTCAGGGCAGACGCAGCCAGTGCCGCCGCCCTTGATGGTGCCCATCACCAGCAGCCTCACGCCGCGCCATTCGGCCGAAAAGCGGTCCGGAATGTCGTCCACGCGGGGGTTCAGCTTGAAGAAGCCGCCGTACCCCCCTGGCTTGGCCCCAGTGCGCTCGTAAATGAGCTCCTCCATCTCGGCGATGGGGGCGATTTGAGCGGCCACTTCCTCGGGGAAGCCCAGGGCCGAGGCCAGGTTGGCGTTGGGGTCGGCATCAATGGCCAGCACCCTCTGATCCTGCTCGGCGTAGATATAGGCCAGCAAACTGGCCAGAGTGGTCTTGCCGACCCCTCCCTTGCCAGTAATAGCAATCTTAGGCATGTTGCCTCCGTTCTCTCAATATCCAATACCCAATATCCAGTTTCTAATCAATGAACCGCTCGATAGTGGCGCCCTCCCACTGCTCCTGCATCCAACGGGCGAAAGCTTGTTCCTTCAAAGCGTTCAACAGTTCGGGCGGAAGAGGGCGATCGGGGGCCTTTTCCAGCACCTGGACGATGTGGTAGCCGAATTGGCTCCGCACTACTCCGCTAGTCTGACCAGGTTGGAGAGCAAAGGCAGCCTCTTCAAGTTCAGGCGAGATCAACTGTCCCCGGTGGAAGAAGCCTAAATCGCCTCCTGCTTCTTTGGTATTTTCATCCTGGGATAGCTGACTGGCCAGGGCCGCGAAGTCCTCTCCCGCTTGCAGTCGAGTCAAGATGGCCTGGGCTTCCTCTTCCGTCTGCACCAGGATGTGACGAGCGTGTACCTGCTCGCCTGTGGTCGGGACGGAGCCCGTGATCCGCTCGAAGATAGCCAGAGCCAGCAGCTGGAAACGAAGCTCCTCTCTGAAATCCTCGTAGGTCAAGCTGCTGTTTAGCAACCACTCTTCAAAACTTGCCTGGCCTCCCCCCTCCTCGATGCTCTGTTGGATCACCGCTTCCAACTCTTCTTCGGAGACGGCCATGCCTTCTTGGGCGGCAGCCTGCTTGATGAGCACCTGCTCGATCATCGAGTCCAGAACCTGGCGGCGCATCTGAGCCAGCCTGGCCTGGCCGTCTTCGCTCTCCAGATCGAAGCCCTGCTCCGCCATAGCCGCCTCGAATCGGGCTACTTGCTCCTGGTAGTCGGCCAGGAAGAGGGGCTGCCCGTTCACCACGGCCGCCAGCGGGCGTTCACTGGTCGCTGTCGGTGAGGGCCTGGCTATCGTCGCAGTCGCCGGAGGCGGAGCCACCTCCAGCACAGCCGTGTTGGTCGGCCTGGGCGTCGTCTCCTCGCTGAGGGGAACCTCTTTCGGCCCACAACTCACCAGCAAGCCCACAATGATGACAATGACCAACCCTAATCGTCTATGGCTCAAGTATCCTCCTAATAAGAAACAAACCGTCGTGTGCAAAACCCGGAAAGCGAGCGCCGGTTGAGTAGCGTAGCGTATCGAAACCAAGCAAGCGGCTCTCTGCATAACCCGCTTGGCCTCGATACGTCGCTGGTTTCGACAGGCTCAACCCAAGTCGCTCCTACTCGGCCGGCGCTGGCGGGTTTCTTACTCAATGAGTGGCACGAACGTGACATGGAGCAGCTCGCTACGAGATCATGGATGATCTGTTTGAGATGCGGAGCTATTATACAAGGAGACCCCATTTTGTGCAAACGGAGCCTCGCGGGCTGCTATTTGCCAAAAGGCTTGTCTTGTGATAAAATAGCCGTCGTGCTGGGAGACCTCGGTCTCACATTCTAAGATTAGGAGAGAGAATCTCAATGGAAGATAAACCAAACTCTTTGTCAGATACCATTACCACGGTGACAACAAAAAAGTGGATCAGTCGAGGTATCAACTTCGTGCTGATCCCTTCGTTGATTCTGGTGGCCTTGCTTCTTCCGCCCATCTCAATCAAGGATCGCATCCTGGAGACTGGCTACACCGCCATCAATCAAGACAACTGGTCGGTGGATGATCCCGACGGCACTCGCTTGGAGATCCCCCCCGCCGCGCTGTCAGGCTCGGTCAAGGTCAAGCTCACTTTGGTGCCACGCCTAGACTTCCTGCAGGGCACAGCCGGGAAGGAACTGGCGGAAGCGGCCGAAGCCATCCCCGATAACCTGGAGGTGAAAAGTCCTTTCTACCAGATCGCCTTGCGGGGGGAGATGCCCACGGAAGCGGTGCTCACCGTGCCTATCCCCAACGACGCCGAGCCATACCGCACCCTCGACCTCTACACCTGGACGGGCGAGGAGTGGCAGCGGCTTCCCGGCCACGTCATCGCCGAGGATGATGTGATCGTGGCCCGTTTGTCCGCCGTGCCCTCCTCGGTGACGGTGATGCAGTCCAGGCCTGTGTCCCCAGTTGTTTCGACTGGGCTATCTAGCGAAGATGCCATGTTACCTGAAGCAGAGGAAGTCCTGGCAGAGCTAAATCCTCGCGGGCTCTACCTGAGCGATGAGGGCAGAGTCAGCGGCGACATCGAATCCCTGTACAGTTTGGGTGAAATGGCCTCGCCTGCTGTCTTGCCCACCCTGCGCAATTGGAGCGAGGAGGGTGGCATCAGGGACGATCTTGTCAACGCCATGCTTTATAACGACGAACTGCGGTACAAACATCTGGTGACCATCGCCTGGCTGGCGGCTGGCAGCGATTGTGAGGGCATTGACATAGATTATCGAGGAATCAATACTGAGCTGAGGGATGAGTTCAGCCTGTTCATCGCCGAGCTGGCCGAGAGGCTGCACGAGAACGGGCAACTGCTGACCTTGAGGGTCGCTCCCCCTAGCCGAAGGGACGGAGGTGGCTGGGATACAGGCGCTTACGACTGGCACGCCCTGGGGCAGTCCGTGGATGCCCTCAAGATCCCGGTTCCTGCCGATCCTGAGGCCTACGTTTCTGGGGGATGGGTGGAGTCGCTGCTGGATTGGGCGGTGGGTGAGGTGAACCGTTACCAGATCCAGCCAGTTATCTCCGCCTATAGCCTGGAAAAAGTTGGCGATACCACCACCAGGGCGCCGTACATCGAAACCCTGGCCCCCCTCGTCCAGATCGCGGTCGAGGCGGAGGACGCTACCATTGATCCCGGCGAACAAGTGACCCTGGCCCTGTCTAATTTGGAGGAGTCAGGCGGCCTTAACTTCGATGAGGCCACTCAGACTTATTGGTTCAACTACATTGATGAGAGCGGCGCTCAGCACACGGTCTGGCTGGGCAACGCGGAGTGCCTGGCTCGCAAACTGGAACTGATAGCCCGGTACAACCTGCGGGGCGTAACCGTGGCCAATCTGCTCGATGAGGGGAACGACGTGAGGGTTTGGGAGGTCGTGCGTAACTTCCGAGAGCTTACACCGCCTTCATCAGTGGAAAGTCAGTTCGCGCTGATTTGGACGGTGCAAGACGCAGCAGGCCAGCTATCCCAGATCATGAAGCCGCTGGACGATCCTCGCTACGTGTGGACGGCTGGAAAGCCAGGAGACTACACCCTCGCTGCGGCTATCTCTACCGATGGGGGGCGGACGGTCAGCCGCCGCGGCGACGTTGGCCTCCGGGTGCTCGAACCCACCCCCACTCCCACACCGACATCAACACCGACATCAACACCTACGCCAACACCAAC